>NZ_BAAAMW010000001.1:0-885070 GCF_039529475.1 Actinomadura chokoriensis | reverse complement strand
GGTCGGCCAGGAAACGCGACCGCCACTTCGACACCGTGTTCCGCGAGGCCCCGGCCTGCTCGGCGACCCGGGCGATCGTGGCGCCCTCGGCGCACAGCAGCACGATCCGCGCCCGCAACGCCAAAGCCTGAGAGGTCTTGCGGCGGCGCACCCACCCGATCAGCGCCGACCGCTCCTCATCGGACAACACCACCGGATCCAGCTTCGGGCTCGGCATCCCAACAGCCTACCGACTAACAAAGAACTATTGACTCAGAACACTAGCCCCATCGAACCGTCGACTCCGCCCGCTCCCGCCGGCCTCCGACCAGCAGATGCGCCGTCCCGAGCGGAGACCATCGCCACGATGTGGAAGGGCACCGCGACAGCAGCGTCGTCCAACTGCAGCCGACTAGTCCCAATCCCCGGCAGCACGATGCCGTGACCGATAGGCTGGGCGGCAAAGAAGCAGATGAAGCCCGGCCTCATCACACCATGAAGGCACGAGCCGGACGGGAACTAGACAGGTTGCGGGATCGCGGCAATGAAGCCAGCTCCGGATTCTGACTACGAGAAACTGTTCTCAGGGTTCTTGGCAGAATTCAAAAAGCATCACCGCATCTATGTGATGCGTGGAACCTATGAGGGTACTTGCGCCTTCTTGGTTGGCTATGAAGTAGGGGCGGGGCGCTCCCTGCTCAAGGATTTTCATGAGTGGCTTGCTCTTCGTGGCAAGGGAAGGCGTGAACTCTACTAGCCTTTCCTTGTGCTCTGCGAGATCTATCAAGACGGCGCTTGGCCGGATTTCCGATACCTGACCCCTGAGGAGGATGAACAGGCGGTGAGCGTCCTGTTCGCCCTTCTTGATCAGTTCCTTGCAGAGAGAAGAGCCCTGTGGCAGCGCCGAGCCGAGCGGCATCGCATCGCACATCTCGCACGTAAGAGTGATCTGGATGGGCGCGAGCACGCATGCTGAACGGCCGTGCCTACCGACCCCATTGCGTCATGTCCGCGGGCTCGGTCTCCATCACGGGCGGAGCCCGGTGTGAGCCCCAAGCGCGCGTGCGATCGTGTCGGCGGCGGTCGCCAGGTCGCCGGCTGCGCTGATCGTGTCGCCGGTCGGAGCCCAAGTGAACACCCAGGCGCCGCGGATGAAGTCGACGCCGATCTCGGTGAACCTGCCGGGTGACTCGGTGTTGATCACGTAGAGGACGGGTGTGCCGTCGCGCGGGACGATGCCGCTGGACATCCCGCCGTACTTGCGCACGGCCGCATCGAGAGCGGCCAGGAACGGGCGCCGTCCGTTCGTGATCGTCACGTGGTTGGTGGCCATCTTCGTATTACCTCCCGTCGCAGGGGCATGCCTGGTCTGCCGGTACGGATGATGGAGGTGGACTCGACGCCCACTACGGGTGCATGCGCGCCCAGACCCACTTGCCGCCGGCCGGGTCGGCGGTGACGCCGCATTTGGCGGACATGGCCTGGACGATGTGCAGGCCCCAGCCGCCGTTGTCGTCGAACGCCTCCTCGGACAGGTCGAGGTCGTCGAGGGTGAGTTCCTTCACCGGCTTGGCCGTGGGCAACTCATGGTCGGCGTCCCAGACGGCGATGATGATCCCCAAAGCGTCCCGGCTGAGCTGGAGACGGATCTCCTCGTCCGGTGTCTGTCGGGCCGCGTTGGTAACGAGCTCCGAGACGATGAGAAGTGCGCTGTCGAGAATGTGCGAGTAGTTCCATTTGCGGATTTGTGTGTCCGTGAAGGTGCGTGCTTGCGCCACTGCGGACGGTGTGCCCATAAGGGGCATAACCGGCTCTGCGGTCCCTGCCATCGCCATCGTCCTGTCCTTGCCCGAGATTCCGATTTCCTGTGACAAGGATCACCGACCCGTTCTAAGGTTTCGCTGTAATCAGCCGAAGCGAAAACAGGAGCAACGATGCCGATCGTCCGTGATCCCCTTGACCCCAGGATCTCCATGTGGCACTTCCTGGCCTTCTGTATGCGCTTCTTCAGGGAGAAGATGGGGCTGTCGCTCACCCAGTGCGGGGAGATCATCGGAGTGGCTCGGTCGACTGTTTCCAACCTGGAAGCAGGTCGTCGGCGCCCGCAGGACGACCAGATGCGGCTACTCGACAGGGCGTACGGGACTGGGGTGCTTTTCCAAGTTTTGCTCTGGTTTGCCCGAATGGCACACGACCCGGACTGGGGTCGTCAGATCGACAAGTATGAAGAGGAGGCCATTTCAGTCAAGACCTACCACGGTCAGGTTGTCCCGCTCGCTCTCCAGACGGACGACTACACATGGGCCTACGTCAGGGCGAGTAAATTCAAAGACCTGGACGCCACCATGGCCCGTCGGACGACCAAGAAGAGGGCGTACTGGGATAAAGGAGACTCCCTCCTCACCTGGACGGTAATCGATGAGGCCGTCTTGATGCGTCCTGTCGGCGGCGCGGAGGTTATGAGGAAACAGCTTGAGCACCTGCTCGAACTGGCCGCGCTCCCGCACGTGAGCCTGCGCGTGGTCCCCTTCTCTTCGGGTGAGCACATGGGCGTCGACGGGTCGATGCAGATCTTCGGCCTAGAGGACCGGGACGTTGCCTACTCCGGTGCTCTCAACGGAGGTCGCCTGATCGAAACCTCTGGCGAAGTTCGGGAGCTTTCGATTACGTTCGACCGTATCGGCGTGAAGGCTGCCTCCGAGGAAGCCTCTCGCGAGATCATTGAGCAGTACTTGGAGAGGTACACATGATCATCCAGTGGCGCAAGAGTTCTCACAGCGGCGGAGCGAACGACGAGCAGTGCGTTGAGCTGGGACGACTTGCACCTGGGGCTGGGATCGCCCTGCGGGACAGCAAAGATCCGGATGGTGGCCACCTCACCCTGTCGGTTGCGCAGTTCGCTGGCGTGATCGAGCAGGTCAAGCAGCGCCTGGAGTGTTAGCCGTGGCCGTGCAGTGGCGTAAGAGCATCCGTAGCGGCGGAGTGAACGACGAGCAGTGCGTTGAGCTGGGGCGGCTTGCGGCAGGGACTGGGGTCGGGGTGCGGGACAGTAAGGACCCGGATGGGGGACACCTCACCTTGTCGGTTGCGCAGTTCGTCAGCCTGATCGAGCAGGTCAAGCAGCACCCTGCTCGCTGACCGTCCGGCCCCCGCGCGGCCCGTCTCCTTCGTCCTCGCGCATGCGTGTGGAGCGCTGGGGTGCCCTCGATCCGGGACGGGCTGTATGACCGACTTCGCAGCGGCGCAGCGCTGGGGCCGGTGTTGGCGGTCGACGGGTCAGGCGGCGTGGGTGTCGGCGCCGCGCAGGATGTACTGGTCGTCGCCGAACACGGCGGAGATCTGGATCTCGCCGCCGAGAGCCTGGACGTAGCGGGCGATGGCGTCGACCGTGGAGACCTCACCGCGTTCGATCTGGGAGACCCGGCTCTTGGTCACGCCCATCTTGTCGGCCACATCGGTCTGGGACAGACCGAGGACCTTGCGGCGTTCGGCGAGCCGGTGGCCGTCGATGTAGGACTGGTGGCGCTTGCGAGCCTCCGCGACGGACTCTTCACCGCCGGCCGCTGCAACGATGTCGGCGCGGACCTCGCTCCACTTGGGAAGACTCGTCATTGCTGCTCTTCCTAGGTCTGGCATTTCTGTACGTTTGCGGCGCTGTGAGCACGGTCGCGCAGAACGGCTGTGGCCAGGCCCTTGCTATCGAGGACGAGGGTGCTGCCAGGAGTGGCGGGGGAGCGGGTCACGAGGCGTCCGCCCCGCCCAGTTGTTCCCGGCGCGCCTGATGGAGTTGGTCGCGCCGCGCTTGGATCTCCTCATCCGTGATGGGCCCGTGCTCGGCCTCTGCAACGGTGATGAGGTCGTTGAGGTTGTCGCGTTCGATCTGACGGGCAACGGCCACTGGGGCGTGGGTGGACAAGCCGGAGGAGCCACTGCGTTGCTTGGCGGCTTCGGCGATGTCGCGCGGCAGGGTGATCGAGTACTTCTCGGCGGGCTCGCCCATGCTGCTCAACCTACCGAAGGTCCTCTCGCAGGTATGGCGGGACGGGGGATGGTGGCGAAGGGGGAGAGGGCGAACCAGGTCGGGAGGGTGCGGCGGACGGGTTCGGGGCCCTGCAGGTCGATCGTGCCGGAGCGCAGGGCGTCCTGCCAGTGCAGGTCGCCGCGCCAGATCCGGACCATGTCGCGGAGGTCGGCGGTCACCGTCACCGAGACCTCGAAACCGGGGTCGGTGTCGCAGACGTCGGCATCGCCGGGTGTGAGGACGAGCCACCAGTGCCAACTCCGGGCGGGGACGTCCGGGAAGTCGAAGTCGCTGACCGTCCAGCCCCTGGCCCGTCTATCGACGTGGCCTGGACCGGCACGCCCCTCTTCGGCGCCGTCCCGAGTTACCTTTGCTGCCCACGGTCCTCCGGGCATGTTCTCAGCCCGTCTGGCCACACCTAGGGACCCGGCCAGGTGAGGCCACCTTCCGGCTTGCTCGCGAGCAGTAGTAGGGCCGGTTCTGCCCGGGGAACGAACGCGCTCAGTTGGAGTTGATCCGTTATGGAACCTCGAGCGTTATCCCTGCGGTCTTCGGCATGATGCCTCTGGACGCGGACGGAGTCTCATCCCTGGGGTGGTGGATAACGGTGGATCTCCGCTCGGTGCCCGGCCGACCCGGCGAATTTGGCGTCGTCGGTGAGCAGGGGCACTCGTAGCAGTTCGGCGAGGGCCACGTACATGCCGTCGTAGGCGGTGAGGTTGTTGCGCAACTCCAGCACCCGTCGCTGCAGGGGCAGCATGGGATGGCGGATGATTCTGAGTTGGGCGTAACGCTCCAGCATGGTCTGTGCCCGTGCTTCGGAGATACGGACCTCCGGCTTACTGGTGATCGCGTGTCCGCGCACCACCGAGGCGATCTGCACGTCGATCAGTGCGGGGGCGTGCAACTTGCGGGTCAGTCGCTGTCGGAGGAGGTCGTCGCCTTTGACGTTGGCAAGTAGACGGAACACGATCGAGGCGTCGACGACCAGGCTCACCGGCTCCCCTCGCGCATCGTCTGGCGGACGAAGTCGGGGTCGTAGGGCACCGGTTCATCGGCTGAGATCTTGGCCATCACCTCATCGAGCGTCGGTGCGGCGGCTTCCTCGTTCAGGAGGTCTCGCACGTAGGCCGTCAGTGACTTGCCCTCTCGCTCGGCTCGCGCCTTTAGCGTCCGCTCGGTCTCATCGGGGACGTCCCGGATCTGAATGACTCCCATGCATGCATTTTAGCATGCAGATTGCATGCAGTGCGGATGTGAGAGCCCACGCGACCGGCGGTAGTGCCGGTGCTGGTGATTGACGGGTCAAGCGGCTGGGGTGTTGGTGCCGCACAGGATTTGCTGGTTGTCGCCGAACGCGGCGGCGACCTCGACCTGGGCCGCCGAGAGCTTGACGTAGCGGGCGATGGTGTCGACGGTGGGGACCTGACCGCGTTCGATCTGGGATCGACGACTGCCCGGGTGGCTCGCTCATGGCGTTCATCCTGCCTAAAAGTCGCCACCGACGTGGTGGATGGCGGGACGGGGGACGGCGGCGAAAGGGGAGAGGGCGAACCAGGTCGGGAGGGTGCGGCGGACGGGTTCGGGGCCCTGCAGGTCGATCGTGCCGGAACGTAGGGCGTCCTGCCAGTGCAGGTCGCCGCGCCAGATCCGGACCATGTCACGGAGGTCGGCGGTCACCGTCACCGAGACCTCGAAACCCGGGTCGGTGTCGCAGACGTCGGCATTGTCGGGTGTGAGGACGAGCCACCAGTGACGGGTGCGGGTGGGGACGTCCGGGAAAGCGAAGAGGATGACGGTGCGGTGGGTTGGTATGGCGCCCGGGACGATGTTGCGGCGCATGTCCCAGAGGAGGAGTTGGGGGTCGAGGTCCTGGTCGCCCAGTTCGCCTATCCAGCGGACGCCCCATACCGCAAGGGCCTCCACTACCGGGCGCAGTTCTTCGCCGGCCGGGGTGAGGACGTAGCGGTCGTCCTTCTTGGTCAGGACGCCGGCTCGGACGAGTTGGTTCAGGCGCTTGGAGAGCAGAGTCGGGGACATGCGGGGGACGCCCCGGCGCACCTCGTTGAACCGTTCACTGCCGGCGAGCAACTCCCGGACGATCAGCAGCGTCCAGCGCTCGTCCAGTAACTCCATCGCTTTGGCGACGGGGCAGAACTGGTAGTACGAAGCCCCCATGCTTCGCAGGCTAGGACGATTCCCCATGAGCGGCCAGGGTCGGTACAGATCCTGTACTAGGAGGGGAGCCCGCGGATTCCTAGCGTTGAACCCACAACGGGAGGTGAAGTGTCATGGGGGACACGGTGAAGGACGCGCACAGGGCCATGTGGGCGTTGGGCGACTATCCGGCGGTGGCGTCGGAGGTCATCCCGGATCTGGGGGCGGTGCTCGTCCGGGCGGCGGGGGTCACCGCTGGAGACCGGGTGCTGGACGTCGCGGCCGGGTCGGGGAACGCGGCCATTGCGGCGGCGCTCGCAGGGGCGGACGTGGTGGCGAGCGACCTCACGCCGGGGCTGCTCCGGGCGGGGGAGCTGGACGCGGCTCGGCGGGGTGCGGAGCTGACCTGGCGGGAGGCCGACGCAGAGGCGCTGCCGTTCGGGGACGGGGAGTTCGACGCGGTGGTGTCGTGCGTCGGGGTCATGTTCGCGCCGAACCATCGGGCGTCGGCCGGCGAGATGCTGCGGGTCTGCCGCGCAGGCGGGACGATCGGGCTGGTCAACTGGACGCCGGAGGGCTTCATCGGCGAGATGTTCGCCGTGATGAAGCCCTACGCGCCGCCGCCGCCCGAGGGGGCGCAGCCGCCGCCGCTTTGGGGACGTCCCGAGCACGTCCAGGAGCTGTTCGGCGATCGCGTCGGCGACATCGCGTTCGAGAAGCGGACGGTGCGGGTCGAGCGGTTCGGGAAGCCGGAGGAGTTCCGCGACTACTTCAAGGCCCGCTACGGCCCCACCGTCGCCGTCTACCGGCGCATCGAAGGCGACCCGGAGAAGGTGGCCGAGCTCGATCTGGCGCTCGCCGAGTTGGCCCGGCGACATGACGTCGGGACGTCCGGCCTGGTCATGGAGTGGGAGTACCTGCTCGTCACCGCGCGCAAGCGCTGAGAAAGCGGAAGTCCCCCGGTGCCCGAAGGCGCCGGGGGACTTCCGCGTCGATGTCAGCCCGAGCTGGAGACCGTCACCTGGTAATCGGTGGGGAGGGCGGCCCGGTGGGCCTCGATCTTGGCGTTCAGGTTGGCGAGGGTGCGGGTGTAGTCGCGGCTGGCCAGCCAGAACTTGTAGATGATGACGAGCTCGAAGGCGAGCAGGCCGGCGGCGCTGACCGCGACGACGGGGATGATCGCGCCGGGGACGATCACGGCGGCGATCGGGGCGATGATGAAGACGCCCATCTGGAACTCGATGCCGCTGATCAGGTGGGGGCGGATGCGGCCCGCCATCAGCACGTTGCGGATCCGGGCGTACCAGGGGAAGCGCTGGTTGAAGCCCTGCTGGAGGTTCGCGATGGTCGGGTCGGCGTCGGCGACGACCCGCTCCTCCATGTCGGCCTCCGGGTCCTCGGCGAGGGCCTCGGCGGAGCGGAGGTCTCCGTCGGCGTCGGAGATCTCGCCGTTGGCGCGGCGGGCGGCCTGTTCGAGCTCCTGGGCCTCCGCGCGGGCCGCGTTCAGGGTCGAGCGCATCTGGGAGCGGACCTTGTAGATCTCCAGCGCGTCCATGTAGCGGAGCATGTCGAGGAACACGACCGCCACGGCCGTCCAGATGTAGGCGACGTTGTCGGTGGCGGCGTACTGGCCGGCCATCAGGGCGATCGCGCAGGCCAGGACGCGGACGCGGTCGAAGATGTAGTCGAGCCAGGCGCCGAAGACCGAGCCGGTGCCCTTGAGGCGGGCGATCTTGCCGTCCATGCAGTCGAGCGTGAAGGACAGGTGGTAGAGCAGCGCTCCGGCGAGCAGCCACGGCCAGGACGCGACGGTGAAGCAGGCGCCGGCGGCGAGGCCGAGGATCAGCGCTCCGACGGTGAGCTGGTTCGGGGTCACGCGCGTCCGGTTGGCCGTGAACCTCACCAGCCGGGACGCGAGCGGATCGACCAGCAGGACGGTCCACCAGGCGTCACGCGCCTTGTACGTCCGTTGCCGAACGTCGTCGAGCGTGAAGTTCGCCATGGAGTTCCTTTCATCGTGAGGAGCGGTCCGATGTTATCGGCTGTCCGGTTCCGGTCTCCGGCATTGTCGAGCATCCGTGCCACCGGACCGGACGTTGATGATCATCATCCTCGGTACGCTGGGCAGAGTGCGCGTCCCACACGTCGCCCATGCCCCGTTCGCGGTGGTTCTCGCGGCGGCGATCTGGATCCGGGTCATCGCGGTCCTCGCATATCCGGCGCCGTTGTGGTTCGGCGACTCGCCGGGGTATCTGGAGGCCGCGATCCGGCTGCGGCCGGGCGAGACGCGTCCGAGTGGATACCCGTTTCTGCTCCGGCTGATCGAGCCGCTGCACAGCTTTACCGCGGTGGTGGCCGTGCAGCATGCGATCGGCCTGCTCAGCGGCGTGCTCGTGTACGTGGTGGTGCTGCGCGCCGGACGAGCCGCCTGGCCACAGGACGAGCCGGGGCGGTGGGCGTGGCGCGTCTGGGCGCCGGGCCTGCTCGCGGCGGCGCTGACCGTCCCCGTACTGATCCCGGTCCATCAGGTCGCCCTTGAGCACATGCTCATGTCGGACTCGCTGTTCACGTTCCTGCTGCTCGTCGCGGTGGCGGCGGTGCTGTGGCGGCGCCGGTCGACGTGGTGGCTGGGAGCGATCGCGGGGACGTTCACCGCGTTCGCCGCGCTCACCAGGTCGACGGGGCTGCCGCTGATCGCGGTCATCCTCGTCGCGATGCTGCTGCGGCGAGCCGGGTGGCGGGCGTGCGTCGCGGCGGTGGTCATGTTCGTGCTGCCCGTCGTCGGCTACATGGCCTGGTTCCAGGCGGTGTACGGGCAGTTCAAGCTCGCCAAGGCCGACTCGATCTGGCTCTACGGGCGGACGGCCTCGTTCGCCGACTGCCGGGTCATCGAGCCCCGTCCCGAGTTGCGGATCATGTGCCCGAAGCGCACCGATCCGCGCATGTCGCGGCCCTTCGCGGCGATGTGGACGAAGGACTCCGCGTTCCGGGAGATCCCCGGCTGGGTGACCGGCGAGCGGGCCGACCGGCTCGCGGGCGCGTTCGCGTGGGAGGCGATCGAGAAGCAGCCCGGCGACTACGCGAAGGTCGTCGTCCATGACACGTTCATGGCGTTCGAGTGGAACCGCAAGCCGTATCCGACGCCGTGGACGTGGCTGCAATACGAGTTCCCCGAGGGCGAGGCGTGGAGCGATGAGCAGGCGCTCCTCGCCGCGAAGTACGACCCGGACGGCGGTGAGACCAGGGTCGTCCGGCCGTGGGCCGGGCAGGTCCTGGCTTATCAGGACGACTTCGCCATGCCGGGGACGTTCCTCGGCATCCTGCTCCTCGGCGGGCTCGCCGGTCCGTTCCTGCACGCCAGAGCAGGGGGACGGTGGCGTCCGCTCCGCCCCGTCCGGCACTGGGGGACAGGAGCGCTGCTCCCGTGGGGGACGAGTCTGGCGCTGCTCGTCATCCCCGCCGCGACCGCCGACTTCGACTACCGCTACGTCCTGCCCGCCGTGCCGTTCGCCTGCATCGCCCTCGGGCTGGCGGCCCTCCCGCCACCCCGCCCCGACGCCGATCCCGTGCCGGAGGCCGAAGAACCGGCGACGGCCGACGCGGGCACGGACGCCTGATCAGCCCGTCCGGCCGAGCCGCCGTTTGATCATTCCGGACACCCGCCTCGGGACGACCTGAACCGCCAGGTTCCCGCCTCCCGTCCGATAGAACGAGGTGCGGCGCACACCCGGGACCGCCGAAGACGGCTCCGCCATCGGCACCCGGATGCGGGACGTCTCGCCGCCGACGGCCAACTCCATCCAGGCGTCCCACCGCCCGGCGCCCAGCCCCCGCGGGTCGACGACTGCGGTGAACTCCAGACGATCGGCCCCGGCCAACGTCTCCACATCCCCGCGCCGAGAACCGCCCCCGCCCCGCCGGTCCAGCCCGATCGCGAACTGAACCCGCGCGCTCGCGGAACGGGTCGCCGCCACATGCCCGCTGACCCGCAGACGCCCCGACTCGTCCCATCCAAGGCTGTCGAACCTCAGCAGCCGCCGGAGACCGCCCGGTCCTGGAACCACGGTGAACGACAGGTTCCCGTACTCGCGCGTGAAGAACGGCGTCACCGCCGCGCCACCCATCCCAGACGTGACGAACCGGGCAGGCGGAGCGGTGTCGATCTCCGGAACGCGGTCGGCCCCGAGCCGCGCCTCCTTCACCAGATGATCGCTGGCCACCTCGACATGCAGATCCCAGGTCCCGGACGGCATGGAACCGGCGGCGATGTCCACGGCGAAGCCGGCGTCCCGCGCCACTTCCAGCCGATGCTCGCCGCCCGACGTCTTCGACCGCATCAGCACGGCGGCAACGCTCTGATCAGCAGCGTCGACCATGCTGAGCAGCGCGGTTCCGCCGACCCGCAGCCGATCGCCGTCCCAGCCCAGCGCGGTGACGCTCCGCCGGACGCGCAGCCGGTCGGTGACGTCGAAGTACGCGTCGGGTACGGCGGCCGACGGGTCCCGGAAGCCGGGGAACAGGCTGAACGCGCGGTCCTTGTCGACGACGACCGGCACGGGCTCCGGCCCTAACGCGGCCTTGATGATCTCCACCAGCAGCCGCCGATGATCCCCCAGGACGCAGTGCGCGAGCAACCGGTGCCGGGGCGGCATCCGCATCAGCACCGAGGACGTGAGGTACTCCTCGCACAGTGCCCGAACGGCCTCCCGCGTCTCCCGACGCTCATCCTCGGACGCCGCCAGGAACCGCCCGTTGAACCGGTGCAGGACGTCCCGCTGGAAATGCCGGACGAGCATTCGGTCGCGCACCTCGCCCGGCTCCCGATGCGACACGACCTGCTCCAGCAGCGGCCGGGCGGCCTCCGCGAAGTACGCGCCGGCGGGCGCGCCCCCGCCCTGCATGATGCTGCTGCCGTCATCGCGTTCGACCAGGTAGTAGCAGTCGTAGTCCGCGAGCACGGAGACACCGGAAGCATGCAGGAACGCGTGCGCGGCGAACACCTTGTCCTCACCCGACAGCACGCCCTCCGGAAACCGGATCCCGTGCTCCACCACCATGTCCCGGCGGAACAACTTGTGCGCGGTCAGCGAGCGACCGTAGACATCGGTCTTCGGGTCGTCCACCGATATCCGCGGGATGGTCGTGTCGAACCGCGCGACGCCCCGCCCGACCCCCACATAGTTGCCGATCACCACATCGGTCCGCTGCTCGTCGGCCATGGCGCACATCCGCTCCAGCGCCTCCGGCCCGAGATGGTCGTCGGCGTCCAGGAAGAACAGGTACTCCCCGGAAGCGCGTTTGATCCCCGTGTTGCGCGGCCCGCCAGGCCCACCCGAATTCGGCTGCCGGACAACAGCGACGCCCGCCCGCCCTGCGGCGATCCGATCCAACTCCTCACCGCTGCCATCGGTAGAGCCATCGTCCACCGCGATGACCTCGACCAGGCCACCCGCAAGCGTCTGCTCGAACACCGACCGCAACGCCCGTCCCACCGACGAACGGCAGTTGTAGACGGGAACGACGACGCTGACCTTCGGCGAAGTCACGAGCGCCCGGAACCGGCCGGGTCGAAGACGCGGTCCACGGCCCGGGACGCGGCCTTGCCGTCGTCGAGCGGACAGAACCGGTCGACGAAAGCCTCATACCGCGACTTGTGACCGGTGCAGGCACCCTCGACATCCCGGATCGCGTCGATCAGATCGTCGGACGTCTCCACCAGCGGCCCCGGCGCCTCCGCCTCGAAGTCGAAGTAGAAGCCGCGGAGCCGGTCCCGGTAGTCGGCCAGGTCGTAGGTGAAGAACAGCATGGGACGCCCCGTGTTGGCGTAGTCGAACATCACCGACGAGTAGTCGCTGATCATCACGTCCGAGACCAGGTAGAGCTCGGTGATGTCGGGGTACTGGGACACGTCCCGGACGAACCCGTGCTCGTCCTCCTCGACCCCGTCCACGACGTTCGTGTGCAGCCGGATCAACAGAACATGGTCATCGCCCAGCGCGGCCCGCGCCCGCTCCACGTCGAGCCGCATGTCGAACTTGTAGCGGCCCCGGCTGTAGTACTGGTCGTCGCGCCACGTCGGGGCGTACAGCACCACCCGCTTGCCGTCCGGGATGCCGAGCCGCGCCCTGACCTGCTCGGCGACGGCGCCGGCCTCCGGGCTGTGCATCAGGTCGTTGCGCGGATACCCCACTTCGAGCATCTCGCCCTTGAACGCGAACGCGCGCCGGAAGATCTCCGTGCTGAACGGGTTCGGGGACAGCAGATGGCTCCACTCCGGCAGGACCGGCCCGCCGCCCGTCTTCGCATGCAACGCCTTCTTCATCCCGGGCGCGTACGCGAAGTGGACCTCCTTGATGTCGCTGCCGATCTTCTTCAGCGGCGTGCCGTGCCACGTCTGCAGGACGACCTGGTCGGGGTGCCGCCGGAACGCGTCCCCCAGCCGGTGGTTCGTCACGATGTACCGGGACGTGGCGAGCGCCTCGTTCCACTCCCGGCCGTTCAGCCGCACCGCCGTCAACCCGCTCGGCAGCTCCACCTGCGCGTCGTTGACGACCCACAGCTGCTCCAGGTCCGACCCGCGGCGCAGCAGCTCCTGCTGGATCGCCTTCGGGCTGTCGGAGTACTGCCGCCCGCTGAAGCACGAGAACAGCACGGCGTCGCGCAGCCCGTCCCGGTCGACGCGGCGGCGGGCCTCCTCCCGGTACTTGGCCCCGGCGCTCTTCTCCTCCGGCGTGACGTCGCCGGTCACCGACACGGCGAGGCGCCCGTCGCGGGCCTCCAGCGCGTAGCCGCGCCGCGCGACCTCCCGCGGCTCCGGCAGCGCCTGCTGCGCGTGCGCGGACAGGCCCACGGCCAGCGCCCGCTCGCCCGGCGGGCGGAACAGCACGTCCCAGCGGCCCGGACGCAGCGGCAGCACGCCGGCGACGCCGGGCACCGCCGCGACCGGGACCTCGGCGCGCAGCACGCCGGACGACGGGTCGGCGACGAGGTCGAACGCGTGCTCTTTGCGGCGCCCCCGGCTGCGCAGCACCAGTTGCCCGCCGCCGTGGACGGGATGCGTCGCGGTCACCGACAGCGACCCGTCCGGACGCCACGTGCAGTCGTCCACCGACAACCGGACCGTCGACCGCCGGAGGCGCAGGTAGCCGCTCGGGCCCCGCCCGGCCACGACCTCCAGCGCGCCGAACATCCGGTCGACGTCGCCGACGCCCTCGGCGAGCACCAGCCGCCGCCCGCCGGCCGACACCGTCCAGTCGCGGGTGTCGTCGCTCTGGTCCGGTGGCATGGGCGGCCCTACCAGGGCCATCGGCTCGACGCGGGCCGCGAACCCGTCGCCCGCCGCCGCCACGGGCACGGTGACGCGGTCGTCGCCGAGCGACAGGACCAGCTCGTCCGGGGTCTCGCCCGTGCCCTCGATGATGAGCGCGTCGCCCTCCCAGCGCAGCGCGGTCGCCCGCCTGACGACCTTCTCGACCGTGATGACGAACCGGCCGTCCTCGACCCGGGGGACGATCCGCACGTCGTCCGCGACGTACCGGTACGGGGGATGAGCGCCGCTGCCCGACCCGCCGCCCCGCAGCGGCCCCCGCCGGAACACGCCCGCGTTGAGCACGGACGCGTCGACCGTCCAGTCGCCCTCGACCCATCGCCCGCAGTGGCGGAGCCGCCCGGTGTCGAAGGCGACCTCGAACCCGGACCAGCCCGACGTCCTCCCCGGGACGGGCGTCTGCCGGGCCCGCGCGACGATCTTCCGTCCGCCGGACCGCAGCGTCATCGCCTTCACCGACGTCCAGCGGCGCCGCATGCTGACCGAGTTGATGTACGCCTCGCCGCTGATCATCAGCGTGCCGCCCGACCAGCCCACCGCGTGCACCCGGCCGCGCAGCCGGACCTCGCTCCGCGCCCGGTAGACCTCGCGCGGGACGCCGACCTTGGCGTCCTTCCAGTACGGGTACACGACGTAGCGCCGCAGCGGGTCGCGGACGATCGCCGGCGACGCCTTCCCGCGCTCGTACCGGACGACCTTCACCAGCTCCCTCGTGTGCCCGGCCCCGGCGAGATGCCATTTCAGCCGGGTCAGCGCGGGCGCGGCCGCGAGCACCTTCGCGGGCACCTCGGCGGCGTACGCGGCGGCCTGCGCGACGACCTGGTCGCGCTCGCCGGCGGGCACGTCGGGCAGCGCGTCCAGGAACACCTGCAGCTCGCCGGTCACGGCGAGGAACTGCAGGTGCCGCCTCGCGTCGGCGTGGCCGTGCTCGCCGAGCCAGGCGGTGGCGAGGGCGACGGCGCCGAACCCGTCGGCGATCTCCTGCGCCTCCGTCGTCGTCGCGAACCAGGGCCCGCGGCGGTGCAGGACGACGTCGGGCAGCACGTCGACGCCCTCCGCCAGGTGCAGCGCCCGGACCGTCACCGGCAGGTCGTCGTACCAGCCGAGATCGGGGAACTCCAGCTTGCCCGCATTCCAGAACGAGCGGCGGAACAGCTTGCCCGACACGCGGCGGTCGCCGACGAGCTCCGGGGTGCGCCGGACGTCGGTGCCGGTCGCGGGCGCGGCGGCCGCGGGGCGCGCCTTCCACTGCGACACCTGGCCGTTCCACCTGCGGACGGCCTCGCGGCCGAGCGCGATGTCCGAGCCGGACCGCTCCAGCGCCGCCAGCAGGGTCGCGGCGGCGTCCGGCGGGAGCTCGTCGCCGCCGTCGACGAACAGCAGGAACTCGCCGCGGCTCTCCGCGACCCCGGCCTCGCGGGCCGCGCCCCGGCTGAGCGCGCCCCGCCGGACGATCCGGAACCGGCCGTCGGGCACGGTCGTCTCGGCGGCGGCGCCGGCGCCGTCGTCGACCACCAGCACGTCGAGGCCGGTGTGCGTTTGCGCGGCGAGCGAGGCGAGGGTGCCGCCGAGCGACTCCCCGGCCCCGTGCGCGAGCACGATGACGCTGATCCCGCTGGCGGACAAGCGGCCCACTCCTTCGATCGGTTCGGGACGGCCCGGCGGCACCGCCGGGCCGGGTCGGACGGGACGGGACGGCGGCGGTTCACCGCGGCGGATTCGGGATCTTCTCGCCGAGGAACATGCGGCGGACGGCGCGCTCGGCGGCCTCCCCGTCGTCCCACGGGCAGAACCGGCTCCGGAAGATCGCGAGGCTCTTCGCGGCCGCGTCGCCCCACGGCGCCCGCGACGCGAACGCGTCGACCAGCTCCTCCTCGGTCGTCGCGACGACGCCCGGCGCGGTCTCCATCAGGTCGAAGTTGACGCCGCGGGTGAGCCGGTAGGTCTCCCAGTCGTTCGCGTAGACGACGATCGGCCGGTCGAGGTTGGCGTAGTCGAACATCACGGACGAGTAGTCGGTGAGCAGCGCGTCCGAGGCGATCATGAGGTCCTCGACGGACCGGTGCCCGGACACGTCGATGACCCGGCCCGCCGGCCAGCCCAGGTCCGCCGCCATGTTCCTGATCTTGTAGTAGTAGTGCGCGCGCAGCAGCAGGACGTGGCCGTCGCCGAGCTGCTCCATCACCCGCCCGATGTCGAACATCGGGCTGTAGCGGCGCTGGTAGTCGCGGTGGGTCGGCGCGTACAGGATCGCGGTCGCGCCGCCGGGGACGCCGAGGCCGGCGCGCAGCCGGGCCCGCTCGTCCTCGGTGGCGCGCACGAGGCGGTCGTTGCGCGGGTAGCCGATCTCCAGCATCTCGTAGTCGCACGGGAACCCGCGCTCCCACGCCTCCGTCGACAGCGGGTTGGACGACAGGAGGTAGTCCCACCGGTCCGACCGGGCGATGAGGGTCTTGAAGTCCATGTCGGCGGCGCCGACCGGGAACTCCATCTGGTCGAGGCCCATCTTCTTCAGCGGCGTGCCGTGCTGCGTCATCATGTGCACCTGCCCCGGCCGCTTCACGTAGTGGTCGGGGAAGTTGACGTTGTTGACGAAGTACTTGGCGCGGGCCAGCGTCCGGTAGTACTCGGCGCCGCCCGCGACGACGTAGTCGACGCCGTCCGGCATGGTCTTGCGCGCGGCCGGCTTGACCACCCACACCGGCTCGATGTGCGGGGCCAGCTCCCTGACCTTCTCGTAGACGGCGGCCGGGTTGCAGGCGTACCCGCGGTACCAGTAGGCGGCGAAGACGGCGAGGTTCTCGTCGATCGCGAGGCGCCGCTGCATCTGGTAGTAGCGGTCCTTGGCGAGCTCCTTCGACAGGAGCACGCCGCGCTTCCCCACGCGCGCGGCCTTGCGGCCGCCCCGCTTCCGCGCCTTGTTCCTGGCCTCGGCGGCGCGGACGTGCAGGAACCCCTTGTAGTCGTTCGCCTTGATCAGCCGGTGCTTCTCGGCGAGGTAGGGCTGGTCGTCGCGCTCGGGCGGGACGTGCCCGATCGGCTCGTACCGGTTGTAGGTCCGCGACATCTCGGCGAAGAAGCGCGGGTTGTCCGACTCGTGGACGCGGTCGCCGCGCTCGATGATGACGAGCAGGTGCCAGATCGTCCGGTCGAACATCAGCGGGCGGAACCGGTCGGCCTTCGCCCCCATCAGGTCCATGAACTCGAAGATGCGGTCGTACTGGGCGAACGCGTCGAAGTGCTTGGCGCCGGTCGTCCGGGTGATCGCGCCGCGGCGGCGCTGCCGGTAGATGTAGCAGACCCGGTCGAGGAGGCTGATCCGCTCGGCCGCCATCAGGATCGGGTAGGTGACGTTGACGTCCTCGTAGTAGCCGCCGCTGAACCGCAGCCCGAGGTCGAGCAGGAACTCCCGGCGGATCGCCCGGTTCCACGCCGTCATCATCATCTCCAGGACGCTCTGCCGCTCGGCGAGGGAGAACACGTCCGGAGCGGGCGGCTCGCGGAACAGGTGGTTGATGATGCTGCGCTTGACCCTGCCGTTCCAGTACGCCCGCGCGTAGTCGAACAGCAGCACGTCCGGGCGGGTCTCGGCGAGCCGGTCGAGGACGGCCCGGACCGCGCCCTCGGTCGCGTAGTCGTCGCTGTCGAAGAACCAGACGTAGTCGCCGGTCGCCATGTCGAGGCCGATGTTGCGGGCGTGGCCCAGCCCGACGTTCTCGGCGAGGTGGCGCACCCGGACGCGCGGGTCGTGCGCGGCGAACTCGTCGAGGATCTCGCCGCAGCCGTCCGGCGAGGCGTCGTCGACCGCGATGACCTCCAGGTTCGGCAGGTCCGGGTCGAGGATCGAGTCCAGGCACTGCCGGATGTACCCCTGCACTTTGTGCACCGGCACGATGATGCTCAGGGAAATGTCGCGATCAGAAGTACTCACACGTTGGCCAATCAGCTTCTCGGTGAATCCGGACCGTTTCCGCGGACCCTGTTCAGATCTTTTTTCCGCTGTGCGACGGTTTAAGCAGCCATCGGCTCTCGGGCTCCACGGCCCGGTGCGCGAGGCGCTGGACGGGGACGGTGGCGAGCAGGACGCCGAGCGCGAGCGCGCCGGCCGTCACCAGTATCAGCCCGACCGGCGTCCGCAGGAAGGGGGCGTCGAGCGCGCCGCCGTAGTCGAGCCCCTTCACCACGAGGCCGTGCAGCAGGTAGACGTACATCGTCCGGGTGCCGAGCGCGGTGTACCAGGCGCGTCCGCGCGGCACGGCGGCGAGGAACGCGGCGCCGAGGACGGCGGCGATCCCGAGCGCGAGGAGGCGGTACGCCATGCCCTCCTCGGCGCTGAAGTGCAGGTGCTCGTAGCCGCGGTTCCACAGCAGGACTCCGCGCTCGACGGGCGGGACGACGGTGCCGAGCTGCCACACGTAGGCGGTCGGCAGCGCGGCGAGCAGCACGGCCGCCCCGGCCCAGCGCACCCGGCCGAGGTCGCGCAGCCGCTCGACGCGGTCGCGCGGGACCGTCAGGCCGAGGACGAAGAACGGCAGCAGCCCGGCGGTGCGGCACAGCGTCGGGTCGGCGGCGAAGCTCCAGCTGCCGGCGACCAGGGCCAGCGCCACCGACACCGCGACCGGGTGCCGCAGGTGCGCCCACAGGGGGGCGCTCAGCCGCCAGAGCACCAGCGCGACGAGGAACCACATCAGGAACTGCGGACGGAAAAGCTCCGGCAACCGGAACTCATTTCCCCGGACGAAGACCAGTTGCAGCCGGTAAAGCACATCGAAGATGACATAAGGGACGACCAACGTCGGGAAAACCACCCGGAATTTCTTCGTGTGGTTCATGAAGCCGCGGGAGAAGTAGCCGCAGACGAACACGAACACCGGCATGTGGAATCCGTAGACGAGCGTGTAGGCCGCGTTCACCGCGCGGCTGTCGTCGCGGAAGACCTCCCAGAAGTGCCCGGCCACCACGAGCAGGATCAGGAAGAACTTGACGTTGTCGAAGTAGGCGTCCCGGCCGCCCGCCCGCGCGTCCGCCGCGCCCGCCGGCCGGGCGGCCGCCAGCACCGGGACGGTGGCGGTCGCGGACGGGCGCGCGGAAGACAGGATGTCCGGCATGTCTGGTATAACCACTTTCAGTGCGCAAGCGATCACGTAGAGTGCATGGTGGACTCTAGCGGCGATCGCCCGCGTCCGCGCCCAGATCCGGAAGACCGGCCCCGATCAGGAGGACAGGGGGCGGCGGGCGCGCCCGCCCGGCCGCCGCAGCGGCGTGAACGCCCACGCCATCGTCGGCTCCAGCGCCCAGCTCATCGACCGGACGACCGGCCCCGAGCACAGCAGCGTCCCGACCGCGAGCGCGCCGCCGACCACGATGGCGACGCCGGGCGGGGTGTGCATCCAGTCCGCGCCCCACCAGCCGGTGAAGTCCAGCAGCCGGGTGACGAACCCGTGCAGCAGGTAGGCGTACAGCGTGTAGGCGCCGTACCGGGTGAACCAGTGGCGGCCGCGCGGGACCAGGGCGAGGAACGCGGCGACGAACACGGTCGCGGCGGCGAACATGGCGAGCCGCATCAGGGTGCCGGTGACATTGTCGACGCCGAGCTGGGAGTGCGCGTGCTTCCAGTAGATCCAGTCCCGCGACATGTGGTCCATGACGAGGTACGTCCCGCCGAGGCCGGCGGCGAGCACCGCCGCGCCGATCGGCCGCGCGGCCGGCCGCTTCAGCAGCTCGAAGTGCTCCGGGCGCAGCGTCAGCCCGAGGACGTAGAACGGCAGCAGCCCGATGACGCGGTGGAGGTCGAACGTCCCGCCGAGGTCGCTCATGTACGACAGCAGCGCGAACACCAGCGCCACCCCGAGCGGCCACCGGATCTGCTGCCAGACCGGGGTGGACAGCCGCCACATGAACAGCGCGGCCAGGAACCACGTCAGGTAGTACGGGTTGAGCAGGCTGATCTCCAGCTCGTTGCGGCCGGCGAGCCAGTCGTACAGCGAGTACGCCAGCTCGAACACCACGTACGGGACGCCGACGTTGGTGATGAGCTTGCGAGCCTTCCCGCCCGCGAACGTCCACTTCCGCGAGAAGTAGCCGGTGATCACGATGAACACCGGCATGTGGAACATGTAGATGAAGACGTACAGGCCCTTGGCGGCCGGGACGTCCAGCAGGTTCGCCAGGGAGTGCCCTGCCACGACCAGCAGGATCGCGACGTACTTCGCGTTGTCGAAGAACGGGTCGCGGCGCCCGTGCGGCCCGTCCGCCCGCGCGGGGGCCGGTACCGGGCCGGTGCCGCCGTCAGTACCGGGCGCTCCGGGGTCGGGGTGATCCGCCGTGTCGGTCGGATGCGCGGCGTGCGCCGCGGTGCCGGCTCCAGAGTGCCTGGTGCTGTACGTCATAGGCTTCCCGGGGTCAGATCCCCTTGCAGATGTTGTCGCTGGCGCGGATCTCGCCCTGCTGCTTGGGGATGCCGGCGCCGGCGCTCTTCAACACGGTCCAGTTCTTGCCGACGACCAGGTCGACGACGCCGGGCGTGGCACCCTTCCCGCGCGCGGCCGGCTGCGGCTTGCTCGGGATCAGGTCGGCGAGTGTCCGGGCCTGCTGGTCGGCACCGGTACCGTACAGCACCTTGGTGGCCTCGGTGGGCGAAGGCGCGTTTCCGCCGACCGTCACCTGGAAGCCCTGCGACTCGAGGTCGTCGGCGACGCGCCCGGCCTGGCCGTCCACGCCGCTGCCGTTGTAGACCCGCACCCGCACCTGGCTCGGCGGGATCTTCGCCTCGCCCGGCTTCGGCTCCTTCGGGATGGTCTTGTCGTTGCGGACGGCGGCGAAGAACGGCTGCGCGGCGTCGGTGAGCGCCACCCGGTTGATGTCGGCCGGGTCGGGCCCGGACGGGACGGTGACGAACCGCAGCTTGCCGGAGGTCATGCCCTGCATCTCCTGGGCGATGTCCATCATGACCTGCGGCGTCAGCTCCTTGTCGGTGGTGAGCGACTTGGTGACCGCGTTCATCAGCGAGTACATCTTCTTGGGGTTGCTGAGCACCCCCGCGCTCATCGCCTTGTTGGCGAGGGCGCCCATGAACTTCTGCTGCCGCTTGATCCGGTCGGTGTCGGAGCCGTCGCCGAGGCCGTGCCGGACGCGCACGTACGCCAGCGCCGTCTCGCCCGAGATCTTGTGCGTGCCCTTGCCCAGCTTGAGCCCGGACTTGGGGTCGTTCACCGCCTTCGGCAGGCACACCGGGACACCGCCGACCGCCTTCGTGATCGTCTTGAAGCCGGTGAAGTCGACCTGCATGAAGTGGTCGATGCGGATGTTGGAGATGCTCTCGATCGTCTTGATGACGCAGGCCGCGCCGCCGTTGGTGAACGCCGAGTTGATCTGGGCGCGGGACTGCGCCGGGATCGTCCCGCCCTTGCGGCTCTTGCAGGACGGCATCGGGATCATCAGGTCGCGGGGGAAGCTGATCCCCATGGCCTGGCCGCCGCCCGGCGACAGGTGCAGCAGGATCATCGTGTCCGAGCGGGGCAGCTCGTTCTTCAGCGAGCGCCCGTACTTGCCGTTGGACCCGGCGCGGGTGTCGGACCCGAGCAGCAGGATGTTCATCGCGCTGTTCAGCTTCTTCGGCCGGTTCGGGCCGAGCTGCGCGTTGACGTCCTCGTGGGAGATGTTCCCGAACGCCTTGCGGTACAGGCCGTAGGCGGTGAGGGAGCCGACCACCATGACCGCCGACAGCCCAATGCACACCCAGCCGAGGATGCGCCAACCGCGTCGCGGCGCCGGCTGCGGGTCGGCGTCGTCGACGTACTCCATGTACATCGGGTTGCTGTTCATCGGCTCCGGTGTCCGGGGTCTCAGCGGTACTTGGGGGTGCGGGGGGCGTCCCCCACACGGTGCTCGCCCGCTTTCAGGGTCGGGTCGGTGGACGGGGCAAGGAGAGCGTAGGTCAGGCGAGCCGGTACGGGGGCCCGGATGCGCCATCCGGTCCGGGCGGACCGGCCACCACCGTCACATGCTCCACGGTCAGACGTCGATCTAGTGTGGCTTTGTCGAAGTTTCGTTGGATTATGACGGAAGCACCCGATGCTAGTGGTGCAAGGAGGCCCGCCAGCACCCCGTCGAGTGTGGCGAACGGCATGTCAACGAGGAGCCGGTCGCGCACGTCCAGCTCCCATTTCTCGACGGCTTCGCGGGCGGCGGCCACCAGCCCGGCGGCGTCCAATGTGGTGTTTGTCACATCGAGCGCGGGCGTCTCGGGCGTCACTCCCGGTACCGGCTCGAAGCGGTCGCCGTAACCGCGGACCTCGTCGGCGTAGTCGGTCACGCCGGCCGGGCAGTCGGCGAGCGGGCCGCCGAGCGCGTGCAGCGACAGCCCGACGATCTCCTCGGCCTCCGCGTCGTCGATCACGTCGTCCAGCACCTCCTGAGCAGCCGCCAGGATGTAAGGGCCCTTCCTGGGGGTGTGGGGGGTCGTCCCCCCACGGTGATACGGCCCGGACGAGCCGGCCGGTTCGCCGCTCCGGCCCTTCACCGACTCCGGGTCGACCGGTTCGGCGACGAGCCCCGCCGACCAGCAGGCCATCAGCCACACCGCCGTCTGCCAGTGCGGCGGCAGGACGAGCACGACCCGGGTGCCCGGCTCGGCGCCGAGGCCGTCCACCAGGAAGTTCGCCGTCTTGGCGACCCAGTTGTCGAACGTCCGCGCGGACAGCTCGACCCGCTCGCCGGTCGCGTCGTCGTAGAAGGTGACGAGCGGCTTGGACGGGTCGTCCGCCACCCGCCGCCGCAGCAGCTCCGCGGGCGTCGCCCCGCTCGGGCCGTGTGCGCTCATGGACCCGAGCCTATGCCCGCATGATCGTCCGGGAGCCACCACCCGGCCGGTGCCGCTACGCTCCGCACGGGTGGATGACCACCCCATGAACCGGAGGCGGGCGGGCGCGCACCGCACTGACGAACGCGGGGCGGATTGATGGACGCTGGTCGGCTGCTCGCCCGCGCCACCCTGGTCCCGGCCCTGCTCACCGTGGCGTGGCTGGCGGTCGCGCTTCCGCTGCTGCTCGCGGGCGTGTTCCGCCCGGTCCCGGCGATCGCACTGTTCGTGCCGGTCGCGGCGGTGGCGCTGTGGCTCGGCCTGCGCGCCCCGGCCGGCGCCCCGCCCGGTGACCGGCCCCGCCCCGGCCGTGCGGACGCGGCGCCCCGGTGGGCGACCGGGAGCGTCCTCGCGATCACCGTCGCGTTCCTGGTGCTCCAGGTGGTCATGTGCGCGGAGCAGATCGTCGTCCGCCGCGACCCGGCGTCCTATGTCCAGTTCGCGACCTGGCTGGCCGAGCACGGGTCGCTGCCCATCCCGCGCATGACGGACGCGTTCGGCGGCCCCGACGCCGTCCTCCGCTTCGAGAGCCCCGCGTTCTACGCGGACGGCGGCGCGATCGTCCCGCAGTTCATGGCGGGGATGCCGCTGGTCCTCGCGCTCGGCGGCTGGATCGGCGGCACCCACGGCATCCTGCTGATGGCGCCGCTGCTCGGCGCGTCCTGCGTGCTCGCGTTCGCCGGGCTCGTCGCGCGGCTGGTCGGCCCGCGCTGGGCGCCCGCCGGGGCGCTGCTGCTCGCGCTGACGCTGCCGATGCTCTACGTCTCGCGCAGCACGTTCAGCGAGCTGCCCGCGATCGTCCTGCTGCTGGGCGGGCTGTCGCTGATGCACGACGCGCGCCGGGAGCGCGGGCGGCACGGCGAGGTGAAGGCGCTGCTGGCGGGCCTCGCGCTCGGGCTGATCGTGCTCGTCCGCATCGACGGGCTGCGGGACGTCCTGCCGGTGCTCGCGTTCGCGGGCCTGCTCATCGGGCTGCGGCGCGGCGCCGGGTACTGGGCGGCGGGCGGGCTGCTGCTCGGCGCGGGCGCCGGGCTGGCCGAGGGCTTCACGCTGTCCCGGCCGTACCTGAGATACCTCGACGCGTCGCTGAAGCCGCTGCTGGCCATCAGCGCGGCGATCCTCGTCGCGACGGTCGCCATGGCCGCCCTGCTGCGCGCGGACCGGACGGGGACGCGGCTGCGCGCGCTCGGTGCCAGGGTCGCGCGCGGCCCGCTGCCCGGCGCCGCCGCCGGACTGACCGTGCTGGTGATGATCGGCTTCGCGGTCCGGCCGCTGGTGCAGACCGTCCGGCGGGTGCCCGCGACGCAGGACGACGAGCTGAACGTCCGGTTCATCGAGATGGTGCAGCGGATCCAGCACCTCCCGGTGGACGGCACCCGGCAGTACTCGGAGCTGTCCCTGTACTGGGTCGCCTGGTACATCGGCGTCCCCGCGCTGCTGTTCGCGACGCTGGGCGCGGCGCTGGTGGTGCGGCGGCTGCTGCGCGGGCAGTCCCCGGAGTGGCTGCTGCCCTACGCGATGATCGTGTGGACGACGACGCAGGTGCTGGTCCGGCCGGGGATCACGCCGGACCACCCGTGGGCGTCCCGGCGGCTGATCGGCCTCGTCATCCCCGGCCTGCTGCTGTTCACCGTGTTCGCGTCGGCGTGGACGGTGCGGCGCGTCCGCCGGCTCGGGTACGGGCCGAAGCTGGTGAACCGGGGCGCGGTCGCCGGCGTCCTGCTGATGCTGGTGCCGATCGCGCTGACGTCCGGCGGCTTCCTCGTGAGCCGGACGGAGCAGCACGAGGTGGACGCGGTGCGGGGCATGTGCGGCGCGCTGCCGGGGCGGAGCTCGGTCGTGGTGGTCGAGCAGTCGACGGCCGACCGGTTCCTGCAGGTCGTGCGCGGGATGTGCGGGGTTCCGGCGGCGCGGACGAGCGGCGGGGCCACGCCCGGCGACGTGAAGCGCGTCGCCGCCGGCGTGCAACGGGCGGGCCGGCGTCCGGTGATCATGGCGGCGAAGCGGGAGCAGGTCGCGCCCTACGGGACGCCGGAGCACGTCCTGCACGTGCGGACGCGGCAGGACGGCCGCACCCTCACCAAGCTGCCCGGCGGCACGTGGGGGCTGACGATGGACGTCTGGATCGCGGCGCCGTCCGCGCCCTGACCGGCGGCTCCGGAGGCCCGGCGGGGGCGCCCGCATGGCCGACGAGGCTGCTGAGGCCGGCGCGGGCGAGTATCCTCGCGCTGCGTGAGCACCCAGTCTGCCGAGCCGACGTCCGAGACCGCGCCCGCCGAGCCGGCCGCGCCCGCCGAGGGCGCCGAGCCGGTCGAGCGCGCCGAACCCGCCGAGCCCGTGGAGGCGCCGCCCGCGCCCGCGGCGGCGCCCGCCCCCGCGGCGCCGGACGACGGGCCCGTCCACGTCACGATCGTCCTGCCCTGCTACAACGAGCAGGACCACGTGATCGACGAGGTCGAGCGCATCTGCAAGGCGATGGACAACAGCGGCAAGACCTACGAGCTGCTGGCCGTCGACGACTGCTCCACCGACGCCACGCTCGCCCGGCTGCGCGAGGCGGAGCCGCGCTTCCCGCACATGCGGGTCATGGCGTTCCAGAACAACAGCGGCTCGGGCACCGTCCGGCGTATCGGCTCCCAGCAGGCCCGGGGCGACATCGTCGTGTGGACGGACGCCGACATGTCCTACCCGAACGAGCGGATCCCCGACCTCGTCGACGTCCTGGACACCGACCCGTCCGTCGACCAGGTCGTCGGTGCGCGTACCACCGAGGAGGGGACGCACAAGATGCTGCGGGTCCCCGCCAAGTGGTTCATCCGCAAGGTCGCCGAGCGGCTCACCAACACCAGGATCCCGGACCTCAACTCGGGGCTGCGCGCGTTCCGCCGCGAGGTGTCGCTGCCGTACCTGCGGCTGCTGCCGCCCGGGTTCTCCTGCGTCACCACGATCACGATCGCGTTCCTGTCGAACCAGCACCCGGTCCGGTACATGCCGATCGACTACGCCAAGCGGGCCGGCAAGTCGAAGTTCCACTTCACCAAGGACGCCTACCGCTACATCCTGCAGGTCCTGCGGATGGTCATGTACTTCAACCCGCTCAAGGTGCTGATGCCGCCCGCGCTGTGGCTGATCGTGATCGGGCTGCTCAAGGGCGTGTTCGACATGGTGGTGCACTTCGGCTACTTCGCCAACAACACCATCATGATCTTCGTGACCGGATTGATCATCGCGTCGCTGGCGCTGCTGGCGGACCTGATCGTCCGATCGCGCGGCGACGTCTAGCGGTGGCGGCCCGGGGCATGCGCATCGCGATCGTCGGTCCGGCGTTCCCGTACAAGGGCGGCGGCGCCCGGCACACGACCGAGCTGGCGCACCGGCTGGCCGCCGCCGGGCACGAGGTCGCCATCGAGTCGTGGCGCGCCCAGTACCCGGGGTTCCTGTATCCGGGGCAGCAGACGATCGCCGAGCCGGAGGGCGAGCCGTTCCCCGCCACCCGGCACCGGCTCGACTGGCGGCGCCCCGACGGCTGGTACCGCACCGGCCGCGCGCTGCGCTCCCGCGATCTGGTCGTACTGGTGGTGCTGAGCACCGTCCAGGTGCCGTCCTACCTGGGGATCCTGGCCGGTATCGGCGGCCGGACGCGGGTGGTGGCGCTGTGCCACAACGTCCTGCCGCATGAGCGCAAGCCCTACGACGAGCCGCTGATGAAGCGGCTGCTGCGGAAGGTGGACGGGGTTCTCGTCCACACCGACGCGCAGGCCGATGTGGCGCGCGGCCTTACGTCCCGCCCTGTGCGGGTCGCGGAGATGGCCGCGCACCTGCCTTCGTCGGGGGCCGTCTCATCCGGTGACGACAAGGTGCGGCGACGGCTGCTGTTCTTCGGGATCGTCCGCCCGTACAAGGGCCTGGACGTCCTGCTGCGCGCCCTCGCCGAAGGCCCGGACGACGTGGCGCTGACCGTCGCGGGCGAGTTCTGGGGCGGACTGGACGAGACCCGCGAGCTGATCCGCTCCCTCGATCTGACGTCTCGGGTGGAGCTGCGTCCGGGATACGTGCCGGCCGCCGACGTCCCCGGCCTGTTCGCCGCCGCCGACGCGCTCGTCCTGCCGTACCGGACGGCGACCGCGTCGCAGAACGTCTGGATGGCCTACGAGCACGGCCTGCCGGTGATCGCCACCGACGTGGGCGGCTTCGCGGACCAGATCCGCGACGGCGTCGACGGGCTCGTCTGCCCGCCGGACGACGCCGCGTCCCTGGCGTCCGCGCTGCGCCGCTTCTACGAGCCGGGGGAGCCGGAGCGCCTCCGCTCCGGCGTCCGCCCGGTCGACCACGGCCCGCTGTGGGCCGCCTACCTCGACGCGCTCACGAGTGCGGTCCGATGATCACAGGTGCGGTTCGATGTCCTTGAGCAGGGCGCGCTTCGGCTTGGCGCCGACGATCTGCTCGACGGGCTGGCCGTCCTTGATGAGCAGCAGGGTCGGCAGCCCCATCACGCCGTACTTGTTCGGCGTCTGCGGGTTCGCGTCGTAGTCCATCTTCGCGATCTTGATCTTGCCGTCCTGCTCCTCGGCGATCTGCTCCAGGATCGGGGCGATCATGCGGCACGGCCCGCACCAGTCGGCCCAGAAGTCGACCAGCACCGGGATATCGCTGTTGAGGACCTCGTCCGCGAATGTCGCGTCGGTCACGGTGATCGGGGCCGTCACGGTCCCTCCTTCGTAGGCTGCGTACCCGTCACAAGCTCCTTGGAGGGGGGTTCATTCCCGGCCTGCGGAGCGGTACGCCCGAGCAGGAACGCGACCCCCGCGTTGATCAGGTCGGCGAGCGTCAGCAGCACCCGGGACGCGATCGCGACGACGACCGGCGCGCCCGCCGGCAGCACCGGCGTCAGTACCACCGTCAGCGCGGCCTCCCGCGCCCCGATGCCGCCCGGCGCGATGAACACCAGGAACCCGGCGACGAACGCCAGCGCGTAGGCGCCGGTCGCGACGAACGGCAGACCCGTTCCGTCCCCGCCGACGGCCATGCACAGCAGCCAGGTGTGCACGCCGAACAGGACCCAGCCGAGGACGGTCCAGCCGATGGCGCGCAGCGTGACGCCGAGGCTCACCGGGTGCTCCAGCGGCGGCCGACGGATCAGCTTCAGCATCGTCCCGAGCGCCCAGGTCACGATCTTCGGGTGCAGCAGCACCAGCAGCACGGGCGCGAGGAGGAACAGCCACCAGTACTCGTCCCGCGCGGCCTTCGACGTGAGCGGCAGCGTCACCGCCGCGACCGCGAGCCCGCACGCCGTGGACGTCGCCACCGCCAGCAGCGTCGACCCGAAGCTGCGCTCCGGCGGCACCTTGTGCTCGCGGGTCATCTCGATCTGCGTGACCAGCGCCCACACCTTGCCGGGCACGTACTTGCCGAGCTGCGAGATCCCGGAGATGCGGAAGATGGCCCGCACGGGGAGCGGCGACCCGAGCCCGGCGAGGAACTCGCGCCAGCCGAGCATCCAGATGAAGAGGCCCGCCAGCCCCGCGACCAGCGCCCCGGCGAGCGCCGCCCAGGACATCTGCTCGAACGCCCGCACCGTCGCGTCCCACTGGGAGGCGACGCTGTAGGCGCAGAACGCGAGCGCGAGGAGCACCAGGAACACCCGCAGCGCCCGCACGGCGACGACCTTCATCTTCACCCGCCCAGCGTAGGCGAACGCGACCTCCCACCCGGCCGGGCGGCCTAGAGTTGGGGGACGATGAAGATTTCGGATGTGGTCGCCTTCATGGGGCACCAGGTGCACGTGTGCCGGTACCGCGAGGCGGGGACGCTGCTCGACTGGATGGGACGCGACCTGCGCGGCAGGCGCGTCCTCGACGTGGCCGGCGGCGACGGCTACTGGGCGGGTCAGGCGCGCAAGCGCGGCGCGGACGCCGTCTCGATCGACCTCGCCCGCGGCAAGATGGTCTACGGGCGGACGCTGGCGAACGCCCCCGCGCTGATCGAGTGCGACGCGCTGAAGCTCCCCTTCGCGGACGGGTCGTTCGACGCGATCCTGTCCGTCTGCGCGATCGAGCACTTCGACGACGGCGGCAGGTCGCTGGACGAGATGGCGCGAGTGCTGAAGCCCGGCGGTGAGATCTACATGTCCGCCGACGTGCTGAGCCGCGCCGACACGTGGCCGAAGCTCCGCGACGCGCACAAGGCCAAGTACCACGTCCAGCACACCTACACCCACGACAGCCTGCGCAAGCTGATGGACGAGCGCGGCCTCGACCTGGTGAAGCACAGCTACCAGTTCCGTACGGCCGCCACCGAGCGCCTCTACCTGTCGCTTTCCACCTACGGCGGCAAGGTCGGCTTCAACGCCGCCGCCCCGCTCACCCCTCTCGTCGCCCTCGCCGACCGCAAGGCTCCGAACGAGCGCGGCAGCATCGTGCTCGTTCGGGCGCGTAAGAGGTAGTGATCGGGTAGGAGCCCATCGTGAATCGCGTGGAATGAGGTCACGCGAGCGTGCGCCCGACGGGCG
The DNA here is from genome assembly GCF_039529475.1 of Actinomadura chokoriensis. Classification (NCBI taxonomy): domain Bacteria; kingdom Bacillati; phylum Actinomycetota; class Actinomycetes; order Streptosporangiales; family Thermomonosporaceae; genus Actinomadura; species Actinomadura chokoriensis. Next base: position 856,218 of record NZ_BAAAMW010000001.1, on the reverse strand, counting down.
TAGGCTCGGAGGTAAAGGGTGATCTACGCGACCGCGCTGGATGGGGGAATGGACCGTGGCGCCTCGAATTCTCCTCGACGCCACCGCCGTGCCCGCCGATCGCGGCGGGCTCGGCCGGTACGTGGACGGGCTGCTGGGCGCCCTGCACGCGCAGGGCGCCGATCTCGCCGTCGCCTGCCAGCGGGCGGACGAGAAACGCTACGAGACCCTCGTCCCCGGGGCGCGGGTCGTCGCCGGCCCGGCGACGCTGGCGCACCGCGCGACCCGGCTGGCCTGGGAGCAGTCGGGCCTGCCGCACCTCGCCGAACGCGTCGGCGCGGACGTCATCCACCTGCCGACGTACACGATGCCGGTGAGCGCCGCGCTGCCGACCGTGGTGACGATCCACGACGTGACGCTGTTCACCGAGCCCGAACTGCACGACCCGGTCCGGACGTCCTACATCAAGTCGGCGACCCGCAGCGCGGCGCGCCGCGCGACCCGGCTGATCGTCCCGTCCCGCGCCACCCGCGACGAGCTGGTCGGCGTGCTCGGCGCCGACCCGGCGCACATCGACGTCGCCTACCACGGCGTCGACCACAAGGTGTTCCACCGGCCCTCCGAGGCCGAGGTCGAGCAGGTCTCCGACCGGCTCGGCCTGCACGGCCGCCCCTACATCGCCTACCTGGGGGCGCTGGAGCCGCGCAAGAACGTCCCGAACCTGATCCGCGGCTGGGTCGAGGCGTGCGCCGGCCGTCCCGACGCGCCGGCCCTCGTCCTCGCGGGCGGCGGCGGCTGGGACGACGAGGTCGACGCGGCCCTCGCGACCGTCCCGCTCGACCTGCGCGTGCTGCGTCCCGGGTACCTGCCGTGGCCGTCGCTGCCCGGCTTCTTCGGCGGCGCCCTGGTGTTCGCGATCCCGAGCCGGGGCGAGGGGTTCGGCCTGCCCGTCCTGGAGGCCATGGCGTGCGGCGCGCCCGTCCTCACGACCCGCCGCGGCCCGCTTCCCGAGGTCGGCGGCGACGCGGTCGCCTACACCGAGCCCGACGCACCCGGCATCGCCGGCGCCCTGACCGCCCTCATCGACGACCCGTCCCGCCGCGCCGGCCTGGCCGAAGCCGCCCACGCCCGCTCCCAGGAGTTCTCCTGGTCGGCGTCCGCCGAGGCGCACATGGCCTCCTACCGGCGCGCAGTCGAACAATACGCCGCATCCCGCACCCACTAGGCTCTCTCTCCAACCGCGCGCGTGGAGAAAGGAAGCCAGTGGAAGCGATCCTCCTGGTGGGGGGCCAGGGCACCCGCCTGCGTCCTCTGACGATCTCCACCCCGAAACCCCTGCTGCCCACCGCGGGCGTGGCGTTCCTGGCGCACCAGCTCGCGCGCGCCCACGCGTCCGGCGTCGAGCGGATCGTGTTCGCCACGTCCTACCGCGCCGAGATGTTCGAGGCGGCCTTCGGCTCCCACGCCTACGGCGTCGACCTCGCCTACGTCAGCGAGAGGGAGCCGCTCGGCACGGGCGGCGCCATCCGCAACGCGGCCCGCGCGCTGACCTGCGGCCCGGACGACCCGGTCCTGATCCTGAACGGCGACATCCTGTCGGGCCACGACGTCCCCGCCCAGGTCAAGCTGCACGAGGAGGCCGCCGCCGCGGTCACCCTGCACCTCACCGAGGTGGACGACCCGTCCCGCTTCGGCTGCGTCCCCACCTCGCCGGACGGCCGCGTCACCGCCTTCCTGGAGAAGACCCCGCACCCGGTCACGAACCAGATCAACGCGGGCTGCTACGTCTTCCGCCGCTCCGCCATCGACACGATCCCCGAAGAGGAGGTCGTGTCGGTCGAGCGCGAGACGTTCCCGTCCCTGATCTCGTCGGGCGCCCTGGTCATGGGCCACGTCGAGTCGGCCTACTGGCTGGACGTCGGAACCCCCGAGGCCTTCGTGCAGGGCTCCCGGGACCTCGTCCTCGGCGCCCTGACCTCTCCCGCCATGCCCGGTGACCCGGGCGAGCGCCTGGCCCTCGCGGGTTCCCGGGTCGCGGCGGGCGCGGTGGTGCGCGGCGGCACCACGGTCGGCCGCAACGCCGTGGTCGAGGCGGGGGCCACCGTCGTCGGCAGCGTCCTCCTGGAGGACGCCTTCGTCGCCGAAGGCGCCACGGTCTGCGACTCGGTGCTGAGCCGAGGCGCGCGGGTGGGCCCCGGCGCCGTGTTGGACGGCGTGGTCCTGGGCGACGGCGCCGTGGTGGGCCCCGGCAACGAACTGCGCCCCGGCCTGCGCGTCTGGCCGGGCATCGAACTCCCCCCGACCGCGATCCGCTTCTCCACCGACGCCTGACCCCGCCCTCCCGCATCAGCCGACCGCCTCGGACACGACGCGCTCGACGGCGTCGGCCACGGGCGTCCCCGACACCTGCACCGCACGGACGTTCTCGGCCGCACCCGCCGTCCCGAGCACGACGAAGTGCGCCTCGGCGAAACCGCGGGCGTTGGCGGTGACGGTGTCGGTGGCCAGTTTCCCGGCCGCGATGATGACGCCGCACTGCCGCTGCACGAGGCTCGCGAGGTAGGGGCGCGCGTTCGCGACCGTCGCCGGGCCCGGCACGGCGAGGTACTGGATCTTGGCGTGGGTCTTCAGCGACGCCCGCCGCATCCCCTCCCAGACGGGCGCGGCGTCCTTGCCGGCGATGCCGTGGGAGTCGGTCAGCAGGCACGCCTTGAACGCCAGGTACTGCCGGGCGCGCGGCTCGTCCGACGGCTCCGGCAGCGCGAGCCAGACCCCTGCGGCCACCACCGCGGCGAGGGCTGCGGCGATGGAGACCCGCCACGTCCGCGAGAGGCGTTTCCACCGGTCGAGCCCGGCCCCGGCCCACCGGACCACCGCCTCGACCACCGGCGGGCGGGCCGCGCCGGAACCGCGTCGCCGCTGGTCAGGGGGACGTGTGCGGGATGCCGGCATGGGGGTGCCTCGTCTCTTCCGGAGCGTCGGCCGGCCTCGGCGCGAGCCGCGCGACCGTTTCCGGATGATCGTTCTCCCCCTGCCGACGATCACGAAAACGCGAGTTACCGGATCCGGACAGCGGCCCGGCCGGAGTCTTGCACAGTGCAATCCACCGGGTTACTTTCCGGCTTGTTTGGAAGCTATGGGAGAAAAGTTCACATTGAGCTGGTTTGTCGCTTTGTGGCGACGGCTCCAGGAGAGGCCGGGTGGGCGGTGCCGAACGCGCAGGTTCTGGGCATCGTGATCGTGGTCGTCGCGCTCGGCCTCGTCGCCGCGGCGGGCGCCTACGCGGGCGGCGCGCTGTACCGCCTCGTGCTGTGGTTCCGGCGCCCGCGCGCCCCCCGGCGGCCGCGCTACGGGCCGGGCGCGGTGCGCGCCATCCGCCGGAGCGCGGCGGCCAGGCGGACCGCGATCCTCCTGTGCGTCGCCCTGGCGCTGATGGCCACCGAGCAGCCCGCCATCGCGGCCGAGGGCATGCCGGAGGTGTCGTTCGCGGGCGTCACCGGCATGTTCGGGTGGCTGACCGGCGACCCCGCCCCGCACTTCGGGCGGCTGCCGCGGCAGAAGTCCGGCACCGCGGCCGGACGCTCCCACGCGGCGACGGCCGCCGCGACCCGGGACGGCCGGGGCGCGGGGCGCGAGCCCGGCCGCGCGAAGGGCGAGCTGCCCGCCTACAAGGCCGGCGGACGGAAGGTCCCGCAGGGGCGCAGCGGCCGCGGCAAGGTCGGTTTCGCGCCGAGCACCAGCCGCCGGGACGCCGCGAAGTCCACCGCGACGACCGACTACTACCGCAACGCCGACGGCTCGCACACCCGCAAGTTCGCGCAGAGCCCGATCAACTACCGGGACGGGAACGGCGACTGGCAGCCGATCGACACCACCGTCCGGCAGGGCGGCGACCGGCGCTGGCACGAGCGGGCCAACGCGCTCGGGGTGAGCTTCGCGCCCACGGCATCCGATGCCAAGCTGGCCCAGGTTGAGGGCGACGGCGGCCGGCGGCTGGCCTACGCGCTGCAGGGCGCGGCGCCGGTCGCCCCGACCGTGTCGGGCTCCGTGGTCACCTATCCGCGGGTGCTCCCGTCCACCGACCTGTCGGTGTGGCCGACCGCGACCGGCATGAAGGAGTCGATCGTCCTGCACTCGGCGGACGCGTCGAACGTCTGGGTGTTCCCGCTGAAGCTCACGGGCCTCAAGGCGCGGAAGGCCGCCGACGGGTCGATCGAGCTGGTGGACGGCTCCGGCAAGGCCGCCGGCCGGATCCCCGCCGGATACGCCTACGACTCCAAGATCGGCAAGCGGTCGGGGGAGGGGGCGAGCACGCATGCCGTGGCCTACGACCTCACCGAGGCCGACGGGAAGCCCGCGCTGACGGTCACGCTCGACGAGAAGTGGCTGCACGCCCCCGAGCGCGTGTTCCCCGTGACCGTCGACCCGTCCTACAACAACCTGCTGACCTGGTCGACCACCTACGCCGAATCGGAGATCGAGCCCGGCGACCACTCGACCGAGGAGACCATCAAGGTCGGCTCGTGGGACGCCGGCCCGCACAGCGCCAATTCGTTCCTGAAGTTCCCGCGCGCCGGGATCGACGGCTCCAAGGTCCCCGTCTCCGCGGCGCAGCTCACCCTCTTCAACACCTGGGCGTCCACCTGCACGGCCGAGCGGTTCGACGTCGCCGCCGTCACCGAGGACTGGACGCCGTCCGCGGTCGTCGCCTACCCGGGGCCGTCGCACGGCGGCTCGATCGGGTACGCCACCCCGAACGTCCCGCACGCCTGCGCGAACACCGGCGCCGACCGGACCGTGGGCGACTGGGTCACGGTCAACCTGTCGACCAGCACGTTCAACAACTGGGCCAACGGCGGCAACGACTACGGACTCGCCCTGTACGCGGCCACGTCCGACAGCCTGCACTGGAAGCAGTTCAACACCGCCTTCGCGCCGACCGGCACCCCGACCCTGTTCCTCACCTACACCGGCGCGCTGCTTCCGCAGGTGTACGGCCAGATCCCGCCGAGCGGGCAGCAGGCCGACACCCTGACGCCGCAGCTGACGGCCTGGGGCGCCCGCGACCCCAACCTGGCGGCCGCGGTGAAGTTCCAGTTCCGCGTCATGGACGCCGACGGCACGACGGTCGCGGACTCCGGGCTGGTCACCCCTCCGGCCCCGTCGTCGACGGCCACCTGGCAGGTGCCCGCGGGCAAACTCCAATGGGGCCACACCTACTACTGGGGCGCGGTCGCCTACGACGGAAAGAACTATTCGCCGGCGCCCACCCTGAACCAGCTGGTCGTGAGCGTGCCGCAGCCGACGGTCACGTCGAACCTGGCGCAGAACTCCGAGCACGACTTCGACCCCGCGATCGGGAACTACACCTCCACGGCGACGGACCCGGACGTGGCGACGGTCGGGCCGAGCCTCTCGGTGGTCCGCGACTACAACTCCCGCGACCCGCGCGCCTCGGGCGCGTTCGGGACGGGCTGGTCGAGCATCTTCGACGCGAAGGCGACCGAGTGGTACACGCCGTCCGGGGCCGTCCGCAGCGTCGCGGTCACCTACCCGAACGGCGCCACGGTCGGTTTCGGGAAGAACTCCGACGGATCGTTCAGCCCGCCGTCCGGGCGGTTCGCGGCGTTCACCGCGATCAGCGGCGGCGGCTACCGGCTGACCGACAAGAACGACACCGTCTACACCTTCGGGCAGTCGCTCGGCTCCGGCGCCTACGGCATCACCTCCGTGGCCGACGCCTCGGGCCGGACGGTCTCCTTCACCTGGGGCTCCGGGCACATCACCGCGATGACGTCGGCGGCGTCCGGCCGGTCACTGCACCTCACCTGGTCGACGCCGGCGGACGCGACGGCGCCGCACGTCGCGACGGTCGCCACCGACCCGTCCGACCCCGCCGACACCGCGACCGCGCAGACCTGGACCTACTCCTACACCGCCGACCGGCTCACCTCGGTGTGCTCTCCGGAGGACACCGCCCCGGACTGCACCCGGTACGGCTACCAGACCGCGTCGCCCCACCACGAGCGGGTGCTGGACGAGGGCGCGGCCTCGTTCTGGCCGCTCACCGAATCGTCGGGGACGACCGCGGCCAGCGCCGTCCTGCCGAACGAGGGCGTCGACAACGGCACCTACGCGGACGTGACGCTCGGGCAGCCGGGCCCGTTCGCGGGCGGCACCGCGACCGCGGCCGGGTTCAACGGCACCTCGTCCAAGGTGAGCCTGCCCGACCTGCACATGGGCGTCTCCACCACCGAATCGGTGTCGATGTGGTTCAAGACGTCGCAGGGACCGGGGGTGCTGCTGTCCTACTCCGACAAGGAGATCAAGGCCAGCAACACCCAGGGCAACTTCACGCCCGCCCTCTACGTCGGGACGGACGGCAAGCTCAAGGCCACGCTCTGGTGGGACGGGGAGACCCCGAACCCCATCAGCACCCCGGGTTCCGTGGCCGACGGAGCCTGGCACCACGTCGTGCTGTCGGGCTCGTCCACCGGCCAGACCCTGTGGCTGGACGGCGCCAAGGTCGGCACCGGGCCGGGCGCGTCGTCCTACGACTTCAACTACGAGCCGTCCTCGCTGCGTCACCACTACCTGGGCACCGGCTACCTCGGCTGGAAGTGGCCCGACCAGCCGCACTACAGCACGACGTCCCAGACCGTCTACGGCACCTACTTCAACGGCTCGATCGCCGGCGTGGCGCTGTTCGGCAAGCCGCTCGTCCAGGCCGACGTCACCGCCCTCCACGACAGCGGCACCCGGCCGACGAGCCTGCTCACCTCGGTCGCCAAGCCGTCCGGCGACAACTACGCCACGGTGTCGTACGACCCGCTGACCTCGACCGTCACGCATGTCACCGACGAGAACGGCGGCTCGTGGACCCTGCCCGCGCCCACCGTCACCGGCACCTCGCAGGTGTACCGGGCCGCGGTGCTCGGCTCCCGCCCCGCGACCTACTACCGGTTCGGCGAGGCGGCGGGCGCGGCCCAGGCCGCGGGGGAGACCAACTCCGCGACCGCGGAGTACTCGAACGTGACGCTGGGCGCGGACGGACCGTTCGACGACGCCACGGCGGCCGCGTTCAACGGCACGTCCTCGCTCGTGCGGCTGCCGGTCGACGACCGGGTGCAGACCTCGCCCGGCTCGATCGAGATGTGGTTCAAGGTCCCGGCCGGCAACACGGCGGGCGGTGTGCTGTTCGGCGAGGAGTCCGAACCGGTCGGCCCCGTCTCGGGCAACTTCGTCCCCGCCCTCTACGTCGGCACCGACGGCAAGATGCACGGCAAGTTCTGGGACACCGACGGGACCGGCAAGGTCCTCATCTCCGGGCACAAGGTCAACGACGGCGCCTGGCACCATGTCGCCCTCGCGGCCGGGACGAACAAGCAGACCCTGTACCTGGACGGGGTCGCGCAGGGCTCGCTGAGCGCCGCGCTGGTCACGACCTCGGTCAACTACGTCTACGTCGGCGCCGGCATCTCCGGCGGAGCGTGGCCGTCCCACCCCGCCGTCACCACCGGGTACTTCACCGGGTCGATCGCCGAGTTCGCGTTCTACCACGCGCAGCTGTCCGGTGAGGACGTCGTCCGGCACTTCACCTCGGGCCGCAACTCGCGCGGCCTGGCGCCCACGACGACCGTCAGCCTCACCGACCCCGGCGGCAAGACGCTCGTGCGCCAGTACGACCCCGGCAACGGCAACCGCCCGATCTCCGAGACCGACGGGCTCGGCCACCGGACGACCTTCGGCTACGACTCCGGCGGCTACCTGCACACCGTCACCGACCCCAACGGGAACGTGAAGACCGCCGGGCACGACGTGCGCGGCAACACCGTCTCCGAGACCACCTGCCAGGACCAGGCCGCGCAGAAGTGCTCCACGACGTACACGACGTACCTGCCCGACGACACGAGCACGCAGCTGACCCCCGACCCCAAGAACGACCTGGTCGCCACGGTGCGGGACGGACGGTCGTCGGGGCCGTCCGACGACAGGTACAAGACGTCCTACGCCTACGACGACGCCGGTAACCGCACCGCGGTGACGACACCGCCGGTCGCCGGGTTCCCGAACGGCCGCACGACCAAGATCTCCTACACCGACGGCACCACCGTCGCCGCCGCCGACACCGGGTTCGCGCCCGCCGGGCTGCCGTACAGGACGGTGTCCCCGGGCGGGGCCGTCAACACCATCGCCTACTTCCACACCGGTGACGTCGCCTCGGTCACCGACGCCGCGGGGAAGGTCACCCGGTACACCTATGACGGTCTCGGCCGGGTGCTGACCAGCACCGAGGTGTCGGACGCCTATCCGGCCGGCCTGACGACGTCCTACGTCTACAACGCGATGGGCCAGGTCGTCACCGAGACCGACCCGCCCGTCACCAACCGGGTGACCGGCGCCGTCCACACGGCCCGGACGACGAGGGTCTACAACGCCAACGGCGACGTCACCTCCGAGACCGTCGCCGACACCACCGGCGGCGACGCCTCACGCACGACCCTCACCGGCTACAACGCGCACGGCCAGATCAGCTCCCGTACCGATCCCCTCGGCAGGGTCACCGAGTACACCTACGACGCCTACGGCAACAAGGCGACGGAGAAGAGCCCGGGCGGTATCACGGTCGCCCACACCTTCAACCCCTCCGGGCAGGAGCTGACCCAGACCCTCAAGAACTACACCGGCGACCCGAACGATCCGCAGGACGCGAAGGACCTGGTGGAGTCCTCCCGCTCCTACGACCCGGCCGGACGGCTCGCCACGCTGACCGACTCGATGGGCAACACCACGTCCTACACCTACACCGACAACGACCTGGTCGCGACGGTCACGCGCACCGACGCGGACGGCAACTCGCCCTTCGTCGAGCGGTCCACCACCTACGACGCGGCGGGCAACCCGGTCCAGCAGGTGACGAACAACGGGGCGACGGTCACCACCGCGACCCTGGACGCCGCCGACCGTCCCACCAGGACCGTCGTCGACCCGGACAAGGAACGCCGCACCACCACGATCTCCTACACCCCGGACGACCAGGTCGCGCAGCGCGTCCAGACCGACCTCGACGGCTGGTGGTACTCGACGTCCTTCACCTACGACCCGATGGGACGGATGACCAGCAGCGTCCTCGGCGGCGACCACCCCGACCATCCGGTCGCCTGGTGGAAGCTCGACCAGACGTCGGGCGAGTCCGTGCCCGACTCCTCCGGCGTCGGCAACGACGCCCACGTCGGAACCGGGGTCACCTGGGCGGACCAGGGCGCGGTGTTCCCGGGGACCGCCGGCCAGGAGATCGCCACCAACGGCCCCGTCCTGGACACCTCGCAGAGCTTCTCGGTGTCGGCCTGGGTGAAGATGGCGGCCACCCCGTCCACCGGGTACCAGACGGTGGCGAGCCAGGACGGCAACCGCGCCAGCGGCTTCTTCCTCCAGTACTCGGGCTACGCCGGCAAATGGGCCTTCAGCCGGTCGGCGTCCGACACCGACGGCGCGTCGGGCATCCGCGCCTTCTCCACGTCGACGCCGGCCGCCGGCACCTGGACGCACCTCGTGGCCGTCTCGAACTCCGAGGACGGCTCGATGACCCTCTACGTCGACGGCGCGGCGGAGGGCACCGCCGTCGACTCGACACCGTTCAACACCTCGGGCCCGATGGTCCTCGGTCGCGGCAAGTACAACGGCGCCGCGACGGACCTGCTCAACGGGTCGGTCGCCAACGTGCAGGTCTACGACCGCGTCCTCACCGCCGACGAGGTGTCCTCGCTGTACGGCAAGGGACGCGGCGGAGGGACCGTCCACTCGTGGCACACCGCGACCACCACCTGGGAACTCGACCAGCGCGGGCTGCCCACGACGATGACCGACCCGAAGGTGCGCAACACCCACTACACCTACGACGAGGCGGGCCGCCTCGCGATCACCAGCCTGCCGACCATCAGCACCGAGACCGGCGGCGGCGCCCCGGTGGTCGCGCATCCGATCGTGACGACCGGCTACGACACCTTCGGGGAGAAGACCGAGCTCCAGGACCCCGGCGGCAACGTCAGCACCATCGCCTATGACGCCGCCAGGCAGCAGGTCAGCACCACCCTGCCCGACTACACGCCGCCGGGCGGGACGAGCCCGATCACCGCGGTCGCCACCCGGGCCTACGACCTCGACGGCAACGTCACCGACGTCACCGACCCGCTCGGCAAGACCACGCACTTCGCCTACACCCAGCTCGGGGACGTCGCCACGGTCACCGACGCGTCCGGCGGCGTCACCAAGACGGTGTACGACACCAACGGCGACGTGCTGTCGACCACGACGCCGACCGGGGCGCAGACCCAGCAGACCTACGACCACCTGGGACGCACCCTCACCAGCACGGTGCTGGACCGCCTCCCCTCGCCGACCGCAGCCACGACGACGTACTCCTACACCGCCTCCAATGACAACCGGGGCGGGACGTGGCTGGCCGCCGAGACCTCGCCCGAGGGAGCCACGACCACCTACGGCTACGACCACATGGGAGAACTGGTCAAGGCCACCGACCCGGCCGGAGCCGTCACCCAGTACCGCCGCAACCTGCTCGGCCAGGTGACCAAGGAGATCCGGGACGACGGCACCGCGACCCGCTACACGCTGAACCAGTTCGGCGAGCCCACCACGACGACGGAACTCGACACCGACGGGAGCACGCTGTCGGTCGCCTCCGCCGCCTACGACTCGATGGGGCAGCTGAGTTCCGCCACGGACGCACGCGGCCACACCACCACGTTCACTCGCGACGCCGTCGGCAACATCACCTCCGAGGTGCAGCCGGTCGACGCGACGCACTCGATCACCACGTCGTTCGGGTATGACGCGGCCGGCAACCGCACCCGCTTCACCGACGGGCGCGGCACCTCCTGGATCTACGGCTACAACAGCTGGAACAAGCCCGAATCGGTTCTCGAACCGGCCACCGCCACCTACACGTCGGCCGGGGACCGCACGTCCACCGTCGCCTACGACGCGGCCGGACGTCCCGTCACCAACACGCTGCCCGGCGGCGTGACCGTCACCACCGGCTACGACGACCTCGGCCGGGTGACCCACCAGTCGGGGACCGGGGCCGACGCCCCCACGCCCGACCGGACGTTCACCTACGACCATGACGGGCGCATGCTGACGGCCGCGACCTCGGCCGCCGGGTCCGCGCCCGCCACCAGCGAGACGTTCACCTACAACGACCGCGGCCTGCTGCTCACCGCGTCCGGCTCCGCAGGCGCCAGCTCGTTCGCGTACAACAACGACGGCCTGCCCACGTCCCGCACCGACGCGGCCGGGACCACGAGCTACACGTACGACATCGCCGACCGGCTGGCCACGCTCGCGGACCCGGTGACGGGCACCACCCTCACCTACGGCTACGACGACCTCTCCCAGCTCACCTCGATCGCGTACGGCTCGGGCGGCGACACCCGCGCCTACACCTACGACCACCGGCACCGCCTCACCGGCGACACGCTGAAGACGTCCGCCGGCGCCACCATCGCGTCGATCGCCTACGGCTACGACGAGAACGGCAACGAGACGTCCAAGACCACGACCGGTTTCGGCGGCACCGTCCAGAACACCTACGCCTACGACTGGGCGAACCGCCTTACGAGCTGGGACAACGGCACGGCCGCCACGCCGTACGAGTACGACGACTCCGGCAACCGCACCCGCGTCGGCGGAGACGTCTACACCTACGACGCCCGCGACCAGCTCACCTCCGACGGCACGAACACCTACACCTACACCGCGCGCGGCACGCTCTCCGCGCAGACCACGCCCGCCCAATCCCTCACCGCCACCAGCGACGCCTACGGGCAGCAGGTCACCGTGGCCGCCCCCGCGGGCACCCAGACCTACGTCACCGACGCCCTCGGACGCGTCGTCACCGCCAACTCGACGGCGGGCCCCAACCGCACCTTCGCCTACTCGGGGACCGCGAACACCCTCGCCTCCGACGGCACGAACACCTACACCTGGACGCCGGACGACTCGCTCGTCGGCATCGGCACCCCCGCCGGCGGCAGCGGCGTCCTGGCCTACCTCGACCAGCATGACGACGTCGTCGGCAACTTCACCGCCACCGGCGCCGCCCTCACCGGCTCCGCCGCCTACGACCCGCTCGGCAACGTCACCAACAGCACCACCATGTCCGGGCGGCTCGGCTACCAGTCCGGGTGGACCGACGACACCACCGGCAAGGTCAACATGGCCGCACGCTGGTACAACCCGGCCGTCGGCCAGTTCCAGAACAAGGACACCGTCGCCCTCAACCCGATCCCCGACCCGGCACAGGCGAACCCGTTCGCCTACGTCGGCGACAATCCCCTCCTCGGCACCGACCCCACCGGCCACTGCTGGAGCGGCTTCGGTCTCGTCTGCAAGGCCGCGAGCGCGATCAACCGCCACGTCATCCAGCCGGTATGGAACGTCATCAAGGCCGGCGCCCACAAGGTGCACCAGGCGGCCTCGTGGACGATCCGCCACACCGTGCACGCCATCACCGAGTCCTTCAAGTCCCTCGGACGCCAGCTCCAGGTCCTGGCCCAGGAGATCCAGGACCTGAAACATGAACTGAAGGTGCAGTACGCACGCGCGAAAGCCAAGGCCAAACGCGTCGCCGAAAGGGCTCGAAAAGCCGCGGCACAGGCCAAGAAACGCGCCCTGGACGCCTACAACAAGGCCTACAACCTCGGGAAGTACTCCGTCAGCAAGCTCCAGAAGGCCGTGAATACCAGCGCCACGTTCGTCAAGCACCATGGCGCGGCCATCGCGTCCATCGCCCTGGCGACCGTGACCTTCATCGGCTGCGAAGCGGTCGTCGGCGTCCCCACCGCGGGCGTGGGCGCGGTCGCGGGCGCCGCCGGCTGCGGAATGCTCGCCGGCATGGTCGGCGGCGCCATCGACCAGGGCGCCAAGTGCATGAAGGGCCAGGAGGGCGCCTGCTCCGCCGGCTCCTTCGGCAAGTCGATCCTGATCGGCGGCGTCGGCGGCGCCATCGGCGGAGCACTGGGCGGCAGCCTCGGCGGCAAACTGGCCCAGTCCGCCCTGGGCAGGATCTTGCCCCGCGTGGCCACGGACGCCCTGGAAGGCGCCACCATCGGCGGCCTGTCCGGCGGCGCCACCGGCGCTCTCGACTACGGCCTGACCTGCCGCGAACGCTCGGGCGGCTGCACCTGGTCCGGCGCCGCCGGCGCCGCCGGCACGGGCGCCGCCTTCGGCGCCGTAGGCGGAGCCGCGTTCGGCGCCGCGGGCGGCCGCCTGTCCCGCAGTTGCCGAACTGGGCCCCACAGCTTCACCGGGTCCACCCCGGTCTTGATGGCCGACGGCTCCTCCAAGCCGATCAGCAAGATCAAGGCCGGCGACAAGGTCGTGGCCTCCGTCCCCGACGGCCACACCGAGAAGCACAAGGTCGAGCGCGTCATCGTCACCCGCACCGACCACGACTTCGTCGACCTGGCCATCGCGACGAGCCACCCGGGCCGTGGCCCCCCGGCCACCCTGACGACCACCGCGACCCACCCCTTCTACGACATCACGCAGTCGGCCTTCGTAGACGCGGCCCACATCAAGCCGGGCGACAAGCTCCAACAGCCCGACGGCACCACCGCCACCGTCAAGAAGACCCACCGCTACACCGCGACCCAGGTCACCTACGACCTGACCATCAACGGCCTCCACACCTACTATGTGCTGGCGGGATCCACTCCGGTCCTGGTGCACAACATCAACATCGGCTGCGGAAAGGCGACCCGCGCCGCCACATGGGTGGACGAAGGGGGATTCCAGAATTCGACACCGCCCGCACCCAGCACGCAAGGCGGCTGGTTCAGGTATCAAAGCGCCGCCGCGGGCTCGAGGTCGAATGCGGCAACGGGCAGAGTCCAGGTTCCTGAGTACAGTGCGCCGGGCGAGGATGGCTCCGTTATCACGGCCAAATTTGATTCCGCGTTCGGTGACGAGGCCATCGATCGGAAGCTTGGATTGACGAGATTCGGCAAGGATGAAGCGGAGCGGCAGGCGGCCGTCGCCAAGCATCATGGGTTCCAGGCAGTGTACGAGCTGCCTTCTCAGAAGAAGGTGGACCAGGCCAACGCGCTTCTTGCAGAGTGGGGAGTGACGGGAATCCTGGTCCGAGTGGGGGATTGGTGAGCCGTGGTGGAAGAATATCTCTTGAAGGCACTCCTCTCTGTCGTGGCGATGCTTGAGGATGCAGCGAAGTTCGGGATGGATTCTCATGCCGCGGTGAGTGCCTTGGAGAACGTGGGATTCGAGCTCGATCAGATGAGCGAAGCTGAACGTCGAGAATTCGCTGAGATTCTCGAGCGTGTTGCGGCTTCGGCCGACCCTGCGCAGAGAGAGTGGGTGCGCAGTGTTCCGCGAAACCTCGGAATCGACTCGTGAAAGCGTTGGGGCAGTGAATGTCGCCGGCGCGCCGATCAGGACCTCATGACCTGAGCGGGCCGCAGCCCGGTGTGCGGGGATGCTGTGGGGAGTTCTGCGGTGATGTGGAGGCCGCCGGTTGGGCGGGGGGTGAGGGTCAGGGTGCCGTCGTGGGCGTGGGTGATTGTTTTGACGATCGCCAGGCCCAAGCCGACGCCCGCTTGGTCGGTGTGCATGCGTTCGGTGCCGCGCTGGAATGGTTCCGTGAGCGTCGCGGCGAGGTGAGGGGTGACCTTCTCGCCCGTGTTCTCGACGGTCAGGACGACGGACGTGGGACGGACGCTCGTCTTTACCCACACGGTGCCTTGACCGGGCAGGTTGTGGACGATCGCGTTGTGCACGAGGTTCGTGGTCAGTTGCAGGAGGAGCGCGTGTGAGCCGATGACGGGGGCGATGTCGCCGGAGGATTCGATGGTGACGTCGTGCTTTTCCGCCAGGGGCAGGAGCGTCTCCGTGGCTTCCTCCGCGAGCAGCGACAGGTCGACGTTCTCGCGGGTGAACGACCGCTGGCTGGCGCGGCTGAGGAGGAGCAGTGCCTCGGTGAGGTCGATCGCCCGGGTGTTGACGGTGTGGAGGCGTTCGATGATCTCGTCGGTGTCGCGTGCCGGATCGGTGCGGGCCACGTCCAGAAGCGTTTTCGAAATGGCCAGCGGTGTGCGCAGCTCGTGCGAGGCGTTGGCCGCGAACCTCTGCTGTTCGGCTGCGAATCTCTGCTGTGCGGCGACGTGCGCCTCGAGTCGCGCGAGCATCATGTCGAAGGCGTCGGCGAGTTCGCGGAACTCGTCCCTGCGTCCCGGCAGCATGATCCGTTGGGAGAGCGCTCCGGTCGAGGCCATGCGTGTGGCGTCCGTGATACGGGACAGGGGGGCGAGCATGCGGTCGGCGAGGATCCAGCCGCCCAGGAGACCGAAGACCAGCAGGAACGCCAGCACGCTGACCACGACCGGAACGAACGAACGCAGGATGAGGCGGCGGTTGATGAAGAGCTGACCGTTGGAGTAGATCGCGCCGTTGGGCAGGCCCCACAGGAAGTAGAACCCCACGGCCGTGAGTATCAGGGCACCCGCGAGCATGAGGAACCCGGCGTAGCTGAGGGTGAGCTTGAGGCGGACGCTCGTACCCGGCGCCCTATTCACGCTCGGCTCCTCCACGTCCGGTGCCGGGCGGTGTGTCGATGCGGTAGCCGACGCCCGGCACGGTGGCG
The DNA here is from genome assembly GCF_039529475.1 of Actinomadura chokoriensis. Lineage (NCBI taxonomy): Bacteria > Bacillati > Actinomycetota > Actinomycetes > Streptosporangiales > Thermomonosporaceae > Actinomadura > Actinomadura chokoriensis. The sequence goes on along the minus strand of NZ_BAAAMW010000001.1, from coordinate 840,566 downwards.
ATGATCCAGGGTTCGCCGAGACGCTTGCGCAGTGCCGAGACGGTGATGCGGACGGCGTTGGTGAACGGGTCGGCGTTCTCGTCCCATGCCCGTTCCAGGAGTTCCTCCGCGCTGACGACTCCGCCTTCGGCCGCGACGAGGACTTCGAGGACGGCGAACTGCTTCCTGGTCAGCGCGACGTAGCGGCCGTCCCGGTAGACCTCCCTGCGGAACGGGTCCAGCCGCAGGCCCGCGATCTCCCGCACGGGGGGCCTGCTGTGGGCGCGCCTGCGGTCGAGGGCCCTGAGCCTGAGCGCGAGTTCCTGCAACTCGAAGGGCTTCGTCAGGTAGTCGTCGGCGCCGAGCTCGAAGCCGGACGCCTTGTCGTCCAGACGGTCGGCCGCCGTGAGCATGATGATCGGCATGCCGCTGCCGGAGGCGACGATGCGTTCGGCGATCTCGTCACCGGACGGTCCGGGGATGTCGCGGTCGAGAATCGCGATGTCGTAGGCGTTCACGCTCAGCAGTTCCAGCGCGGTGTCGCCGTCCCCCGCGATGTCGGCGGCGATCGCTTCCAGGCGGAGTCCGTCGCGGATGGCCTCCGCCATATAGGGCTCGTCCTCGACTATCAGCACACGCATCCTCTCAAGCTACGAGCCGCGGCATATCGTCGGCGTATCGAAAACCGCATACGCGCCGGCAACACCCCGCTCCCTTGACTGGCGGTATGACCCGAACCCCGCCGTCGGCACGGACGACCACCCGCCGGATCCGCCTGCTCCTCGTCGTAGGCCTGATCGGCGTCATCGCGGCGATCATCGCGGCCCTCGTCCATCAGCCGCGGAACAGTTCCTCGCCGTCACCACCTGTTGGGTCCGCCTCGCCTGCGCCACCCTCGTCCTTCCTTGCCGCGCCGCCCTCGAAGGCTCCGCGCAAGGAGCGCATCGGCAAGGCGGACGGTGTCGTCCCCGATGGGGTGACGGTCTTCGACGACCGGTTCCCGGCTGTCACCAACCTCGATCCGGAACTGCTCGGAGCGTTGCGCCAGGCTGCGACGGACGCCGCGGACGATGGCGTCACGTTCTACGTCAACAGTGGTTGGCGTTCCACGGAGTACCAGAACCGGCTTCTCCGCGACGCGGTCTCCAAGTACGGGTCTGAGGAGGAGGCCGCCCGATGGGTGGCCACCGCGGCCACGTCCTCTCACGTATCAGGGGATGCGGTCGACATCGGGCACCCCGATGCGGCGTCGTGGCTGTCCGGGCATGGTGCCGTGTACGGGTTGTGTCAGATCTACAAGAACGAGCCTTGGCACTACGAACTGCGCCCCAAAGCGATCGATCGTGGTTGCCCGCACATGTACGCCGACCCCACTCAAGACCCGAGGATGCATCAGTGACCGGTAGCGAACGAACTCAGACGACGATGGCGCCCTCGGACGCGGTGGACGCGTCGGACGCGGTGGACGCCTCGGACGCGGTGGAGACCGGGCGAGCCGGCGCTGGGGGCTGGCGTGGGGGCTGGCGTGGGGGCGTCCGCCGGGTGATTCGGGTCGCCGCGCGGCCGGGGCCCTGGAAGCGTGGCCGGGTCCTTGCGGCGCTGGCGCTGCTGCTCGGCTCGTTCATGCTGCTGCACGCGAACATCCCGAACCGGATCGGCAACCTCGGCAGCCTCGTGGAGACGTTCCTGCCGTGGTTCGGCCTGCTCGTCCCGGCTCTGCTGGCCGGGGCGCTGTGGCGCCGCTCCGCCTCTGCCGTCGCCGCGCTGCTGGTGCCGGTCGTGGTGTGGCTGCACCTTTTCGGTGGGCTGCTCGGCTTCGGTGGGCTGCTCGGCGACAAGTCCGGCTCGGGCGGCGATCTCACCGTGGCCAGTCACAACGTACGTGCCGACAACCCCGACCCGTCCGGCACCGCGCGCGCCCTGGCCGCGTCCGGCGCGGACGTGCTGGCACTGGAAGAGCTGACCCAGCAGGCCCAGGGCACATATGAAAAGGAGTTGGCGGAGGCTTACCCGCACCACGCGGTGCTGGGCACGGTCGGGCTGTGGAGCAGGCTTCCGCTGTCGGACGTCCGGCCGGTCGACATCCAGACGGACTACGGCCCGCTGGCGGCCACCAAGCCGGCGGACGTCAAGGCGAGCTACGCCCGCGCGCTGCGTGCCACGGTGACCACCGACCACGGGCCGCTGGCGGTGTACGTGGCCCATCTGGGGTCTGCACGTGTGAATCCCAGGGCGGGCTTTTGGACGGTCCACCGTGACAGGAATGCGCAGGCGCTGGGCAAGGCCATCGCTGCCGAGCATGAAAAGCGGGTGGTACTGCTCGGCGACCTGAACGGGACCATGGACGACCGCGCGTTCGCCGGCCTCACCTCGCAGATGCGCTCGACCCAGGAGACGGCCGGCGGCGGCTTCGGCTTCACCTGGCCGGCGACGTTCCCGGTGGCGCGCATCGATCAGATCTTGGTCAAAGGCGTCGAGCCGGTGAATTCGTGGACGCTGCCCGCCACCGGCAGCGACCACCTGCCTGTGGCGGCCGCGATCGACTTCTGACGGTCACGGATCTCGCTGGTCGAGCAACGTCAGCAGCCGGGTCGCCTGGCCCGCCAGGACTTCCGCGCGAATCCGCGGATCGCCCCTGTCGCTGTCCATGGTCCTCAGCAGCCAGAACGCGGCGAGAAGGCGCCGGCAGTTCTTGAGCTTATCGACTTCCGCTGAGTCCAGGTCGAAGCGTTCCAGGACGTACTCCATGCCGGGCCCGCTCGCCGTCTGCACCGAGATGTGCTCGGCCAGTTCGGCCAGCTCGTAGGGACGATCGCTACGGCCGGAGTACTCGAAGTCCACGAGGCGGACTTCGGTGCCGTCCCAGAGGAAGTTGGCCAGGTTTCCGTCGCCGGTGCCGAACACCGGCCGTATCGGACGTCCGAGCATGGCGTCCAGCGCGGGCTGCCTGAGCCAGGCGTCCGCCCCGCGGAGCGCGTCGGTCACGGTCGGGTCGTTGGCGGGACGTTGAGCTGCCGCGCACCACGTCCGAACCTGGTGCAGGAGTTCGAGCGGATGCCCCGCACGGGGAGGCAAATCCGCCAACGTGTGCACGGGGATCGCCTCCTGGACGCGCGCGACCGCGCTGGCCACGGCCGCGGCCAACTCCGCAACAGGCCCACACTTCAGGTGAGTGCCGTTCAGGCGGGACATCACCACGGTCGGCGGCTTCGCATCCAGGTCGGCGCTGATCGGTGCGGGTGCGATGCCTGGAGCGTGTTCATGGAGCAGGGTCAGTGCCCGCCACTCGCGTTGAGGTTCGTCGTTGCTGCGCGAGCGGTACCGCTTGATCACGACGCCGGGCCGCATTTCGACGACGTGTGTGCTCGACGTCGCGTCCACCAACAGCTCCCAACCCTGTGCTCCGCCCGCTTCTCAAAGATCCCATGGACGTTCCCGTAACGGCCCGAGTTCCGGTGACCTCAGCGCGGGGTGGGGGAGCAGGCGGGGGTGGTTTCGAGGTGGTGGATGAGGAGTTCGGTGGTTTCTTGGAGGTCGATGAGGGGGCGGCGGAGGTAGCGGTGGGGGGTGGACCACCAGCAGAAGGTGCGGCGGTGGACCCAGACGTTGAGGGTGGGGAGGAGGAGGACGGAGAGGCCGTCTTCGGTGGTGGTGCGTGTGCCTTGGAAGCCGCGGTGGTTGAGGTTGAGGAGCAGGTGGTGTGCGGCGGTTTCGGGGTGGATGCGGTAGTGCAGTCCGGGCCAGTCGTGGGGGAGCGGGAGGGCGAACCAGACCGTCTTGCCGGGGACGGACGCGGGGTCGATGCGGGAGCGGGTGGGGTTGGTGCCCCAGGCGGCGGTCACTTGGCGGACGAGTTCGAGGCCCTTGCCGTGTTCGTCCAGCAGCCCGGCCCCGGAGGTGTGCGGCGTGGACGTGCGGGCGCCGTCGAAGACCGAGACGATGAGTTGAGGGGAGGGGACGGTCCGGGCCCAGATCCACAGTTCGGGTGGGGTGGGCGGCTGGTCGCTTCGCGGGCATCTGGCGTGTCGTAGTGCGTTGGTGGCGGTCTCGGACACGGCGAGTTCGCCGTCCTCGATCACGTCTGGGTCGAGCCGCAGTTCGGTCATGGTGTTCCGGACGAGCCGCCGTGCCGTCGCGGGTCCGCTGTCGTCCCCGGGCAGCCGCCACGCGCACGAGGGGGCTACGGAGCGATCACGATCGACTGCATGACGCCCAGACCTCCGACAGTCCGAGAGCGCCGCCTCGCCAGTGAGTTGAAGAGGCTGCGCGAGGCATCGACCTCCCTCACCCTTGAGGAGGCCGCCGACCGGCTCGGCTGGAACAAGGCGAAGTTGTCGCGGGTCGAGAACGCCCTCCGTCGCGTGAGCGCAGCCGAGGTGCAGGATCTCTTGACCCTCTATGGGGTGACGGGAGCGCGCTTCGACGCGCTCGTCAGCTTCTCCAGGACGGCGAGGCAGCGCGGCTGGTGGGACGCCTATGCCAAAAGCCTGCCTGCCGACTACGCCACATACATGGGCCTTGAGGCTGAGGCCGAGTGGCTCAGCACTTACACCTTGGGCTTGCTGCCCGGCCTGGTGCAGACCGAGGCATACGCGGAGCAGGTGATCAAATCCACCCTGAAGCGGTTCGCCTCACCGCAAGGCATCGAACGCCGCGTCGCCGCCCGCATGGAGCGTCAGAAGGCATGGCTCGAACGCGATGAGCCGGCCCGTCTTTGGGCGATCTTGGACGAGGCGACGCTCAGCTGGGTCATCGGCGACCCCGACATCATGCGGGACCAGTACCGCCGCATCGTCGAGCTGGCGGCTCTTCCGAACGTGATGTTCCAGGTCATGCCCGTTGCTGCCGGTGCTCACCCTGGCGCGGTGGGCACGTTCACCATCATGGGCTTCCCCGAGAGATTCACCCCAGACGTCGTGTATGTCGAGAACATGACGAGCGCTCTGTACATTGAAAGCGATGAGGAGGTGCTCACCTACTCCCTGGCGTTCGAGCAGATGCAGGCGATGGCTCTGAGCCCAGAGGACTCACGGGTCATGCTCGACCGTCTGGCAAAGCAATGATCGCAAGGAGGAGGAAGATGGCCAGGGTTGATATTGGGCGGGTCGTCTTTCGCAAGAGCAGCTACAGCAATGGTGGAAACGGCTGCGTCGAGGCGGGTACCTTCGGCTCTCAGCGCCTTGTCCGAGACTCCAAGAACCCGGACGGTGGCGTCCTGGCCATAGAGCGGGATGCGTGGGCGGTCTTGGTGTCGCAGATCAAGCAGGGTGCATACGACCTCTGAGTCTTGCCGAGCGTCCTGATCCCCGCTGAGCACGGCCTGGTGCGGGAGCGTTCGAGGCGTTGCCGAATAATCCGCATGGCCTGTTCTGCGTTCGTGGAATTGTGGTGGGGGCGGCGCTGCGTACGGGGCCGCCCCTCCAAAGTCAAGGGCGCCTTCGGCGTCGCTTCGCGATGGCCTTCGGCCACCCTTGACTTCGGAGCCTCTGCGGCCCCTGAGTGCAGCTTTCATCGGGCAGGCTCCGCCTGCCCTCTGCCCGACGCGCCGCCCCCACCCCTCCAAGAAACAAACAACGCACGCAACACGCGCAAGCCCGCACCGGCAAATGGAATGCCCGAAATGGGCCTTTTGCGGGAAGCTAAAGAATCATGGATCGAATTTCGGTTCGGAATGGATGGGGTGGCGTTCGGTCGGATATTATAAGGGTATGGGTTCAATCGCGGTCGACCTCGATGCCGCGTCCACCATGGAATTGGTGAACGCGGCATCGGCGATCGCCGCCGAACTCGCCTCCCGTGCCGCCCCCGAATCGGCGGCGGCGTGCATGGAACTCACCGAGACCCTCGCCACCGCCACCGACCTGCACGAGGCCGCCCTCGCCGGATTCATCGGCGTGGTGGACGGTGCGCGGGAGGTGCAGCGGTGGGGCTTCCCCTCCACCCGCTCTTGGCTGCGGTCCCGCCTGGGCATGCGCGAGACCCGCGCCAAAGAGCGGCTGACCATGGCCCGCCAACGGCACCGCCTGGCGGAGGTCTCGCAGCGGTGGGCGGCCGGTGAACTGTCGGCCGGATACGCCGCCACCATCGCCGAAGCGGTCACCCGCCTCGACGACGATGACTGCGGCAAGGCCGAGGGCATTCTGCTGGGCATGGTCGACCAGGGCTTCTCCGCCGGGAAGGTCGCCTCCTTCGGCAAGCGGATCCGCGAGGTGATCGCCGACCGCGACGGCACCGAACAGCCCCCGGACGAGGCGGCGCGGGGGTACGAACGGTCGTGGATCGACTCGACCCGTTCCCTGGACGGCGGCCGCTACATCAAGGGCTGGCTCAACGCCGAAGACGCCGCCATCTGGGACGGCACCCTGGCCCCGCTGGCCAAACCCGCCGGGACCGACGACCACCGCGACCTGTCCGAACGGACGGCGGCCGCGCTCACCTCAGTCCTGTCGGGCGGGCACAAGGCCACCAAGGTCACCGTCATCTGCGACCTGGACACCCTCACCGGCGGCACCGCACCCGCGCGGTTGGCCGACGGGACATCCATCCCCGCCGAGCAGGCCCGCCGCATCGCACTGGCAGCCGGAGTGTCACCGCTGCTGCTCGGGCGAGGGCACACCCCGCTGTACCTCGGGCACCGGGTCCGATTCGCCACCGGCGCGCAACGCCAGGTCCTGGAGACGCTGTACTCCACGTGCGCGGTGCAGGGGTGCGAGGTGCCCGGGACGCTATGCGAGGTCGACCACGTCCACGGCTGGGCCCTGGGGCGAAGCCCCACGAACATCGACCAGCTCGCCCTCACCTGCGGCTGGCACAACCGCTACAAACACACCCACCCGGACCGGCTCCACATCACCAGAGCCCCGGACGGCCGCTACGCCTACCGCCTCCACCCACCCGGGATCAGAACCCTTCCCGAACCCGGCCGCCCACCACCCTGGCTCCAGGCCGCATGACCACACCCCGGACGAGCAGCGGGGCCCTGCGTTGGGCAGTCATGCTCTACTTCATTGCGTTCATCGCAACCCGCCGATGTGCGGTCAGGGAGGCCATTCCAACCTGAGTCCGCAGGTCACTGGCCGGTTGCGTCCCGCGCGCCGTGAGCGACAAGGAGAGAGCTCCTGGTAGATCGAGATTTGCGACGATCTTGACCCCCTAGAGCTCCGATGCTGTTCTATGGCGCTGCCCTCGATCTGTCTCGCTCGGCCCGCACGTTCGTGGCCGATCTGATCCGCGGGCATCGGTACCGGGTCGGGTCACGGTGGCGGCGGTTGCCGCCGGGCCACCAGGCGCCGCTGGTTCTGGTGCACCTGCGCCGCAACGAGACCTTCGCCCGCCCGGCGGCGGCGTTCGCAGCCGACCGGCTCCACTACTCGGGCAAACACCGCCGCCATGGCGTGAACGTCCAGTTCCTCACCGATCCGCACGGCGAGCTGATCTGGGCACGCCGGCCTGCCGGGGTCCACTCATGATCTGACCGCCGCCCGCGAGCACGGCATCATCGATGCCCTGACGGCCCGGGCGATCGCCTGCTACGCCGACAAGGGGTATGCCGGAGCGGGCGGCGCGGTCGGTACTCCCTACAAGCGCAAGAGGCATCGCAGGCTGGGGAAACGCAAGAAGTTGTTCAACCGGCACCACGCCAAGGTCCGTGCCCTTGGGCGAGCGAGGCGCCGCTGCGCTCAAGGGATGGCACATCCTGCGGTGAAGTCGCGGAGCGCCTGGATTGATTCGGCCGCGTCCTGGGCGGCCTGTTCCGGCGTTTCCGCGTAGTGGATCTGGCCGGTGAGTTCGAACGCCCGCTCCACCAGCATCAGGATGCGCGGATCGGTGTACTCCATCCGTACTCGGTACACCTCGCTCTGGGCGGCCGAGCGCGCGCGGAAAGATGCCGAGTGCGCGTCGCGGGCGGCCTGGGTGCCGGGGTGTTCGAGGCGTTGCCGGATGTAGTGGAGTTCGGCGCGGCGGTAGTAGGGGAGTGCGTTGACGAAGGCGTCGTGGGCCGCCTCCCGGCCTTCTGCTTCTCTTTTTCGCTGCGCCGGGTGTGGAAGTAGATGAAGACCGAGGAGGGGACCGGCAGGCTGAACACGAAGAGCAGGACTTCTTTGCCGCTCATGCGTCCAGTTTGCCCGGTGGTGGCACACTGGGGCGCGGCAGCGCGCAGTGCGGACGGTCGAGTGGACGGTGGGTGGTCGGTGGCTCTCGTGCCGTCCGGTACGCCATCCGCCCGTGCGGCCGGGGAGAAGACCGCTGGGCGTCTCCCCGGCCGGGTTCGGGAGTGGCGGCCGCCGTGGCCGCTCGATCTTCACGGGACGGTCTCGCCGCATCAACGCGGGCCGCATGATCCCGCGTTCCGGGTCGAGCGGGACGGGTCTGTTTGGCGCGCGTCCTACACGCCTGAGGGGCCTGGGACGTTGCGGCTTTGGCGGGTCGGAGACGTTGTCCAGGCCACGGCTTGGGGCCCCGGAGCCGACTGGCTGCTGGACGGGGTGCCCGAGCTGCTCGGCGTCGACGATGAGCCGGACGGGTTCGTCGCGCGGCATGACGTCGTCCGGGAGCAGGCGCGCCGGCGTGAGGGGCTGCGGATCGGGAAGTCGCGGCGGGTCTTCGAGGCGCTCGTGCCGGCCGTCATGGAGCAGAAGGTGCTCGCGCAGGAGGCCTGGCGCGGGTGGGGGTACCTACTGCGGCGGTTCGGGGAGCCCGCGCCGGGGGCGCCGCACATGCGGGTTCCGCCGCCGCCGGGGGTCTGGGTCCGGATTCCCTCGTGGGAGTGGCACCGGTCCGGGCTGGAGGCCGTCCGCGCGAGGACGATCATCGGGGCCGCGCGGGTCGCGCAGCGGCTGGAGGAGGACGCCGGGGAGGCGCGGCTCAGGTCGCTGCCGGGCATCGGGGTCTGGACGGCGGCCGAGATCCGGCAGCGGGCGGTCGGCGATCCCGACGCCGTCTCCGTGGGCGACTACAACCTGCCCGGCCTGGTCGGCTGGGCGCTGGCGGGCCGCAAGGTCGACGACGCCGGGATGCTGGAACTGCTGGAGCCCTACGCCGGTCATCGGTACCGGGTCACCCGGCTGCTGGAATCGTCCGGGAGGCGCCCGCCGAGGCGCGGCCCCCGTTTGGCCGTGCGGGACTACCGGTCGTTCTGACCGGGTCGACGGCCGTGCGGCGGCGCAGCCAGAAGTTGTTCGGGGTCCAGTCGAGGCCGTCCCGGCTGTCGGCGCCGAACAGGGGGCCGAGGACGGCGAGGGCGATGATGATGCCGAGCACGTACAGCATGGTCTTGCTCCTTTGGGATCGCTGAGGGGCGTTCCCGCGCGGGGCGATCGGTGGAGCCGGGGTGTCCGCCTCTTTCCGTCGCACCTACAGTTTGACTCCGTCCAACGTTCAGGTCCAGCGACCGTTCCTGGAGGGATTGTGTAAGAATCACTTCACGATGTTGGATCTCGGACGATTGCGGGTGCTCCGCGAACTCAAGCTGCGCGGGACGCTCGGCGCCGTGGCCGACGCCCTCGGTTACACGCCGTCCGCGGTGTCGCAGCAGCTCGCCCAGTTGCAGAAGGACGTCGGCGTCCCGGTGGTGGAGCGGGTCGGGCGGCGGCTGCGGCTGACCACGGCGGGGGAGGTGCTCGCCGAGCACGCCGAGACGCTGCTGGCGGGGGCCAAGCGGGCCGAGGAGGCGACGGTCGCGGCGAGCGGGCGGGTCGCCGGGGTCGTGCGGCTCGTCGGGTTCCAGACGGCGTTGCTGCATGTGCTGGCGCCCGCGCTGCCGAGGCTGGCCGGCCAGTATCCGGACCTGGTCGTCGACGTCCTGGACGAGGAGTTCCACCGGGTCCTGCAGGCGCTGGTGCTGCAGGAGATCGATGTGGTGCTGACGGACGAGTACTCGCATCTGCCGCGCCCCCGCAGGCCCGAGCTGACGTCCGAGGTGCTCGTCACGGAGATGATGCGGGTCGCGCTGCCGGAGAACCACCCGCTGGCGCTCAGCGGCGCTCCGGTGCGGCTGGCCGATCTGGCGGAGTCGCCGTGGGTGACCGGGCATGTCGGGACGAACCACGCCGATCTGCTGGAGCGGACGTGCGTGGAGCTGGGCGGGTTCCGGCCCGATGTCCGCTACCGGTCGAACGACCTGCTGATCATCTTCGCGATGGTCGCGTCCGGCGGGGCGGTGTGCCTGATCCCCGACCTGGCGCTCGCCGAGCGGGAGGAGGGCATCGTCGTCCGGGACGTGGCCGACGCCCCGGTCGACCGCCGCATGGTCCTGTGGACGCGGGTGGGCGCCGAGGTGAGGCCGTCGGTGCAGGCGGTCCTCGCCGAACTGCGCAAGTCGGCGGACGCCCTGGTCGAGCGGCGGCCGAGCTGCCTGCGCGGTGCCCCCTGATCAGGTCTTCCAGGACGAGAGCGCCTCGTCGATCTCCTTGCGGGTCGGCAGCCTGAGCGACTTCGGCGCCTTCTCCGGAAGGCCGTACTCGCGGGCGTACGCGGCGGCCAGGGTGCCGCGGGGCGTGCGGAAGCCCGCACGTTGCAGGATGTCGCGGGCCGAGCGCGTGCCCAGTGCCGCTTGGAACGCCTCTGCCGCGTCACGTCGGCGCGTGTCTCTTGTGGTCACGGCATAGGGGTGGTCGAGCATGAGCGTGCCTTCGTCCGGCATGAGGCTCACGACCGGGTTCGGACGGTGGGTTTCGTTATAGGCGACCACTGCCTGCTCTGTGGTGACCGCCAGTGGACGGTTGAACCGTTCGGCGCCGACCAGTCCGGCCAAGGTCGCCGTTGAGCCGCCGTCCTTGCGGAGTGCTTCGGCCACGCCGGCGTCCTTGTCGACCTGTTCGACCGCGAGCATGGCGATGGTGCCGGTCATGCCTGTGCTCGGGTCGGCCGCGATCCGGTCCAGGGGGATTCCGCCTGCCTCGGCCTTGCGCAGAAGCTTCCAGCTGATGTCGACGTCGGCGTCCGTGAGCTCGTCCTTCACCGGACGGGTCGTGGCCAGCACGACCGGTGTCGAGGCCACCGACTGGGCGAACTGCGGGACGGACGTGTCCCCGCGCTCGCGGACGATGCTCAGCCACAGCGACGACTCCGGCACCCACGCGTCCACGTCACCCGACTCGAAGGCGGCGGGCGCGACCGGCCGGACGCGCGCGTGGACGCAGCGCCCGCCCACCCGGTGCTTCTCCACGTTGAAGCGGGACGCCACATCGCTCAGCGCGGGCGCGATCTCCGGCTGCGCCGTGACGGTGATCCGCACCGGCGCGCCCGAGCAGGCCGGTGCGGAGAACAGGCCGGACGCCCACGCGCCGCCTCCGGCGCCCGACAGCAGCAGCGCTCCGGCGGCCCAGACCGCCGGACGCCCCCACCACGCGCGCCGTTCCTTGTCCACGCGTCCGTCATACCGGACCGTGCGTTCACTTGCGGCGTGTTGTTGTTATGAGGGCTCCCATAACAACAACACGCCGCAGGTCAACGGGAGAGGGGGGTCAGGGGGAGGTGGCCGAAATGGCCGATTCCGTCGGTCCGCCGGGACGCCTCCAGGCGCTCCGCCGGGACCTCGCCGTACAGGGTCGTGCGCTGCCTCGCCGGACGCCCCGCGCGCCGGGCGATCTCCTCCAGGTCGCTGATGGGCTTGAACGACCCGTTCTCCGACCCGGCCATGCGGCTGATGGTCTCCTCCATCAGCGTGCCGCCCAGGTCGTTCACGCCCCCTTGCAGGACGCGCGTGCACAGCTCATCGCCCAGCTTCACCCACGACGTCTGGATGTTGGGGATCGCGCCGTGCAGCAGGATCCGCGCCAGGGCATGGACGGCCACGTTCTCCCGGACGGTCGGCCCAGGCCGGGCCAGCCCCGCCAGATAGATGGGCGAGTTGTGGTGGACGAACGGCAGCAGCACGAACTCGCTGAACCCGCCCGTCCGCTCCTGGATCGACCTCAGCAGCTTGATGTGCGCGACCCAGTGCGACGGAGTGTCGACGTGCCCGTACATCATCGTGGACGTCGTCGGGATGCCCACCTCATGCGCGGTGGTGACGACCTCGATCCACTGGTCGGTGGGCAGCTTCCCCTTGGTCAGCACCCACCGGACGTCGTCGTCCAGGATCTCGGCGGCCGTCCCCGGGAGCGAGTCGACCCCGGCCTCCTTCGCGGCCTGCAACCATTCCCGGATCGACAGGTCGGTCCTGGACGCGCCGTTCACGACCTCCATCGGGCTGTACGAGTGCAGGTGGATGTCAGGCGCGCGCCGCTTCACCTCACGCGCGAGGTCGAAGTAGGCAGTCCCGGGCAGATCCGGGTGGATGCCGCCCTGCATGCAGATCTCGGTGGCGCCGGCCGCCCACGCCTCGTCCACCCGGTCCCCGACCTGGCTCAGCGACAGGGTGTAGGCGTCGGCGTCGGTCCGCCGCTGCGCGAACGCGCAGAACCGGCAGCCGGTGTAGCAGACGTTGGTGAAGTTGATGTTCCGCGTGACGACGTACGTCACGTCGTCGCCGACGGCATCCCGGCGCAGGTCGTCGGCCAGCCGGGCCAGCGCGTCGAGTTCGGGCCCGTCGGCGTGCAGAAGGGCGAGCGCCTCATCGTCCGACAGCCCGGCAGGGTCCTGCTCCGCGCGCGCGAGAGCGGCCTTGACGTCGGCGTCGAATCGCTGGGGCGCGGACATGCGCTCCTTCAGCGCGTCCCAGTCCCCGTAGACCTCGTCGAAGTCGTCCCGCCGGTCGCTGGTCCGCCCGGTCGTGTCGATCGACGTGTGCAGATCGGTGCGCCCGGACGCCTCGAACCCGCCATCGGGCTCCTGCCACGGGCGTCCCTCCAGCACCGCGTCCTCCCGAGCCAGCCCGGTCGCGGGGTCGGCGAGAGCGGCGACATGCCCGATGAGCCGCGGATCGAGCCACGGCTCACCCCGCCGCACGTACTCGGGGTAGATCGTCAGCCGCTCCCGCAGCGTGAACCCGGCGTCGGCGGTCCGCTCGGCCAGTTCGTCGATCTGCGGCCACGGCCGCTCCGGGTTCACGTGGTCGGGCGTCAGCGGCGAGACCCCGCCCCAGTCGTCGATCCCCGCCCGCAGCATCAGCGCGAACTGGTCGGCGACCAGGTTCGGCGGCGCCTGCACGCGCGCCTTCGGCCCCAGGATGAGCCTGGTCACCGCGATCGTCGCGGCCAGCTCCGCCAGCTCCGCGTCGGGCGTGTCGCGCATCTTCGTGTCGGGCTTCGCGCGGAAGTTCTGGACGATCACCTCCTGGATCGCCCCGTACTCCCGCATCGTCCGCCGGATCTCGAAGATCGCGTCCGCGCGCTCCTCGACCGTCTCGCCGATGCCGATCAGGATGCCCGTCGTGAACGGCACGTTCGTGCGGCCGGCGTCCTCCAGGACGCGCAGCCGGACGGCCGGGTCCTTGTCCGGCGAGCCGAAGTGCGGCCCGCCCCGCTCGCTGAACAGCCGCGTCGCCGTCGTCTCCAGCATCATGCCCATGGACGGCGCGACCGGCTTGAGCCGCTGGAAGTCGCGCCACGTCAGCACGCCCGGGTTCAGGTGCGGCAGCAGCCCGGTCTCCTCCAGCACCCGGATCGCCATCGCGCGCACATAGGACAGCGTGTCGTCGTAGCCGTGCGCGTCGAGCCACTCGCGGGCCTGCTTCCACCTGTCCTCGGGACGGTCCCCGAGCGTGAACAGGGCCTCCTTGCAGCCCATCTCCGCACCGCGCCGCGCGATCTCCAGCACCTCGTCCGGACTGAGGTACGGCGAGTCCAGTTTGTGCGGGACGGTCGCGAACGTGCAGTACCCGCAGCGGTCCCGGCAGAGCCGGGTCAGCGGGATGAAGACCTTGCGGCTGTAGGTGATGACGCCCGGGCGGCCGGCGGCCTCCAGACCGGCGTCCCGGATGCGGGCCGCGTGGGCGAGCAGATCGTCGAGCTGCGCCCCGCGGGCCTGCAGCAGTGTGGTGGCCTCGGATCGGTCCAGTGTCTTGCCGTCACGCGCGCGGGCCAGGGCCCGGCGAAGAGCGGAGCTCGTGGCGTCCATGCGGGCACTCTATGCCAATCGTCATAATTCGCGCCCGGCCGGGGTCCCGCAATGGGGCCAGCCCCGGCCGCCCCGGATCTATTCCCGCTCAGCGCACCTCGATGAACGCGTCGGCGCTCCGGGCCGGACGCTCCCGCGGCGGCGCGGCCGCATGACCGACTCCTACCGCGCCCATCGGATCCCAGTCGTCGGGCAGGTCGAGCACCTCGCGCACCACGTCGCGGCAGAACATCGTGCTCGACACCCAGCACGAACCGAGGCCCTCCACGGCCAGTGCGACCAGGAGGTTCTCCACGCCGGCGCCCGCCGCCACCACGAACATCTCCCGCTCGGCGCGCGACCGGCGCTCGTCGGGGTAGTCGTGCGAGCCGTCCATCACCAGGCACGGCACCACGAGGTAGGGGGCGCGCCGCAGCACGTCGCCGCGGCGGAGCCGCTTGGTGATCGACTCCTCGGAGAACCCGTCCCGCCGGAGGTCGGCCTCCCAGGCGTCGCGCATCGCGTCCAGCAGCCGCGTCCGGGACTCCGCCGACTCCAGCAGGACGAACCGCCACGGCGTCGTGTGGTGCGGCGCCGGCGCGGTGATCGCGGCACCGACGGCCCGCCGCACGGCCGCCGGGTCCACCGGCTCCTCGGTGAACTCCCGGATCGTCCGCCGCGCACGCACTACGTCCGCAGACCCGAACCGGAACATGTCCTCGGCGGGTGGACGGACCAATGCCCGCGCACCCGGCCCGTCCCCATCGGTCACGAGCCCGGCAAGCCCCCGCACAACGGCGATCGGCACCCCGTCGAGCTTCCCCTTGACCAATTCACCCGCGGCGGCGATCTCATCGGCCACGGCCGTGATGGTCGCATCGAGCCGGTTGCCGTAAGAGTCGTCGCGCCCGCGCAGATCACTGAGCGGGTCCAGCCCGGCGACCCCGATGGCGGAGTCGATCAACCCATTCCGCCAGGGCCGCCCGAGCGTGTCGGAGACGATGACGCCCACATCGACACCGGCGAGTTTCCGCACCCTGGCACGAATACGCCGCGCCGAAGCGTCAGGGTCCTCCGGCAGCAAAAGCACCGTTCCGGGCCGGGTATTGGACGCGTCCACACCGGCCGCCGCGAGCACGAGCCCCTGCCGCGTCTCCACGATCCGGGTCTCGCCCCGCGCATGCGTCCGCCGCGCGACGACCCGCACGGTCTCGGCGTCGATGGCCTTCTCCCGGTCGTCCGCGACCAGGACCCGCCCCTCCGCCTTGCTCACGATCTTGGACGTGACGACGAGCACGTCCCCGTCCGCGACCAGACCGGCGGGGACCAGCGCGGCGATGTCGTCGCCCTCGGCCACCTCGGGAAGCCCCGGAATGCCGAAAACCTCGATCCTCACTCGTCGTCCTCCGCCCGCTTGAGTTCGACCGCGAGATCGAGCGCGGCCCGCGCGATATCGACCGTCGCGCCCTCATCGCTCATCAGCAATGGCCGCGACCGCACCTCGATGCCCTCGACCCGCACATCCGCGTCGGCCGAGTCGACGAGCCACCCGTCGAGCAGCCCGAGCCCGTAAAGCTCGGCGACCGCCAGAGCCGACGTCTCAACCCCGATCGCAGTCAAACAGGCGTCGGCCATTCCCCGCACCGGCGCCCCGCCGATGATCGGCGAAACTCCCACCACGGTCTTCGCCGCGATGGCGTCCCGAATACCGGGCACCGCCAGGATCGTCCCGATGCTCACCACCGGGTTGGACGGCGGGAAGAGCACCACATCGGCGGCCTCGATCGCCGCGAGCACCCCGGGCGCCGGCTTGGCGTCCTCCGCACCGACCGCCGCGATCGACAGCGCCGGGACGGACGCCCGCAGCCGCACCCACCACTCCTGGAAGTGGATCGCCCGCCGCCCCTTGTCGTCCTCGATGACCACGTGCGTCTCGACCTGGTCGTCGGTCATCGGGATCAGCCGCACCCCCGGCTTCCACCGATCGCACAGCGCCTCGGTGACGGCCGACAGCTTGTACCCGGCCGCGAGCATCTGCGTCCGCACGATGTGCGTCGCGAAGTCCCGGTCCCCGAGCCCGAACCAGGCGGGGCCCACTCCATAGGCGGCGAGCTCTTCCTTGACGGTGAACGTCTCGTCCGCCCGCCCCCAGCCCTGCTCCTCGTTGATCCCGCCGCCGAGCGTGTACATCACGGTGTCGAGATCGGGACAGACCCGCAGCCCGAACAGCGAGATGTCGTCCCCGGTGTTCCCGATGACGGTGATCTCCGCTTCCGGAGCCGCCCCCCGCAGCCCCCGCAGGAACCGGGCCCCGCCGATCCCGCCCGCCAGACACACGATCTTCATGCCCACAACCCTACGGCGCTGCCCGCCCGCAGCGCCCCGAGCGGGCATGCCCGGCGGCGCGGACAGGGCCCGGACAGCGCACGGACAGGGCACGGACGGGACGCGAGCGGGGCGCGGGATCGCGGACGGGGGCGTGGGGGTCGCTCGTCCGGGCGACTCTATGCAAAGCTTTGCGGTGTAATGCATTGCCTCGGTCTGGAGAATTCACCGTGAACAAGGAAGCCGTCCAGCGCCTGCGCGAACCGGCCGCCTGGGTTTTGCTCGCCGCGGCGGGACTGCACTTGCTCGCGGGCCTGATCTCCCTTCTCGGCGGCGGTGGCTCGTTCACCGGCCGCGCGCTGGGCGAGACGCAGGGCGGGACGTTCCTGCAGATCGCGCTCGTCGGCGTCCTCGTCCTGGCGGTGGCCCTGGTGACGTGGGGGGAGACCCCGACGCCGCAGGCGCGGACGATCACGATGGGGGCGCTCGGCGTCCTCGGCGGCATCGCCCTGTTCGGGGTGATCTCGTGGCTGAGCGGGATGCTCGCCGACTCCGAGTACATCTCGGCGCTGACGAAGCTGTCGGCCTTCCTGGAAGGGGCAGGGAAGCTGGCCGTCGTCGGTGCGGGCGGCTGGTTCGTCTTCACCGTGTTCCAGGGGATGCAGCCGCCGCGCCCGCAGCCCCAGCAGATGCAGCAGGGCTACCCGGACTTCGGATACCAGCAGGGGCAGCCTGGCCAGCAGCAGTACGGCCAGCAGCAGCAGTACGGCCAGCAGGGCTTCGAGCAGCAGGGCTTCGAGCAGCAGCAGTACGGGCAGCAGCAGTACCAGCAGTACGGGCAGCAGCCGGGCGCGGAGGGGCAGCAGGCCCAGCAGCAGTACGGGCAGCAGCAGTACGGCCAGCCGCAGCAGTACGGGCAGCAGGACTACCAGCAGTACGGCGCGCAGAGCGGCGGCTACCAGGCCGGCCAGCAGCCGCAGCAGGGCCAGCAGGCCCAGCAGCAGCCGGCGGCCGACCAGGAGGAGATGGGCGAGTGGACGCGCGCCTACGGCGGCTCCGGTCAGGACCAGGGTCCGCAGGGCACGCAGCCGGCGCCGGGCGCCGATCAGGGCGGCGACTGGTACCGGGACAACCGTCCGACGCCTCCGCAGTGATCGCGGCGCGCCGCCGGCCGCCGGATTAACCGATCTTCAGCGAAAGGTCGTCCCGGCATAACCCGTTTTGTCGCCCAGGAATGCTCTCCGGCTTGACGGGGCAGTCGCTGCACGCGTGTAATTTCGTCCGTGTAGTTTCAATGCCTTCTCGGGGGAAGGAACCGGAGGGAAGGCATTGACCAGGGGGTTCCACGGGCAGGGAGGTGCGCTGTGAGCGAGGTGGTCATCCCGCTGGCGCACGGCACAGACGGCGAAGAGATGGGCTGGCAGGAGCGCGCCCTGTGCGCGCAGACGGACCCGGAGGCGTTCTTTCCGGAGAAGGGCGGCTCGACTCGCGAGGCCAAGAAGGTGTGCCGGGCGTGCGAGGTGCGTACGGAGTGCCTTGAGTACGCGCTGCAGCACGACGAACGTTTCGGCATCTGGGGGGGACTCTCCGAGCGGGAACGGCGCAAGCTGAAGCGGCAGGCCGTCTAGGACGGCGGGACGCCTCGGCCGCGCGCCCGGATCTCGGTGGATCCGGAGCGTGCCCCGCGCGGCCGCGCGTACAGTAAGCAGCCGTGCCGGCCCCGGGGCCGGCACGGCTGCTGTACTTTTCCGCCACGACCCTGTCGTCCGCACAGATCGAGCGATCATTGGCCCCCTCTGTCGATCGCCACGTCGTCACGGCGGTCCTCGTCGCCCATGATGGGGCGCGGTGGCTTCCGGAGACGCTGAAGGCGCTGCTCACGCAGGCGCGGCCCGCGCAGCGCGTCGTGATCGTGGACACCGGGAGCCGCGACCGCGGGCCGGCCGTGCTCGCGGAGGTCGTCGGGGCGGGCGAGGTCCTCACGCTGCCGCGCACGACCGGGTACGGGGAGGCGGTCGCGGAGGCGCTCCGGCAGGACGCCGCGTCCGCGCCCGTCCCGGACGACGAGCCGGGCGACCCGAGGACCGAGTGGGTCTGGCTGCTGCACGACGATTCGGCGCCCGCCCACGACGCGCTCGCGCAGCTGCTGCGGACGGCGGGCACCGACCCGAACATCGCGGTGCTCGGCCCGAAGGTCCGCGACTGGGACGACCGGCGGGTCCTGCGCGAGGTCGGCGTCACCGTGGACACGGCGGGGCGCCGCGAGCGCGGCCTCGACAAGGACGAGTTCGACCAGGGCCAGCACGACGGCGTCCGGGACGTCCTCGCGGTCGGCAGCGCCGGGATGCTGGTCCGCCGGGACGTGTGGGAGCGGCTCGGCGGCTTCGACGTCGAGTACGGCATCTTCCGCGACGACCTGGACTTCTGCTGGCGGGCGCACGCGGCCGGGCACCGGGTGGTGACGGCGACCGACGCGGTCGTGTACCACGCGGAGGCGGCCCGCCGGGGCGTCCGCGAGATCGGCATGACGGCGGAGCATCCGGCGCGCCGCGACCGCCGCAACGCGCTGTTCACGCTGCTCGCGAACCAGCCGCTCCCCGCGATGCTGCGCGCCCTCGCCCGCAACGTGTGGGCGTCGCTGGCGCACGCGCTGTTCCTGGTGGCCACGAAGCGGCCGGGCGCGGCGCGCGAGGAGCTGCGCGCGCTCGCGGACGTGCTGCGCGATCCGGGGCGGCTGCGGCGGGCGCGGGCCGCCCGCGCGGACGGCCGGACCCGCGCGTACCGCAGCATCCGGCGCTTCCAGCCGCGCTGGCTGGTGCTCCGCCGGGCCGCCGAGGCGGTGTCGGAGTACCTCGCCGCCCACGAGCACGAGCGCGAGGAAGAGGACCTCACAGCCGACGAGCCCGGCCCGGTACGCCGGTTCCTCGCCCGGCCCGGGGTCCTGCTCGTCCTCGCGCTGACCGCCGTCGCCGTCGTCGCGGAGCGCGACCTGCTCACGGCGGCGGGACGGCTCGGCGGCGGCGCGCTCGTGCCCGCGTGGAGCGGCGGCGCGAGCGACCTGTGGGAGCAGTACCTGTCCGGCTGGCATCCGGTGGGGCTCGGCACGGACGCGGGGAGCCCGCCGTACGTCGGCGTCCTCGCGGTGCTGTCGACGGTCCTGCTCGGCAAACCGTGGCTGGTCGTGTCGATCCTGCTGCTGGGCAGCGTGCCGCTGGCCGGCCTCACCGCCTACCGCGCGTCCCGGCTGCTGGTGACCGAGTCGGCGCTGACGGGCCGCCGCGCCCGCGCGGCCGCCGGGCGCCGCGTGCCCGTCGCCGCCGTCCGGGTGTGGTTCGCGGCCGTGTACGCGCTGCTGCCCGCCGCGACCGGCGCCATCGCGGGCGGACGCCTCGGGACCGCGGTCGTCCTCGTCCTGCTCCCGCTGATCGGCCTGTACGCGGCCCGCGTCTACGGGTTCCCGCGCGCGGAGGCCGCCCGGTTCGACCCCCGGACGCGCCGCAAGCGCGCGGCGCGGGCCGCCTGGACGGTCGCGCTGCTGCTCGCCGTCGCCACCGCGTTCGTCCCGCTCGTCTGGCTCATCGCCGTGCTGATGGCGGGGATGGTGTGGGCGCTGCTCGACCGCCCCGCGCACCGGCAGGGCCGCCGCGACCTCGCCATCGCGCTCGCCGTGCCGCCGCTGCTGATGCTGCCGTGGGCCGCCGGGCTCCTGCTGCACCCGTCCCGCCTGCTCACCGAGGCGGGCCTGAACCGGTACGTCGAGCCCGCGACCGCCGCCGACCTGCTGGCGCTCGACCCGGGCGGCCCCGGAACGCCCGCGCGGTGGGCGCTCGCGGGCCTGCTCGCGGTCGCCGTGCTGGCGCTGCCGCTGCGCAGCCGCCGGGGCAGCGTCCTCGCGGGCTGGCTGCTCGCCGTGTTCGGGCTGCTCGTCGCCGTGCTGACCAGCGCCGCCACCGTCACCAAGGGCGCGGACGCGGCACCGGTGTGGCCGGGCGCGGCGCTGATCTTCGCGGGGGCCGGGGTGCTGCTCGCCGCGACCGCCGCCGTCCAGCGGGCCGCCGAGGTCGCCGCCGGCAAGCACCTGGTCTACCGGGCGGGCGGGGCGGTCGTGCTGGCCGCCGCGCTGTCCGCGCCGCTGCTGGCGGCCGGTTTCTGGGTGGCCGGCGGCGCGGGCGGGCCGCTCGGCAAGCTCGACCCCGACACCGTGCCCGTGTTCCTCCACGCGCCCGGCGGCCCGCGGACCCTCGTCCTGCACAGGGAGCCCACCGGGCGGATCTCCTACACGATCCTCAGGGACGACCGTCCGACACTGGGCGAATCGGAGATCACGGCGGGCGACGAGGCCGAGGACCGCATGGACGACCTCGTCGAGGGCCTGGCCGCGGGACGCGAAGGCGACGACGGCCCCGCACTGACCCGGATGGGCGTCCAGTACCTCTTGGTGCCGCACCCCAAGAAGGACCCCATCACCAAGGTCCTGGACGCGTCGCCGGAGCTGACCCGCCTGAGCCGGACGAACACGTTCGCGGTGTGGCGGCTGCAATTGACGTCCGCCCGGATGATGCTCATGCAAGGTTCCACGGTCACGCCGCTCCCGGCGGGGCGGATCAACGCCCGCGTGCAGATCCCGGCGGGAACGGGCAAACGCACCCTCCTCCTGGCCGAACCCGCCGACGACGGGTGGAAGGCCACCTTGAACGGCCGCGAACTCAAGGCGCACACGGTCGACGGCTGGGCGCAGGGCTACGACATCCCTCCCGCCGGCGGCGAGTTCAAGCTGGCACGGTCGATGTCCATGCGGCACACGTGGGTCGTCATCCAGGGCATCGCCGTCCTGGTCGTGCTCGTCCTGGCCCTGCCCGGCGCCCAGGCCGACACCCTCGTGTTCACCGGCGACCGGGAGCGGCGCCGCCGCGGACGGCGCGGAGGACGCGGAGGACGCCGTGGACGCCGCCGCGCGACCGGCGCCCACGTCCAGCACGGGACGCCCCCGGCACTGGAACCGCCGAAGGAACCGAGCCCCGAGGAGGTGTCCTGACCATGGACAAGGTCCTGCGCCTCCTCGGCATGCGCTACGCCACGGCCGCTCTCATGCTCGTCGCCGTCGCGGCCCTGTACGGGGCGGCGACGTTCTCCCGCCCCGGCGAGGCGTCCGAGAAGGGCCGTCGGGCGCCCGTCACGCACGCCGTGATGGTCTGCCCGGGGCACGAGGGCGGGCGGCTGGCCGTCCAGTCGCTCTCCCAGAAGGGCGGCGGACGCGTGGACATGACGCCGACGAAAGGCGGTTCCCCCCTCGGGTCCATGACCTCGCCCGGCCAGGGCTGGGAAGAGGACACGAAGACGGGCGAGAACTCCTACACCGTCCGTGCCAGCGGTGCCCTCGCCGCCGGGCTGGAGGCGGAGCAGACCACGCACTGGAGCGGCGGCCCCGACCGCGGCCTCGCCGGCGCCCGCTGCGCGGCGCCCGGCACCGACCTGTGGTTCCTCGGCCCCGGCCCGGTCGGCACCGACGAACTCGACCTCTACCTGACCAACGTCGACGCGCAGCCCGCGTCCGTGGACCTCACCGCCCTGTCCGGCGAGGGGCCGCTCGACACCCCGGAGGGGCGCGGCACGCGCGTCGAGCCCTACACCACCCGGATCGTGAGGATCGGCGACTCGGCGGAGGGCCTCGCCGGCGTCGTCGAGGGCGCCGCCGACCTCGCCCTGCGCGTGCGCACCACCAGCGGCCGCGTCGCCGCGTCGCTGCGCGCCCGGGTCGCGAAGGAGAAGGGCATCGAGTGGCTGCCCCAGTCGCGCGGGCCCGCGACGTCCGTGCTCGTCCCCGGCGTGCCGGGCGGCGACGGGCAGCGCCGGCTGCTGGTGTCGGTCCCCGGCGAGGCCGACGCCCGCATCCGGGTCCAGGTGATCACGTCGGGCGGCGCGTTCGCCCCGCAGGGGCAGGACGTCCTGGACGCCCCCGCGCAGACCGTGACGTCCGTTCCGCTCACCGGCGCGCTGTCGGGGAAGGCCGCCGCCGTCCGGCTCGTCGCCGACCGGCCCATCCTCGCCGGGTTCGCCGCCGACCGCGGCGCCGACGTCGCCTACGGCACCGCCACGGCGCCGCTCGCCGCGTCCGGACCGGGCGTCGTCGCCGACAACCGGTTCGACGCGTCGCTGATCCTCACCGCCCCGTCCGGTGCGGCGACCGTGCAGGTCGTCACGATGAACGCCGGAGGGAAGAGCGCGCCGCAGGACGTGAAGATCCCGGCCGGACGCACCGTGGAGACCGAACTGGCCCCGCCCGCCAAGGGCGACGCGTCCTACGCCGTCGTGATCACGCCGAGGGCGGGTTCGGCGCCCGTGTACGCGTCCCGCGTCCTGTCCAAGGGCAAGGGCGACGACTATCTGTTCACCGTCCTGCCGATCGTGCCGGCCGCGACGACCCTGCACCTGCCGGACGCCGCCGACTCCCAGACCGCCCTGACGCCCTGACAGCCCTGGTCGCCGCCCTAGTCGTCGTCCGGGAAGTCGTAGCTGGGGTCGACCGACTCGGGGGAGATGCCGAGGAGGTCGGCGACCTCCTCCACCAGCAGGTCGCGGACCATGCGGGCCTTCTCCGCATCGCCGGAGGCCCGTGCCTCGACCGGACGGCGGAACACCACGATCCGCACCGGCGGACCGCCGTCGGCCGGAAGCGTTCGGACGAGCGGGACGGGGCCGTCGAACCAGGGGGCGACGTCGGGCACCTCCTCGACGGTGAACTCGACCTGGGCCAGTTCCCGCCCCCAGCGCTGGACCAGCCGCTGCACCTCGTCGTCGACGAGGTCGTCGAACCGCTCCGCGCGGGTCCGCGAGACCGGCGCCTGCGGGGGCGTCAGAGGACCACGGAGGCCGCGACCGTGCCGATCGCGGCGCCGTACGCCTGCCACACGGGATCGCACGCGTCCAGCCTACCTCCGTGGCCGCGGCCGCCCCTCGGCGAGCCGCGAACCCGCACGAGGACGCGCGAGGTCACGCGGGCGTCCGGCACCCACGGTGAGAGTACGAGACCATACGGAATGTAGCCGTTGCCCCGGAAATCGCCCGGTAACGGCGACACGTGCGCCGGGGTGGTGGCGGAGCCGGTGGGAGGGAGGTACGGTCAGCCATCGTGAGCCCCGTCCGCACCTGCTCCCGCACCGCCTGCAAGGCGCCCGCAGTGTTCACGCTCACGTACGTCTACCGTGACTCCACCGCGGTCCTCGGGCCGCTCGCCACGTACGCAGAGCCGCACTGCTACGACCTGTGCGCGGAGCACTCCGAGCGGCTCACCGCCCCGATGGGGTGGGAACTGGTGCGCCTCCCCGTCGAGGAGGAGACCGAGCCCAGCGCGGACGACCTGGAGGCCCTCGCCGACGCCGTCCGCGAGGCCGCGCGGCCCGCCCCCGGTCCCGGCGAGGAGCCGGTCGGCCAGGGCACCGAGGTCGGCCGCCGCGGCCACCTGCGGGTGCTGCGCTCCGAGCCCGCCGCCACCCAGCCCGGCCAGGAGTAGCGCCGGGGCCGGTCGCGCCCGTCCTTCCCGGTAGGCTCGTGAACCCGGTTTCTCAGGGCACAGGGTCTGGTGACAGGGAGTGCCTTCAGGCACGGGTTCTTCGGACAGGGAGCAGGAGTGGGCGACCTCGGCAAGATCTTCAAGGCGTACGACATCCGCGGCGTCGTCCCGGACGAGCTCGACCCCGCGATCGCCGAGGCGGCCGGGGCGGCGTTCGTGCGGGTGACGCGGGCGAGCGCGATCGTTACCGCGCACGACATGCGCGAGTCGTCCGGCCCGCTGTCGGAGGCGTTCGCGCGGGGCGCGACGTCCCAGGGCGCGGACGTGATCGAGGCGGGGCTCGGCTCCACCGACATGCTGTACTACGCCAGCGGCAGCCTCGACCTGCCCGGCGCCATGTTCACCGCCAGCCACAATCCCGCCCGGTACAACGGGCTGAAGCTGTGCCGCGCCGGGGCGCGCCCGGTCGGCCGCGACACCGGCCTCGGCGAGATCCGCGAGATGATCGAGAAGGGCGTGCCCGCCTACGGCGGCGAGCCGGGCACCGTGTCGCGGCGCGACATCCTCAAGGGCTACGCCGAGCACCTCAAGACGCTGGTCGACCTGTCGTCGATCCGGCCGCTGAAGGTCGTCGTGGACGCGGGCAACGGCATGGGCGGGCACACCGTCCCATCGGTGTTCGAGGGGCTGCCGATCGACCTGGTGCCGATGTACTTCGAGCTGGACGGCACCTTCCCCAACCACGAGGCCAACCCGATCGAGCCGGAGAACCTGCGCGACCTGCAGGCCGAGGTCCGCGAGACGGGCGCCGACATCGGGCTCGCGTTCGACGGCGACGCCGACCGCTGCTTCGTGGTGGACGAGCGCGGCGAGATCGTCTCCCCGTCCGCGATCACCGCGCTGGTCGCGACGCGGGAGCTGGCCAAGCACCCGGGCTCCTCGATCGTGCACAACCTGATCACGTCCAAGGCCGTCCCGGAGATCATCTCCGAGCACGGCGGGACGCCGGTCCGCACCCGCGTCGGGCACTCGTTCATCAAGCAGACGATGGCGGAGACGGGCGCGGTGTTCGGCGGCGAGCACTCGGCGCACTTCTACTTCCGCGACTTCTGGTTCGCCGACTCGGGCATGCTGGCGGCGATGCACGTCCTCGCGGCCCTCGGCGAGCAGGACGGGCCGCTGTCGGAGCTGCTCGGCGAGTACACCCGCTACGTCGCGTCCGGCGAGATCAACAGCGAGGTCGCCGACCAGGACGCGGCCGCCGCGAAGGTCAAGGACGCCTTCGCCGGGCGGCCGGGCGTCCAGATGGACGAACTGGACGGCCTCACCGTCGGCGACGAGTCCGCCGGCTGGTGGTTCAACCTCCGCCCGTCCAACACCGAGCCGCTGCTGCGCCTCAACGCGGAGGCCGGCGACGAGGCGACCATGGCGGCGGTCCGCGACGAGGTCCTGGCCCTGGTCAGGGACACGTGACCGGCCCGGGAAAGACCGACTGTAGGGAGAAGTGACGCTGCCATGACGATGAAGCTGGACTCCTGGCTGCTGGAGATCCTCGCCTGCCCGAACTGCGGCGGCGACCTGCGCGCCGACGAGGGCGCCGACGAGCTGGTGTGCACCGGCTCGTGCGGCTACGCCTACCCGGTGCGCGACGACATCCCCGTCCTGCTCGTCGACGAGGCCAGGGCCCCCGCCTCGTGAGCCGCTCGGGGCGCGGCGCCGGCCGGGCTGAGGAGCGAGGAACGAGCGACGAGGGAAGCCGACGCCGGGAAAGCGCCCCGAGCCGCCGAGCGAAGGCGAGGCCATGAGCGCGGGGATCGATCCCTCACGGTTGGAGGACGGCGAGGCGGCGGAGGCCGCCGATCCCGGCGGGATGCTGCGGCAGGTCGCCTCGTCGGCGGCGCAGGTGCGCGAGGCGCAGCGGGCGGCGGCCGAGGCGGGCGTCGCGGCGCTGGCCGAGGACGGCCGGCCCCGCGCGGTCGTGGTCGCCGGGAGCGGCGCCGACGGCGTCGCGGGCGACGTGCTCGCGGCGGTGTGCGGCGCGGGCTGCGCGGTCCCCGTGTCGACGGTGCGCGGCTACCGGCTGCCCGGCTGGGTCGGCGCCGCCGACCTCGTCATCGCGGTGTCGGGGTCGGGGAGCACCGAGGAGACCCTGGAGGTCGCCGCGGAGGCGGCCCGGCGCGGATGCCGCCTGATGTTCACCGGCGCGCCCGGCTCGCCGCTCGCCGACCTCGCCGCCCAGACGCGCGGGGTGTTCGTCCCGGTGCGGTCGGCGGGGCAGCCGCGATCGGCGCTGTGGGGCCTGGCGGTCCCGCTGGTCCTCGCCGCGCGCACGCTCCGGCTCGCGGACGTGCCCGACGCGGTGCTGGAGTCCACGGCCGCCCTGCTGGAGGACGTCGCGCACCGGTGCCGTCCGTCCAGCGAACCGTTCGTCAACCCCGCCAAGCGCATCGCGCTCGATCTCGCCGGCGACGTGCCGCTGGTGTGGGGCTCGTCGGCCGTCGCGGCGACGGCGGCGTACCGGCTGTGCGGCCAGCTCAACGCGAACGCCAAGTACCCGGCGGTCTTCGGCGAGGTGCCGCAGACCGGCCACGACCAGCTGATGACGTTCGACGGCTTCTTCGCGGGCGGCGGCTCCCCGTCCGACCCCGATGACTTCTTCCGCGACCGCGTGGACGAGCCGGAGCACGGCCTGCACCTCGTCGTCCTGCGGGACGTGGAGGAGCATCCGCGGGTGCGGCTGCGGTGCGAGGCGTCCGCCGCGATGGCCCGCGACCGGGGCGTGGCGGTCACCGAGGTCCGCGCCGAGGGCGAGCACCCGCTGGAGAGAATGGCGACACTGATCGCACTGGCGGACTATGTCGCGGTTTACTTGGCTATCGCGCTCGGCGTGGATCCGACGCCGACGCCTGCCATGGAAGAGCTCAGAGCGAGGATTACTAGATGAGTGCTGAGGGTGGAACAAAGGCCATCGTCGCCGCGCTGGCCGCCAACCTCGGGATCGCGGCGTCGAAGTTCGTCGCGTTCGCGTTCACCGGTTCGTCGTCGATGCTGGCGGAGTCGATCCACTCGGTGGCCGACTCGGGCAACCAGGGGCTGCTGCTCCTCGGCCGCAAGCGCGCCTCCCGCGCCCGGACGCCCGAGCATCCGTTCGGCTACGGCCGGGAGCGCTACTTCTACGCGTTCGTCGTCGCGGTCGTCCTGTTCACCGTCGGCGCGGCGTTCTCGCTGTACGAGGGCTACCACAAGATCTCCCATCCGGAGGAGGTCAAGTCCCCGATCTGGGCGTTCGCGGTGCTGATCATCGCGATCCTCATGGAGTCGTTCTCGTTCCGGACCGCGATCAAGGAGTCGAACGTCGTCCGCGGCGACCAGTCGTGGTGGGCGTTCATCCGCCGTGCCAAGGCCCCCGAGCTGCCGGTCGTCCTGCTGGAGGACCTCGCCGCGCTCGTCGGCCTCATCCTCGCGCTGTTCGGCGTCTCGATGGCCGTGGCCACCGGCGACGGCGTCTGGGACGGCGTCGGCACCGTGGCGATCGGCGTGCTGCTCGGCGCGGTCGCGACGATCCTGGCGATCGAGACCAAGAGCCTGCTGATCGGCGAGGGCGCCGACGCCGACACCGAGCGGCGCATCGTCGCGGCGCTGGAGTCGGTCGAGGAGGTCGAGCGCCTCATCCACATGCGGACCGAGTACGTCGGCCCGGACGAGCTGCTGATCGCCGCGAAGATCGCCGTCCACCACGACGACACCGCCGCCGAGGTCGCCCGCGGCATCGACGCGGCCGAGGCGAAGATCCGGGCGCAGGTCCCCGAGGCGAAGCTGATCTATCTGGAGCCGGCGCTGTACGAGGCGGACGGGGCCGAGGGCGCCGCCGCGGAGAAGACCCCGGAGACGCCGGCCACATCCTGACGCACGCGCTTCCGAGGAACACGGGACCCCTCGCCGGGCGGCCGCCGCAGTGCCGGCCGTACCCCAGCCCAGGCGAGACCGGCGAATGCGTCCGCGAGAGCGGACCGCGGCCGTCCGGCGAGGTGCTTCCCATGCGTCCCCGCCCGGACCCCTGAAACCGGGCGGTTCTGGTGTGACCGCGGCGGCCTCGCCGAACCCCCTACGTCGGCGATGGCCACCGTCGCGGTCACGGTTAAGACATTACGTGCGCTGGCCGCTCCGGGACGTCCCCCCTAAGGAGGGAACCCGGGTGGTACTCCAGGTGGACCCGCCTCCTCCCTATACATCCGAGCGGTGAGGCCACCGCACGCCCCAGCGGTCACTATTGAAGGGTGACCTCCGATGACAAGGCCCGGACCGGACCCGACCCCGCGGGGTTCGGCCCAGCCGTCGCGCACCACGCGTGGCGGCTGTCCGGCCGGATCGTGGCGGGCGTCGGGCAACTGCTGCTGTGGATCCTCACCGGGATCGGCACCCTGCTGCGGCCCTTGGCGGTGCGGCTCGGCGCGCGGCTGACCGGCGGCGCCGGTCGCCGCCCCGCCCCCGGCACGCCGCCCGGCGCTCCGGCGGGCGCCCCGCCGGGCGGAGTGACGGCGCCGCTGCCCCGGTGGATCAACACCTGGCGGGAGGTCGTCGGCTCCTGGTACTTCGCCCCGCTGACCGGCCTCGCGCTCGCGATCGCCGCGCTCGCCGAGCTGGCGCCGCGCGAGGACTCCCCGCTCAGTCTCGCCGGCGGCTTCGCGGTCGCGGCGACGCTCCCGCTCGTCTGGCGCCGGGAGAACCTGCGCCCGGTCGCGGCAGTCGTGCTTAGCGCGGTCGCGGCGAGCCTGCTCACCGGGCAGATCCTGCTCGTCACGACCAGCTTCGCCGCCCTGTACACGCTGTACGCGCTGGGCCGTCAGCTGCCCCGCCAGTCGACCGGCGTCCTCGCGGTCGGCAGCGTCGCCACGATCGCCGTCGTCTACCTCGCCGCCGGGACGCTCGACGAGATCCCGTGGCCCGCGCCGATCGTCGCCGTCCTCGCCGCGATCGGGCTCGGCGACGCGCGGCGCGTCGTGGAGTCCGCCGGGCGGACGGAGGCCGAGGCCGCCGAGCGGACCAACGAGACCCTCACCCGGCTCACCGCCGTCCAGCGGGAGCAGGCCGTCATGCGCGAACGCGCCCGCATCGCCCGGGAACTGCACGACGTCGTCGCGCACTCCGTCTCCATGATCGCGGTGCAGGCGGAGACCGCCCCGTACACGATGGAGGACCTGTCGCCGGAGGCCCGCGCCGGGTACACCGAGATCGCCAGGACGGCGCGGGAGGCGCTGGTGGAGATGCGGCGGCTGCTCAGCGTGCTGCGCGCCGACGCCAAGCCCGAGCCGGACGCCGCGAACTCCCCGCAGCCCCGCCTCGACCGGCTGCCCGACCTGATCGAGCAGCACCGCGGCGCCGGCGGGCGGGTCGACCTCGCCGTCCACGGCGACCCGCGCGACCTGTCCACGACCGTCGAGCTGTCGGCGTACCGGATCGTCCAGGAGGCGCTGACGAACGCGCGGCGGCACGCGCCCGGCGCCGGCGTGCACGTCGACCTGATGTTCCTGCCGGACCGGCTGGCCGTCCGCGTCCGCGACGACGGCGCGTCCGCGCCGACGCAGGTGCTGAACCGGGAGGCCCCCGGCTCCCGTACCGCGATACTGGATCCCGCGGGCCCGACCTCGGTGGACGGGCGCACCCGCGTGCAGGCGCCGGACTCCGGCGGCGGGCACGGTCTCCTCGGGATGCGGGAACGTGCGACCATGCTGGGCGGACGGTTCTCCGCCGGCCCGGCCGCCGAGGGCGGGTTCCTGGTGGAGGCCGAGCTTCCGCTGACGAGGGAGGGGAATTCCCATCGTGGACACGGTTCGCAGGCGCCGCCCGGCCGTCCCTGACCCGCGCGTCCCCGCACCGGTGGGGCGGCGGCCGTGATCAACGTGCTGATCGTCGACGACCAGACGATCGTGCGGGCCGGGTTCGCCGCGCTGCTCGCCGCGCAGGACGACATCACCGTCATCGGCGAGGCCGGCGACGGCCGCGAGGCGGTCCGGATCGCCGAGCGCAACCGTCCCGACGTCGTCGTCATGGACATCCGGATGCCCGGCATGGACGGCATCGAGGCGACCCGCCGCATCCTCGCCCTGCCGGGCGCCGAGAACGTCCGGGTGCTGGTCCTTACGACGTTCGACATCGACGAGTACGTCTACGACGCGCTCGCCGTCGGCGCCAGCGGCTTCCTGCTGAAGGACGCGACCGCCGACGAGCTGGTCTCCGCCGTCCGGGTGGTGGCGCGCGGCGACTCGCTGCTGGCGCCGCAGGTGACCGGGCGGCTCATCCGCGAGTTCACCAAGCAGCGCCGCAACCGCCCGCAGGCCCCGGCGGAGCTGGCGACGCTGACCGCGCGGGAGACCGAGGTGCTGGTGCTGATCGCGGGCGGGCTGTCCAACGGGGAGATCGCGCAGCGCCTCGTCGTCAGCGAGCACACGGTGAAGACGCACGTGGCGCGGGTCTTCACCAAGCTCGGCCTGCGCGACCGCGCCCAGGCCGTGATGCTCGCGTACGAGTCCGGCGTGGTGGTACCGGGAGAGAACGCCGCGAACTAGCGCGCGCGTTGATCTGCGGCGTGTTGTTGTTATGAGGGCACCGAAAACAACAACACGCCGCAGATCAACGAGGTGGCGGCCGCTAGCCGCGGTAGGGCGGGTGGCCGCCGGGCGGCGGGTAGTGGCCGGGAGGCTGCGGCGGCGACGCGGGAGGCGCGTAGCCGTAGCCGGGATGAGCGGGCTGCGGCGCGGGCGGGTAGCCGGGCTGCGCGGCGGGCGGTGCGGGCGGATACGCGGGCTGTGCGTGGCCCGGGTGTGCTGCGGGCGGGTAGCCGGGTTGGGCGGGTGGCTGCGCGGGCGGGTAGCCGGGTTGGGCGGGGGCGAAGCCCGGTTGGGCGGGCGCGTAGCCGGGTTGGGCGGGCTGGTAGGTGGGGTGGTGGACGCGGCGGCGGCGTCCGAGTGACGATCCGGCGAGGAAGACCAGGCCGCCGATGGCCACAACCGGCCCGAAGATCATCATCAGCACGGCCTCGCGGCCGTTCTGGGACTTCTGCTCCTCGTAGGAGCGCTCGGTCGAGCTGCCGTTGCCGACGGTCCGGCAGGTGTCGCCGGGCGACATCGTCCGGCCGCCGCATTTCACCTCGTCGTCACCGCTCGACGCGACGCCCCCGATGAAGAGGCCGACGCCGATGACGATGCCGACGATCCCGTAGACGATGGAACGCACCCGCCCGCCTTCCCTCCGGTAACGGCGGGATCCTAGCGATCATCGCCGGCGCAGAAGGCGCATTGCCTTCTCCTTCTCGAAATCGAGGGCGCGGGCCGGCGGGGCCGACAGCCGGCCGATGCGCTCGCCGAGTTCCCGGACGTGCGCCTGCACCTGCGGCTCGGCCAGGACGCGCAGCCCGAACGCCAGCTCGGCCGGCCCGATGTCGTAGCGCTTCTCCAGCGCGAGGGCGAGCGCGACGGCCCGCAGCTCGGCCTCCCCGAACCGCCGGTGGCCGCCCCCGCGCAGGGCCACCTCCCGGGTGGCGGGCAGCAGGCCGAGGGCCTCGCGGTAGCGGAGCATGCGGGGCGAGGTGCCGAGCCGCCGGGCGGCCTCCGTGATGCGCATGGGTCGATTCTGACAAATCAGTGTCAGAAAGTCGCGTCCGGCCGTGCCATCCCCCGCCGCCCGCCCGTAGACTCGCGGCGTTGACGCGGTCCGACGGACGCGTCAAGCCCTCGCGTACCGGCCCGCACACGCGGACGGCGCCGCCATCACCAAGGGAGCAACGAAAGCATGGACTACAAGGTCGCCGACCTGTCGCTGGCCGACTTCGGGCGCCGGGAGATCCGGCTCGCCGAGCACGAGATGCCGGGCCTGATGGCGGTGCGCGAGGAGTACTCGGCCGCCAAGCCGCTGCGCGGCGCCAAGATCATGGGCTCGCTGCACATGACGATCCAGACGGCCGTGCTGATCGAGACGCTGGTGGAACTCGGCGCCGACGTCCGCTGGGTGTCCTGCAACATCTTCTCCACCCAGGACCACGCCGCCGCCGCGATCGTCGTCGGCAAGGACGGCACCGCCGACGACCCGAAGGGCGTCCCGGTGTTCGCGTGGAAGGGCGAGACGCTCGAAGAGTACTGGTGGTGCACCGACCAGGCCCTCCAGTGGCCGGACGGCACCGGCCCGAACATGATCCTGGACGACGGCGGCGACGCGACCCTCCTCGTCCACAAGGGCGCCGAGTACGAGAAGGCGGGCGCCGTGCCGGCCGCCACCGAGGACGACCCCGAGGAGTGGGGCATCATCCTCGACACCCTGCGCCGCACGATCGCCGAGAAGCCGGGCCGCTGGACCGAGACCGCCGCCGCGATCAAGGGCGTCACCGAGGAGACCACCACCGGCGTCCACCGCCTCTACGAGATGGCGAAGGCCGGCACCCTCGCGTTCCCGGCGATCAACGTGAACGACTCGGTCACCAAGTCGAAGTTCGACAACAAGTACGGCTGCCGCCACTCGGTGATCGACGGCCTGAACCGCGCCACCGACGTGCTGATCGGCGGCAAGGTCGCGGTCGTGTGCGGCTACGGCGACGTCGGCAAGGGCTGCGCGGACGCGCTGAAGGGCCAGGGCGCCCGCGTCATCGTCACCGAGATCGACCCGATCTGCGCGCTGCAGGCCGCGATGGACGGCTTCCAGGTCACCACCCTGGACGACGTCGTCGACAAGGCCGACATCTTCGTGACGACCACCGGCAACTTCAACATCATCACGGCCGACCACATGCGCCGGATGAAGCACCAGGCGATCGTCTCCAACATCGGCCACTTCGACAACGAGATCGACAT
Organism: Actinomadura chokoriensis; assembly: GCF_039529475.1. Lineage (NCBI taxonomy): Bacteria > Bacillati > Actinomycetota > Actinomycetes > Streptosporangiales > Thermomonosporaceae > Actinomadura > Actinomadura chokoriensis. The sequence goes on along the minus strand of NZ_BAAAMW010000001.1, from coordinate 807,932 downwards.
GGCCGGCCTCGCCAAGATCGAGGGCATCGAGAAGATCGAGATCAAGCCGCAGGTGCACGAGTGGCGCTTCGCCGACGGCCACTCGATCATCGTCCTCGCCGAGGGCCGCCTGATGAACCTCGGCTGCGCCACCGGCCACCCGTCGTTCGTGATGTCCAACTCCTTCACGAACCAGGTCATCGCGCAGATCGAGCTGTTCACCAAGACCGACGAGTACCCGATCGGCGTCTACGTCCTGCCCAAGCACCTGGACGAGAAGGTCGCCCGCCTCCACCTCGACGCCCTCGGCGTCAAGCTCACCGAGCTCACCAAGGAGCAGGCCGCCTACATCGGCGTCCACGTGGAAGGCCCCTACAAGCCGGACCACTACCGGTACTGAGTTGTTCTGCGTTGCCCTTGGGGCAGGCGCCTGAGGGTGCCTGCCCCAAGGGCGACGCGTGCGATTGCTGCATCGCTCCGCCTCGCCCAGCGGCTCGCTGCGCGATCAGGATCTCGCAGGCTCGATCCTGCCTTCGGACGCAATCGCGGCGCTTAGGGTCGGCGGTGGCTGGGCCGGTGGCTGATGTAGGTGCGCATGAGGGAGCAGATGAGCGATATCGCGGATGGTTCGCTGGCTTATGAGGGGGTCAAGCGGATCGGGTGGGCCGAGCGGAGCATGCCGGTGCTGCGGCAGATCCGGGAGCGGTTCGCTGAAGAGCGGCCGCTGGACGGGTTCAAGGTCGCGGCGTGCATGCACGTGACGACCGAGACGGCCGGGCTGATCCGTACGCTCCAGGCCGGCGGGGCCAGTGTGGCGCTGGCGGCGTCGAATCCGCTCTCCACGCAGGACGACACCGCGGCGGCGCTCGTGCACGAGTACGGGGCCGAGGTCTTCGCGCGGGCGGGGACCGACCGCGAGGGGTACTACGCCCACATCCACCAGGCGCTGGAGACCGGGCCCGACTTCGTGCTGGACGACGGCTGCGATCTCGTCAACACGCTCCACATCGACCGGACGGACCTGCTCGGCACGGTCAAGGCGGGGTGCGAGCAGACGACGACCGGGGTGATCCGGCTGCACCAGATGGCGCGCGAGGGCGCGCTCAAGTTCCCCATGGTCGCGGTCAACGACACCGACACGAAGCACATGTTCGACAACCGCTACGGGACCGGCCAGTCGACGCTGGACGGAATCGTGCGCGCGACGAACACGCTGCTGGCCGGCAAGACCATCGTCATCGCGGGCTTCGGATACTGCGGCCGCGGCTTGGCCGAGCGTGCCCGGGGCCTGGGCGCGCGTGTCGTCGTCACCGAGATCGACCCCGTCAAGGCGCTCGATGCGGCGCTGCAGGGTTTCGCCGTCCGGCCCATGGCCGAGGCCGCCGCGGACGGCGACGTCTTCATCACGGTCACGGGGAACCGCGACGTCGTGAACGCCGACCATCTCGCGGTGATGAAGGACGGCGCCATCCTCGCGAACTCCGGGCACTTCGACGTCGAGATCGACGTGCGGGCGCTGAGCGAGATGGCGGTCGAGGTGCACCGCGGTATCCGGCCGCAGACGGACGAGTACGTGCTGGCCGACGGCCGGCGCCTGGTCCTGCTCGCCGAGGGGCGCCTGGTGAACCTGGCCGCCGCGGAGGGGCATCCCGCCGCCGTCATGGACATGTCGTTCGCCGACCAGGCCCTCACGTGCGCGTGGCTCGCGAAGTCGCACGCGACGCTGCCGGCGGCCGTCCACGAGGTGCCCAAGGAGATCGACACGGAGGTGGCCCGGCTCAAGCTGGCGTCGATGTCCATCTCCATCGACCTGCTGACCCCGGACCAGGAGGACTACCTCCACTCCTGGCGCATCGGCTCCTGATGCCGGCCGGGACGTACCTGCACCTGGACGAGGGGGTCGAGGAGCGCTTCCAGTGCGCGCCCGGCCCCGGCGGCTGGCGCTACACGTCCCGGCGGGACGACGGCGTCCGCGTCGACCTCGTCGTGGACGCGCGGTGGCGGCAGATCCGCGTCGAACTCGTCACGCCCGGCTGGTGGCTGCGCGGCGGCCTGGCCGGGCCCGAGCTGGCCTGGGTGCGCGCGGCGGGGGAGTCGGGCACCGAGCACGGCGAGCGCGCGGCGGGGTTCGTGTCCGATTCGCCGGGGTTCCTGGTCGCGATCGCGCATTCGCTGGAGCTGGACGAGGGCGCGCGGACCGACGTCCGCCTCGTCCAGGTGAGCGGGGCGTCCCTCTCGGCGCTGACGACCGTGTGGCGCTGGCGCCATGCCGGGACGTCCGCCTACGAGACCGAGACGGCGCCCCTGCCCGTCCAGGAGTACGAGGTCACGGACCTGGCCACGGGAGAGGTGGAGACGATCCATCTGGCCGGCGACGTCCTGCTGGCCGGACCCGGCATCGAACTCACCGATCTGGAGACGCCTCCCAACTTCTAGGGCGGTCCCGAACCGGGCGCATCGATGGGGCGCATTCGATACCTTTGTCCCCTTCGTGATCAAGGAGGCGGACATGCAGGGGCAGCCACCGGGCGGGCCGGAGGAGCAGGGGCGCCCCGCGCCGCCGCCGGGCCCGCGGTTCGCGCCGCAGGGCGCGCGGATCCCGCCGTCGGGCGGGCCGTTCCCTCCGCCGGAGGCGCCGGTGCCGCCCTACGGGCAGCCCGGGTTCGGGGCGCCGCCGCCGCGCGCCGGGAAGCCGTCGCCGATCGTCTGGGTGGTGATCGCCGCCGCGGTGGTCTTCTTCGTCGGCGCGACCGGGTTCATGCTCCTGCAGGGGAGCGGTGCGCCGAGCGGCCCGGTGAAGGCGGAGCAGTGCGTCGACAGGGGCTTCGGGATGGGCGACGGGAACCGCATCCCCGCGAGCCTCCGGGTGGGCTGCGACGACGCCGCGGCCAAGGCCGAGATCATCAAGATCACCGATGAGGGCGAGGCGTCCGGCTTCACCTACACGTCCCGCTCCGAGCCGGACTGCCCCGGCGGGACGGACGGCGTCACCAACGTCCGCGCCGAGGACACCGACAAGCACTACTACGAGGCGTGCGTCCGCAACCTCAAGGGCCCGCATCCGGGCGACCCCGGCGCGGGCGGCGCGTTCCTGTCCGCCGGCGACTGCGTGAGCAGCGGCTCGATCGGCTTCGGCATGGAGCAGCCGTGCGCCCGGGCGGGCTGGTACGGGAAGGTCGTCGCGCGCGTCGCCACGGAGCAGTCCTGCCCGTCGAAGACGCTCGAGGTCATGAAGATGCGGTCGTTCGGCGGCGGCGAGCTCGCCAAGCCGGTCGTGTGCCTCGGCCCCGGCGGCGGCGTGCTGTCGCCCGGCGACTGCATCAAGGACCCCTCGTTCAACGTCGGCGACCTGGACAAGGCCGACTGCGGCTCCACCCTGGCCATCGCCAAGGTCGTCGGCCGCGTGAGGACGCAGCGGGAGTGCCCGTCCGAGGCCACGAACTACCTGACCAGGGACGGCGCGTACCTCCCGGTGCTGTGCCTGAAGAAGCTCCGCCCGACCCTCAACGACAGGCTCCGCACCCTCCCGGGCTAGGGCTTGACGGTGACGGTGTGGGACGCCGTTCCGGGGTCGGCCCACACTGAGAGGACGTGCCGGTCCGCGTCCCAGCGCGTCCACCATTTCCCGCCGGGGTCGGTCGAGGTGACCTTCGGGGTGACGGGGAACCAGATCTCCGTGGGCCCGGTCACTCCGGGCTTGTTGCGCCAGGCGACGGTCAGGGCGCCGTCGGCGTAGGAGGTCTTGGTCAACGTGCCGGCGACGGCGCGCGGGTACGGGCGCGCCAGCAGCTTGGTGAACAGGGTCGGCTTCCCGTCGCCGTCGACGACGCCGGACGAGCCCGGGTCGTTCGACCAGTACGCCCAGCCGATGCCCAGCTCGTCCGCCATGGAGAGCCAGTCGCCGGTGAAGTCGGCCGCGCCCGGCGCGCCCTGCCCCATGCCGCCGACCTCGCCGAGCCACATCGGGGTGTCGAGGCGCCGCGCGGCGGCGGGCATGTTCCGCTTCCACAGCGCGAACTGCGCCTGGACGAGCAGCTTCGCCACGCCGTCGTAAGAGCCGCCCAGGTCGACCCCGCCGGGGTAGAAGTGCGGTGCCAGAACGATGCGCGGCCCACCCGGACGCGGGTCGCGGACCGTGCCGAGTGACGTCTCCGACCCTTCGTTGGGGCCGAGTGCCTGCGGCTCCACGAACACCCAGTTGTCACCGTCCACCTCACGGATCGCGTTGACGATGCGCTGGTAGAACGGCGTCAGGATGGGGCCCTCGAAGAAACCGAGCTGCCGCGTCCCGCCGAACGGCTCGTTCATGAGGTCGTAGCCCAGCACGGCGGGGTCGTGCGCGAAGCGCTCCGCGACGTGCTTCCACATCGCCGTGTAGCGCTGCATCAGTTCCGGGTGCTTGCCGGTGTTGTTCCAGAAGTTGTCGTAGGCGCGCAGTACGGCCGGTTGCAGGTAGGTGAGCACCCATGGGTCCTGCGGAGTGCAGGGCAGGCCGTCGGTGATGGTGGCCCAGGCCGGGGCGCCGTCCCCCGCGCCCTTGCAGGCGGCGGGCCCGTAGATGTCCTGGTGCATGTCGAGGATGACGTGCATCCCCTGCTCGCGGTACCAGGCCAGGCGTTCGGCGATGTCGTCCAGGTGGGCCTCGTCGTACCGTCCCGGCTCCGGTTCGATGTTCTTCCACTGGAGCACGTAGCGGACGGAGTTCGTGCCGAGGTCGCGCGCCTCCCGGACGACGTCGTCCCGGGTGATCCAGGGCAGCCCGGTCGGGCCCTTGGCGCTGCCCGACGTGTTCAGCCCGTGCAGAATCAGCGTCCGGCCCTGGTCGTCGGTGATCGCCGGGAGCGGGGCCGTGTCGGCGCCTGCGGCGGGGGCGGTGACGAAGGCGGGGGTCAGGGCGAGTGTCGCCGTGAGGGTGATCCGGCCGAGGACCGTCCGTACGCGCATCCCGCCTCCAAAACCCGAAATTTATTCGGATTCTAGGAGCCGTCCGGCGTGCGGGGAAGGCCCAAGACGTTCTGGTACGGGCCGGCGCCGTAGTTCTGGGGCGGCAGGAACTGCGGCTGCCCCGGGGCGGGGGCGCTGAACGGCGGCGGGGCGGGCGGGCCGGGCCGGACGGGGCCGTAGTGCATCGGCGGCCCGGCGACCGCCATCGCCGGGACGGGCGCCGGAACCGGCGCCGGGCCGGGCCCCCAGGCGGGCAGGCCGAGGCGGCGCATGCGGCGGGCGCGGCGCTCGGCGAGCCGCACCTCCTCGCGGTACCGGCGCTCGGCGAGCACCGCCGACAGCAGGATCTCCGGCCGCACCCCCGGCGGCGGGGGCGGGCTGATCACGGCGACGACCTGGGAGGCGATCCGCTGGCCCAGCGAGTCGCGCACCTCCGGCAGCAGCTCCCAGAACCGCGACAGGTACTGCCGGGCCGTCATCGCCAGCTCGTCCGACAGCATCGAGATCTCCAGCGTGCGGGCCCACCAGGCGAGCTGCGGCGGCATCACCGCGACCGGGCCGAACAGCGCCGCCGCCGGGGCCCGGTCCTTGATGACGATCGTCCCCGCGAACAGGTCGCCGAGCCGCTTGCCGCGCCGGTTGCAGAACGAGGTGATCAGCGCGGGGGAGCCGTAGAACGTCCAGAACTCGATGACCCCGGCGAGCGCCCGCACGAGCGCCTGCCGGAACCGGACCGGCCCGCCGTCGTCGCCGACCACGCGCAGCCCGACCGCCATCTTGCCCAGCGTCCGGCCCCGCAGCAGCGTCTCCAGCACGCACGGGTAGCCGACGAGGACGGCGACCGTCCCGACCAGCGTCAGCCCGATCGTCCACGCCTCGTCCGCGACGAGCGAGGTCATCGCGGTGACGTAGACGACGATGTAGAGGATCACCACCTGGAAGATCAGGTCGAGCAGGAAGGCGCAGCCCCGGCTGGCCAGGCGCGCGACGCGGATGTCGAGCGCGACGGCCTCGCCGGTGACGAGTTCGGCCATGTCCTGATCCTCCAAATGCGGGTGGTCGGTCCATTTTGCCGGTTCGGTGAGCCGACACGTTAGTCTCGCCGGGTGGACGTCGACGCCTACGTGGCCGCGCACAACGCCGACTGGATGCGCCTGGAGCACCTCATCAACCGCAGGCGCAGGCTATCGGGCGCCGAGGCCGACGAACTGGTCGAGCTGTACCAGCGGACGGCGACGCACCTGTCGGTCGTCCGGTCCAGTTCGCCCGACCCGCAGCTGGTGAGCCGGCTGTCGTCGCTGGTGGCGCGCGGCAGGGCGGCGGTGGCCGGCGCCCACGCGCCGCTCTGGCGGGACGTCACCCGCTTCGCGACCGTGACGTTCCCGGTCGTCGCGTACCGGATGAAGTGGTGGTGGCTCGGCAACGCCGTCCTCGGCAACCTGCTCGCCCTCGCGCTCGCGATCTGGGTGGTGCACAGCCCGGAGGTGCAGGCGAGCATCGGCACGCCGCAGGAGATCCGCGAGCTGGTCGACCACGACTTCGCCAACTACTACACCGAGCACTCGGCGGCGTCGTTCGCGTTCCAGGTATGGGTGAACAACGCCTGGGTGTCGGCGATCGCGCTGATCTTCGGGATCCTGCTCGGCATCCCGACCGTGTACGTGCTGCTGATGAACCAGCTCAACCTGGGGCTGATCGGCGGGCTGATGTTCGCGAACGGCAAGGGCGACGTGTTCTTCGGGCTGATCCTCCCGCACGGCCTGCTGGAGCTGACCGCCGTCTACCTGGCCGTCGCGGGCGGCCTGAAACTCGGCTGGACGATCATCGACCCGGGCCCGCGCCGCCGCGGCCAGGCCCTCGCCGAGGAGGGCCGCGCCGCCGTCAGCATCGCGATCGGGCTCGTCGCGGTGCTGCTGGTGTCCGGCCTGATCGAGGGCTTCGTGACGGGCTGGGTGCACATCACCTGGCTGCGCATCGCGATCGGCGTCGTCGCCGAGGCCGCCTTCCTCAGCTACGTGATCGTCCTCGGCCGCCGCGCCACCCGCCAGGGCGAGACCGGCGACGCCGACCTCCGCCCCGACACCGCCCCCGTCGCCGGCTGACGGGCGGATCAGAGTCTGCCCGCGGCTTTGAGGGCGAGGTAGGCGTCGGCCAGGGCGGGGGCTATCTCGTCGGGTGGGGCGTCCACGACTTCTACGCCGTGGCCGCGGAGTTCGGCGGTGAGGCGGTGGCGCTCGGCGCGGGCGCGCTCGGCGGCGGCCGCGTCGTACACGGCCGCGAGGTCGCCGCGCGCGGACGCCATCTCGCCGACGCGCGGGTCCGACACGGCGGCGATCATGACCAGGTGCCGGGCGGTGAGCTGCGGCAGGAGCGGCAGGAGCCCCTCCTCCATCGCGGCCGTGTTCAGCTCGGTCAGCAGCACGACCAGGCACCGCTGCCGGACGCGCGCCATCAGCGTCGACACCATCCCGGCCGCGTCGCATTCGAGGAGCTCCGGCTCCAGCGGGGCCATGGCGTGCACCATCGCGGGCAGCAGGTCCGTCCGGGACGCGCCCTCCACGCGGGCCCGGACGCGCCGGTCGTAGGCGAGCAGGTCGACGCGGTCGCCGGCGCGGGACGCCAGGGCGCCGAGCAGCAGCGCCGCGTCCATCGAGCAGTCCAGCCGGGGGATGTCGCCGACCCGGCCGGCGGACGTGCGGCCCGTGTCGAGCACCAGGTAGATCCGCCGGTCGCGCTCGGGCCTCCAGGTCCGGACGACGACGTCGCCGCGCCGCGCGGTGGCCCGCCAGTCGATGGACCGGACGTCGTCGCCGTCCACGTACTCGCGCAGCGAGTCGAACTCGGTGCCCTGCCCGCGGATCAGCGCGACGTGCGCGCCGGTCAGCTCGCGCAGCCGCGCCAGCTTCGCCGGCAGGTGGCGGCGGGACGGGAACGCAGGCAGGGCCCGCACCGTCCAGGGGGCGGAGCGGGAGAGCTGCCGCGCGGCCAGCCCGAGCGGCCCGACGGAGCGGACGACGACGGTGACGGCCTTGCGGTCGCCGCGCCGCGTCGGCGTCAGCGCCATGTCGACGCGGCGCCGCTCACCGGCCGGCACGTCGACCTTGACCGTGCGGGGCGCGGCGCCCGCGCTGGGCGGCCACACGTCCCGCAGCCTGGCCTTGAGGCGCCGCCGGCCGAGGTTCTCCACGATCAGCGCGACCTGGGCGGTCTCGCCGAGGCGCACGTTGGTGTCGCCCGCGCGGTGGAAGCGCAGCGCCCGCACGTTCCCGGCCAGGGCGAGGTCGGCGACGACGCCGAGCAGCAGGGCGCCCCACACCGCGAACAGCGTCCACCAGCTCGGCGCGATCAGCGGGACGAGCGCGCCGAGCAGGGCCAGCAGCCCCAGGCGTCCGGTCAGCGCCATCAGCGCGGGGCGGGGACGTGGGCGAGGATGCCCTCCAGCACGCCGTCGGCGGTCGCGCCCTCCAGCTCCGCCTCGGGACGCAGCTGGACGCGGTGCCGCAGCGTCGGCCGGGCCAGCGCCTTCACGTCGTCCGGCGTGACGTAGTCGCGGCCCGACAGCCACGCCCACGCGCGGGACGTCGCCAGCAGCGCCGTCGCACCGCGCGGCGAGACGCCGAGCTGCAGCGACGGGGACTGGCGGGTCGCCCGGCACAGGTCCACGACGTAGGCGGCGACCTTGGGGTCGAGGTGGACGGTCCTGACGGCGGCCTGGCCCGCGGCGAGCTCACCCGCGCCCGCGACCGCCTTCACCGCCGACAGGTCGCGCGGGTCGAACCCGGTCGCGTGCCGCTGGAGCATGGCGATCTCCTCGTCCCGCGTGGGGACGGGCACGGTCAGCTTCACGAGGAACCGGTCGAGCTGGGCTTCGGGCAGGGGGTAGGTGCCCTCGTACTCGATCGGGTTCTGCGTCGCGCACACCACGAAGGGGTCGGGCAGAGCGCGCGCGGCGCCCTCTACCGAGACCTGACGCTCTTCCATGGCCTCCAGGAGGGACGCCTGCGTCTTCGGCGGCGTCCGGTTGATCTCGTCGGCGAGCAGGAGGTTGGTGAAGACGGGGCCCTCGCGGAACTCGAACTCCGCCGTCCGGTTGTCGTAGACCAGCGATCCGGTGACGTCACCGGGCATCAGGTCGGGGGTGAACTGGACGCGCTTGAAGTCCAGGTCGAGGGCCCGCGACAGCGTCTTGATGAGCAGCGTCTTGGCGGTGCCCGGGACGCCCTCCAGCAGCACGTGGCCGCGGCACAGCAGCGCGATGACGAGGCCGGTCACCACGGAGTCCTGGCCGACGACCGTCTTGGCGACCTCACCGCGCAGCGCCGTCAGCGCCGCGCGGGCCGTCTCGGCCTGCCGCCGGGCCTCCTCGGACAGCGCGGCCGGCCCGCTGCCGGGCACGTCGTCCTTCCCGAGCTCTACAGGGGTGTTCAAGACTGCCGTACCTGCCTTTCCAGGTCGTCGAGGACGTCGGTGAGGGCGATGAGCCCGGCGTCGTCCAAGGGTTCGGGACCGTACAGGGCCGCCCCGACGTACGTCTCGTCGTAGGCCGTGCGGCGGGCGACCGTCGCGACGATCTCCTGTGCGGCGGAGGGATCCTGCGCGCTGCCGAGGGGCAGCCCGAGGAGGGGGACGAGCCGCTCGCGGGCGCCCGAGCGCAGCGCGTCCGACGCGCGGTCGCGGGCGCGGCCGGCCCGGTACAGGCGGGCGCGCCCCTCGACCGTCTCCGCGGACCGGACGATGACGGGCAGCGCCTCCGCGACGACCGGGCCGAGCCGGCGGGCCCGCCACAGGGCCACCAGCAGCACCGCCACCAGCAGCTCCAGGAAGAACAGCTTGACGCCGAACGGCAGCAGGTCGCCGAGCGACTGCCGCCCGGCGGCCTCGCCGGGCTCCGGCAGGTTCGGGACGAGCCACACCGTCGTCCTGCCGGCCCCGGCCAGGTTCATGGCGAGCGCGGCGTTGCCCTCCTCGGCGAGCCGCCGGTTCGTCAGCGGCGAGGCCGACCCGAGCACGGTGACCGTCCGGGACCCGGTCGACACCTGGACGACCCGGGCGCCGCCGTACTCGGTCGGGTAGCACGCCGTCCCCGGGCCGGTGATCTCGTAGGTCTCCGACTCGTGGAAGGCGACCGTCCCGGCGAGGGACGCGACCGGCAGCGCGCAGCCCGGCGCGGCGGTCTCCTCGAAGCTCGGGCCGCTGCGCCGCACCTGCGGGGCGATCTCGTCCAGCGCGTACGCCGTCGGCCGGACGAGGAGCAGATCGACCTGCGTCCCGCTCAGCATCCGCAGGTCGTCGTCGGTGAGCCGCTCGGTGCGCGTCACGACCAGGGTGTCGTTCGGCTCGGTGGCGACGAGGGCGTCCTGGACGGTCCGCGACACGACCACCGGGGTGCCGTGCTGCTGGAGGATCTCCGCGAGCGCCCGCGCGCCGTCCTGCTTCGGCGACTCGGGGTCGAGCGCCTCCGGCGGCGTCGACGGGCGCAGCGCCGCCAGGATCACCGCGATCACGGCCAGCGCGAGCAGCACCGCGACGACGCCGCGCGCCGACCGCCAGCGGCGGCCCGCGACCTGCCGCGCGGACGGCTCGGCCGGCGCGGACTCGGGCCGGGCCCGCGTCACCACCGCGGGCCCCCGTCCCCGTCGGCCCCGGCCAGGCTGAGGTCGTCGCTCTCCAGCGGCTTCGGCTTCATCGCCCGCAGCCGCTCGTCCAGGTCCGTCATCCGCGCGTACCCCTCCGCGGTCCCCGGGCGGTCGCCGTACCAGACGTCATCGAAGATCCGCACGCCCGCCGCCAGCTCGTCCGCCAGCTCCGGCACGGCCTCGCCCGCCTCGGCCGCCAGCTCGTCCGCGGTCCGGCCGGGGCGCGCCGCGAGCACCGCCCGCTCCTCCAGGTCGCGGGCGATCGCGCGGAGCCGCTCGCGGATCGCCTCGGCCCACTGCCCGGCCGCCGCGTGCCGCTCGGCCGCCGCCCGGTGGTCGAGCGCCGTGGACGGCGCCTCGTCCAGCAGCGGGTCCGTGCGGGAGCGGAGGTTGCGCCGGCCCCACATCAGCCACACCACCAGCCCGACCGCGACGAGCGCGATGATCACGATGATCGCGATGGACACCCAGCCGCCGCCGCTGCCCTGCGACCCCGGGTTCGGCGCCCGGTTGAACAGGTCCTGCAGCCACTCGGCGAACTCGTCCCACCAGCGCTCCAGCATCGACGGCCTGTCGCGCTGGTAGATCTGCTTCTCCAGCTCGCGGCGGGCCAGCTCGCGGGCCTCGTCGCGGCCGATCGGGTCGAGGATCACGGGTTCGCTCCCGTCCACGGTCGGGCGGGCACCGGATCGGTCCGCCAGAGGTCGATGAACCCGTCCTCGCGCGCGCCGCCCGGGTCGGCACCGGCGGCACCGGCGGCTCCGGCGGCGGCGGCCGTGATCGCGGCGGCGGACCGGCCCCGGCTGCGCAGCTCCAGGTCGAAGCCCTCGCGGCGCATCCGCCGGTCCATGTAGAGCAGCGCGATCACGCCCGCGTCGAACGGCAGCACCACCGACCAGCTGACGATCCGGCCGGCCGTGTCGACCGCGAGCGCGCCCATCGTCGCCTCGCTGCCGGACGCGTCCCCGAAGAAGACCAGCTGCACGAACAGGAACGGGATGCGGAGCGCGAAGAAGCCCATGAACACGGTCACGAGCAGCGCGAGCAGCAGCGTCCCGCAGGTCCGGAACCAGCGGCCCTTGGACAGGGCGACGGCCCGGCGCAGCGCGCCCGTCACCGTCCGCCGCTCCAGGACGACCGCCGGGACCGCCTGCACGAACAGGATGTACAGCCACACCATCAGGCCGATGCCGACCGGGAACCCGAAGATCCCGGCGAGCGCGCCGAACGCCGGGTGCGCGTCCACCGCGATCAGCGCGAAGAACGGCACGGCCGGCAGCAGCAGCGCGCCCAGCGAGAGGCCCATGACGGCCAGCGCGGTGCCGACGAGCCGTCCGAGGCGCGGGCGGGCGTCCCGCCACGCCTGCCGCGGCGCGATCGGCAGCCCGACCAGCTCGCGGCCGAGGATCGGCGCCATCAGCCCCGCCATCAGCAGGATCCCGAACGCCGACAGCACCAGCCCGAGCACGGTCAGGGTGGCCTGCGCGCCGAGCGACTCCAGCAGCACCTCGGGGGTGACCTCGTCGCGGGCCTCGTCGCCGATGAAGAAGTACGCGGCGACCGAGCTCGCCACCTGGATCACCGTGCTGATCGCCACCGACAGGCCCAGCGTGGTGCGCGGCCGGCGGCGGATCCCGGCGATCGCGCCGTCCAGCATCTCCGAGACGGACATGGGACGGAACGGGACGCCCCGCACCACATCGGTGGCGTCGGCGTCGTCGTCCCAGCCGTCCGGTCCCGGCATTCTCGGCTCCCTGCGTTCCCAGCGGTGCGGTTTCCCTGCGGTCTCTGAGCGGGTCAGGTCATCCTGTCATGTACGGGATGTCAACCTTGCGCTGGTTTGAGGAGTCACCTGTACGATCCGAGCCGCCCACCCGATGCGGGGGAGCCATGTACGACGCAAACGCGGGTAACCTTGCACGCCAAGGTATATCTCTCCCTGGCAAGGTGGCGCCGGAGCATCGCGCCCCACTCCACCGAACCCCGATTTTGTGACGATGAGGGCCATGAGAGGACGTGTACTGGTCGTCGACGACGATCTCGCACTCGCCGAAATGCTCGGCATCGTGCTGCGTGGCGAGGGCTTCGAACCCTCGTTCGTGCACGACGGCGACAAGGCGCTCGAGGCGTTCCGGGAGACCCGGCCGGACCTCGTGCTGCTCGACCTGATGCTGCCGGGGGCCGACGGCATCGACGTCTGCCGGCAGATCCGCGCCGAGTCCGGCGTGCCGATCGTCATGCTGACGGCCAAGAGCGACACCGTGGACGTCGTCCTCGGCCTGGAGTCGGGCGCCGACGACTACATCGTCAAGCCGTTCAAGCCCAAGGAGCTGGTGGCCCGCGTCCGCGCGCGGCTGCGCCGCACCGACGAGCCCGCGCCCGAGACCCTGCAGATCGGCGACATCACCATCGACGTCGCCGGCCACTCGGTCAAGCGCGGCGACCGGCACATCCCGCTGACCCCGCTGGAGTTCGACCTGCTCGTCGCCCTCGCCCGCAAGCCGCGCCAGGTGTTCACCCGCGAGGTGCTGCTGGAGCAGGTGTGGGGCTACCGGCACGCGGCCGACACCCGGCTGGTCAACGTGCACGTCCAGCGGCTCCGCGCCAAGATCGAGAAGGACCCCGAGCGTCCCGAGATCGTCGTCACCGTGCGCGGTGTCGGCTACAAGGCCGGGCCCGCCTGAGCCCCCGCCGCTCCCTCCCCTTTCCCCGGCACAGCGCCCCGTTCCCCGTTGCGGTGACACGCCGATGACCGTCCAGTACGTCCCGACCCAGGGTGGGTCCGCCCGCCGCCTCGCGAACCCCTCATGAAAGCCGACATGAGGCGGGCGATCCGGTACGTCCGGCGCGGGCTGATCGCGCTGCGGCGCGTGCTGAGCTCCGCCATCGGCGCCGCCTACCTGCGCTGGCGCCGGTCGATCCAGGTACGCGTCGTCACCTCCACGCTGTTCATCTCGGCGATCGTGGTGGCGATCCTGGGCGCGTTCCTGATGCAGCAGATGTCGTCCGCGCTGATGGACGGCAAGGTCAAGGCGGCACGGCTCCAACTGGACGACGGCCTGGCGCAGGTCCAGCGCGACCTGGGCAACTCCGCCGGGGACGGCAGCAGGCTCAACTCGACGATCGACCGGTTGAAGTCGCGTAGCGGGCCGTCCGGGCTCTATGAGGTCTACATCCGCGACACCAACGAGCAGTACTTCGACGGGTACACGACCAACGAGCTGCGCCCGGAGAGCGTCCCCAAGCGGCTTCGCGAAGAGCTCAAGACGGCACCGGCCGGTTCGCGCGCGTACACCTACGGCAAGCTCTCCTACCTCGGCGGCAGGGCCGACGAGCGCGGCCTCATCGTCGGCGGACGGACGGGCCAGTTCGAGCTGTACTACCTGTTCCCGCTGACGCAGGAACAGCAGACCCTCACCAATGTGAGCCGCTCCCTGGCCGGGGTGGGCATCGTCCTGGTGCTGCTCTTGGCCGCGATCGCCTCGCTGGTCACCCGGCAGGTCGTCATCCCGGTGCGGCTCGCCGCGCAGGGCGCGCAGAGACTCGCCGCGGGACGCCTGGAAGAGCGCATGAGGGTCCGCGGCGAGGACGACCTGGCCCGCCTCGCCCGCTCCTTCAACGACATGGCCGCCAACCTCCAGGAGAAGATCGGCGAGCTGGAGGACCTGTCGCAGGTGCAGCGCCAGTTCGTCTCCGACGTCTCGCACGAGCTGCGCACGCCGCTGACCACGATCAGGATCGCGGCCGACATGCTCTACGAGTACCGCGACACCTTCGACGACCCCGCCGTCGGACGGTCCGCCGAGCTGCTGCAGAGCCAGCTGGAGCGGTTCGAGTCGCTGCTCGCCGACCTGCTGGAGATCAGCCGGCACGACGCGGGCGCCGCGACGCTGGACGCCGAGTCCCTCGACATGCGCGACCTCGTGCTGCGCGTCGTCGGCGACATCCAGGGCCTCGCCGAGCGCAAGGGCAGCAAGGTCGTCCTGCAGCTGCCCGGCGAACCCTGCATGGCCGAGGTCGACCGGCGCCGCGTCGAGCGCATCCTGCGCAACCTCGTCGTCAACGCCGTCGAGCACGGCGAGGGGGAGGACATCATCATCTCCGTCGCCGCCGACCGCGACGCCGTCGCCGTCGCCGTCCGCGACCACGGGGTCGGCCTGAAGCCCGGGGAGGGGCAGATGGTCTTCGACCGCTTCTGGCGCGCCGACCCGGCCCGCGCCCGCACCACCGGCGGCACCGGGCTCGGCCTGTCGATCTCCCGGGAGGACGCGCAGCTCCACGGCGGATGGCTGCAGGCCTGGGGGGAGCCCGGCGCGGGCTCCCAGTTCCGCCTGTCGCTGCCCCGCGTCGCCGGGGCCGAGCTGCGCGGCTCGCCGCTGCCGCTCGTCCCGCCCGGCGCCGGCGACGCGCGGCCGCTGTTCGCGGAACTGGAGGCCGGCGAATGAGCGCCTGCGCCCGCCGGACCCGCCGGGCCCACCGGGTCACCGGCCTGCTGACGCTGGCCGTCCTCGTCCTCGGCGGCGCCGGCTGCGCGAGCGTGCCGAGCGGCGGGCAGGTCGTCAGCGGCAAGCCCGCCGAGCGCGCCGAACGCGTCGACGACCCCTACGTCCGGCTCATCCCGGTCAAGCCGCGGCCCGACTGGGGGCCCGCCGAGATCGTCTCGGGGTTCCTCGCCGCGTCCGGCAGCTTCGACGACGGCCACAAGGTCGCGAAGATGTACCTGAGCGGGCAGACGTCCTGGAACCCGGGGCTGCGGCCCTTCGTGACCGTCCTCGCGAGCCGCGTCACCGACCCGCACGTGATCAAGCAGTCGGGGAACCAGGCGACCGTCCGGATCACCGGCGACCAGCTCGGCACGATCACCGCCGACGGCCAGTACACCGCGGCCCCGAAGCCCTTCGACGCCGCCTTCCAGCTCGCCAAGACGCCGCAGGGCGTCTGGCGCATCACCGGCCTGCCCGGCGACGAGAAGTCGGGCCTGCTGCTCACCAAGGACGACGTGGAGCGCGCCATGCGCACCGTCAACCTCTTCTTCTTCGCGCCGGACCGGCACACCCTCGTCCCCAACGGGGTGTTCCTCCCGGTCGCGAACCGGCAGTCGCTGCCGACCCAGCTCGTCCAGGCCCTGCTCGCCGGGCCCACCTCCTGGCTGTCGGGCGCCGTCGACAGCGCCTTCCCCGAGGGCACCCGGCTGCGCCGCGGCGTCCAGGTCGACAAGGAGGTCGCCACCGTCGACCTCACCGGGCAGGCCCGCGGCGGCGACGTCGAGCGCATGTCGGCGCAGCTCAGCTGGACCATGCGGCAGCTCTCGGAGATCAAGCAGTGGCGGCTGCGGATCGAGGGGGAGACCGTCGTCCCCGACGGCATGGACGCCACGCAGCCGGTGAACGCGTGGGAGGAGAACTCCCCGGACGGCGGCGCGACGCAGGAGGGCGCCCACCAGAACGCCTACGTCGTCGGCCCGTCCGGCTACCTCGGCACCCTGGAGGGCGACCGCGCCCAGCCGGTCGTCACCGGGCCCGCCGGGCGGCTGTCCCGCCCCGCCGTCTCGCCCGGCTACCAGGAGTTCGCCGGGCTGAGCAGCGACGCGACGCAGGTCCTCGTCGCCGCGCCCGTCACCGGCGCGCCCGCGCCCCGCGTCCTGCTCACCGCGCACGACGGCGCCCGCTTCACCGCCCCGTCCTGGAGCCGCGACGGCACTCTGTGGGTCGTGGAGACCAAGAAGGACGAATCGTGGCTGTGGGTGCGCCGCCCCGGCAAGGGCTTCGTGCGCGCCGCCCACTGGGGCCTCGGCGGCCGCGAGGTTCTCGCCTTCCGCGTCGCCCGCGACGGCGTCCGCGCCGTCGTGATCGCCGGCATCGACGGCCGCCCCCAGGTGCAGCTCGGCCGCATCGCCCACGACCCGGACGGCTCCCTGGACGTCGGCTCGTTCCTGCCGGTCAGCTCCGAGCTCCAGGACGCCGTCGACCTCGCCTGGCGCGACTACGGCACCCTCGCCGTCCTCGGCCGCGCGAAGCGCGACTCGCAGACCCTGCCGTTCCTGATGCCGATCAGCGGCAGCGCCATCACGTCCCTGGGCGTCGGCTCCCTCGGCGAACCCCGCACCATCGCCGCCGCCCCCGGCGCCCCGATCCTGATCGGCACCCGCTCGTCCGGCAAGGACCAGATCTGCCGCCAACGCACCCCCACCAACTCCTACAGCCCCTGGATCTGCCCCACCCCCGCCAAGGACCCCACCTACCCCCGCTAACCCACCCCAGCACACGGAAAACGGGTCACCCCACCCCAGCCAAGGACCCCGGCCTATCCCCGCTAAGCCGCCCCCATCGGACGGGTGAGAGACAGGTCGCCCCACCCCGGCTGAGGACCCCACCTACCCCGCGAGCCGTCTCGCAGCGGGCGGAGCGGGAAGCGGAAATCCGAGCTGAACGCTCGCGGGCGGAACACCCGCATCCAGGATCGTGCCGTCCGCCGGGCTTGCGAAGCGAAGTGCGCAACTGTGGATAACGGCGGTTATCCACAGTTGCGGGAGTGACGGACGCGAGGCGGGGCGGGGCGGCATCGTCGGGGGCGTGGGAATTCTCGATGACTTGATCGATCTGCTGCTGCCCGAGCGGTGCGCGGGGTGCGGGCAGCAGCCCGTGCTGCTCTGCGACGGGTGCGGGAGGGCTCTCCGCGCGTCCGCACGGCCCGCCAGGGCCGCGCCGGCCGGTCTCCCGCCTCTGTGGACGGTGGCCGCCTATGAGGGCCCTCTGCGCGCGATCCTGGCCGCCTACAAGGAACGCGGCCGGACGTCCCTCGCCGTCCCGCTGGGGGAGGCCCTGGCAACCTCCCTCCAAGCCGCCCTCGCCCCGGACCGGCGCGCCTGCCGCGGGAGCGCGCCGGGCCCCGACCCTCCGGCTGCGAGCGACGCACTGCCCCGGGGCCGCCCGGCCGCGCCGGCGCCGGTGATGGCCGACGCCGCGGTCCGAATGCCGACCGTGGTGTGGGTGCCCTCGGGGCGGGGGGCCGTGCGGCGGCGGGGACATGACCCCCTGCGGGGGCTGGTCGAGGCCGCGGTACGGCGCCTGCGGGCGGAGGGCGTGCCGCTGACCATGCTGGACGCCCTCCGGCAGCGCGGTCGTGTCGCCGACCAGGCCGGGCTCACGGCAGACCAGCGCGCGGCCAACCTGCGCGGCGCCATCGAGGCGAGGGCCGACGTGGCCGGCCGCCAGGTCGTGCTGGTCGACGACGTGGTCACGACCGGCGCCTCGCTGGCTGAAGCGGCACGCGCCCTGCGAGCCGCAGGCGCGGCCATCACCGGCGCGGCCACCATCGCCGCCACCCCCCGCCGCCGCCCCTGGTGAGCCGTCCGCCGCGCCGTGGCGCCGTTACCGGTGGGGCGTTGGGGTGGCCGAGGGGTGCAGGCGGTCTTGCCGGACTGTGAGCGGCCGCCGTTCCAGGTGAGCCGTAGAGGTGGGCGAATGGTGACTTTCTTCACTTTTGAGGCGGGGGGTGGTGGTTAGCTACGTGGAGTAGTTGGAGGGTGTCCGGCTTGGTCAGGGTTGTGGGGGTGGGTGGGGTTATTTGGGTCACATTGCGTCGTTGAGGGGGTAGAGCTTTCCTCAAACTCACCTGGGGGCCAGTCGGGGCTGACCTGGGCGGGTGCGGGGAGCGGGAGCGCCCTGCGCACCGGGGTTCACGGCTGGTGATGGGGTGTCCCGGTGCGGGTGGGGGTACCCGCTGTGGCAGGCGTCGATGACGGTCCGTGAGTTTTTCCTCCGTCCACCCCCCTGACATTCGTCGCGTAAGGGGTTAGCGTTCCTGACATGGCACCCGCCCGGGTCCGTGGTTGCGTCGGATCGCAGTGCTCGTCAGGAGCACGGCAGACGGTCCGGCTAGCCGATGCCAGGCGCAGGCGAAACGGCCCACGTAAGGCGACTTCTCGTCGACCGATCACGGTGCGCCTTAGAGGTAAGTCCTGCCCCATCGGGGGATCCGACATCCCCCGAACCGGGAGAAGGGCAGTAGTGGCGAGAGCGCCGCGAGCCCCTCAGCAGGCGGATGTGGGGACGAAGACCAGGTCGGCCGGGCGGGTGCGACCCACCGTCCTGTGGTGCCCGTCCGGGACCGGCAGGGGTCCCGGGGAGGGTGACAGCGCAACCGGGAGAAGGGGGGTCCCCGCGTGAACATCACCGTTAGGGGCCGGCACACCGAGGTCAACGACAGGTTCCGTCGGCACGTCGACAACAAACTGGCCAAGATCGAACGACTCGACCAGAAGGTGATCCGCGTTGATGTGGAGGTGTCCGAGGAACGCAACCCGCGGCTGGCCGACCAGCGCGAACGGGTGGAGCTCACGATCCGCTCCCGCGGCCCGGTGATCCGGGCCGAGGCCGCCGCCGACGACCGGTACGGCGCCCTCGACCTCGCGCTCGACAAGCTGGAGTCGCGGCTGCGCCGCGGCTCCGAACGGCGCAAGGGCCACGGCCTGAAGAACTACGGCAAGAACGGCAAGGGCCGTGCCAAGCTCGCCACAATGGAGACGCTCCCCGAGGCGCTCCCCGAACCCGTCCCTGAAGCGGCGGAGGCGGCCCCGGCGCCGGCCGAGCCCGTCTCCCGCGACGAGAACCTCGTGCCGATCCCCATGGACGGCGACGGCCCCCTCGTCGTCCGCGAGAAATTCCACAAGGCCGAGCCGATGGGCATCGAGCAGGCCCTTTTCGAGATGGAACTCGTCGGCCACGACTTTTTCCTGTACCGCGACAAGGCCACCGGGCACCCCTCGGTCGTATACCGGAGAAGAGGCTGGGACTACGGAGTGATCAGGCTCGTCGAAGAGTGAGCCCTCCCGCCCGCCGGAGGAGGGCGCGGTGATGGGGTGGACGCGTCACGTCACCGCCGGAACCATGTCATGATCTGAAAAGGCGCATCAGCCGATCCACGGGCGCTGCGCGTCCCGGGAACCTTCCCGGGACGCGCAGCGGTTGATCGGGAGACACCCCGGTCCGAAATCCCCCGGGATCGCCCCCGGACCCCGTAAGTTCCCGAGGACGATCCCGTTGGACGACAACCCTCCGGTAATTCCAGATCGCTGAGTAGTGAAGGGGGGAAGCGGCGTCTTCTCCACGCCGCGACTCTGGTGAGCGAGAATCCCGAGCCTCGCGACGCCGCGGCGGTACCCCGTCCGACCGGCGCCGACGCCGCCCCCGCCGGCCGGGAGGCGCCGCCGCCCGGAGCGGCCGACCCCATCCGCGTGCTCATCGTCGACGACCACGCGCTGTTCCGGCGGGGGCTGGAGATGGTCCTCCAGGGCGAGGACGACATCGAGGTCATCGGCGAGGGCGGCGACGGGCACGAGGCCGTCGAGATGGCCGGCGACCTGCTGCCCGACGTCGTCCTGATGGACATCCGGATGCCGCGCCGCAGCGGCATCGAGGCGTGCACCGCCATCAAGGACGCCGCCCCCAGCGCGAAGATCGTCATGCTGACCATCAGCGACGAGGAGGAGGACCTCTTCGAGGCGATCAAGGCCGGGGCCAGCGGCTACCTGCTCAAGGAGATCTCCATCGACGAGGTCCCGCAGGCGGTCCGCGCGGTGTACGGCGGCCAGTCGCTGATCAGCCCCTCGATGGCGTCCAAGCTGATCACCGAGTTCGCCGCGCTGGCCAAGCGCAGCGAGGAGCGGACGCAGCAGGTCCCCGCACCGCGCCTCACCGAGCGCGAGATGGAGGTGCTGCGCCTCGTCGCCCGCGGCCTCGGCAACCGGGAGATCGCCCGCGAGCTGTTCATCTCCGAGAACACGGTGAAGAACCACGTCCGCAACATCCTGGAGAAGCTCCAGCTCCACTCCCGGATGGAGGCCGTCGTCTACGCCGTCCGCGAGAAGCTCCTGGAGATCACCTGACCACCCCGCCGGCCCCCGCGGGATCGGCCGGAGGCCCGTCGCAGGCCGGGCGGCGGCCCGGCGTTCGCACGCGGGCGAGACCGGCAATCCGGTTTTGTCGGTGTTGTGCCGTAGCATCGCGAGCGTGGTAGAGGCAGCTTCCGGTACAGGTATGTCCGACGAGGTCCGGCTCGGCGCGGACGACGCGCGGCGGCTCCAGTTGCGCGCCCAGGGCTTCCTGGGCGCGCGCCCGAAGGGCGGGGTCCCCGCGATGCTGGAGCGGCTCGGCGCCGTCCAGCTCGACACGATCTCGGTCCTCGCGCGCTCCCACGAGCTGGTGCCGTACGCGCGCCTGGGCCCGGTGAAGCGCACCGCCATCGAGGCCGCCTACTGGGGCAACGGCTCCCGCCCCACCGAGCGGCGCGCCCCCAACGGGGCCGGACGGAGCGAACGCGCCCGCCCGAAGCAAGGCCAAGCCAAGCCCGGCGACGGCGGTGTCGCGCCCGGCGGAGGCGAGAGCAACGGCGGCGTGCCCGGCGGCGGCGGTGTCGCACCCGGCGGAGGCGAGACCAATGGAGGCGTGCCCGGTGGAGGCGGTGTCGTGTCCGTTGAGGGCGAGATCAACGGCGGCGTGCCCGGTGGAGGCGGTAGGCGTGGATCCGGCACGTCCGACAGAAGCACGGGGTATCCGGCGTTCGAGTACTGGGCGCATGCGGCGTCTGTGATCCCCATGGCCGACTGGCCGCTGTTCGCGTTCCGGAGGCGCGCCTACCTGGAGCGCGGGTGGCGGTGGCACAAGGTGCCGGAGGGCGTCTGCGACGACGTCCGCGCCCGCCTGAAGGCGGACGGCCCCCTCACCACCAAGGAGCTGGGCGGCGCCAAGGCGAGCGCCGAGTGGTGGGACTGGAGCGACCACAAGATCGGCATCGAGTGGCTGCTGGACATCGGCGAGGTCGTCTGCGTCGAGCGGGTCGGCTGGCGCCGCGTCTACGACCTCGCCGAGCGCGCCGTCCCGCCGGAACTGCTCGCACAGGACCTGGACGACGACGCCTGCCTGACCGCGCTGGTGGCCCGTGCCGGACGTGCGCTGGGTGTCGCGACCCGCGCCGACCTCGCCGACTACTACCGGATCAGGCAGGACCAGGTCGACCGCGTGATCGAGGCGACCGGGCTCGTCCCTGCCAGGGTGGACGGGTGGTCCCAGCCCGCCTGGGCCGACCCTGAGGCGCTCTCAAGCCCGCCCAGGGGCAGGCATGCCAC
Organism: Actinomadura chokoriensis; assembly: GCF_039529475.1. Taxonomy (NCBI): domain Bacteria; kingdom Bacillati; phylum Actinomycetota; class Actinomycetes; order Streptosporangiales; family Thermomonosporaceae; genus Actinomadura; species Actinomadura chokoriensis. Next base: position 786,248 of record NZ_BAAAMW010000001.1, on the reverse strand, counting down.
CACGCTGCTCTCCCCGTTCGACTCGCTCGTCTGGGACCGCGCCCGCGCCTCCCGCGTCTTCGGCTTCGACCACCGCCTGGAGGCGTACGTCCCGAAGGACAAGCGCGTCCACGGGTACTTCGCGATGCCGCTCCTCGCCGGCGGCCGCCTCATCGGACGCGTCGACCCCGCCCGCGAGGGACGCACCCTCATCGCCCGCCAGGCGTCCCTGGAGCCCTGGGCCACCCGAACCGCGGCCCGCACGGAGTCCTCCGCGGCGGCCCTCGCCACGGCCCTCTGGCGAGCCGCCGCCTGGGTCGGCTGCGACGACGTCCGCGTAGAGCGCACACCCCTCCCCCCGGCCCTGCTGAAGAACGCCCTGGCCGCCACAACCCCCGCCTGACCACCAGCAGCCCGCCCGACCACCCGCGACCACAAGCACTCCGGGTTCTGACAGCCGACAGCCCATCCGGCGCCCGGCGACCGTCGCAACCTGGGGCCGACCAAGCTGCCGGCGGCAGCACCTCGCGGTCGCCGTGTGCTGTGGGCAACGTCGGGGTCGTTGGGTCGTTGGGTCGTTGGGTCGTTGGGGCGCTGGCCGCTCGGCGATCGCCATCGCTCCCGGGTTCTGGCCGTCGGCGGCTCGTCCGGGCGGCCCGGTGACCGTCGCGGCCTGGGGTTCCCGGTCTCCCTGCCGGCAGCGGCCCACGGTCGCGGTGTGCTCTGGCGGTGCGAGGGCGTGGGGTGCTGGACGTCCTCGGGGGCGCTGTGCGGGGAATCGGGTGGGGTGGAGGGGTGTTGAAAGAACGTGAAAAAAGGGGCGCGGCACCACGGGATGCCTGAGGGGCGCCGGGGTCAGCCGTGCGGGGTGTCCTCGGTGTCGGTCGAGACCGGGATGTCGAGGATCTCGCCCTGGTCGCCGCCGCGGCGCTTGTCCGAGCGTGCGCCGAACAGCGAGTAGTCGACGATTTCGGGGATGACGCGCGGCGCGTCCACGACCACGTCGGCGAACAGGTGGACCATCCAGCTGACCAGGAAACCGACGACCACGATGCCGACGCCGACCCAGAACATGATCCACATCGGGCCGAGGCAGAGCGCGACGCCGCCGACGACGAAACCGGCGAATATGATGCCGACGGCGATCCACGAGCTCGGCTGGCCGGCGTGGGACCCTTCTGACATTGCGCCTCCCATCCTGTGCGGTGTGAGAGATCCTCTCCGGGACCCGGAAAGTCAAACGGAACCCGCTGTGGATTGCGCTGCGGAGTGACCTAGACCATTCTGGGTCTCGCCTACGATGGCATCGTACGTGTGGTGTGCGTGCCGCCTTGAGCGGTGAACCACGATCTGCAAGGAGCCTTCGAGAGTGCCGCCAGTCATCGACAAGATCCTTCGTGCGGGCGAGGGACGAACCCTGCGCAAGCTCAAGAAGCTCGCGGATCAGGTCAACTCGATCGAGGAGGACTTCCTCGAGATGAGCGACGCCGAGTTGCGCGAGCTGACCGACAAGTACCGGGAACGCATCGCCGACGGCGAGTCCCTGGACGACCTGCTCCCGGAGGCGTTCGCGACCGCACGCGAAGCCGCCAAGCGCGTCCTCGGCCAGCGCCACTACGACGTCCAGATCATGGGCGGCGCGGCGCTGCACCTCGGCAACATCGCGGAGATGAAGACCGGTGAGGGCAAGACCCTGACCTGTGTGCTCCCCGCCTACCTGAACGCGCTGTCCGGCGACGGCGTGCACGTGGTCACGGTGAACGACTACCTGGCCAAGCGCGACGCCGAGTGGATGGGCCGCGTCCACCAGTTCCTCGGGCTGGACGTCGGCGTCATCCTCCCGCAGATGACCCCGGACGAGCGCCGCGCGGCCTACAACTGCGACATCACCTACGGGACGAACAACGAGTTCGGCTTCGACTACCTGCGCGACAACATGGCGTGGAGCCTGGAGGAGTGCGTCCAGCGGGGCCACAACTTCGCGATCGTGGACGAGGTCGACTCGATCCTCATCGACGAGGCCCGGACGCCGCTGATCATCTCCGGCCCGGCCGAGCAGAACTCCAAGTGGTACTCGGAGTTCGCCAAGATCGTCCCGCGGATGAAGCGCGCCGAGCTGATCAGCACGGCCGGCCAGGTCGACGAGTACGGCCCCGGCGACTACGAGGTCAACGAGAAGAAGCGCACGGTCGGCATCACCGAGTCCGGCGTCGAGAAGGTCGAGGACTGGCTCGGCATCGACAACCTGTACGACTCGGCGAACACGCCGCTGGTGAGCTTCCTCAACAACGCGCTGAAGGCCAAGGAGCTCTACAAGCGCGACAAGGACTACGTCGTCATGAACGGCGAGGTCCTGATCGTGGACGAGTTCACCGGGCGCATCCTGCACGGCCGCCGCTACAACGAGGGCATGCACCAGGCCATCGAGGCCAAGGAAGGCGTGGCGATCAAGGACGAGAACCAGACGCTCGCCACGATCACGCTGCAGAACTACTTCCGCCTCTACAACAAGCTGTCCGGCATGACCGGCACCGCCGAGACCGAGGCGGCGGAGTTCAACAAGACCTACAAGATCGGCGTCGTGCCGATCCCGACGAACAAGCCGATGATCCGCGAGGACGTCGCGGACGTCGTCTACAAGACCGAGCAGGCCAAGTTCGAGGCCGTCGTCGACGACATCGCCGAGCGGCACGAGAAGGGCCAGCCGGTCCTGGTCGGCACCACGTCGGTGGAGAAGTCCGAGAAGCTGAGCAAGATGCTCAAGCGGCGCGGCATCCCGCACCAGGTGCTGAACGCCAAGCACCACGAGCAGGAGTCGGCGATCGTCGCGGAGGCGGGCCGCAAGGGCGGCGTCACCGTCGCGACGAACATGGCGGGCCGCGGCACCGACATCATGCTCGGCGGCAACCCCGACTTCCGCGCCGACCTGGAGCTGCACCAGCGCGGCCTGAACCCGCTGGAGAACGCCGAGGAGTACGAGGCGGCCTGGCCGGAGGCCCTGGAGAAGGCCAAGGAGGCCGTGAAGGGCGAGCACGAGGAGGTCGTCGACGCCGGCGGCCTGTACGTCCTCGCGACCGAGCGGCACGAGTCGCGGCGCATCGACAACCAGCTGCGCGGCCGGTCCGGCCGGCAGGGCGACCCGGGCGAGTCCCGGTTCTACCTGTCGCTGGAGGACGACCTGATGCGGCTGTTCAACTCGGCCCGCGTCGAGTCGATCATGACCCGGCTGAACATCCCGGACGACGTGCCGATCGAGTCCAAGATCGTCAGCAACGCGATCAAGTCGGCGCAGAGCCAGGTCGAGCAGCAGAACTTCGAGATGCGCAAGAACGTCTTGAAGTACGACGAGGTCCTGAACCGGCAGCGCAAGGTCATCTACGCCGAGCGCCGCAAGGTGCTGGAGGGCGAGGACCTGTCCGAGCAGATCCGCGGCATGATCGACGAGGTCGTCGCGGGCTACGTCGCGGGCGCCACCGGCGAGGGCTTCGCCGAGGACTGGGACCTCGACAAGCTCTGGAAGGCGTTCAAGCAGCTCTACCCGATCTCCATCACCGTCGAGGACCTGGTCGAGGGCGACGACGGCGACATCTCCGGGCTGGACGCCGAGACCCTCGCCGAGAGGATCCGCGAGGACGCCCAGGCCGCCTACGCCAAGCGCGAGGAGGAGCTCAGCTCGGACGTCATGCGCGAGCTGGAGCGCCGCGTCATCCTCTCGGTGCTCGACCGCAAGTGGCGCGAGCACCTCTACGAGATGGACTACCTCCAGGAGGGCATCGGCCTGCGGGCCATGGCGCAGCGCGACCCGCTGGTCGAGTACCAGCGCGAGGGCTACGACATGTTCAACGCGATGCTCGACGGCATCAAGGAGGAGTCGGTCGGCTACCTCTTCAACCTCGAGGTCGAGGTCGAGGACCAGCCGGAGGCCCCGACCGTCGGCGCCGCGCCCGTCTCCGTCGCCAAGTCGGCCCCCGCGGCCGACGCGGAGGACGACGAGGAGGCCGCCGCCGACGACGTGGAGGAGGCCGACGAGGTCCCCGTGATCAAGGCGAAGGGGCTGGAGAAGCCGTCCCGTCCGAAGAAGCTGGAGTACTCGGCCCCGACCGTGGACGGCGAGGGCGGCGTCGAGCTGCACAGCGAGGAGACCGAGGACGAGTACGCGGGCGTGAACCGCAACGACCCGTGCCCCTGCGGCTCGGGCAAGAAGTTCAAGCGCTGCCACGGCGACCCGCGCAACAAGAACAAGTAGTCGGACAGCACTGCCGCGAAGCGGCCTCCCGGGCGTCCGGGAGGCCGCTTCGCGCATGTCAGGGGGCGGTCGTCTCCAGGGCGGTGCAGCGCCACCGCCCGCGCGCGTGCTCCAGGCGCAGCGCCAGCGCGTGGACGCGTCCGGCGAGGGCCACGACCGCGACGGCCTCCGCCACCGCCGGCGCCGGCCGCTGCACCCTGCTGGACAGCACCTTCGGCGGGACGACCCGCCCTCCGCGCGCCGCCGCGCCGCCGTGCGGGGACACCGCCCGGCACACCGCCGGGACGGCCACGAGCGACAACTGATGCGCGGGCCGCGTCCCCGCCAGCACCTCCACGACGAGCCGTACGGCGGTGTCGGCGACGGCCCGGACCTCGCCGTCCACCCCGTCCCCGGGCCGCACCACCCGCAGCCCCGGCCCCCGCACCGGCCGCACCGCGGGCTGAAGCGCCAGCGCTCCCTGCGTAACCGGCACCGGCCGGTACCGAATGATCCGAACCACCGAAGAACTGACCGGACGACGTCCCATGAGAACCTCCCGACTCGTTTGGAAACAGGAGTCAGAAGCCGCGCAGAAAATACATCCTGACCACCTTCGGCCTCACCTGTAACGTCCGCCCTCAACGACGAACCGGCCCTGTAGCTCGACGACCACGTGCAGACGGCCCAGGTATGCGCGATGGCCGCGTTGGAACGAGACGCCGTGCAAGCGAGAGCCGCTGACGCCCCAGGCACGTTCGGGTTGGGCCGTCTGTTGGCGGGTGTGTGTTCGCCTGGGCCGTCCGTGGGGGAGGCGCGGTCGGCCAGGGCTGTCTGCGGGCGAAGGCGTGTTCGGCTGGCCGTCCGTGGGGGAGGCGCGGTGCGGCCGGGACCGTCTGTGGGCGGAGGCGTGTTCGCCTGGGGCCGTCTGTGGGGGAGGTGTGGTGCGGGGGTGGGGGCGAAGTAGAGGCGGGGGGACGCTGGGGGCGTCCCGCCGCCTTTTGGGAGCAGGTCCCGGACCGGGTGCGGAGGGTCCGGGGCCTTGGGAGCTGGGCCGGTGGGCTGCCGGCCCGGTGGTGGGGCGCCGCGAATAGGGGGTGAGGGGTTCACGGCGCCCCGGGGGAGGGTCAGGTGGCCGGTGTCTCCTGGGGGTCGGCCGTGCCCTTGCGGTTCCGCTTCTTCTTCTCGCCGCCGGCGAGCTCGGGGTCGGCGGCCGGGTCGGCGGCGGTCGACTCCTCGTCGTCGGGTTCGCGGCCCGGGGTCGCGAAGTTGAACTTCTGGATCAGGAATCTGAAGATGAAGTAGTAGAGGAAGAAGTACAGGACGCCCATCCCGAGGATCAGCCAGAGTCCCTGGGTGTTGTCCTTGCGGGCGTTCAGCAGCAGGTCGATGCCGCCGGCGGAGAAGCCGAAGCCGAGCTTGGCGCCGGCCGCCTCCAGGACGGCCATCGAGATGCCGGTGAGGACGACGTGCACGCCGTACAGGACGGGCGCGACGAACATGAACGCGAACTCGATCGGCTCGGTGACGCCGGTGACGAACGCGGTGAGCGCGGCGGAGATCATGATGCCGCCGACCGCGGGACGCCGGTGCGGCGGCGCCGCGTGCCAGATCGCGAGGGCCGCGCCGGGCAGGCCGAACATCAGCACGGGGAAGAACCCGGCGAGGAAGCCGCCCGCGTTCGGGTCGCCGGCCAGGTAGCGGTTGATCTCGCCGTGGACGACGCCGTCCGGGGTGTTGTAGTCGCCGAACACGAACCAGATGAGCGAGTTCGGGATGTGGTGCAGGCCGAAGGGCAGCAGGAGGCGGTTGATGACGCCGTAGATGCCCGCGCCCGCGGCTCCCGCCCCGGTGATCCAGTCGCCGGCGTCGGTGAGCCAGCTGCCGAGCACCGGCCAGACGAAGCCGATCACGATGCCGAGCGCCAGGCCGGCCACGGCGGTGATGATCGGGACGAACCGGCGGCCGCCGAAGAACGCCAGCCAGGTCGGCAGCTTGATCCGGTAGTACCGCTGGTAGAGCAGCGCCGCGATGACGCCCATCAGGATGCCGCCGAGCACGTCCGTCGGGTTCTTGGCGCCCCAGTCGATGACCTGCGCCTGCGCCCCGTCCGTCACCTTGGTGATCAGGACGTTGCCCTTGAGTTCGCTGGTGTGCGAGAACATGATCTTGGAGACCCGGTCGAAGACCAGGTAGCCGACCACGGCGGCGAGCGCCGTGGAGCCGTCGGACTTCTTGGCGAAGCCGATCGCCACGCCGACGGCGAACAGCAGCGGCAGGGCGGCGAACAGCGCGTTGCCGGCCTCGCCGACGATCTCGGCGACGCGGTCCCAGCCGAGACCGTCGGCGCCGAGCATGTCGGCCTGGCCGAAGCGCAGCAGCAGCGCGGCGGCGGGCAGCACGGCGATCGGCAGCATGAGGCTGCGGCCGATCCGCTGCAGCACCGCGAGGGTGCTCGACCCTCGTCGCGGTGCTGAGTCCACTGTTGTCGCAGTCATCGCGAGGTTCCTCCTCAGGGGTGTTCAGGAGTGCGGCGGGGGATTTCCGAGGGCCGTGTGGATCTGGTAGCGGTCCGCCCTGTAGGTCGACACGCCCAGCTCGGCGCACACACCTCCGGTGTACGAGCGGCGTTGCAGGAGCAGCACGGCACTGCCCCGGGCGATCTGCAGGTGCCTGGCGTCGGCTGCGTCGGCCAGGCTGGCGTCGATGGTCTGGTCGCCCGCGTCGAAGACGAGCCCGTACACCGCCTCGAGGACGCCGTACAGGGAGCGGTCGGCGAGCCGGCGGTCGAGCAGGTCGGGGGCGAGGGAGGCCAGGATGTGCGCGCGTTCGAGGGCCATGGGCTCCCCGTCGGCGGTGCGGAGGCGTTCGATGACGTGGATCTCGGTGCCGGTCTCGACATCGAAGATCCGGGCGAGCCGCGCGTCGGCCGGGACGGTCCGGCGGTCGAGGTCGATCGCGCCCGGCCGCAACCCGCGGGCCAGCATGTCCTCGGTGAACGAGACGAGCCGCAGCGGCATCTCGATCTTGGGCCGGGCGACGAACGTGCCCTTCCCCGGGACGCGGTAGAGCCGCCCCTCGGAGACGAGCTGGTCGACGCCCTGCCGGACGGTCATGCGGGACAGCTCGTACCGGACGCACAGCTCGCGCTCCGACGGGATCGGGGCGTCGACGGGCAGCTCCGCGCTCTCGATCAGATCGAGCAGGATCGCGCGGAGCTGGAAGTACTTCGGTACGGGACTATGCGGATCGATGGTGGTCACGGGGGTCCTCGATGGCCGGGGGCCGGATCGACGGGGTTCGCCGGGTTTCGACGGAAGAGTGGACTAGTCGGTGGATAGAAGGTATGCGATTCGGTTCGTACTGGTCTAGGCCGGACTAGACCACAGGTCCGAAAGGCATGTCAATGCACGACTTCGTAACGAACCGGTCACGTCCCCACGGGGTCAAGATCGAAGAATGCGCAGGTCAGGGCGGCATCGCGGATGCGCCGTCCGGTTCGGCGGAGACGGTCTGACCTTGGCCGGGCCTCCCGCGGCGGGAGCCGTGGACGGCCTCGGCCCGCGATCGATCCGGCACCGGACGAGTTTCGTCCCGCATCTTCTTCTCCATCCGATTCGTGGAGTATGGTGCGTACTGGTCTAGTCCGGACTAGACCAGTTGACCGGAGGAACGACCCCGCGATCATCGCGTCACAGAGAGCGCGCACCCATGGCATCACTCCTGATCACGGCCGACCGCATGATCATGACCCCCGCGGGCAGTCCTACCCGCGTCGTCTCCCCCGGATACGTCCGCGCGGTGGACGGCGTGATCACCGAGGCCGGCGAGGGCCGCCCGGACGAGGCGCCCGACGTCCACCTCCCCGACGGCCTGCTCGCGCCCGGCCTGGTCGACCTCCAGGTGAACGGCTTCTACGGCCACGACATGGTGGACGCCGACGAGGCCGCCTGGCACACCGTCGTCTCGCGTCTGCCCGAGACGGGCGTCACCGCGTTCCTCCCCACGTTCATCACCGCGCCGGTCGAGACCCAGGCCGCCGCCCTCCGCCGCACCCGCGACCTCCTGCCGGGCCTGCCGGCGGGGACGCGCGTCCTCGGCGTCCACCTGGAGGGCCCGTTCCTGTCGGAGAAGCGCAAGGGCGCGCACAACCCCGGCCACCTCACCGACCCTGCGCCGGACGCGATCGCGACCCTGCTGGAGACCGGCCTGGTCAAGCTGGTCACGCTCGCGCCCGAGCGCGACGGCGCGCTGGAGGCGATCCGCACGCTGACCGGCGCGGGCGTCCTGGTCAGCGTCGGGCACAGCGACGCGACCGCCGCGCGGACCAGGGCCGCGGCCGACGCCGGCGCCCGCATGGTCACCCACATCTTCAACGCGCAGAGCGGCGTCCACCACCGCGACCCGGGCGTGGCCGTGCAGGCGCTCATCGACGACCGGCTGAGCCCCGGCCTCATCCTCGACCTGCACCACGTCTCGGCCGAGGTGGCGCAGCTGGTGTTCCGGGCCGCGCCGGGACGGGTCGTGCTCGTCACCGACGCCGCGTCCGCCGCCGGGATGCCGCCCGGCACCTACGACCTCGGCGGCGAGCCCATCACGATGCCCGAGCAGGGCCCGCCGCTGCGCGCCGACGGCACCATCGCCGGGTCCGGCCTCCGGCTGGACGAGGCGGTCGGCAACGCGATCGGCCTCGGCCTCGACCCGGCCGCCGCGGTGGACGCGGCCACCCGGGTCCCGGCCGACCTCATCGGACGTCCCGACCTCGGCCGGATCGCGCCCGGCGCCGCCGCCGACCTCGTGTGGCTGGGGCCGGACCACCGCGCGCGTACCACGTGGTCGGGCGGGCAGAAACTCTACGGAGGGGGATCATGACCAGTCAGATGCGCGCCGAGATCGGTGAGCAGCCGGACGCGCTGCGCCGGACGATCGACGCGCTCCTCCCGCGCACCGCCGACATCGCGGCGCTCGCGCGGGAGACCCGGCAGGTGCTGTTCATCGCGCGCGGCTCGTCCGACAACGCCGCGGTGTACGGGCGCTACCTGGTCGAGTCGCACGCCGGCCGGCTCGCCACCCTCGCGGCGCCGTCCATCGCGACGACCTACAAGCGCAGGCTGGACCTGGACGGCGTGCTCGCCGTGGCGATCAGCCAGTCCGGCAAGACCGAGGAGATCGTCGAGACCCTCGACTGGGCGAAGGACTGCGGCGCCCGGACGGTCGCCGTCACCAACGGCGCCGGGTCCCCGCTGGCCGAGGCCGCCGAGGTCGCGCTGGTCACCGACGCGGGCGACGAGATCGCCGTCCCGGCCACCAAGACCTACACGACGCAGCTCGCCGCGCTGTCGGTGTTCGGCCTCGGCCTCGGCGCGGACGTCGCCGTCGACGACCTGCGCCGCGTCCCCGACGAGGTCGCCCGGATGGTCGCGCTGACCGAGGCGTCGCCCGCGCTGCCGGAGATCGTCGAGGAGCTGGCGAAGGTCCCCGGCGCGGTCGTGTCCGGGCGCGGCATCGCGTTCGGCACCGCGCTGGAGCTGGCGCTGAAGATCAAGGAGGCGTGCTACCTGCACGCCATGGGCCTGTCGTACGCCGACCTGCTGCACGGCCCGATCGCCGTCGTGGACGCGCAGACCCCCGCGCTGCTGGTCGCCGCCGACTCCGGCCCGACGCTGGCCGGCACGGTCGCGCTGGCCCGCCGGGTCGAGGGGGCGGGCGCCCGCGCCTACGGCGTCGGCGGCGGCGCCGAGCTGGCCGCGGCGTGCTCGGCCGCGCTGCCCGGCCCCGGCCTGCCGGAGTGGCTGGCACCGCTCGGCCTCATCGTCCCCGGCCAGCTGCTGGTCGAGAACCTGGCCCGCCGGCTCGGCGTCGACCCCGACGTCCCGCGCGGCCTGAACAAGGTCACCCAGACCGACTGACCCACCCCCACCGAGAGAAGAGAAGGACATGGACAAGGCCGAGGCCATCATCGCGGCGCTGGGCGGCGCCGACAACATCGTCGAGATCGAGCCGTGCGCCACCCGGCTGCGGACCGAGGTCGAGGACGCCGGCAAGGTCGACGAGGCCGCGCTGAAGAAGGCGGGCGCGTTCGGCGTCATGCGCAGCGGCACCGTCGTGCAGGTCGTCGTGGGGACCGAGGCCGACACCCTCGCCAGCGACATCGAGGACATCCTCGACTGACCCGGTCCGCAAGGACCCATGGGAGGCCCCCAATGACCCGAGTACTGTCCCCGGTCACCGGCCGGGTCGTCGGCCTCGCCGGCGTCCCCGACCCGGTCTTCGCCCAGGCCATGGTGGGCCCGGGCACGGCGGTCGATCCCGAGCGCGGCCCCGGCGAGGCCATCGCCCCCGTCACCGGGAAGATCGTCAAGCTGCATCCGCACGCCTACGTGGTGGTGGACGCGGAGGGCCACGGCGTCCTCGTCCACCTCGGCATCGACACCGTGAAGCTCAAGGGCGAGGGGTTCGAGCTGCTCGCCGCCGAGGGCGAGGAGGTCACCGCCGGCCAGCCGGTCGTCGGCTGGAACCCGGCCGTGATCGAGGCGGGCGGCCGCTCGCCGATCTGCGCGGTCGTCGCGCTGGACGCGGGCGCCGACGCGCTGTCGGACGTGCTGGAGTCGGGCGAGGTGACGAAGGGGGCCGAGCTCTTCACATGGCGGTGATCGGCCTCGGCGCGGCGGTGTTCGACCTCGACGGCACCCTCATCGACACCGAGCCGCGCAACCGGGTGATGTGGTCCCGGCTGTTCGACGCGCACGGCGTCCCCTGGGACGACGGGCTGATCGCCTCGTTCGCGGGGCGGCGCGGGCTGGAGGTGCTGGCCGACCTCGCGCACCTGTTCCCCGGCCGGACGGTCGAGGAGCTGTTCGAGCAGGCGGTCTCCTACGAGTCGCTGCCGGGGATGCCGGCGGTCGCGCCCGTCCCCGGCGCGGTCGACCTCGTCCGGTCGCTGGCGGACGCGGGGGTGCCGCTCGCGGTGGTGACGTCCGGCCAGCGCCCGTACGCGGAGCGGCTGCTGGCCGAGCTGGGCGTCCGCGACCTGCTCGACCTGGTCGTGACGGCCGGGGACGTCGTCACCGGCAAGCCGCATCCGGAGGGCTATCTGGCCGCCGCGCGCGACCTGGACGTCCCGCCGGCCGAGGCGGTCGGGTTCGAGGACGCCCCGGCGGGCGTGGCGGCCGTGAAGTCCGCGGGCATGACCTGCGTGGGCGTCAGCACGACGCAGCCGGTGGGCGCGCTCGCCGGGGCCGACCACGTGGTGGCCGATTTCAAGAGAGTGGAAGTCGTCCCGGGCCCGGCGCTGCGCGTGCCGGGCCTCGGACACAACTAGAGGGAGTGTGCGGTGAGCGAGCGCAACGTCAAGATCGAATCCAGGGTGGGGCTGCACGCGCGGCCGGCCGCGCTGTTCGTCCAGACCGCGGCCAAGGCCCCGATGGACGTGACCGTGGCCAAGCGCGGCGGCGACCCGGTGAACGCCAAGAGCATCCTCGCGGTGCTGGGGCTGGACGCCCGGCACGGTGAGGAGATCGTCCTGTCCGCGGACGGCGACGGCGCCGACGAGCTGCTCGACAGCCTGGAGAAGCTGCTGTCCACGCCGGAGCCCGAGGGGGCCTGACCGGTGCCGGACGTACTGCAGGGCACGGGCGTCAGCCCGGGCGCCGGCGCCGGGCCGGTGCGCAAGATCGCCGGTGACGTCCCCGAGCCGCCCGCCGGCGACCGGCACGGCGGCGACGCGGACGCCGAGCGGGACATCGCGCTCGCCGCGCTGGAGGCCGTCGCCGCCGACCTGGAGGAGCGCGGGGAGCGCGCCGCCGCGGCCGGCAACACCGACGGCCGGGACGTGCTCGGCGCGCAGGCGCTGATGGCCCGCGACCCGGGCCTCGCCGACGGGGTCCGCGCCAAGGTCGGCGAGGGCGTCGCGGCCGCCCGCGCGGTGTTCGAGGCGTTCGGCGTCTACCGGGAGATGCTCGCCGGGGCGGGCGAGTATCTCGCGGCCCGGGTCACCGACCTGGACGACATCCGCGACCGCGCGGTCGCCCGGCTGCTCGGCCTGCCGGTGCCCGGCGTCCCGGAGTCGGACGAGCCGTTCGTCCTCGTCGCGCGCGACCTCGCGCCGGCCGACACCGCCGTCCTCGACCCGGCGAAGGTCGTCGCGTTCGTGACCGAGGAGGGCGGGCCGACCAGCCACACCGCGATCATCGCCCGGACGATGGGCGTGCCCGCGGTCGTGGCGCTGCCGGGGGCGACGTCGCTCGACGACGGGGTCCGCGTCCTCGTCGACGGCGCCGCCGGGACCGTGCGGCTCGACCCGTCCGAGGAGGACGTGCGGGCGGCGCGTTCGGCGGTCGCCGCGCGGGCGTCCGCGCTGGCGGAGGTCACCGGGCCGGGCGCGACCGCCGACGGCCGTCCGGTGCCGCTGCTGGCGAACATCGGCGGGCCGAAGGACCTGGAGGCGGCGCTCGCCAACGGCGCCGAGGGCGTCGGCCTGTACCGCACCGAGTTCCTGTTCCTGGACCGCGCGACGCCGCCGTCCGACGCGGAGCAGGAGGAGGCGTACCGCACGGTGCTGGAGGCGTTCCCGCAGGGCCGGGTCGTCGTCCGGACGCTCGACGCGGGCGCCGACAAGCCGCTCGCGTTCCTGCCCGCGCCCGGCGAGGAGCCGAACCCGGCGCTCGGCGAGCGCGGTGTCCGGATGTCGCTGCGGCACCCGGACGTGCTGGCCGCGCAGCTCGCCGCGCTCGTCCGCGCCGCCGCCGGGCTGACCGCGAAACTCCAGGTCATGGCCCCGATGGTGACCGACGCCGGGGAGGCCGCCTGGTTCGCCGAGCAGTGCCGGGACGCCGGCGTCGCGCATCCCGGCGTCATGATCGAGGTGCCGGCCGCGGCGCTCCGCGCCCGCGACATCGCGGCGGAGGTGGAGTTCTTCAGCATCGGCACCAACGACCTCACCCAGTACGCGTGCGCGGCGGACCGGCAGGTCGGCGGCCTCGCGCATCTCCAGGACCCGTGGCAGCCCGCCGTCCTCGACCTGGTCGCCCCGGCGGCCGGCGCGGGCGTCCCGTGCGGGGTCTGCGGCGAGGCGGCCGGCGACCCGGCGCTGGCCTGCGTGCTGGTGGGCCTAGGCGTGACATCCCTGTCGATGAGCGCCCCGTCCCTCCCCTTGGTGCGCGCCGCCCTGGCCCGCCACACCCTGGACCAATGCCGGCAGGCAGCGGAGGCCGCCCGAACCGCCCGCACAGCCGCCCAAGCCCGCGAAGCGGCCCGCACCCACCTCCCCGCCCTGACCGACCTGGGCCTGTAGCCGCCTCCACCGACCCGTTGACCTGCGGCGTGTTGTTGTTATGAGCGCGCGGATAACAACAACACGCCGCAGGTCAACGAGGCGCGTCAGGTGGTGATCTGCCAGTAGGGGCCGGTCTTGCGGAGGGTGAAGGTCGTCTTGAGCAGGCCGCCCGGACGGGCGGGCGCGCCCTTCCAGGCCAGGTCCGCGAACCGGACCGTGTAGACGCCGTCCCCCGGCCCCGGCTGGCACACCGGGACGGTCACGCCGCGCAGCGCCGCGAGGTCCTCCGGGCGCAGCTTCGCGCGGGCCCGCGCGAAGCCGGTGCGGCAGGCGGCGGGCCCGCCGAACACCCGCTGCTGGTAGGCGGCCGTCAGGTAGGCGCACGCCTTGGCGTTCCCCACCGCGATGCCGCGCAGGTACTTGTAGAGCGCCATCCGCGCCGGGAGGGTCTCCTTCGCGGACGCCGCCGCAGTCGCCGTGGTCGCCGTGGTCGTCGTGTCGGCGAACTGCGAGTCGCCCGGTTCCGGGGTGAGCGGCGGCATGGTGACCTCGTCCTGCCCGCCGCAGGCGCCCAGCAGCGGAAGCACGACCAGGACGGCGGCGAGAAGCGGACGGACGCGCACGGAGACCTCCCGGGGGGAAGAAGGCGGCCCGATCCTCCCAGTAAGCGGGCCTCCGCGTCCAACGAACGCCCCTGACCGGGGGCTAGGAGGGGTAGCCGAGCCCGTAGCCGGCCGGGTGCCCGCCCGCCGGCACCGGCAGCCTGCCCGTCGGCTTCACCGCCCCGCTCAGCACCTTCGCCAGCGCGGTGACGGAGGCCGTGCTGGAGGAGTAGGTGGCGAGCGCCGCCGCCGCGCCGCCCGCGGCGTCGAGGTCGTAGGGGCGTTCGAGCGCGGCGACGACGACCGGCTTCGGGCCGAGCGCCCGGATGCGGGACGCGGTCGCCGATCCCGCGTTCTGCGTGGTCAGCACGGTGACGTCCGCCGCGCCCCGGGCGGCCGTCGCGACGCCCTGCCGGCGGAGCGCCGCGAGGAGCCGGTCGGCGCCCGGCCCGGACACGGCGACCTTCCGGCCCTTGAGGGGCAGCAGCCCGCCCTTGTTGCGGACGAGCGTGACCGAACGCTCGGCGACCCGCCGGGCCGTGGCCGCCTGCGCGGCCGTCCCGATCGCCGCCTCCGCCTTGGCCGGGTCGGCCGCCGTGCCCTGGAACAGGCCGCGCCGCTGCTTGAGCGTGAGGATGCGGGTGACCGACTCGTCGAGCCGCTTCTCCGTGATCTTCCCGGACCGGACGGCCTGGACCACCGCCTTGTAGGCGCGCGGCAGGCTCGGCGGCATCAGCAGCTGGTCGGCGCCCGCGTTGATCGCCCGGACCGGGACGGCGGCGTCGCCGTACTTCTCCCGCACGCCCGCCATCTGCAGCGAGTCCGTGCTGATGACGCCCTGGTAGCCGAGCTTGCCGCGCAGCAGCCCGGTCAGCACGGTCTTCGACAGCGTGGACGGATCGCCCGACTTGTCGAGCTTCGGGACGACGATGTGCGCGGTCATGATGACGTCGACACCGGCCGCGATCGCCGCCTTGAACGGGGGCGCGTCGAGCCGCTCCCACTCCGCCGGCGAGTGCTTGATGACCGGAAGCCCGGTGTGGCTGTCGACGGCGGTGTCGCCGTGCCCGGGGAAGTGCTTGGCGGTGGCGGCGACCCCGGCGTCCTGGTAGCCGCGGACCGCGCCGGCCGTCATCGTGGAGGCGAGCGCCGGGTCGGACCCGAACGAGCGCAGCCCGATCACCGGGTTGCGCGGGTTCACGTTGACGTCGGCGTCCGGGGCGTAGTCGAGGTTGATGCCGACGGCGCGCAGCTCGGTGCCGGTGACGCGGGCGGCGGCACGGGCGTCGTCGGGGCTGCGGGTGGCGCCGAGCGCCATGTTGCCGGGGAACCGGGTGATGAACGGGGTGCGGGACACGATGCCCTGCTCCTCGTCGACGCCGAGCAGCAGCGGGATCTTCGCGGCCTTCTGCAGCGCGTTCGACTGCGCCGCCGTGCGGGCCGGGGAGCCGAAGTTCTCCGGGAAGTAGATCAGCCCGCCGACGTGGTACTTCCGGACCTTGGCGAGGGCGTCGGCGCGGCTGGAGAAGGCCGGGACGAACAGCTGCCCGACCTTCTCCTGGACGCTCATCCGCGCGACCCTGCCGGGAATCCACGCGTCCGGCGCGGTCGTGCGCGCGCTCGGCGGGGCCGACGGCGTGCCGGACCCGGCGGACGGCGTCCGCCGGCCCTCGCCGCTCCCACCGCCGCCGCAGCCCGCGACCCCGCAGGCCAGCAGGGCCGCCGCCGCGAGCGCGAGGGGACGTGAAGCACCCACCTGACCAGGCCCCCCGACATGGTCTCGGTTCCTCGCTCGCATCGGACGCCCGCGACGCTAGCCGCTCCCGGGGGCGCTGTCGACTCGATCTCCGGCGGGTCAGCCGGTCCCGGACCGCGGTTCGTCCGTTGTGCGGACCTTGCCCGTGGGGAGCGGCCTGCCGTCCGGGGTCTCGGGGAGCGTGCGCGGGTCGCCGCCGGTTCCCGGGGTGGCGCCGGTGACCGGTTCACCGCCGGAGGGCGGCGTCTTCCTGGGGCCCGGGCCCGCGGAATCGGGCGGGGTCGCGTTCCGCGCGGCCGGGTCCGGGTCGGTCCAGTCGGCGGCGGTGCCCCTGAAGGCGGGGCGCGGGAACCCCTCGGCCGGCAGGCCGCGGGAGAGCTGCTCCATGAACGCGTGCCAGATCGCGGCCGGGACGTTCTCCCCGGCGACCGTCCCGGTGAAGCCGGGCAGGTTCCGCAGCGTGGCGGGCCGGGCGTTGCCGACCACCACGGCCGTCGAGACCTGCGGGACGTACCCGACGAACCAGGCGGCGCGGTTGTGCTCGGTCGTGCCCGTCTTGCCCGCCGCCTCGCGGCCGGTCAGCGCCGCGCGCCCGCCCGTCCCCTTCAGGACGGTCGCCCGCATCGCGGCGGTGGCCTGCGCGGCCTGTTCCGCGTCCAGCACGCGGCGGCCCGGCCCGTCCCAGGGCAGCGGGACCCGGCGGCCCTTCGCGTCGACGACCTTGGTGACCAGGTGCGGGACGACCGCCGTGCCGCCGTTGGCGAAGGCCGCGTACCCGGCGGCCTGGGTGGCCGCCGAGACGTCGGGGATGCCGAGCGCGACGCCCGCCTGCCCCGCGAAGGGCTTGAGCGCGGCGTCCGGCACGCCGAACAGCCGCGCGGTCTCGATGACGTTCGCGATGCCGACCTTCAAGGCCGCCTTCACGTACCCGGTGTTGACCGACAGGGCGGTCGCCTCGACCATGTCGATCGTGCCGAGCGACCCGATCTCCTCGTCGTTCTCGACCTTGTAGCCGGGTGCGGTCATCGGCGTGGCGTCGCCGTTCGGGGCGAACTTCTGCGGGGACCTGCCGCTCACCTTCGTCCGGACGCTGAGGCCCTTGCGCAGCATCGCGGCCAGCACGTACGGCTTGAACGTCGAGCCCGCCTGCGCGACCGGCGCGAACACCGAGTCGACCTGGCTGCGCTTCGGGTCGCCGCCGTAGAGCGCCTTCACCGCGCCGGTCCGGGAGTCGACGGCGACGAGCCCGCCGTGCACGGTGCGCGGCCACTCCGGTTCGCGCGCCCCGCGCATGGCCCGCTCGGCGTACCGCATCCAGCGCTGGTCGAGGCCGGTGTAGATCTTCAGGCGGCCGTTGACGACGCCGTCCATCGGGATGCCGGCGCTCGCGAGCTCGGTCTCGACCCGGTGGCGGACGAGGAGGTCCTGCCCGGACAGGCCGACGCCGGTCCACTCGTCCTGCGTGCGGGGGAAGCGCTGCCGGTCGGCGTCGGCGCGGCTCAGCCGGCCCATCGACACCATGCCGTCCAGGACGTAGGCCCAGCGGGAGCGCAGCGCCCGTGCGGCCGCGTCGTCGCCCTGCGTCTTGAAGTACGTTGGCCGCTGGATCATCGCGGCGAGCAGGGCGCACTGCGCGACGTCGAGCTGCCAGACGTCCCTGTCGAAGTAGGCGCGGGCGGCGGCCTGCACCCCGGACGTCTGCCGGCCGAAGTAGATGGTGTTGAGGTACAGGTCGAGGATCTCGTCCTTGGCGCGGCTCCGGTCGAGCTTGAGCGCGATGAAGATCTCCTTGACCTTGCGGCGCATCGTCCGGTCGCGGCTGAGGCCCTTGAAGTAGTTGCGGGCGAGCTGCTGGGTGATGGTGGAGCCGCCCTGGGTGTCGCCGCCGGCGACGTTGTTCCACAGGGCGCGGAACGTCCCGGTGGGGGAGACGCCGTGGTCGCCGTAGAAGCCGCGGTCCTCGGCGGCGAGCACCGCCCAGCGCAGCCGGTCGGGGATCTGGTCGTGCCGGACGGCCTCCCGGTTGGCGCCGAGGCGGAACAGCGGCGTCCGGCCGTCGGCGTAGTAGACGGTGGAGCCCTCGTCGGTGACGCCGTCCTGCGGCTGCGTCGGCAGCGGCGTGCGGAGGTAGGCGACCACGGTGGCGGCGGCCGCCAGCACGACCGGTGTGAGGATGATCACGACCAGCCGGCGGCCGGGACGCCACCCGGGCAGAACGGGACGGATCAGTCGGGACGGGATGAACCGCAGCAGGCGTGAGAGGGCCGGCCGGACACGGCGGGCCCTGGGCAGGGAGTGCATGCGACCTCGTTCGACGTGGAGTACGGAGTCGGCCGTCGTCCGGGCATGGGAGCGCGAGCGGGCATGCCTCTCGGGGGCATGCGCGTGAGTGGATGCGCTGTGCGGGTCGGGAGAAGCCCCGCGCGGACGACGCTGCGGAATTGCGCAGCCAAGTCGGTACGTGCCACGCCTGTGGCCGGTGGTCCCGCCGGACACGGTCCCAACGGGACCGCTCTGACGGCTCTGGTGCCACCGTGGTAACAGCTTAATCACGATGGACCCCGGACTCGCAAGCGATTGCGAAATCTGTGGGGTCCATCGCGATGAACCGGACGGCCGCGGTGCCGTCCTCCGGATGTCCTGCGCCGCGCGCGGGCGGGGCGGCTCAGCCGGGCAGGGGATGGCCGAGGCGGCGCAGCGCCATCCCGGCCGCGCCGACGGCTCCGTCGCCGGCGCAGCGCGGCGCCTCGGCGAAGCGGTCGCGCAGCCCGGTGCGGACGGCCTCGGCGACGGGGCCTTCACGGAGCACCGAGCCGTGCATGACGACCGGTGCGCTGGGGTCGGACAGGGCCGGGCGCACCGCGTCGACGTCGCGCAGCAGCCACTGCGCGGCCTCCTCGGTGATGCGCCGGGCCACGGGATCGCCGGCGGCCGCGGCGGCGGCGACCACCGGGCCGAGCCGGCCGAGGGCGGCGGGCGGGCGGCCGTAGACCTCCTTGATGATCGCCTGGGCGAGCCGCGGGTTGGGCGGCGTTCCGGGCAGTTCGGGGTGCCCCGGCGGACCGGGGGCCGCCGGGTGTCCCGGCGGCCCCAGCGAGCCCGGCGGCCCGGTATGCCCGGCGTGGCCCGGCGGGCCCGGCGGGCCGTGCGAGCCGGCCCCGCCGCCGGGCGGCGGCCGGGAGCCGGACGGGGGATAGGGGTCGCCGGGGAGCAGGACGGCGGTTCCCGTCCCGGTCCCCGCGGGGGGTGCCCCTCCGGAGGCGAGCGAGGCGGCGTGCGGCAGCACGGAGACGCCCGGATGCGGCCCCGAAGACGCCAAGGGGGCGCCGGCCATGGCCAGCGCCCTCGGACGTCGGGGTCTTCGCCGCTCCCCGTCGATCTCCGCGACCACGGTGGGGCCGAGCAGCGCGCGCGGAACCGAATCGGTGAGCAGGGTCGGGGAGCCGCGGCCGTCGTAGGCGGCGAGCGCCGCGCGGACGGCCTCCTTCCCGAGCCAGACCGCCGAACCCTCGTCCCCGACGAGCCAGCCGTAGCCGTCCGCGCGCTGCACGATCGTCCCGTCGCTGATGACCGCCGCGCCGGCGCCCGTGCCGGAGAACACCACGATGCCCTTGGGCTCGCTGGTCCCGGCGGCGAACGCCACCGCGATATCGGTCACCACCGCGGGCGAGCCGCGCAGTCCGACGGCCTGCCAGGCCTGCCGCGCCGCCGTGACGGCGGCGGGCCGGCCGGCCGAGCCGGCGCCGGCGATGCCGAACACGCCGGTGAGGATCAGGGTTCGGTCCAGGTCCCCGAGCGCTTCCCGCAGGGCGGTGGTCAGCGCCCCCGCGGTGTCGCCTCCGGAGTTGGGGTTGGCCCCCGGGCCGGTGCCGGAACCGGCCAGGGCACCCCCTAGCGTCAGCACGACGCAGCGGGTCTTCGTGCCACCCGCGTCGATACCGACCACGTAAGGACCGGCCAAATGGGTCAACACATGGCGACCGTAGCCTTTTCTACCGTTGACGTGACATCCTGTGCGTAAGAAAATTTCCTCCATGAGGAAACCCATCGGCCCTGACCAGGGCCCCGAGCGGGGGATCACGGGGGAGCACGGCGTACCGCCGGAGACGGCGGCGTCCGGCCGGGATGCGACGCCGCTCAGCACCGTCGTGCGGGTGCGCTCGCTGCTGCCCTCGCTGCCCCCCGCCGAGCGACGAGTCGCGCAACGCGTCATCGACGACCCCGAGGGGGTCGCCAACTCCACCATCACCGAACTGGCCCAGGCCTGCGGCACGTCCGAGACCACCGTCATCAGGTTCTGCCGGGCGATCGGCTTCCACGGCTACCCGGAGCTGCGGCTGACCCTCGCGACCGAGGCCGGACGGGCGCAGAGCGCGTCCGGCGGCCGGGTCATCGGCAGCGACATCAGCCCCGACGACTCCCTCGAGCAGATCGTCGAGAAGGTCACCTTCGCCGACGCGCGCGCCGTCGAGGAGACCGCCTCCCAGCTCGACATCAAGATGCTCGAACAGGTCGTGGACGCGGTCGTCGCCGCCGACCGGGTCGACGTGTACGGCGTCGGCGCGAGCGCGTTCGTCGCGGCCGACTTCCAGCAGAAGCTGCACCGCATCGGCCGGGTGTGCTCGGCCTGGGCGGACGCGCACATCATGCTGACCAGCGCCGCCGTCCTCGGCAGCGGCGACGTGGCGATCGGCATCTCGCACACCGGCGCGACGGTGGAGACCATCGACGCGCTGGAGGTCGCCAAGACCAGGGGCGCCAAGACCGTGGCGCTCACCAACTTCCCGAAGTCCCCGATAGCGGACGCGGCCGACCTGATCCTGACGACGGCCGCGCGGGAGACGACCTTCCGCTCCGGCGCCACCGCCAGCCGGCTGGCGCAGCTCACCGTGGTCGACTGCGTCTTCGTCGGAGTGGCGCAGCGCACCTACGGGCCGACCCGCAAGGCCCTGGAAGCCACATTCGAGGCGGTCCGCGGGCGGACCGTGCGACCCGACCGGAGGCGTCGGTGATCGATTGCGAGCTCCCCACCGAGGGACGGAACCCCCGGACCCTCGACGTCGACACGCTGCCGACCATGGAGGTGCTGCGACTGATCAACTCCGAGGACGCGGCCGTGCCGATGGTCGTCGCCGCCGTCCTGCCCGAGGTCGCCCGGCTGGTGGACCTCGCCGTCGCGTCGCTGCGCGCGGGCGGCCGGGTGCACTACTTCGGCGCCGGCACGTCCGGCCGGCTCGCGGTGCTGGACGCTGCCGAGCTGCCGCCGACGTTCGGGATCTGGGGCCGGGTGGTCGCCCACCACGCCGGCGGGCCGGGCGCGCTGTCCCAGGCGGTCTCCGACGTCGAGGACGACGTCGAGCTCGGCCGCCGGGACGCCCGCGACGTCCGGCCCGGCGACGTCGCGATCGGCATCGCGGCGAGCGGGCGCACCCCGTACGTGGTGGGGGCGCTGCGCGCCGCCGCCGCGGTCGGGGCGCGCACCGCGCTGATCAGCTGCAACCCCCACACCCCCTACGGCGACGAGGTGGAGGTGCACATCGGCCTCGCCACCGGGCCCGAGGTGATCAGCGGGTCCACCCGGATGAAGGCGGGCACGGCGACCAAGCTCGTGCTCAACTCCTTCTCCACCACGCTGATGATCAGGATGGGCCGCACGTACTCCAACCTGATGGTCAGCGTGAACGCGCTGAACTCCAAGCTGCGCGCCCGGCTGGTGCGCATCCTCACGGAGGCGACCGGCATGGACGCCCGCACCTGCGAGAACGCGCTCACCGAGGCGGGGGGGAACACCCGCGTGGCACTGGTCTCGCTGCTCGGCGAGGTGCCCGCGGCACGCGCGACGACCGTCCTGGAGGAGACGGACGGCGGCGTCCGCGAGGCACTGCAACGTCTGCGCTCAGCCTGACCTCCGACAGCGCACACCCCCCGAGGCGAAGGGCCGCAGAGCCCCGCCAAAAGGGACCGGAAAAGACCGACGAGAAGAACCCGGGGGACCCGGCCGTGCAGGGCCGGCAACCCGAAAAATGCCCGGCACCCGTCCACCCCGAAACCACCCGGCAAGGGACCGACGGAACCGGAAGAGGGGACCGCGACGAGCCACAAAGGCCCGCGAGAACAGCCGCAGACCGGCCATGAAGGACCGAGAACCGGCGTGAGCGGACGGGAGACCGGCTGCGCAAGACCGGTGAACCCGAAGAAGGAACAGGGGAACGGCCGCGCAACACCGACCCGGCAAGAACCAAGCCGAGGCCGGGCTGTGCGGGCCGGTGAGTTGAAGGAAGGGACCGGGGAGCGGCTCGTGCAGGACCGGTGAGCCGGCGAGATGTAGGCCGGGGCCGGACTGTGCGGTTGGTGAACCGGCAGAAAGGACCGGGGAGCGGCCCGTGCAGGGTCGGTGAATCGGCGAGAAGTAGGCCGGGGCCGGGTTGTGCGGGGCCGGTGAACCGGGGAAAGGGGAACGGGGAAGGGCCGTGTAGGCCAGGGGACCGGAGGAGTCAGTCCGGGGACCGTCCGGCCAGGGGGCCGGCGGACCGGGGGAGACGCCGGCCGATCGAGGGATCCGTGATCATGCGATCGTCCCCGCATCGATCGCATGATCACGGACGCCTCCCGCCGGGGCGGGGTCAGCTCTCGTAGCGGCGCAGTTCCTGGCGGGCGACGGTGCGGACGTGCACCTCGTCCGGGCCGTCGAAGATCCGCATGGCGCGGACCCAGGCGTACATCGCGGCGAGCGGCGTGTCGTCGGACACCCCGGCGCCGCCGTGGACCTGGATGGCGCGGTCGAGCACCTCGTGGGTGATCCGCGGCACGACGACCTTGATCGCGGCGATCTCGGAGCGGGCGCCCTTGGACCCGTGCCTGTCGATCAGCCAGGCGGTCTTCAGGGTGAGCAGGCGGGCCTGCTCGATCGCCATCCGCGACTCGGCGATCTGCTGCCGGACCACGCCCTGCTTGGCGAGCGGGCCGCCGAACGCGACCCGGTCGACGGCGCGCCGGCACATCAGCTCCAGCGCCCGCTCGGCCATGCCGAGCGCCCGCATGGCGTGGTGGATGCGGCCGGGCCCGAGCCGCGCCTGCGCGATCATGAACCCGTCGCCCTCGTCGGCGATCAGGTTCGACACCGGCACCCGGACGTCCTCGAACAGGATCTCCGAGTGGCCGTGCTGGTCCTGGTAGCCGAACACCGGCAGATGCCGGACGATCGTCAGCCCCGGGGTGTCGCGCGGCACGAGCACCTGCGACTGCTGCCGGTGGACGGGCCCGTCCGGGTCGGTCTTGCCCATCACGATGAAGATCTTGCAGCGCTCGTCGGCGGCGCCGGTGATGAACCACTTGCGGCCGTTGATCACATACTCGTCGCCGTCCCGGACGATCGAGGTCGTGATGTTGGTGGCGTCGGAGGAGGCGACCTCGGGCTCGGTCATCGCGAACGCGCTGCGGATCTCGCCGTTCAGCAGCGGCTCCAGCCACCGCCGCTTCTGCTCGTCCGTCCCGAACATGTGCAGGACTTCCATGTTCCCGGTGTCGGGGGCGGCGCAGTTGACCGCCTCCGGCGCGAGGTCGGGCGACCGCCCGGTCAGCTCGGCGAGCGTCGCGTACTCCAGGTTCGTCAACCCGGACACGTCCGGCAGGAACAGGTTCCACAGCCCGCGCCTGCGTGCCTCGGCCTTCAGCTCCTCGACGACCGGCGGCAGCGCGTGCGGGTCGTTCTCCGCACGCCACGCTGCGTACACCGGCTCGGCCGGGTAGACGAACCCGTCCATGAACTCCTGGAGGCGTTCCTGGTACTCGCGTGCCTTCGGGCTGAGTTCGAAGTCCATGCCGCGCATTCTGGCAGAACGAGATTCGGTCGGAGGGGCCGGGATCGCCTACCATCGGGCCGTGCCCTCCGAACAACCGGTCAAAGCCGTCATCACCGACTGGGGCGGCGTGCTGACGTCCCCCCTCGCCGACGCCATCGCCGTCTGGCTCGCCGCCGACCGCATCGACGCCGAGCACTACAAGAACGTCATGCGCGCCTGGGTGAAGCAGGCCTACGACGGCGCCGGGACGAACCCGATCCACGGGCTCGAGGACGGCTCCCTCGGCGTGGCCGAGTTCGAGCGCCTGCTCGCCGCCGAGCTGCTCACCGTCGACGGCGGCCCGGTCGAGGCCGCCGGCCTCATCGCCCGCATGTTCGGCGCGTTCACCCCGGTCGAGCCGATGTACGCCGCGCTCCGCGCCGCCCGCGCCGCCGGGACCCGCACCGCGCTGCTGTCCAACTCCTGGGGCAACGAGTACCCGCGCGACCTGTTCGCCGACCTGTTCGACGCCGTCGTGATCTCCGCCGAGGTCGGCATGCGCAAGCCCGACGAGCGGATCTTCCGGCACGCCCTGGACCTGCTCGGCCTGGACGCCGCCGAATGCGTCTTCATCGACGACATCGAGCACAACATCCGGGCCGCCGAGGCCCTCGGCATCCGTGGCATCCACCACACCGCCCCCGACACCACGATCGCGGAACTGCGCGCCCTGGACCTCCTGCCCTGACGTTCTGGCAGACTGCTGATCGTCATGCGCGTCTACCTGCCGTCCACGCTGCCGCTCCTCGCCGGCGTCCACGCCGCGCGCGAGATCGGCCCCGCGCCGCTCGCCGCCCACGCGGTCACGCCCGCGCTCCGCGAGTGGTACGCGAGCGGTGACCTGGAGGAGCTGGAGTACGCGGCGATGTCCGCCGCCGCCCGCGCCTCGCTCCGCCTCCTCGCCGCCGACCCGTCCGCCCCGCGCCGCCGCGTCGTCCTGGCCGCCGAGGTGCCCGACGCCGCCATCGCCTGGTCCAACACGGACCTGGCCAACGGCGACCGCGCCCTGGTCGAACTCTCCACGACCGTCCCGTGGAAGAAGATCGCCTCCGGCCACGTGGACGACCCGGACGCCGCCCCCGACATCACCGCCGCGGTGGAAGCCCTGGCCGCCGCCGACGCCGGCGACGAAGATGCCCGCTTCACCGTGGACGGCGCCGAAGGCCACGACCTGCTCTGGTACGCCACCCAAGAACTCCCAGACCTCCTCCCCTGACCCCGGCCGGGTTCACCGAACCGGTGCTCCAGGCGACGCCGCCCCAGGCCGAGACCGCTCCAGGCCGAGACCGTCCCAGGTCGAGACCGTCCCAGGCCGAGACCGCTGAACATTTGGGCATGGCGTTGGTCGTGGGTGGTGGGTGGCATGGACGGCGTTGAGGGGGCGGAGCTGTTCTGGGGTGAGCGCACCCAGCTTCGCAAGCACCCGACCGTCCTCGCGGTGGCGGGTGGGACTCGGTCGGCTTCTTCGGTTTGTCGATTTTTGGGTTGGGGCGGGTAGGGGCTCGGGCAGGTCGACAACGTCGTCGGAGCGCAGGGAGCCGTGAGATGGACGCCGCCACCACAGTGCCGGTACCGGTGAACGAGCCGGTCAAGGGATATGCGCCGGGGAGCCCGGAGCGGGCCGCGCTGGAGGCGCGGATCAAGGAGCTCGGCGGGACGCAGACCGAGCTGGCGATGACGATCGCCGGGGAGCGGCGCATGGGCGCGGGCACGCCCATCGACGTGGTGGAGCCGCACAACCGCGCGCACGTCCTCGGGCGCATGGGCGACGCCACCGAGGCGGACGTCACCGAGGCCGTCATCGCGGCGGAGGAGGCCGCGCCCGCGTGGCGGGCCATGGCGTTCGACGACCGCGCCGCGATCTTCCTGCGCGCCGCCGATCTGCTCGCCGGGCCGTGGCGGGCCACGCTGAACGCCGCCACGGTCCTCGGCCAGTCCAAGTCGGTGCAGCAGGCCGAGATCGACGCCGCCTGCGAGCTGATCGACTTCTGGCGGTTCAACGTCGCGTACGCGCAGCGGATCCACGAGCAGCAGCCGCTGTCGTCGCCGGGCGTGTGGAACCGGCTGGAGTACCGGCCGCTGGAGGGCTTCGTCCTCGCCATCACCCCGTTCAACTTCAGCGCGATCGCCGGGAACCTGCCGACCTCGGCCGCCCTGATGGGCAACGTCGTGGTCTGGAAGCCGTCGCCCACGCAGCAGCTCGCCGCGCACTTCACGATGCGGCTGCTGGAGGCCGCCGGACTGCCGCCCGGCGTGATCAACATGGTCACCGGGAACGGGCGGGCCGTCTCCAACGTGGCGCTGCGGCACCCCGACCTCGCCGGGCTGCACTTCACCGGCTCGGCCGCCACGTTCCAGGCGCTCTGGCGGACGATCGGCGAGAACATCGGCGGCTACAGGGGCTACCCGCGGATCGTCGGCGAGACCGGCGGCAAGGACTTCGTGGTCGCGCACCCGTCCGCCGACCCGGCCGTGCTGAAGACGGCGCTCGTCCGCGGCGCGTTCGAGTACCAGGGGCAGAAGTGCTCCGCCGCGTCCCGCGCCTACATCCCGCGCTCCGTCTGGGACCGCATGCGGGACGATTTCTGCGCCGAGACCGAGTCCCTGACCATGGGCAACGTCGCCGAGGACCTGTCCACGTTCATGGGC
This sequence comes from Actinomadura chokoriensis, assembly GCF_039529475.1. NCBI lineage: Bacteria > Bacillati > Actinomycetota > Actinomycetes > Streptosporangiales > Thermomonosporaceae > Actinomadura > Actinomadura chokoriensis. The sequence goes on along the minus strand of NZ_BAAAMW010000001.1, from coordinate 759,922 downwards.
GCCGTCATCGACGACCGCGCGTTCGCCAAGCACCGCGCGGCGATCGAGCGCGCCCGCGGCATCGACACCATGAAGATCCTCGTCGGCGGGGAACTGGACGACTCGCGCGGCTACTTCGTCCGCCCGACCGTCCTGGAGTCGTCCGACCCGACCGACGAGATCTTCACCCGCGAGTACTTCGGCCCGATCCTCGGCGTGCACGTCTACGACGACGGCGACTACGACACCGTCCTCGTCCAGATGGAGGGCGTCTCCGAATACGGCCTGACCGGCGCGATCATCGCCGAGGACCGCGCGGCCATCGCCGAGGCCACCGAGAAGCTCCGGTTCGCCGCCGGGAACTTCTACATCAACGACAAGCCGACCGGCTCGATCGTGGGCCAGCAGCCCTTCGGCGGCGCCCGCGCCTCCGGCACCAACGACAAGGCCGGCTCCATCTTCAACCTCACCCGCTGGACGAGCGTCCGCTCCATCAAGGAGACCTTCGTCCCGCCGACCGACTACCGCTACCCCCACATGGGCCCCTGACAGCCGTCCCGCACGGTGCGCGGGCGGGTTTCGGGCGGGTGGTTGCGGTGGGGCCGGGGAGGCCGGACGATAAGGTCGCTCATCGTGGCGGGTGCCGGGGTCGCGTGTCCGCCGATGCTCCTCCGACCGCGCATGGGAACGGGATGTCGACGCTGAACCGTCTGGTGCTGTGGAACATCGATCACACGCTGGTCGACGTCGGGCGGGTCACCCGGGACGCCTACGCCGAGGCGTTCCAGCGGACCATCGGGCGGCCGCTGGTCCGGCTCGCGCCCACCCCCGGCCGCACCGAGTCCGAGATCATCTTTGAGACGCTCGCGTTCAACGACGTCGTCACCACCGACGACCATCTGCCCGCGTTCTTCGACGCGCTCGCGGAGGCGTTCGCGTCCCGCGGTGCCGATCTGCGTTCGCACGGGCGGGTCCTGGCCGGTGCCGGGGAGGCCGTCGAGGCGCTCGCGCACGTCCCCGGTGTCGTGCAGTCCGTGCTGACCGGCTCCATCCAGCCGAACGCCATGCTGAAGGTCAGGGAGCTGGGCCTCGCCGGGCGCCTCGACCTGGACGCCGGCGGCTACGAGAACGGCGTCTACAGCAAGGCCGCCCTCCTCGAACTGGCCCGCAGCCGCGCCGGCGACCGGCACGGCACGAGCTACCCCGACTCCGCGACCGTCTACATCGCCGACTCGCCCCGCGACGTCCAGGCGGCCCACATCGCCGGCTCCCCGATCATCGCGGTCGCCACCGGCAGTGCCACCGAGGCCGAACTCCGTGCCGCCGGTGCGGAGACCGTCCTCGCGACTCTCGCCGACACCGACGCCGTTGTGTCGGCCGTGGCCGATCTGACCCGTATCTGACCCCATACCGATCCGTCTCCTCCTGTCGGTGCGCCCCCGTGGCACCCAGTGTCGGCAGGCTCGGGGAGCCGGGGAACTGGAATGCGGTTCTGTGGAAAAGCCGGGTTGTGTGGGCGGTGAGGATGACCCGGCCCAGGGGTGTGTGGGCGCACGGGGTGTTCGCGGACGGGGGTTTCGCCTGGGATAAGGCGGGGCGCCCAGCGCGTAGCGGCGGGCGGATCGGGCAGGTTGCGCGGTGTCCGGGGCCGGGCCGATATTGGGATGGCCGCGCACCGTGGCGCGGCAGGGGAGGGAGCGAGATGGCCGGTGGGGTTTCCGAGGGTTCGGCGCTGTGGGAGCCGTCGGAGGAGGTCGTCGCCGACGCGCGCGTGACCCGGTTCGTCCACTGGCTGTGGGAGCGGGGCGTCCGCGCGGAGTCCTACGACGAGCTCTGGCACTGGTCGGTCACGGAGGTCGACGCGTTCTGGGACGCGATCTGGTCGTACTTCGACGTCGTCGGCGAGCGCGGTGACGGCCCCGTCCGGACGGGCGGCCCCATGCCGGTGGACGGCCTCACATGGTTCCCCGGCGCGACCGTCAACTACGCCGCCAACGCGCTGCGCCGGGCGGAGGAGACCCCGGACGAGACCGCGGTGATCTTCCGGTCGGAGGCCGGCGGGCACCGGGTCCTGACGTACCGGGAGCTGGCGCTGCACGTCGCGGAGGTCCGCGCGGGCCTCGCGGACCTGGGCGTCGGCAGGGGCGACCGGGTCGCCGCCTATGTCCCGAACATCCCCGAGGCGCTGATCTGCTTCCTGGCGACGGCGTCCCTCGGCGCGATCTGGTCGTCCTGCTCGCCCGACTTCGGATCGTCCTCGGTCATCGACCGGTTCGCGCAGATCGAGCCGAAGGTCCTGATCGCCGTGGACGGCTACGCCTACAACGGCAAGCGGTTCGACCGGCGGGACGTCGTCGGCGAGATCGAGGCCGCCCTGCCCAGCCTGGCCGCCACCGTCCTGATCCCGTACCTCGACCCGGCGGCGACCCCCGAGGGGCTGCGGGTGGGCATGCACTACGGCGAGCTGCCCCGGCCCGACTGCGACACGCTGGAGTTCGAGGACGTCCCGTTCGACCACCCCCTGTGGGTCGTCTACTCGTCCGGCACGACGGGTCTGCCCAAGCCGATCGTGCACGGGCACGGCGGTGTGGTCCTCGAACACCTCAAGGCACTGTCGTTCCACCAGGACCTCGGCCCCGAGGACGTCTTCTTCTGGTTCACCACCACCGGCTGGATGATGTGGAACTACCTCATCGGCGGCCTCCTGGTGGGTTCCACCATCGTCATGTACGACGGCGCCCCGCTCGACCTGTGGTCGCTGGCCGCCGACAACGGCGTCACCTACATGGGTGTGGGCGCGCCCTACATAACCGCGTCCGCCAAGGAGGGACGCCGTCCCGGCGAGGAGCACGACCTGTCCGGTCTGCGCGGCATCGGCTCGACCGGTTCGCCGCTCCCGCCGGAGGGGTTCGCCTGGGTCTACGACGCGGTCGGCAAGGACCTGCTGCTCGGCTCATTCTCCGGCGGGACCGACCTGTGCACCGGCTTCGTCGGCCCGTCGCCGCTGCTCCCGCTGCGCGCGGGCGTCATCCAGTGCCGCGGACTCGGCGCCAGGGTCGAGGCGTTCGCCGAGGACGGCAAGCCCGTCGTGGACGAGGTCGGCGAGCTGGTCATCACCGAGCCGATGCCCTCGATGCCCGTCTTCTTCTGGAACGACGAGAACGGCGACCGCTACCGCGACTCCTACTTCGACATGTACCCGGGCGTGTGGCGGCACGGCGACTGGATCAAGATCCTGCCGGACGGCGGCTGCGTCATCTACGGCCGCTCCGACTCCACCCTCAACCGCGGCGGCGTCCGCATGGGCACGTCCGACTTCTACCGGGTCGTCGAGGCGTTCGAGGAGATCACCGACAGCCTCGTCATCGACACGGGGCGCCTCGGCCAGGAGGGCCGGCTGCTCCTCTACGTCCAGCTCGCCGAGGGCGCGGACCTCACCGACGACCTGGTGCGGAACCTCCGGCGCGAGATCCGCTCGTCGCTGTCGCCCCGGCACGTCCCGGACGAGATCACCGCCGTCCCCGGCATCCCCCGCACGCTGTCGGGCAAGAAGCTGGAGGTCCCCGTCCGCAAGATCCTCCAGGGCACCCCGGTCGACAAGGCCGCCAACCGCGACTCCATGGCCAACCCCGAGGTTCTCACCCACTTCACCCCGTAGGGCTTTGCAGCGTGCCGAGAACGCCGAGTCTCAGCGGGTGCGGGAGGCGGCGTAGGCGAGGATGTCGCGGCGGCGGTAGAGGCGCCGGACGCGGCCGCCGCCCAGGGGCTCCACCTGCGCCGGTTCGGGCCAGCCGGCGGGCGGGCGCTTGGCGTAGACGGTGACGCTCGTCTGGGCGAGGCCGAGGATGCGGGCCGCGTCCGCCAGCGAGACGAGGTCGTCGGGGTCCTCGGCGGCGGGCCGTTCGCCGAGGGCGCGGTACCAGGACGTCCAGGCGGCCTCGTCCCAGTACATGGCCTTGCCGGACCGGTGCGCGACGTCGGGGTGGCCGTTCGCCGCCCGGTCCGCCCACAGCTGCTTGAGGCGGTGCCGGCTGACGCCGTGCCGTGCGGCGAGTTCGTCGCGGCTCGCGAGGCCCGTCGGGACGCCGCGGGAGCGGTGCGTCGCGTACCATCGGTCCCATTCGCCGGCGTCCCAGGCGAGCTGGGAGCCGACCGTCCCGGCCGGTTCGGGGTGGCCGTTGGACGCGCGTTCGCGGTACCACTTCTCCAGCGTGCTGCGCCCGAGCCCGTGCTCGGCCATGAGGTCGGCGCGCGTGAGGACGCGGCGCCCGTCGAGCGTTGCCATGCCTCCAGTCTCGCTTGTGTGACATCGTGCGCGGCGGTATCGCTGGGGGAAGTGACGCCATTAGGGTGGTACCCCGCCGGAACGGGTGAACTTCCCTCGGGGTTCGGGCGTCACACAGTCGGAGGGGTGATCCGGGCCCGAACCAGGCGGCCCGTCGATCGAGGAGAGGGACGGTTCCACGCATGGAGGTTGGGGCGCTGCGATCCGGTGACCCGGATCGGCTGGGGTCGTACGCCCTGATCGGCAGGGTGGGCGAGGGCGGTCAGGGCGCGGTGTTCCTCGGCGTGGACGAGGACGGCCGGCAGGTCGCGATCAAGCTGCTGCATGCCGAGCTGACCTCCGACGACAAGGCGCGCGCCCGCTTCCTGCGGGAGCTGGAGGTCGCCAAGCAGGTCGCGCCGTTCTGCACGGCCCAGGTGATCGACGCGGACGCCGACGGCGACCGCCCCTACATCGTCAGCGAGTACGTGCCGGGCCCGTCGCTGAACCAGCAGGTCCTGGACGCGGGCCCGCTCGACGGCGCGGCGCTGGACCGGCTCGCCATCGGCACCGCGACGGCGCTCGCCGCCATCCACCAGGCCAAGATCGTCCACCGCGACTTCAAGCCGCACAACGTGCTGATCGGCCCGGACGGCCCGCGCGTCATCGACTTCGGCGTCGCCCGCGCGATCAGCGGCGCCACCACGCTCACCAGCCGGGTGATCGGCACCCCGTCCTACATGGCGCCCGAGCAGATCAGCGGCGACGAGGTCGGCACGCCCGCGGACGTGTTCTGCTGGGCCGCGACGCTGGTGTTCGCCGCGACCGGGGAGCCCCCGTTCGGTCAGGACACCATCCCCGCGGTGATCAACCGGATCCTGCACGAGGAGCCCGACCTCGGCGACCTCGGCGGGGCGCTGCGCGAACTGGTCCTCGACTGCCTGGAGAAGGACCCGGCTCTGCGCCCCGGCGCGCGGCAGGTGCTGATGCGGCTGCTCGGCCACGAGGAGAGCGCGGGACGTCCCGCGCCCCGGTCGAGCGCCACCGACGAGACCGCGATGCTCGCCGCCGGGTCCGTGCGCGCCGCCGAGGCCGACGACGACCTGTTCGACCCGGACCCGGTGTTCGGCGACGACCCGGTCTTCGACGATGACGACGCCGACGTGTTCGACGACCTCGAGCTTCCGGCCGCCGCGTTCCGGGACGAGGGCGCCCCGGTCGAGACCGACCCGGCCGCAGGCGAGGACGAGCGGCGGCGCGCCCCGGCCGGATGGGCCGCCGACGCCACCCTGCCGCCCGACCTCGTCCTGGTGGGCGAGCGGGGCGCCGAGGGCGGCCGCGGCGGGCTGCGGCACGCGCTCGCCGGTTCCGGGCGGTCCGCGGCGCTGGCCGGCGCCGCCGCGCTGTTCGTCGCGATCGTGGTGGTCTCGTCCGTGCTGATGCTCAGCACCGGCGACAACGGCAAGGCCGGGCAGAAGGTCAGCGACCCGAGCGCGCCGCCCGGGTCGAGCAGCGTCGTGCCGAGCATGGCGCCGCCGACGACGCACCGGCCGGAGCAGCGGACGACGGCCCCGTCCTACACGCAGAACCCCACCGGGACGGCGTCGCCGTCCGACAGCCCGACGCCGTCCACCAGCCCGACGCAGCCGGATACGCCGACCACGACCGCGCCCACGAAGTCGTCGCCGCCGCCGGTCGAGCCCACCGATCCCACGCCCGATCCGCCCGATCCGCCCGACCCGTCCGGCACTCCGGGGCCGGGCACCGGCCAGGTGAACGGCGGCTGACGTCCCCGTTCTGATACCACGGCAGGGGAATCGCCGCGGCGGCCGGGCTGCCTGGCAGGGTGGGCTCGCAGGGTGGCGCAGGCCACGTTGAGCTTGCTGCATAGCAGGTCGGCTTTGAGGTGATTCCTGGCTACGCTCATGCAGTGAGCGGCGCCACAACGAGGTGGCGAAGGGTCTCAAGGGGAGTTGTTGATGAGCGGCATGCTCGATCAAGCGAAGGACGACCTGCTCCGGCGGGCCGCTGAGACGTGCGGGCAGCGCCCGGGGGCGCGCGGTGGGGACGTGGCGGAGGTCGTCGAGTACCTCCGCCTCTACTACCGGCAGGTCGCCCACGAGGACCTGCTGGCGCGCGACCCGGCCGACATCGGCGGGCCGGCGATGGCGCACCGGGCCCTCGGCGAGGAGCGTCCGCAGGGACGCGCGAAGGTGCGCGTCTTCACGCCGACGCTGGAGGAGTACGGCTGGGACCCGGGCCACACCATCGTCCAGGTCGTCACCGACGACATGCCGTTCCTGGTCGACTCGGTGACGATGGAGCTGACCAGGCACCAGCTGACCACGCACCTGATCGTCCACCCGCTGCTCGGCGTGGACCGCGACGTCGCCGGCCACCTGAAGGCGTTCCGCCACAAGCTGGACAGCGACACCGACGTCGACGAGTCCTGGATCCACATCGAGGTGGACCGCACCAGCGACCGCGCCGTCCTCGACGCGCTGGAGAGCGACCTGCTCCGCGTCCTGCAGGACGTCCGGGTCGCCTTCGAGGACGAGGCCAAGATGCGCTCCCGCGCCGGCGAGATCGCCGCCGCGATCCAGGAGAAGCGGCCCCCGCTGCCGGACAAGGAGCTCGCCGAGGGCGTCGAGCTGCTCGACTGGCTGCGCGACGGGCACTTCACCTTCCTCGGCTACCGCGACTACACGCTGACCGGCGACGGCACGGCGCTGCGCCCCGAGCCGGGCACGGGCCTCGGCATCCTGCGCAGCGACAAGCGCGAGTCCGACAGCTTCGCGGCGCTGCCGCCCGAGGTCCGCGAGCGGGCGACGGAGAAGCACCTGCTGGTGCTGACGAAGGCGAACTCGCGCTCGACCGTCCACCGGCCCCTGTACCTCGACTACATCGGGGTGAAGAAGTTCGGCGACACCGGCGAGGTCGTCGGGGAGCGCCGCTTCCTCGGCCTGTTCACGCACGTCGCCTACAGCGAGTCGATCGCGCACGTGCCCGTCCTGAAGCGCAAGCTGGACGAGGTGCTGGAGCTCGCCGGGTTCACCCGCGACAGCTACGACGGCCAGGACCTCGTCGAGGTGCTGGAGAGCTACCCGCGCGACGAGCTGTTCCAGATCTCCGTCGACGACCTGCTGAAGATCTCCCTCGGTGTGCTGCGGCTGCGCGAGCGCCGCCAGCTGAAGCTGTTCCTCCGCAAGGACCTGTACGGCCGCTTCATGTCGTGCATGGTGTACCTGCCGCGCGACCGCTACACCACGAAGGTCCGGCTCCGCATCCAGGACCTGCTGAAGCAGGCGTTCGAGGGCGTCAGCGTCGACTACAGCGCGAACGTGACCGAGTCGCTGCTGGCGCGGCTGCACGTCGTCGTCCGCGGCGAGCGCGGCCGCCCGCTGCCGGACGTCGACGTCGCCGAGCTGGAGGAGCGGCTCGCCAACGCCACCCGCTCCTGGGAGGACGACCTCGCCGACGCGGTCGTCGAGCAGTGCGGCGAGGAGCGTTCCGGGACGCTCGGCCGCGCGTTCGGGGAGGCGTTCCCCGAGGGCTACAAGGCCGACTTCCCGGCCCGCACCGCCGTCGCCGACCTGCGCCGCCTCGACGAGCTCACCGGGGACGGCGACACCTCCATCAACCTGTACGAGCCGTTCAGCGCCGAGCCGGGCGAGCGGCGGCTGAAGATCTACCGGCTGGGCGAGCCGATCTCGCTGTCCCGGGTGCTGCCGCTGCTGCAGAACATGGGCGTCGAGGTGGTGGACGAGCGCCCGTACGAGATCCGCACCTCCGACGACCGCCGGTTCTGGATCTACGACCTCGGGCTCCGGTACGTCCCGCCGGCGGACGTCCCCGAGGAGGCCATCAAGGACCTCTTCCAGGACGCCTTCACGGCGCTGTGGCGCGGCGAGATCGAGAACGACGGGTTCAACGCGCTCGTCCTGCACGTCGGGCTGAACTGGCGCGAGGCGATGATCCTGCGCGCCTACGCGCTGTACCTGCGGCAGACCGGCATGACGTTCTCCAAGCGGTACGTGGAGCAGGTGCTGCTGCGCAACGCCTCCATCACCCGGCTGATCGTCCGGCTGTGGGAGAGCCGCCTCGACCCGTCCCTGCAGGGTGGCGAGGAGGAGCGCAGCCTCGGCATCACCGAGGAGCTCCAGGGCAAGCTGGACGAGGTCGCCAGCCTCGACGAGGACCGCATCCTCCGCGCCTACCTCGCGCTCGTCCAGGCGACGCTGCGCACGAACCACTACCAGGGCAAGCCGTACCTGGCGATGAAGTTCAACCCGGCGCTCATCCCCGACCTGCCGCAGCCGAGGCCGATGTACGAGATCTTCGTGTACTCGCCGAAGGTCGAGGGCGTGCACCTGCGGTTCGGGTCGGTGGCGCGCGGCGGGCTCCGCTGGTCGGACCGGCGCGAGGACTTCCGCACCGAGATCCTCGGCCTGGTCAAGGCGCAGGCGGTGAAGAACACCGTCATCGTCCCGGCGGGCGCGAAGGGCGGCTTCGTCGGCAAGCAGCTCCCCGACCCGTCCGTCGACCGGGAGGCATGGCAGAAGGCCGGGATCGCCTGCTACAAGGACTTCATCTCCGGCCTGCTCGACCTGACCGACAACCTCGTGGACGGCAAGGTCGTCCCGCCGCCGAACGTCGTCCGCCACGACGGCGACGACACCTACATGGTCGTCGCGGCCGACAAGGGCACCGCGACGTTCTCCGACATCGCCAACGGCGTCGCCGCCGAGTACGGGTTCTGGCTCGGCGACGCGTTCGCGTCCGGCGGGTCCGTCGGCTACGACCACAAGGCGATGGGCATCACCGCCCGCGGCGCCTGGGAGTCGGTCAAGTACCACTTCCGGGCGCTCGGCAAGGACGTCCAGAACGAGGACTTCACCGCCGTCGGCATCGGCGACATGTCCGGGGACGTGTTCGGCAACGGCATGCTGCTGTCGGAGCACACCAGGCTCGTCGCCGCGTTCGACCACCGGCACATCTTCATCGACCCCGACCCGGACGCGGCCGCGTCGTTCGCCGAGCGGCGCCGCCTGTTCGAGCTGCCGCGCAGCAGCTGGGCCGACTACGACACCGCGCTGATCTCCAAGGGCGGCGGGATCTTCCCCCGCACCGCCAAGTCGATCCAGGTCACCCCGCAGATCCGGGCCGCGCTCGGCATCGAGGACGGGGCGAAGGCGCTCACCCCGTACGAGCTGATCAGGGCCGTCCTCACGGCGCCCGTCGACCTGCTGTGGAACGGCGGCATCGGCACCTACATCAAGTCGTCCATCGAGAACAACGCCGAGGTGGGCGACAAGGCCAACGACCCGGTCCGGGTGGACGGCGCCGAGCTGCGCTGCAAGGTCGTCGGCGAGGGCGGCAACCTCGGCGTGACCCAGCTCGGCCGCATCGAGTTCGCGCGCGGCGGCGGCATCATCAACACCGACTTCATCGACAACTCCGCCGGCGTCGACACCTCCGACCACGAGGTCAACATCAAGATCCTGCTCGACCAGGTCGTGCGGGACGGCGAGCTGACCGGCAAGCAGCGCGAGGGCCTGCTCTACGAGATGACCGACGAGGTCGGGCGGCTCGTCCTGCGCGACAACTACGCGCAGAACGTGGTGCTCGCCGCGTCCCGCGCGCAGGCGCCCGCGATGCTGCACGTCCACGCCCGGTACATGCGCAAGCTGGAGCGCGACGGCCGGCTCAGCCGGCACCTGGAGTTCCTGCCGGACGACAAGGCGCTCGCGGAGCGGCGCCAGTCCGGGCTCGGGCTGACCGGCCCGGAGTTCTCCGTCCTGCTCGCCTACGCCAAGCTCGCGCTGGACGCCGAGATCGTCGCCTCCGACCTCCCCGACGACCCCTACCTGGAGTCGTGGCTGGTCGACTACTTCCCGACGCCGCTGCGCGAGCGGTTCCGCGCCTACATGGACCGGCACCCCCTGCGCCGCGAGATCATCACGACGGCCGTGGTGAACGACGTGGTCAACGCGAGCGGCTCCACGTTCGTGTTCCGGATGAACGAGGAGACGGGCGCGTCGGCGTCCGACATCTCCCGCGCCTACCTCGTCGCCCGCGACGTCTTCCAGATGCCGCGCTTCTGGACGGCGGTGGAGGGCCTCTCCCACCAGGTCGAGGAGTCGACGCAGATCGCGATGCTGCTGGAGGCGCGCAAGCTGACCGAGCGCGCCGCCCGCTGGCTGCTGCACAACCGGCGGCCCCCGTTCGACATAAGGGAGAGCATCGACTTCTTCAGCGGCGGCGCCGCGACCCTCGGCGCGCACGTGTCGAAGCTGCTCGTCGGCCTCGACCTGGCCGCGTTCGAGCAGCGCCGCGACGGCTTCGCCGAACTGGGCGTGCCGGACGAGCTGGCCGAGCAGTGCGCCGCGTTCGTCCCGGCCTACTCCACGTTCGACCTGGTCGGCGTCGCGCACGACACGGGCCGCCCGGTGGAGGAGGTCGCCGAGGTCTACTTCGACCTCGCGGACCGCCTCCAGCTGTCCCGCCTGCGGGAGCGCATCATCGCGCTGCCCCGCGACGACAAGTGGCGCACGCTGGCCCGCTCCGCGCTCCGCGACGACCTGTACGCGGCGCACGCGGCCCTCACCCGGGACGTCCTGATCACCAGTGAGCCCGGCGGCCGCCCTGAGGAGCGCATGATCCTCTGGGCGGAGAAGAACAAGCCGGCCGTCCAGCGCGCCCAGCAGACGCTGAGCGAGATCTGGGAGAGCGACAGCTTCGACCTCGCCACCCTCTCGGTGGCCCTGGGCGCCATCCGCACCCTGGTCACGGCCAGCTCCCTGCCGAGCAGCGAAGCGTAAGAGATCATCGGCGCCCGCCCCACCCCGGGGCGGGCGCACGCTTCTCAGCCCGCGGACGCCAGAGAAACCGACTCACCCAGAACACGGGCTTTACCCGAAGACGGCGCATACCCGAGGGCGAGCCACTGCCAGGAGACGCGCAGTGCCTTCTCAGGCTTGTCGCCGTTCTTCTCCAGATAGTCGCCGACCTCCGCAGGAAGGGTGCCTTCCGTACCGTCGGTGAGCGTCTGCTCCTGCCTCAACCCGTACCAGACGAGCGACCCGCCGTCCTGAGTGCGCAGGGCATAGGACGTGCCGGGCCCAGGGGTGAACGTCGCCGGCTCGGCCGTCCAGTCACCGACCTTCTTCGTCCGGGCGTCCCGCGAATAAGTGTCCGGCACCACGGCGCTCTCGTCACCGTCCGCAAGGTACTTCGCATGCGCTGCCGGCAGCCCGCGATCGGGTGCCGGAATCGCATACCCCTCCTGGTCGTACGCGAGTTGCGGCGGCTTCCCCTGAAACGTCAACCAGTGCGCCGCGCGCCACTCATCACCCTTCTTCGCCTTCACGAAAACACCGAGAACCTGCTGGTCCTCGCCACCCGACCGCTCCAGCCCCGCAACCCCGAACCACCTGGGGAGCCCGTCCAGGCGCGGCACGTAGAACACCGGATTCGATAACGAGATCTTCGCTGACGCGGGCAACTTCCCATAGGTACGCACGCGCGCACTGACAGGAGCCTCCAGCGCCCCCATCACCGCCTCGCGCCACAGCCCCACATCACCCGACGTGATCGCCTTGTTGTGCCGCTCCGTCCACTCCCGGAGCACCGTGACCGACTCATCAGCGGTAACCGCAGGCACACCACCAGGCTTTTGAGCCCCACCCCCAGCACCCGCCCCAGAAGCCGAACACCCGGCGACCAGCGCGGCCAAAGCCACGAAAGGCACAAGGCGCACAACCCACCCCGGCAGACGATTGATCAGACTCGCCGCGCAAGTGTAGAACGTCCGCCCGCCCAGGCGGCAGCCTGCTAGCAACGTACGTGGCCAGGGCCTTACCCGGACGGTGGGATCACCGGGCCCGTTGGCCTTTGTTGGTCGGGTAGGGGCGCGCAGACCTCAGCCACCGCCGCAACCACGCGACGACCTCAATCCGCGCGATCGCGACCGAAGGCAGGTTCGAGCGAAGCGAGAACCTGATCGCGCAGCGAGCCGCTAGGCGAGTCGGATGCGATGCAGCGATCGCACAGCGTTTTTCGACGATGGAGGGCCGCCAGGCCCGAAGGAGGAGAAGAAGGCGAAAAACACAGCGATCGCACAGCGTTTTTCGACGATGGAGGGCCCTCTAGGGCCCGAAGGAGGAGAAAAAAGCAAAAAAACACAGCCGTCGGGTGCCGGGGCGGTTCCGCTGCAGCGGTCAGAAGAGCGGGACTGCCCGGCACCCGACGGAGATCAGGAGCCGTGCGCCGCGACGGCCTTGCGGTACATGCCGTTGACCGTGGCGCGGCCCTTGGGTGGAACGGTGGCCAGGTACTGCACGAGGACGGTGGTGTCCATGCGCGTCTTGGCGGCCTTGGCCGGGGCGAGCCCGACAAGATCCCCGCTCACCGCCAACCTGCCCCGTTTCGCCGCGGAGTACGCCTCATTCTGCTTCAGGACATACCAGACCACCGCGCCGCGGTCCTTGGTGCGCAGCGCGTACGTCCGGTAGGAGGCGGGGGAGAAGCGGGACGAGAGCGTCACGCCGCGCTTCGCCAGGGTCTGCTCGCCCTGCTTGAGCGCCTTGTAGGTCTCGTTGGTCTTCGCCCCGTCGGCGAGCAGTGCGGCGCCGGACGCGCCGGGCCCGCTCGTGAGCAGCGCGGCGTGCGCTTGCGGCAGTTTCTCCGGGGCGACCGCGAGGTCCTTCGCGCCGGGGTCGACGGGCGTGGCGAACCCGTCCGGGTCGAGGGCGATCGTGGCGAGGGACGGCGCGGACGGGAACGGGTCGGCGGTCAGCAGCCACGGCGCCCCCGCCTTGGCCTGCGTGAACAGCATCGCGTGCCGCAGCGCCCGGTCGCCCTCGCCCGTGACGGTGTCGGCCGCGAACCAGTGCGGGTAGCCGGTCAGCCGCGGGATGTAGAACGTCGTGTGCGAGAAGGCCAGCTTCGGCGGGCGCTTGCGGACGGCCCGCCGGAGCTTGAGCGCGGCCGCGTCCATCGACAGCTGCGGATCGGCCTCGATCGCGCGCAGGTGCCTGCCGCTGAGCCGCTTCCCCGCGCGGTTCGCCCCCGCGGCGTAGGAGGTGAGCACCTGCTGCGCCTGCGCCTTGCTCAGCGCGGGCGCCCCGGCGGCCTTCGCCGCCTCGGCGGGCGCGCCGCCGCCGGAGCAACCGGCGGACAGCGCCGCGGCCAGCAGGCAGCCGGGCACCAGGATCGGAACGTGCGTGCGTGCGGCCATGAAGCCCCCCGAATGGCGACGGTGATCCGGACCACGCGCCATCCTCGCAGAGTGACCGTGCAGTCACTCTGTGAATGCGGAACTCCGCCCGAAAGACACCGCCGAGAGGACCCCGCGGCAGGTCAGGGGCGGGCCGCCGGGGTCAGACCGCCGTCTCCTGCTGGCGCATCCAGCGGATCTCGGCCTCGATGAACTCGTCGAGGTCGCCGTCCAGCACCGCGGAGGGGTTGCCCGCCTCGACGCCGGTGCGCAGGTCCTTGACGATCTGGTACGGGTGCAGCACGTAGTTGCGGATCTGCGTGCCCCAGCTGCTCGTCCCCTCGCCGCGCAGCTCGGACATCTTCGCCGCCTCCTCCTGGCGCTTGCGCTCCAGGAGCTTGGCCTGCAGGACGTTCATGGCCGTGGCCTTGTTCTGCAGCTGGCTGCGCTCGTTCTGGCAGGACACCACGATCCCGGTCGGGATGTGGGTGATCCGCACCGCGGAGTCGGTGGTGTTGACGCCCTGGCCGCCCGGCCCGGACGACCGGTACACGTCCACCCGCAGGTCGCTGTCGTCGATGTCGACGTGGTCGCTCTGCTCCACGACGGGGACGACGTCGAGGCCCGCGAACGAGGTCTGCCGCCGGCCCTGGTTGTCGAACGGGGAGATCCGCACCAGGCGGTGCGTGCCGTGCTCGCCGCGCAGCGTCCCGTACGCGTAGGGGGCCTTCACCGTGAAGGTGGTCGACTTGATCCCGGCCTCTTCGGCGTAGGACGTCTCGTAGACCTCCGTCGGGTAGCCGTGCCGCTCGGCCCAGCGCAGGTACATGCGCTGGAGCTGCTCGGCCCAGTCGGCCGCGTCCACGCCGCCGGCCTGCGCGTTGATGGTGACCAGCGCCTCACGGGCGTCGTACTCGCCCGACATGAGCGTGCGCACTTCCAGCTGCTGGACGGCCTTGTGCAGCGCCGCGAGCTCCTCGTCGGCCTCGGCGCGCGTGTCGGCGTCGTCCATCTCGCTGGCCAGCTCGTAGAGGGTGCCGGCGTCGTCGAGCCGCTGCCGGAGGCCCTCCACCCGGCCCAGTTCGCTTTCGAGGTGCGACAGGCGGCGGGTCACCGACTGGGCGCGCTCCTGGTCGCTCCACAGGTCGGGGTCGGCCGACTGCTCGCGCAGCTCGGCGATGTCGCGCCGCATGCCGTCGAGGTCCAGCACCTGCTCGATGCTGGTGAGCGTCGTGCCGAGCTCCTTGAGCTGCTCTTCCGGATCGATGCCTGCCACGGTCCGAGCTTATCGCCGTTATGCAGTGGCCTTGCCGAGATGCGTACGCTTCGCGGTAACGTCCGTGCACCGGCCGATATCGTGTCGATGGCAGAATCACGGGCCGGGAGGGCCGGCCGCCGACGGCCGGCGCGGAGTTCGGTCCGGGGGACGGGTCTGTGCACAGGTTCCTGCGGGTGATCGCGGCCGTGGTGCCGCTCATCCTCGCGCTCACCGCCGCGGGCTGCGCCGAGAGCAGGACGGAGGCGCGGCCCGTCGCAGGCGTGCCCGAGACGCTGCCGCCGGAGCCGGCGCCGCTGACGCCCGATGTCGCGGAGCGCGCGTTCCGCACCTACGTCACCGACGAGGACGTGGCGCGCGCCGCCGGCGACGAGAGGCTCGCGCTGACCTGGACGTCCGACGGCCAGTCCCAGCTCACCGCGGCCGAGTTCCGCAAGGCCGCCTACGACGGCGACCCGGTGCGGCGCTTCGTCTACGGCGAGCCCAGGCTGTACGTGCCGAGGCTGAAGGACGCCGCCTACCCGCAGTGGTTCGTGGTGTCGGTCGACCGATCCGTCCTGGGCCGGCCCAAGAGCGAGCACACGGCGCTGATGGCGTTCGTCCTGCGCGGGCCGTCCGACCACTGGAAGCTCACGCTGGCGACGCTCCTGCAGAAGAAGGCCAAGGTGCCGAAGGTCGCGGTCGACGACGAGGGCTACGCGCAGGCGCTGAGCAGCGATGACACCTCGCTCCTGATCCGCCCGCGCGACGTCGGCGGCATCCAGGCGACGATCGCCGCGGAGGGCGGCGGCAGCGTCGCCGCCAAGGTGATGAAGCCGAACGACGTGACGACCGGCTTCTACCGGGACGACAGGCACGAGAAGAAGAAGGCCAAGAAGAAGGACCTCGCGTTCCAGGCCGTCTACACCGCGACGCCGTTCCCCTACTTCGGGCTGCGGACGGAGACCGGCGGCGGGCTCGTCGTCTACTCGCTGTTCCGCAACACCTCGCTCGTCGCCGAAGACCCGGGCACCCCGAAGCCGGAGATCCCCGACGACGCCGAGCACCTCCTGGACGGGACCGTCGAGGGCAACGAGGTCGACACGACCAGCACCATGCACTTCGCCGCCTACGACCCGGCGAAGGCCAAGAAGGGCAGACCGCAGCCGAAGGCGCAGATGATCGCCGACGACGGCGCGGTCACCAAGGCCGCGACCCCGCCGCTCAAGCAGCCCTAGCGGGCCGGCGCGCCGGAAGCGCGGCCGGGAGGGCTCAGCCGTAGACGCGGCGCAGGACGAGGGCGGCGAACAGCAGCGCCACCAGCGCGGCCAGGACGATCGCGGGCGGGATGGACGGCCCGTGCCGGTGCATCTCCGACCGGGCGGCCCGGCAGCTGGGGCAGCGCCCCTCCACCACCGGGTTCGAGCACCGAGCGCAGATGAGATGTTCGCAGCTCATGTCGTGGGCCCCAATCTCCGGGATCGGTTCGCGGGTCCGTGCGGGAAGCGTCCGGCGAAGCGTCCGCTTCTTCGGTGTCCGTCCACTTATTAGGTATCTTTCGCCATCATCCAGCGTAGCCGGACTGTATGGTCGTTCCGGCAAGTCCGGGACCTTGACGGTAGGAAACGGCCGGACGTCGGGAGACGGATCACATGGCACTGATCGGACGGAGGACACCGATCGGGCTGAACGACGTCCTCGGATACCCGTACCTCGCCGAGTGGGACGAGGTAGTTGCCGGTCCCCTCTACACTGCTCGAAGGCTCCGCGTCCCACCCGGTCGTGAAGCCGGGCGGCGCAGGCAAGTGCCCACGGACCCGTCCGTGGCCGCGGGCCGGGCCGCTCCCCAACCCCTACAGCGAACCGCCGTGATGCAGCCGTGATCCATTTCGACAACGTCACCAAGGTCTACCCGAGCCAGAACCGGCCCGCCCTGCAGCATGTGAACGTCGCCATCGAGAAGGGCGAGTTCCTGTTCCTGGTGGGTCCGTCCGGCTCCGGCAAGTCGACCTTCCTGCGCCTCATCCTGAAGGAGGAGCGTCCTTCCCAGGGTCACGTGCACGTGGCGGGCAAGGACCTGAGCAGGCTCACCAACTGGAAGGTGCCGCACCTGCGCCGCAGGATCGGCTGCGTCTTCCAGGACTTCCGCCTCCTGCCCAACAAGAACGTCTTCGAGAACGTCGCGTTCGCCCTCGAGGTGATCGGCAAGCCGCGGCGCTTCATCGGCAAGGTCGTCCCGGAGGTCATCGACCTCGTCGGCCTGGAGGGCAAGGCCCACCGGATGCCGGACGAGCTGTCCGGCGGCGAGCAGCAGCGCGTCGCGATCGCGCGGGCGTTCGTGAACCGGCCGATGATCCTGCTGGCGGACGAGCCCACGGGGAACATCGACCCCGCCACCTCGATCGGCATCATGAAGGTGCTGGACCGCATCAACCGGACCGGCACCACCGTCGTCATGGCCACCCACGACGCCGCTATCGTCGACGCCTTCCGCAAGCGCGTCGTCGAGCTGGAGGACGGCAGGGTCGTCCGCGACCAGTCCCGCGGCGTGTACGGCCAGGCGTACTGACCATCTGAACCATCGATTCCCGCCGGGGCGTACGACAGCCCGAAGGCGGGGACCGCCCGCTTCGGGCCGCGTTCCCTCATGAGGCCGCCCGGGTTCCGGGCGGACCCAAGGCGATCAAGGACAGCGAGGCATGCGCGTACAGTTCGTTCTCCAGGAGATCTGGATCGGTCTCCGCCGGAACATGACGATGACGATCTCCCTCGTCATCACCGTCGCCATCGCCATGGCGCTCTTCGGCACCGGGCTGCTCCTGCGGCAGCAGGTCGACGCGTCCAAGAGCTACTGGTACGACAAGATCGAGGTCTCGATCTTCCTGTGCGCCAAGACGAGCTCCAACCCGAGCTGCCAGAAGCAGGACGTCACCGACCAGCAGCGGCAGACGCTCCAGGCGAGCCTGAAGAAGATGCCGCAGGTCTCCGACGTCGAGTACGAGAACAAGCAGCAGGCGTACGAGCGGTTCAAGGACCGCTTCTCCGGCTCGCCGGGCTTCGTGGAGAGCACCCGCGAGGGCGACATCCCCGACTCGTTCCGGGTCAAGCTCCGCAACCCGGAGGAGTACAAGGCGGTCGCGCAGGCGATGCTCGGCCAGCCCGGCGTGGACACGGTCATCAACGAGCAGGAGATCCTGAAGCGGTTCTTCCGGATCCTGAACGGCCTGCAGGTCGCGGCGCTGACGATCGCGCTGATCCAGGTGATCGCGGCGGTCATGCTGGTGGGCAACACCGTTCGGCTGTCGGCGTTCAACCGGCGCCGTGAGACCGGCATCATGCGGCTGGTCGGCGCGTCCAACACCTATATCCAGATGCCGTTCATCCTGGAGGGGGCCATCGCCGGCCTGATCGGCGGCATCTTCTCCTCGATCCTGCTGGTGTTCAGCAAGAAACTCCTGATCGACAGACTCGCCGGGGACGTCCAACTCGTCAGCCAGCTCGGCTGGAGCACGGTGATGGCCGTCATCGTGGTGTCGATCTGCTTCGGTGTGCTGCTCTGCGCCGTCGCGTCGTTCCTGACGTTGCGCAGATACCTGAAGATCTGACCTCGGTGCCCGGATCCGGGGCGAGTGCCGGATCCGGGACGTCCGGCCGCCCTACACTTGCCGCATGGTCCGCACCGTGTCGCCGCTGAACCCGTGCCGCCGCTGAGGAGGCGGCCCGGGCGCGTGCTGCGCGGCGCGGCCGTCGCGGCGGCGATCGTCTGCGCGTACGGCGCCGGGGTCGTGAGCGGCTCCGGCTCGCAGCGGCACGCGGCCGTCGCGGGCGGCGGGTCGGTGCTGGACGAGGCCGCGGCGCAGATCGGGCGCCGGGCCGCCGAGCCGGTCGGCCGCGGCGAACTCGACCGCGCCGCCATCGAGGGCATGCTGCGCGGTCTCGGCGACAAATGGGCGCACTACTACCCGGCCCGCGAGTACGACGACGTCGAAGGACGCCTGACCGGCCGCTACAGCGGCGTCGGGCTGTGGCTCGGCGGCTCCGACCGCGGCACCGGCGTGCTGATCGCGAGCGTCCAGCCGGGCACCCCCGCCGCGCGCGCCGGAGTGCGGGCCGGCGACGCCGTCACCGCCGTGGGGAACCGGTCGGTGGCCGGCTGGGACATCTCCCGGGTCGCGGCGGCGCTGCGCGGACGTCCGGACGAAGCCGTCGAACTCACCGTGGAACGCGGCCGTCGAACCTTACGGTTCCACCTCGTCCGCACACCCGTCCCTGGAGGGAACGTCACGGTGACCGCCCTGCCGGAGCACGCGCGCCTCATCCGCGTCGGCGCCTTCACACGCGGTACGGGCGAGGAGGTCCGCGCCGCCGTGACCGGGCGGTCGCCGTCCGGTCGGCCCACCGGCGGCGTGCTCCTCGACCTGCGCGGCAACCCCGGCGGGCTGCTGGACGAGGCGGTCGACACGGCCTCGGCGTTCCTGCCGGGCGGCCCCGTCGTGACCTACGAGCCGCGCGGCCGGCCCGTCCAGCGGCGCACGGTCACCGTGCCGGGCGACGCCGACGTCCCGCTGGTGGTGCTCGTCGACGCCGGCACCGCGAGCGCCGCGGAGATCGTCGCCGGTTCCCTGCGCGACCGGGACCGCGCGGTGATCGTAGGATCGCGTACGTACGGGAAGGGCTCGGTCCAGGAGCCGATCGAGCTCGCCGACGGGTCGGTCATCGAGCTGACCGTCGGTCGCTACCGCACCCCGGGCGGCCGTAACCTCGACGGGGTCGGGATCGAGCCCGACGTCGCGGTGTCGGCCGACCGGCCGCCGGACGCGGCCGAGCGGCGCGCCCGGACGGTGCTGAGCGGCCTGCACGCGACCGTGCTCGACAGACGAACGCCGGACAAGGACTGATGACGTGGCACGGGACACCGGGCGCAAGAAGGACAAGAAGGACACCGGGCGGAAGATCATCGCCCAGAACAAGCGCGCCCGCTACGACTACCACATCGACGACACGTGGGAGGCGGGCATGGTGCTGATGGGCACCGAGGTGAAGGCGCTCCGCGCCGGCCGCGCCTCCCTCGTCGACGGCTACGCGCACGTGATGGACGGGGAGGTGTGGCTGGAGCACGTCCACATCCCCGAGTACACCCAGGGCACCTGGACCAACCACGCGCCGCGCCGGCGCCGCAAGCTGCTGCTGCACAAGCGCGAGATCCAGAAGATCATCGCCAAGTCGTCCGAGCCGGGCTGGACGCTCATCCCGCTCGCCCTGTACTTCAAGGACGGCAAGGCCAAGGTCGAGATCGGCCTGGCCCGTGGTAAGAAGTCCTACGACAAGCGCCAGGCCATCGCCAAGCGGGAAGCCGACCGCGAGATGCAGAAGGCGGCGGCGGCCCGGTTCAGGAGACGGTGAAGGTGTCGATGAAGAACCAGGACGGGCGGCGGCGGCGCGGAATCCCGCGGCGGGCGATCGTGCTCGCCGGCGGCGCCCTGGTGGTCTCCGGCGCCCTCGTCGCGACGATGATGCCGGGCGCCCGCGCCGAGCCGTCGGCGATGCCCGCCGTCCGCGACTTCCTCATCGCCTGGCAGGTCGGCAACTACGAGGCCGCCGCCGACCAGACCGTCGGCGCCGACAAGGAGCAGGTCGCGCAGGCGCTCGGCCGCGTCCGCGAGCAGCTCGACGCGGCGTCGCTGCGGCTGTCCCTCGGCACCGAGGTGGAGGGCAGCGGCGTCGACCAGGTCGTCAAGAAGGGCGACGAGGCCGACGCCCGCTTCACCGTCAAGATCGACCTCGGCGAGAACGGCCAGCCGTGGGAGTACCCCGGCCTGATGCACCTGCGCCGCGTCGGCGGCAAGTGGAAGGTCGTCTGGAGCCCGTCGGTCATCAACACCAAGCTGAAGCCGGGGCAGCGGCTCGCCGTGGTGACCGAGGTGCCGAAGCGCGCGCCCATCACCGACACGCTGGGCCGCTCCCTGCTGCGCGAGGTCGGCGCCTACAACGTCGGCGTGTACCCCGGCCAGCTCGCCGACCCGGCGAAGACCCTGGAGCAGCTCGCCAAGCAGACCAAGATCGACGGCGGCCGCCGGCTCGACGCCGAGCGCCTCCTCGGCCGCGTCCGCTCCGCCCCGCCGCAGGACTTCCTGCCCCTGCTGACCCTCCAGGTCCCCGCGCACAACGCGCTCATCCAGCGGCTCAACACCATCCCCGGCCTGCACTTCGCCCCGATCCAGGCGCCGATCGCGCCCGCGTACGCGCCCGAGCTGATCGGCAACCTCGGCCCCGCCACCGCCGACCGGCTCCAGCAGGTCGGCGCCCCCTACCAGCCGGGCGACACGATCGGCGTCAGCGGCGTCCAGCTGCTCCAGCAGCGCCGCCTCGCCGGCACCCCGACCGTCCGCGTCGTGGCGCAGGACGAGTCCGGCAAGAACACCGAGGAGCTGCGGTCCTGGGAGGGCCAGCAGCCCGAGGAGGTCCGCACCACCCTCGACCCCGGCTACCAGGCCCGCGCCGACTTCGCGCTCAAGGGGCTGTCCTACCCGGCGTCCATGGTCGTGGTCCGGCCGAGCACCGGCGAGGTCCTCGCCGCGTCCAACCACGGGACGAACGGTGAGAACCGCGCGTTCGAAGGCCACTACCCGCCGGGGCTGACCTTCGGGATCGTGTCCGCCGAGGCCCTGTTCTCGCACGCCGGGATGAACCAGACCACCGAGACGGCCTGCCCCGGCACCGCCACCATCGGCGGCAAGACCTTCACCAGCAAGGCGCACGGCGAGACCGCCTTCGCCAACGCGTTCGCCGCGTCCTGCACGACGGCCCTCGCGCAGCTCGGCGCCAAGCTGGACGCGCAGACCCTCGTCCAGGAGGCCGCCAAGTTCGGCATCGGCAAGGACTGGGGCCTCACCGTCCCCGCGTTCACCGGCACGCTGCCCACGCCCGTCAACGACGGGCAGAAGGCCGCCGCCATGGTCGGCGAGGGCAACGTCGAGGTGAGCCCCCTCGCCATGGCCCTCGTCGCGGCCGCGGCGTCCAACGGCACCTGGCGGCCCCCGTACGTCCTCAAGGACATCACCAAGACCGTCCAGGCGCCGCCGGCCCAGACGCTGAGCTCCGAACCCCTCGTCAGCCTCAAGCGCGTCCTCGGCCGCACCGCCGACCGCGGCAACGCCCGCGGCGGCTACGCCGACGCCGGCGTCGCCGCCCTCGCCACCTACGTGCGCGGCGGCGACACCAAGACCGTCTCCTGGTTCGTCGGCTCCGAAGGCGACCGCGCCTTCGCGATCGCCGTCGAAGGCCCCGTCAACACCCCGAAGCTCGCCGCCCGGTTCCTGACCGGCCGTCCCTGAGTTGGGGATGTCTTTACGCGCGGGACGCAACCAACCCGCCGCTCCGGGACGTCATTACAGGTGACTGGGCCACCGCTTGGGGGGTTGCGGGACCCAGTCGCCGTGATGAGACCAGAGCCTCGTCTCGGGGGAGGCTCTGCCGTCCGGACCGGCCCGACCCTGCCGGTCGACCCCGGTGGGCGCGACACAGCACGCGCCCACCGGGGTTCACGGTCGTCCAGGGGGAAATAACGTTGCCCGCACAGGCGTTACCCTAGTAACGTCATCGTGCGGACGTCCCCGGACGACCGCTTTGACAACTCAACATGGGGGTGACCGGCTTCGACTTCGGTCGTTCGAGCCAGGGGAAGCGGGTCGAGGGTTGCTGTCGTGACCTCGTAAATCCTGTGACAGCAAACCAATAACTGCCAACAAGAAGCAGTCCGAGTTCGCCCTCGCCGCCTGAGCGAGGAGCGAACTCTGTCAGCCCGGTAGCGTCTCCGAACCGGGGTCTGGCATCGTAAGGAGACTCCACCTACCGACCCGGTCGCGGGGCCGGTAGGAACACCCAACAGCGACTGAGTCCGTCGGCGACACGCCTGCGTGAGCGCCGGGACTGAGAAAACGCCAAGCAGGCTGCACCCGGAGAAGCCCTGACTTATCACCGAAGGACGCGGGTTCGATTCCCGCCACCTCCACTTGGACGACGTGTGCTCGGCCCCCGCTTTGCGGGGGCCTTCGCCGTTCGGTTCTGTCTTTCTGGGGGGCGACCCCCAGACCCCCGGTGTGGGGGCTCCGCCCCCACGCCCCCTCCCGGTTGCGGTGCTTGATCGCCTTGCGGCCGTTGCGGGGTGGCCGTCTGCTTGCGCAGGCGGCCGTTTTCGTTTTTCAGGGCGGGGTGCCAGTTGCTCCATGTCGAGGTGCGGTTGGTTCGGGGTGGTTGGGCTGCTTGTCGGGTGTCGGGCGGCATGTCTGCGTTGGGGGGATGAGGGGAGTCGGTACGCTGCTCGGCGCCGGTCTCCGTGCCGCGTTGGGAGGGACTCTTGCCGTACCTGACGCAACTTGCCAAAGTTGCGCGTCGTACCGGTTACCCCGTTACCGAGGTGTCCGGGTGGAAGTCGCGCGGCCATGGTCCGCAGCCGTATGTGCGCGGGATCGTCTGCCATCACACGGCCGGGGCGTCCGGTGGGGGCGATTATCCGTCGCTGGGGGTCGTCCGGGACGGGCGGCCGGGGCTGGACGGGCCTCTCTCGCAGTTCGGGCTCGGGCGGTCCGGGCGCATCTACGTGATCGCGGCCGGGCGGTGCTGGCATAACGCGCCCTGCACATCCGCCGACCACACGAACTCCAACAGCCTCGGGATCGAGGCGGAGAACGACGGCCGGCAGCCGTGGCCGGACGTCCAGATCGACGCCTACGAGCGGCTGTGCGCCGAGCTGTGCAGGGAGTTCGGGTTGCCGGTCTCGCGGGTGAAGGGCCACAAGGAGGTCAACACCCAGAAGCCCGACCCGCACAGCGTGAACATGAAGCGCTTCCGGGACGATGTCGCCCGGCTCATCGAAGGAGACGACATGCCCCTCACCGACAAGGACGTGCAGAAGGTCGCCCTCGCGGTGTGGAACCTCGCGCTCGACGCGCCTCCCGGATCGTCCAAGGACCTGATGCAGGCCAAGAACGTGCTCCGGGAGACCTACGGCCGGGCGGCCGAGACGAAGGCGCTGGTCAGGAGCCTGCTCGACCAGGCCCCGGCGGACGTCGACGAGGACGCCGTCGCCGCCGCCGTCCTGGCGAGGCTCACCCCGGAGCGGATCGCCGCGGCGATCCCGCGCGACATCGGCGAGCAGGTCGCCGAGGCGCTGGCCGCCCGGCTCGCGGCCGGGAACGAGGCGTGACCGGCCACGTCAGGGGTGGGTGAGGGTGGCCATGGCTCGGTCGGGCTCCCAGTGGGCTCGTAGGGACGTGATCTGGCCGGTCTCGTTCACCGTGTAGATCAGGACGCAGTCGATGGTCATGGTGGAGCCGTCGGGCGTCGTGGTGGTGATCGTCGCCACGTTGGCGCAGCAGGGGCCGTTGGCGAAGGAGTCGGCCACGGTGAAGCGGAAGCCGGCGATGGTGGAGATGAAGTCGTCCCAGAACGCCTCGATGCCCTCGGGGCCGCGGTGGCCGTTGCCGGTGGGGTCGAGGAACGACGGGCCCACCGGGTCCTCGACCAGGGCGTCGGGGGCGAAGAGGGCCAGCCAGTCCTGTTTGCGGCCCTCGATGACGGCCGCCATGGACGCGCGGGCCGCGCGGCGGGCCGGGTGGTCGGCGGTGGAGGCGTTCCAGGCGACGGCGTCTGCAACGTGTTCCTGTTTCATGGGCCCACCTTGGCGATGACGGTCTCGGCGAAGCGTTCCAGGTGCTCGATCTTCTTGGCGAGGGGCTGGGTGTCGGGGCCCTTGGCGTAGGGCGACCGGAAGCCGACGATCACGTCGGTGACGCCCTTGTCCTCCAGGCGCTTGACGCCGTCGGGCGTGTAGGCGTCCATGGAGATGACGTGGACCTCGAACGGGTCGTTCTCCCTGCCCTCCTGCTTGCGGATGTCGTTCAGCCTGGCCAGGAGGGCGTCCAGGTCGTCCCCGCCCGCGTGCATCCAGCCGTCCCCCCGGACGACCGCGCGGCGCAGGGCCGGCTCGCTGTGCCCGCCGACCAGGATCGGGAACGGGCGGGCCGGCGTCATCTTGATCGCCGGGATGTCGAAGTGCTCGCCGTGGAACTCGAAGTAGTCGCCGGTGCTGAGGCCGCGGATGATGTCGATCGCCTCGTCCATCCGCCGGCCGCGCCGCTCCCAGGGGACGCCCATCACCTGGAAGTCCTCCGGCCACGGGCTGAGCCCCACGCCCAGGCCGAGCCTGCCGCCCGTCATGGACGCGATCGAGGTCGCCTGCTTCGCCACCAGCACGGGCGGACGGATCGGGAGCTTCAGCACGAACGGCGTGAAGCGCAGCGTCGTGGTCACCGCGCCCAGCGCCGCGATGAGGATGAACGTCTCGATGAAGGGCTTGTCCTCCAGGAACTCCCTGTTGCCGTCCGCGGTGTAGGGGTAGGTCGAGTCGGACTCCCTCGGGTAGACCACGGAATCGGCGATCGACATGCTCGTGTAACCGGCGTCCTCGGCGGCCTTGGCCAGCGGCGCGTAGAACGCCGGATCGGTCATCGCCTCGGCATAGGTGAACCTCATGGCCGAGATACTAGAACGCGTTCTAGTCCAGTGCCAGGGGCATGATGGGTGCATGGTCCCCGTCGACGTCCCGGTGCGGACGTGGGAGTCCCTCGTCGCGGCGGGCGCGGAGCGGCGGTTCCGGCCGGGCGACGTCCTGCTCCGCCAGGGCGACCCGCCGTCGCATGTCCTGCTCCTGCTATCGGGCCGGATCAAGGCTCTCCTCACCCTTCCGGACGGCGAGGTGCTGCTGCTCGCCGTCCGCGGACCCGGCGAACTCCTCGGCGAGATCGCCGTGTTGGGCGGGGACGGCCGGTCGGCGACCGTCATCGCGATGGACCGGTGCGTCGCCCGCGTCGTGGCCGCGGACCGCTTCCGCGCACTGGTGCGGGCGACGGACGCGGAGACCGACCTGCTGCGCCGCGCGTTGCGGCGCCTGCGGGAAGGGGAGGAGTGGCGCGCGGAGACGGCGGCGCTGCCCGCCGGTCCCCGGGTCGTCCGCGCTCTGCTGCGGCTCGCGGTGCCGAGCGGGGAGGTGGGCCTCGGCCAGTCGGAGATCGGCCAGGCGGTCGGCCTGTCCCGCGGCGTCGTCGCGGTCGAGTTGGGGCGCCTGCGCGACCTCGGCGCCGTCTCGACGGAACGCGGCCGCACCGTCATCACCGACCTTCCCCTGCTCCAGTCCCTGGCCGCATCAGGCCGGGGATCTGTCTGATTTCTGACAGTGCTCGCCGCCGCCGCGCCGCAAGGTGTGGGCATGGAAGAGTTCCGCGCCGTTCTCGTTGTCGACGCCGAGAAGTTCAGCGCGTACCGCGATGTCGAATTGCCGGACCTGCATCTGGAGATCCGGCGTGTCCTGGCCGCCGCCTGCCATGCGAGCGGGCTGGGAGCGACTTGGCGGAACGCCCGGTTCGTACAGAGCACGGGGGACGGGATCCTCGCCGTCCTGCCGCACGAGGCGGCGGCCGCGCTTGTCGACCCCTTCCCGCGGCGCCTCCAGGAGGCCCTGGCGGACGGCGCCCCGGGGCTGCGGGCGCGCGGGCTGCGGCTCCGGCTGCGGGTCGCGCTGCATGTCGGGCTCGTGGACGACGAACGGGCGGACGCGCCGGGCATCTCGACCGCCGTCATCGACGTCTGCCGCCTGCTCGACAGCCGTCCGCTTCGCGACGCCCTCGAACGCAGCGACCCCGAGGTGACCTTCGCGGCCTTCATGCTCTCGCGGGTCCTGTTCGGCGACTATGTCGCGGGCGGGCGGACCGGCCTGCGCGCGAGCCAGTTCACGGAGGTGGAGGCACGGGTCAAGCAGTACGCCGAGTTGGCCTACCTGTACGTTCCGGCGCCGTCCACTCTGCGTGCGGACGGCGGTGTGAAGGCGGCCGAGAAACGTGCCGCACCCGCGCCGCCGACGTCCGGGACGTCCATCAGCGGCATCACGATCAGCGGCGACGGCGTCCAGAACGGGATCGGCAACACCGTCGGCGGCGACTTCCGGCAGGAGCACCGATGACGGACATCGACGACGTGGCCGTCACCGGAGACGAGACCCAGAACGCGATCGGGAACACCGTCTCCCGAGATCTGATCATGCACTACCACGCCGGGCGCGGGCGCGGGGCGATGAACCTCGCGGAAGGCGAGATCGGCGACCGCGTCGCCGACTACGTGCCCGCCCGCAACCACGGGTTGATCGTGGACGTCCTCCGCCGGGAGCGCGTGATCATGCTCGCCGGACCGGCCGGGGCGGGCGTGACGACCACGGCCATCGCGACGTCGCGGGACGTCCATCCGGGCATGCCCGTCCGCCCGTCCACGATCGCCGAGGAGGACACCGAGGAGGATTGGAGCGCCGGGTGCGCGTACCTGGTGCGCGCGGCCGACGAAGGAGACCAGAAGGATCTCCGTTCCCGCATTGAGGTGGTGTCCCGCAAAGGCAGGGGCCTCCTGCTCGTGGTGGGCACCGAGGCGGAGCTGAGCCGGTTCGCCGGCGCCTGCCGGACCGTTGTGGTCGAACCGCCGCCCGCCGGCGCCGTCTACCGGCGGCGGCTCGCCGTCGTGGGCCTCGGGGACACGGGCTGGCCGGACTGGCCGCGCGCCGCCGAACTGCTGAAGGGCGCCTCGCCCGGGGACGCGCGCCGCCTCGCCGAGCTGGTGAAGGACATCGGTGACGAGCAGGAGGTCGAGCGGGCCTACCTCGGTTGGGACGGGCAACTGCGCGACTGGTTCACCGAATACTCCGGGCTGCGGGACCAGACGCTGCTGATCGCCGCCGCGGCGATCGCACCGGCGGACGAGTCGAGCGTCTACGGGGCCGCGCTCTCGCTGGCCCGGCACCTGCAGATGAACGTGGAGGGCGGCGGGCTGGCCTGGCGCCCGTCGACGGGGCTGACCGAACTGCTCGGCGCCGACCGCGTGGACGACCGGCTGGTCTTCCGGCGGCATGGTTACGCGCCGTCGGTTCTGCGGCATGTCTGCGCTCACTATCCGCTGGCGCGGACCGACCTGCTGGCATGGCTGTCCGGACTGCCGACCGACGATGCGGTGGTGCTGGATGCGGTGCTCCGGCGCAGGACGACCGAGGTCTTCGCCGACTTGGCCGCCGACAACGGCTTCGGGGACTGGATCCTGGAGGCCGCCCGTGCATGGGCGGATCACCGCAGGGCGGACTTCGCCTTCATCGTGCTGGCCCGCACCTGCCTGCATCCGGTTGTCGGCGGGCAGGTGCGCACCAGGCTCTACGAGTGGTCGCGGGACGGGCGGAGGCCGCAGACGCTGAAGCTCACGATCGCCCGGGTCTGCCAGGTGCTCGGCAGGACGGATCCGTCGGTCGCCATGACCCGGCTCAAGCATCTGGCGACGCACGGCGACGTCCGGGTCCGCGACGAGGTGACCGAGGCGGCCCTCGAAGTGGCGCGGTTCCATGAGGAGGAGGTGTTCGCGGCGGCGCTCGGGTGGTGCCGGGCCGCCGCCGGGTTCTCCTTGGATTCGCAGGGCGCCGGCCTCGCGGGCGTGGCGTTGCGGATCCTGCTCGATCGGCTGGCGAACTCGCCCGACGGCGGCCCGTCCAGGCTGCACGACGTCCTCGGCGCGATCGCGCGGCTCGCGGTCCGCGGTGACGCGGTCCGTTCCGTCGCGCTGGAGGCGGCACTGCAACTGGCGGCCGGGCACCGCGCCGCGGTCGTCCAGGCGGCTCTCGCCTGGGCGGACCTCGGTGCCGATCCGGCACCCGGACGGGAGCAGCTCGCGCTCTTCGGTGCCGCGCTGTTCCTGGAGTTGGCGGCCGAGAGGGACTCGGGCGGCCTCGCGTTGATTCTCACCGGGCCCGGTGCGGTCGACCCCTTGCGCTGTGTGCCTGCATGGTCGCTGATGACGACCGTGGAGATCGGGACGGAGGCCGGCTACGGGGGGTTCCCGGACCTGGTCATGCTCTGGCTCGACACGGCGGAGGCGCGACCGGACCTGTGCCCGCGGATCGTCTCGCTGATCGTCATGGTCGCCGAAGGGAACCCGGCGCGACGGGAGCTGATGGTGGACTTCGTCCGGGCATGGGCCGGGAGCCGCAGGGATCGGCGGGACATTCGGGAGGACGTCCTGATGCGGTTGCTGCTGCCCGAGTGGCAGCGGCTCCTGCTGGTGCTCTGGGTGCGGCTGCGGCGGAAGGTCATCGGGGGCGGGTGACGGCGGGGGTTGTGTTGCCGGGGGTGGGGTGGGGTGGTTCGGTGGGGGGATGGGTCGGGTCGCGATTGTCACCGGGGGGACGTCCGGGATCGGGAGGGAGATCGCGCGGGGGCTGGCGCGGGCCGGGTTCCTGGTGGGGATCGTGTGCCGGAACGAGATGCGGGCCGCCGCGACCGTCGAGGAGCTGGGACGGGACGTGCCGGGCGCGCGGGTCGAGACGTTCATCGGGGACCTGTCGGTGCAGATGGACGTCCGGCGGGTCGCGGCGTCGCTGGAGGAGCGGTTCGACCGCCTGGACGTGCTGGTCGACAACGCGGGCGCGCACCTGACGCGGGCCAAGGTCAGCGCCGACGGGTACGACCGGATGATCGCGACGAACCATCTCGGGCCGTTCCTGCTGACGAACCTGCTGCTCGGGCTGCTGGAGAAGGGCGCGCCGTCGCGGGTGGTGGTCGTGGCGTCGGAGGCGCACCGGCAGGCGGACCGGTTCGAGGTGGAGCGGCTCGCGGAGCCCGGATCCTACGGGCCGCTGGAGTCGATGCGGGTCTACGGGCGGTCGAAGCTGCTCAACATCCTGTTCGCGCGGGAGCTCGCGCGCCGGATGGAGGGCAGCGGGGTCACCGCCAACGCGGTCTGCCCGGGCGTCGTCGCGACGGCGCTGCTGCGGAACGTGCCCGGCAGCGGAAGGGTCGGGGCGCTGCTGTCGCACACCCCGTTCGTGCGGACGCCGGCGCAGGGGGCGCGGCCGGTGCTGCGGCTCGCGCTGGACGCCGGGTTCGAGGGCCGCAGCGGCGGCTTCTACAGCTCGACGCCGGGGGCCGGGCTGCTGCCGACCGCGGGTCCGCTGAAGGATCCGGAGCTGGCGCGGGCGGTCTGGGAGCGTTCGGCCCGGCTTGTGGGGCTCCCTGCACTATAGGGTCTGGGTGCGTGAGCCAACCGCACATCCCGCAGGCGCCCGCGAAGCCGTCCGCGGTCAAGGATCTGTTCGGCGGCGCCGGCTACCTGCTGCGCGGCATCGGCTGGATGGCGCGGCATCCGGCGCAGTGGCTGTTCGGGCTGATCCCGGCGCTGATCGTGCTGGCCGTCTACGTGACCGCGCTGGTCTTCCTGGCGCTCCAGATCGACGACCTGGCCGGATGGGTGACGCAGTTCGCCGACGGCTGGGCGGACGCGGCGCGGACGTCCGCGCGGGTCGTCGCCGGGATCGCGATCTACGGGTCCGCGCTGTTCGTGGCGATGATCACATTCACCGCGGTGACGCTGCTGGTCGGGGACCCCTTCTACGAGGCCATCGCGGTCCGGGTGGAGGAGTCGCAGGGCGGCGCGCCGCCGGACCCGGACGTCCCGCTGCTCGTCGGGATCGGACGGGCGATCAAGGACACGCTGATCATCGGGGCGATCGCGCTGGCGTTCGCCGTCGTGTTCTTCGCGTGCGGGTTCCTGCCCGTGGTGGGGCAGACGGTCGTCCCCGTGGTCGCGGCGCTCGTGTCCGGCTACTTCCTCGCGGGCGAGCTGACGTCCGTCGCGCTGGAGCGGCGCGGCATCCTCCGCAAGGAGCGGTTCGCGCGGATGAGGGCCGACCGGCCGCTGGTGGCCGGGTTCGGCGCCGCGACTTTTGTGGTGTTCCTCATTCCCCTGGGCGCGGTGCTCGCCATGCCGGGCGCGGTCGCCGGAGCCACGCTCATGGCGCGTGAACGCCTTGCGGACGACCCGCTGGTCGCGGTGGGTGGCGGCGCTATGACACAGCATCACTGATGCGATAGGAAGTCGTGTCCTGAGCGTGATTACGCGCGGGATGTCCAGTCCGGATCTTCGCGTAACGTGTGCCGCATGTCCGATCAGGGGGAGCGCGGGGTGCGCTGGACCGAGATGAGCGAGAGCGAGCCGCGGGACGAGTCCCGGCCCGAGCCCGGCGCCGAGAGCGCGACCGGCCCGCAGGCGGCCTTCCCCGAGCCCGAGGCTCCCGAGGCGTTCATGCCGGCCCCGGCCGCGTCGTCCGAGTACGACGACGACCGGGGGTCGCACGACGTGTGGGGCCGGGTCGAGCAGACCCCGCAGCAGGAGTTCGAGGCCCCGGCCCAGCAGTTCGGGGCCCCGGCCGGCGAGCCGGGCGACCGGGACGCCGAGGACGTCAAGGTCGCGCCCGTCCCCGCGAAGGCGCCCGAGCCGACGCCCGCGTCCGCACCCGCGCCCGCGGCGGCGGCGCCCGCGTCTGAGGAGGACGCGCGCCACTGGGAGGGGTCGCTCTTCGACGAGGGCGGCGCCGGCGAGGCCGGCGGGGGCGTGTCGAACTACGTCCCGGCCGTCCCGACCGGGTCCGGGCAGCCCGCGAAGCCGGGCAAGCCGAGCAGCGGCAACTGGCAGATGCCGGACTGGATGGCCGACGAGGAGTCCGCCGACGCCAAGCTCGGCGGTTCCCCGAAGCCGCCCCGGGACGTGCTGGACGACGGCGCCGGCCGGTCCCGGCTGGTGCTGTTCGGCGGCGTCGGGCTGCTGGTCGTCGCCCTGATCGCGGCCGGTGCCGTCTACCTCACCAAGAGCGGCGGCGACGACTCCGCGGAGCCCGCGGGCAACGCCGACAAGCGGGCGGCCGCGGAGCAGTCGGAGGCCGCGCAGGTGCGGCTTCCGCCGGACAAGCCGCTCGCGCGGTTCCCCGGCACGCCGAGCCGGATGCTCGGCCGGGTGAACGACGCCCATTCCGGGCTGTCGTACCCGCGGCTCGCGCCGCCCTGGCAGGTGCCCACGAAGCAGAACAAGCTGGGCACGGCGGGATGGTCCGGGCAGCAGATCCTGGTCACCGAGAGGCACGCCCAGCAGCTCTGGTACGGGCAGCTGCTCACCGGCACGCTGCACCCGGGCATGCAGAGCGCCTACCAGGGGCCGGACAGCGTGAAGAACGTCGCCGCCCTCGTCGCGCAGGGGTACGAGGCGCAGTACTACGCGTTCCCGCACGAGACCAAGCCGCTGGCGTCGCAGGCGCTGAACGTGGCCGGGCACAAGGGCTGGCTGATCGCGTCCTACCTGACCTACCAGCGGACGGGCGTGCGGGCGACCGGCGAGATCGTCGCGACCGCGGTGATCGACACGGGCCGGCCGACCCCGGCGGTGGTGTTCGCGTCCATGCCGAACACGCACAAGCAGCGCTGGCCGGACGTGAACGCGTTCTTCACCCACCTGAAGGTCCTGCCCTGACCGACCGGGTGGGACAAACCGAATAGCGTTCTAATAGGCTGGGGCCACGTCCGAGGAGAGGTGTGGCCATGGCGATCGGGTTGACCGAGGACCACGAGGCGCTGGCGGCGTCGGTGCGCGGGTTCGCGGAGCGGAACATCACCGCGGAGAAGGTGCGGGAGGGCGACGCCGGGTTCTGGCCCGCCCTCGCCGCGCAGGGCTTCCCGGGCGTGCACCTTCCCGAGCCCGTCGGCGACGGGTTCGGCCTCGTGGAGCAGGCCGTTGTGCTGGAGGAACTCGGCCGGGTGCTCGCCCCCGGCCCGTACACCCCGACGGTGCTGGCGGCCACGATCCTGAGCGCCGCCGGGAGCGACGTGCACGGGCTCGCCGACGGCACCGCGACGGGTGCGGTCGGGCTGTCGGGAAGCCTGGAGCGGGACGGCTCCACCGTGTCCGGCACGATCCAGCCGGTGCTGGGCGCGCCGCTGGCGGACGTGTTCGTGCTCCACGCCGGTGACGGCTGGGTCGTCCTCTATAAGAGCGACGTCACCGTGGAGCCGCTGGAGTCCCTCGACATCACGCGCCCGGTGGGGTCGGTCACGGTCGATCGGGTGACCGTCCCCGAAGAGCGATTCCTCGCCGACGTGGACGGAGACGCCTTCGCCACCGTCCTGCTGGGCGCGGAGGCATGCGGTGTGGCGGGACGTGCACTGGACGACGCCGTCGCCTACGCCAAGCTCCGCGAGCAGTTCGGCCGTCCCATCGGCCAGTTCCAGGGCATCAAGCACAAATGCGCCCGGATGCTCATCGCCGTGGAGCGCGCCAGGGCCGCCGTATGGGACGCGGCGCGCGCGCTGGACGAGCCCGAGGAACAGCGTGCTTATGCGGTCGCAGTCGCCGCAGTGCTCGCGGCCGACGCCGCGGTCACCTGCGCTGAGGGCAACATCCAGGTCCATGGAGGCATCGGCTACACCTATGAGCACGATGCCCACCTCATCTACCGGCGGGCTTTGACGCTCCGCGCGCTCCTCGGGCGGGCCAGTGAGCACCGGGCCGACGTCGCCGCGCTCGCCGTGCAGGGCGTCCGGCGGCCGATGAGCGTCGAGCTGGACGAGGACGCCGAGCCCGTCCGCGAGGAGATCCGCGCCCGCGTCGCCGAACTGGCCGCGATGGAGCCCCTCGAACAGCGGGCGGCGATGGCGGAGGGCGGCTGGGTCACGCCGCACCTGCCGAAGCCGTGGGGACGCGCCGCCGGGCCGCTGGAGCAGATCGTCATCCAGCAGGAGCTGAAGGCGGCGAAGGTGCGGCCGGTGCCGCTGATGATCGGGGCGTGGGTCGTCCCGTCGCTGGTCCAGTACGGGACGCCGGAGCAGCGGGAGCGGTTCCTGCCGCCGACGCTGCGCGGCGAGATCATCTGGTGCCAGCTGTTCTCCGAGCCCGGTGCCGGCTCCGACCTCGCCGGGCTGCGCACCCGCGCCGAGCGCGCCGAGGGCGGCTGGACCATCACCGGCCAGAAGATCTGGACGTCCCTCGCCCGCGACGCGCAGTGGGGCATCTGCGTCGCCCGGACCGACCCCGACCGGCCGAAGCACGACGGCATCACCTATTTCCTCGTCGACATGACCTCGCCCGGCATCGACATCCGCCCGCTGCGCGAATGCACCGGCGACGCCGTGTTCAACGAGGTGTTCCTGGACGGCGTGTTCGTCCCGGACGAGCTCGTCGTCGGCCCCGTCAACGCCGGCTGGCGGGTCGCCCGGACCACGCTCGCCAACGAGCGCGTCGGCCTGACCAGCAGCTTCCAGCTCGGCGGCGATCTGCCGAAGCTCCTCGACCTCGCCGCCGGGCTCGGCCTGGACGGCGACCCGGTCGTCCGGGACGGCCTCGGGCGCCTCGCCTGCGACGCGCACTCGTTCAACCTGCTCGGCCTCCGCGCGACGCTGAAGCAGCTGTCGGGCACCGACCCGGGCGCGACGGCGAACGTCCGGAAGCTGGTCGCGATGGAGCACGGCCAGCAGGTCACCGAGTTCGGGTTCACGCTCCTCGGCGAGGAGGGCGCGCTGACCGGCGGCTGGAAGGACGGCCTGCGCGCCCGCTGGACCCGGTACCTGCTCGCGTCCCGCGCGATGAGCATCGGCGGCGGCACCACCGAGGTCAACCTGAACGTGATCGGCGAGCGGATCCTCGGGCTGCCCCGGGACCCCGACCCGTCGCGGTAGCGGGGGCGGTCCTCGGCAGGGCGGCGGGTCGGGTAGCGTCCAGGCTCACATGGGAGAACGGGCCATTTGAACGAGCGGACGCGGCACCTCGCGGCCGCACTGACCGGGCTGGGGCTCGGGCTTGCGGCACTGGGGCCGGGGCTCGCGCCGGGGTTCGTGCTGTCCTACGACATGGTGTTCGTGCCCGGTCCGGCGTTCACGGACCTGACGTTCGGGCTGACCGGGATCGTGCCCCGGCACGTCCCGAGTGACGCGTTCGCGACCGCGCTCGCGCATGTCCTACCGGCGGACGTCGTGCAGAAGCTCGTCCTGCTGGCGATCTTCGTCATGGCGTGCGCGTCGGCGGCGTCGCTGGTGCCGTCCCGCCGGCTCCTGCCGCGCCTCGCCGCCGGGGTCTGCTACGCCTGGAACCCGTTCGTCGCCGAACGGCTGCTCCTCGGCCAGTGGGCGCTGCTGCTCGGCTACGCGGCGCTGCCGTGGGTGGTGGCGGCCGCCGCCCGGACGGGCGAGCCCGGCGGCGGGCGCCGGCTCGTCCGGACGCTGCTCCCCGCCGCGATCGGCGGCTTCGCCGCGCTGACCGTCACCGGTATCACGGCCCTCGCCGTCGCTCTGGCGACCGGCGGTGCCCGTGCCCGCGCCGGTCTGCGGGTCGTGGCGGCCGTGGGCGTGCTGAGCCTGCCGTGGCTGGTCCCAGGGGTGCTGCGCCCGGCGGGATTGCCGGGGGACGGGTCGGCCGTCGGCCTGTTCGCGGCCAGGGCGGACACGCCGTTCGGGACGCTCGGAAGCCTCCTCCTGCTCGGCGGCGTGTGGAACGGCGAGACGGTGCCGCGCGGCTACGGGGCGCCCGTGACCGCGTCGATCTGGCTGCTCGTCGTGGTCGTCGCGCTCGCCGCCTACTGGCGCTGGTGCCGGGAGCCCGCATGGTGGCGCGGTGCCGCGATCGCGGCGGTGACCGGGTTCGCCGTCGCGGCCTTGGGGGCGGTCGCCGCACCCGTCCTCGAAGGGCTCATCGGGCTCTGGCCCGGGTTCGCCGTGCTGCGGGACGGGCAGCAGTACGCGGCGCCGCTCGCCGTGGTCGTCGCGGTCGGGCTCGGTACCGCCGCGGACAGGGCCGCCGAGGCGCGGTGGCCGGGAGCGGCCGCCGCGGCGATGGCCGTGCCGGTGTTCCTGCTGCCGACGCTGGCGTGGGGTGCGGCGGGCGACCTGCGGGCCGTCCACTACCCGGACGACTGGGCGCGCGCGAAGCGGATCATCGACGGCGACCGCGAGCCGGGCGATGTGCTCGTCCTGCCCTGGGCGTCCTATCGCGGCTACTCGTGGAACAACGGCCGCCGTGTGCTCGACCCGCTGCCCCGGTACCTGCACCGGCGCGTCATCGTGGACGACGCCGTCACCGTGGGCGGCACCACCGTCCCGCCCGAGGATCCGAGGGCCGTGCGGCTCGCGCCGGTCGCGAGGACCGGGGCGCCGCCGGCCGCGACGCTCCGTGACGCCGGCGTCCGGTACGTCGTGGTCGACGCAGAAACCGGTTCGGTCCGTCCGACGGGTGCGGCCACGCCCGTGCTGCGAGGCGCTGACCTGGTCGTTTACCGGATCGACGAGGCCGCTGAGGCGCCCGTGGAGACCGTGCCCGTAGCGCCGGTCGCGGTCGCGTGGGGCATCATGGGTCTGGTCGTTTTCTGGTCAATCCTGGCCACAGGTACTACTCTGAGCCTTCCGTTACTCGGCAGTATCGAGCCCCGCAGCCCCCAACACCGACGAAGGACCCCCTGATGCGCATCGCCATCGCCGCGTTGGTCGGCGTTCTGCTCGCCGCCGGAGCGTCGTTCGGCACGGTCCAGCTCGTGAACGCCTCCCAGCAGGACCCGGTCATCAAACCGCTGTACAACTACGGCTCCCGGTGACCTGTAGGCCCTGATGGGGACCTGGCGTGACGGCCCCGCCCTCCTGGAGATCGTCGTTCCCGCCTACAACGAGGCCGACCGGCTTCCGGCGGGGCTGGCCCTGCTGTGCGACAAGCTCGCCGGCCTCCCGCTGCGGGCGGAGGTCATCGTCGTCGACAACGCCAGCACCGACGGGACGGCCGGCATCGTCCGGGCGTGGGACGGTCCGGTGCCGGTGCGGCTGGTCCGCTGCGAGCGCCGGGGCAAGGGCGCGGCGGTCCGGGCCGGGCTGCTGGAGACGCGGGCCCCGTACGTGGGGTTCATGGACGCCGATATGGCAACAGACCTCGCCGCGCTGGACGAAGCCATCGTCCTGCTGCGCGAGGGCCGCCCGGTCGTGGTCGGGTCAAGGCGCCACGGTCGGTCGGTCGTCCAGGGATACGCGCTGCCGGTCAGGCGGCTCGGCGCCATCACGTTCAACCGGGTCGTCCGCGACCTCGTGGGCGGCATCCAGGACACCCAGTGCGGGTTCAAGTTCTTCGACGGGCCGCTCGGACGGGCCGCCGCGGAGCAACTGCGCACCACCGGTTTCTCGTTCGACGTCGAACTGCTGGCCCACTGCGTACGGCGCGGGGCGTCCGTGACGGCCATTCCGGTGGTCTGGCGTGACCGTCCTGGGTCGACGTTCTCGGTTCGGCGCCATTCTGTGCAATGCCTGCTGGACCTCGCGCGCATCCGCGCGCGCGCCGGTTTCCGTATGCCCGGTGTACCGGCGATGCCGATCATCCCTGTCGTGCCCGTCCGGACGATTCTGGCCGAGCCGAAGCTTCCTGAGCCGTGCCCTGTGCCCGTACCGGTCGCGGAGCAGGCGGCGCCGAGCGCCCAGTCGGGATGAGCAGGGGACTGCGGCTGGCTGTCGTCAACTGGCGGGATCCCTGGCATCCCTCCACCGGCGGCGCCGAACGGTACGCCTGGGAGATCGCCCGCAGGTTCGCCGCCGAAGGGGACCGCGTCCACTACGTGACGGCCAGGGCGCCCGGCCAGCAGCGCGGGGGACGGGTCGAGGACGTCGAGTTCGTGCGCCTCGGCGGACGGTTCACCGTCTACCCCCTCGTCCTGCTGTGGATGCTGGCCCATCGCCGCCGCTTCGACGCGGTCATCGACTGCCAGAACGGCATCCCCTTCTTCACGCCGTGGGTGCTGCCTCGCCGTGTACCGGTGTTCTGCGTCGTCCACCACGTGCACACGGCGCAGTTCGGCCTGTACTTCCCCAGATGGCTGACCTGGTTCGGGCAGATGCTGGAAGGGCCCGTGAGCCGCTGGACGTACCGGCGGCACGCGGTCGTCGCCGTCTCGGAGTCCACCTTGCGTGCCGTCAGGGAGCGGCTCGGCTGGACGGGGACGGCCCATGTCGTCCACAACGGGACGTCGGTCGCCGAACCTGACGGCGCGGTCTCGGAGCCGGCCGGTGACCCGGACCTGGTGTGCGTGACCCGGCTCGTCCCGCACAAGCGGCTTCATCTGCTCCTCGACCTCGCGCAGACCCTCGCCGTAACCCGCCCCGGGCTGAAGCTCCACATCGTGGGGGACGGGCCCGAAGCGCCCGCGCTGAAGGCCGCCATCGCCGAGCGCGGCCTGGACGGCGTCGTCGTCATGCACGGGTACGTCCCCGAGAACGTCAAGGCCGCCCTGGTCGCCCGCGCCGACCTGCACCTCAACTCGTCGCAGGGCGAGGGGTGGGGCCTGAGCGTGATCGAGGCCGCCGCGCTGGGCGTCCCGACCGTCGCGTTCGACGTGGACGGCCTGCGCGACGCCGTCCGCGACGGAACCACCGGATGGCTCGTTCGGGAGGGCTCTGACCTGGCCGATTGCGTCGAGCGAGCCCTCAAGGAGCTGGACGATCCCACGCTGCGCGAGCAGGTGGCCACGGAATGTCAGAGGTGGGCGGCAGAGTTCGACTGGACACGCACCGCTGGGCGAATGCGCACCCTGATCGCCCAAGCCGTCCAGCGCGGCGGACGACCGGGAGGTGAGCGAGCGGGACGCAGGTGAGGAGGACGCGAGCGAGCGGGGCGCGGGCGTCCGCGAGGCGCCCGGCCGCCGGTACGGTGGCGCACGCCCCACTGACATGCCGCCCGGGGCACGGTTTCCGGGGCGGGCGCGTGGCCGGGGAGGGCTTGGGAGTGCGGAGAGGGGGAGGGGGCGAGCATGGCCGTGGGAGAGGCGAATCCGTCCCGCGCCGGCGCGTCCGGTAGGGCCGGGGCCGCCGGGGCCGCTGGAGCCACCGGGGCTGATCCGGTCGCGCGGCTGCGGGAGCGGCTGCGGGTGGTGGCGTGCTGCCTCGCGCTGACCGCGATCGCGTTCGGCACCCGGCCCGGCGCCATCCTCGCCGACACCAAGATCGACATGGCGGTGAACCCGCTCGGGTTCCTCGGCCGCGCCCTCCACCTGTGGGACCCGGAGCAGTTCGGCCAACTGCAGAACCAGGCCGTCGGCTACCTGTTCCCGATGGGCCCGTTCTTCGCGCTCGGCGACCTCATCGGCATGCCCGCCTGGATCACCCAGCGGTTCTGGCTGTCGCTGCTGATGTGCCTGGCGTTCATCGGCACCTGGCGGCTCGCCGGGCGGCTCGGCATCGGCGGGTCCGCGCAGGACGGGCACGGGCAGTGGACGCGGCTGTTCGCCGCGATGGCGTACGCGCTCGCCCCGAACGGGCTGGCCACGCTCGGCCAGATCTCGTCGGAGTACCTGCCGGTCGCGATGCTGCCGTGGATCGTCCTGCCGCTGGTCACCGCGGCGTCCGGCGAGGGCGGGCGGCTCAAGGCCGCGGCCCGGTCCGGGTTGGCGATCGCCTGCTGCGGCGGGATCAACGCGACCGCGACCGCGGCCGTCCTCCTCGTCCCGTTCCTGTACATCGTGACGCGGCCGCGCGGGTCGTTCCGCGTCCGGATGCTCGCCTGGTGGTCGGCCGCCGCGGGCGCCGCGACCGCCTGGTGGCTCGCCCCGCTGCTGCTCACCGGCACCTATGGGTTCTCCTGGCTGACCTACACCGAGAAGGCCGCGACGACGACCGGCCCGACCGGCCTCGTCAACGTGCTGCGCGGCGCGGAGCGCTGGGTCAACTACCTGATCGTGGACGGCCAGGTCTGGTGGCCGGTCGGGCACGGCCTCTCGCTCAGCCCCGTCCCGATCATCTTCACCGGCGTCGTCGCCGCGCTCGGCCTCGCCGGGCTGCTGGCCCGGCTGCTGCCCGAGCGGACGTTCCTGCTGCTCACCCTGCTGGCCGGCGTCGCGATCGTGTCGATGGGCCACATCAGCGACATCCCGGGCCCGTTCGCCGCCCAGCTCCGCGACCTGCTGGACGGCCCGCTCGCCCCGCTGCGCAACCTGCACAAGTTCGACGCCGTCGTCCGGCTGCCGCTCGCGCTCGGCCTCGCCCACCTGCTCACCGCGGCCGGCCGGCACGTCCGGGACAGGCGTGCCCGGGACGCGCGGGTGCGCAGCCTGAGCGACGGGACCGGCCCGGTGTTCGGGGTGACGCTGCGGTCGCTCCTCAGCCTGCCGGTCGCCGCGGCCGTCGCGCTCGGCGGCATCGGCCTCACCGCCGTCTCGCACGGCCTGTCCGGGCCCGGCGACTTCAAAGAGGTGCCGAAGTACTGGCGGGACGCGGCGTCGTGGATCAACGCGCGGGCCGGCCAGCAGGGCGTGCTCGCCGTCCCCGGGGCTCCGTTCGGCGAGTACCTGTGGGGGCGGCCGATGGACGACATCGTCCAGCCGCTGCTGACGGCGCGGTGGGGCGTCCGGCAGCTCGTCCCGGCCGGGTCGCCCGGCTACACGCGGGCGCTGGACGCCATCGACCTGCAGGTGCGGTCCGGGCAGGGCTCGCCGGGGCTGAGCGACTTCCTCGGCCGGATGGGCGTCCGGTACATCCTGGTCCGCAACGACCTGCGGCGGGAGACACTGCGCGGCGCCTGGCCCGCCCGCCTCCACCAGGCCCTCGACGACTCGCCCGGCATGCGCAGGGTCGCGTCGTTCGGCGCGCCCGTCGGCGGCGGCAACGAGGACGCGATCACCGACCTCGACCAGCGGTATCCGCCGCTCGAGGTGTACGAGGTCGAGGGCGCCGCCGACGTCGCGAACCTGGCGGCCGCGACCGACCCCGTCCGCGTGTACGGGGGGCCGGAGTCACTGCTCGCCCTTGCC
The DNA here is from genome assembly GCF_039529475.1 of Actinomadura chokoriensis. Taxonomy (NCBI): domain Bacteria; kingdom Bacillati; phylum Actinomycetota; class Actinomycetes; order Streptosporangiales; family Thermomonosporaceae; genus Actinomadura; species Actinomadura chokoriensis. The sequence continues at coordinate 719,547 of NZ_BAAAMW010000001.1, read as the reverse complement.
GACGACAAGGCGCTCCCGGACGCACCCGTCCTGCTGGACGACGACGCCTCCGACCTGGGCGGCACACCGGTCGTGACCGACTCGCCCCGGCTGCTGCACCGCAACTTCGGCGAACTGCACCAGACGTCCGAGACATTGTCCGCAGCCCGGCGGGGCGAGGCCACCGACGTCCTCGACAAGGGCTGGAAGCAGTACACGACTCATGTCACCTATGGGGGAGGCGTCCGGGACGTCACGGCGTCGACGTCGGCGGGCGGCGACGAGGCGATCCCGCAGTCGCGCAAACCCGAAGCCGTCCCGTTCGCCGCGTTCGACGGCGACCGGCTGACGGCCTGGGAGACCGGCGGCTGGAACGGGCCGATCGGGCAGTGGCTGCGCGTCGACTTCGACCGGGCCCGCGACGTCCGGCGGCTGACCGCGACGATCGTGCAGAACTCGGCGCTCGGGCCGGCGGTCTCGCGCGTCGCCGTCGAGACCGAGAACGGGCGCCTGGAGCAGGACGTCCGGCAGAGCGCGAACCCGCAGGCCCTGCGCGCGCCCGAGGGCCCCACCCGCTGGCTGCGGCTCCGCATCACCGCGCTCGCGTCCAAGCCGATCGTCCCGGCGTTCGCGCGGGCGGCGTTCGCGGAGGTGGCGATCGGCGGAGTGACTCCGACCCGCACCTACACGATGCCCGCCCCCGCCGGGATCGACGGCCCGGCCACGTACGTGATGAGCCGCGTGCCGGGCGCGACCGGCGAATGCATGAAGGGCAGCGCCCGGTGGGTGTGCTCGCCGTCCCTCGGCTCCGGCGACGAGGAGGGCGGCGGCTTCGACCGGACGTTCACCTCGGCCGTGGCCGGCAAGGCGCCCGTCACCGGGACGGCGGTCCTCACCGACCAGAAGCTCATCGACCGGTACACGGCCGTGCACGGGCAACCGGCCGTCGCCGCCAGCTCCACCCTGTCCGGCCACCCGGCGGACCAGGCCCGCTCCGCCTTCGACGGTGACCCGACGACGTCGTGGATCGCGGGGGAGCACGACGACGAGCCCACCTACGCCGTCCGGTGGCATGGTCGCAGGCAGGTGTCCACGGTGACGGCCGTCCGCCCGCCGGGGGCGTCGGGCCCGGTCCGGCTGCGGGTCGAAGGCGCGAACGGCCAGTCCCGCGAGGGCCTGTCGGACGCGGACGGCACGCTGTCGTTCGCGCCGATGACCACCGACCGCCTGAAGATCACCTTCTTCCGCGACGGCCGCACCCAGCCGGTGCAGCTCGCCGAGCTGACCGTCCCCGGCGTGAAGCCGTTCCCCGACGTGCGCGCCTACCCGCTGGAACTCCCCTGCGGCTACGGCCCGAAACTGCAGGTCACCCCGTCCACCCCCCAGTCGAGCAACGGTCAGACCGGCGGCAGCGGCCGGACGGGCGGCAATGCGCAGACGGGCGGTAACGGCCAGACCGGTGGTAACGCGCAGACCGGCGGTAACGGCCAGACCGGCGGTAACGGCCAGACCGGTGGTAACGGTCAGACGGGCGGCAGTGGCCGGACGAGTGGTAACGCGCAGACCGGCGGCAATGCGCAGACCGGTGGTAGCGCGCAGACCGGTGGTAGCGGCCAGGCCGTAGGCGGCCGGGCGGGTCAGCGGGCCGGGGTGGTCCAGACGAAGGCGGCGGGGACGCTCGGCGACCTGCTCGCCGGTCGGCCGCTCCGGTTCAGCGCCTGCAAGGGAGCCGTGCTCACCAAGGGCCAGAACCACCTGACGGCGGTTCCGTTCGACACCTACCGCGTCGACACCGTGACGGTCGGGGCCAAGCCGGGGCCGGACGCCGCCGCCCGCCCGCCGCAGCAGGTCAAGGTCATCAGCTGGGGCTCCAGTTCCCGCAAGCTGGAGGTGGACGCCGCCACCGCCTCGTTCCTCACCGTGAACGAGAACTTCAACACCGGCTGGCGCGCGACCGTCGGCGGCAGAGAACTGCGGCCCGTCCGGCTGGACGGGTGGAAGCAGGGCTGGCTCGTCCCCGAAGGCACCAGCGGCGTCGTCGAGTTGTCCTACCTGCCCGACCGGGCCCAGCGGATCGCCGTCGTCACCGGGCTGAACCTCCAGCTCGTCCTGCTGATCGCCGCGCTGTGGCCCGGCCGTCCCGGGCGCCGCCGCGCCGATCCGCGCGGCGCGGTCGCCGGGACGGGCTGGCCCGCGTGGGCGGCGCTCGGGCTCGCCGCCGCGCTCGGCGGCTGGATCGCCGGGCTCCCCGGCCTCGCCGCCGCGCTCGGCACCGCGGCCCTGTGCGGCTGGGCCCGCACCCGCCGGTCCGCCGTGCCGCGCGCGCTCGCGTCCCCGTGGCCGATCGCGCTCGCCATGCTCGCCGGCACCGGCTGCCTCGCCGCCGCGATGTGGTTCGACCTGCTCGACAACCCGGCCGCCCCGTCCGGTCCGGTCGGCGACATCGTGCCGCAGTTGCTCGGGCTCGCCGTCGTCGGCCGGATCGCGGTCGAGCTGTGGCGGCCGAAACCGCCGAGCGGCGGCGACGCCGGCGGACGGATCTCGCTCAGCTGGACGGCACCCGGGCAGGGGCCGGGCGGGCCCGGTCCCGGCGCCGGGTCAGCCGCTGGACCGGCCACTCCACCAGGTAGTAGCTCAGGGTCCCCGCTGCGATGGACGCCGCCGCCATCAGCGGCAGATCCGTCGCCACGTCCCCCCGGAAACCCCGGTCCGTCACGTCGTACCAGAAGACGATGATCAGGAGCTGCCACAGGAACACGCCGTAGGAGATCCGTCCGAGGAACCGCATCACCCGGTTGCCGAGGATCGCGCCGAGCGCGGGCTGCCCGGCCGGCGCCAGCGCGACCGGCGCCACCAGCGCCGCCGCGCACAGCCCGAACACGACGAGGTGCAGCGTGGCCGTCCAGAACATGTCCGGCGTCTGGAGGCTGAGCGGGCCCGCCGCCGGTGTCGCCGCGACGACGTACAGCATCGCCGCCGCGGCCCAGCACGCCGCCCACGAGTCCGACACGGCCCGGCACAGCGCGGCGACCGGGCGCCGCTCGTCCAGCCGCGCCCACACCGTCACCACCGCGAGCGCCATCCCGATCGCGAACCAGACGAAGTACCGCGGAAGCCACAGGCCCATCTGCGTGTGCCGTTCCGGGACGAACATGAAGACCGACCAGGGGAACGACAGCGACGCGTAGACGCCGATGCCGATCAGCAGCCGCCGGGCCCGGACGCCCACGTCGTGGGTCCGCTTCCGGTGCGCGTACCAGGCGAGGACGGCCGCCGTGAACGGCAGCGTGACGTACCAGCCGACCTCGACGACGAGGCTCCAGAACTGCCCGAGCTGCGCCGGCCCCAGGGCACCGTTCCACCACATGTCGGGCAGATAGGTCTGCGTGAGCGTGAGCAGCGAGACCCACGTAAGGAGGTCGCCGATGTGGTCCCGGCCTGCCGTGGCCATGAAGACGACGATCACGACCCAGTAGGCGGGCATGATGCGGAACACGCGTTTGCGCAGGTAGGTGGCCGTACGTGGCCCGGCACGCCCGTCCAGGGCGGCCGCCGCCCACGGACGGTAGAGCAGCAGCCCGGACAGCGTGAAGAAGATGGGCACGCCGACCTGGCCGCCGTTGAACAGCCAGCGCGGCCCGTCCGGGTTCGTGATGGAACCCGCCGCACTCGCGACGTGGAAGACCAGGACGGCGAGCGCGGCCACCGCCCGCAGACCGTCCAGCGTGTCCTGGTGGCCGGAGATCGGCGGCGGCGCCGGCCTGCTCACCGTTCCCTCTTCCGCAGCACCATGACGAGGTTCCATGTCGCGATCTCCCGCAGCCACGGAACCCGGACCACACCCTCCGCCCAGCGCGGGTGGTAGCGCGGCACGGCGTCCAGGACCTCGACGTCAGGACGCCGCCGGGCCCACGCCAGTGCCGCCGAGACCGACACGGGGTGCAGGTTGCGGCCGAACAGGTTCTTCGGCGGACGCCCGGTCCGCCGCTCGTACCAGCGCGCGGCCCGGTCGCCGCCCAGGTAGTGCCAGGGCGAGGTCTCGTGCCCGCCCCACGGGGACAGCCAGTTGGTGAACGACAGGAAGACCGTCCCGCCGGGCCGCGTGACCCGCACCATCTCGTCGCCCATCCGCCAAGGGTCGGGGACGTGCTCCAGGACGTTGGACGAGAAGCACACGTCGGCGGCGCCCGTCCGGAACGGCAGCGCCAAGGCACTGGCGACGAGCTGGTTCGAGGTGCGTCCCTCGTGCGCGGTCAGCTCCGCGAGATCGTGGTCGATCCCCGTGCAGCGCGCCCCGGCCTCGGACAGCGCCCGCGCGAAGAACCCGAACCCCGTCCCCACGTCGATGACGGTCGCTCCCCGCAGATCGGCGTACGACCCGAGCTGCGCGACGGTGTCCCGCGCCATCAGGTCATAGAAGTACTCCGGCTCACTCCGCTCCCGCCGGAACGCACTGAGCAACCGCACCGACCGCGCCAACGTCGCACAATGCCGAGGGACGGGCAGCCACCCGCCCCGTCCCGCCCCCTCCACCGCAGGACGACCAACGGACTCACCACGCGCAGCCTCAGCCTCAGCCTCCACGGCACTGCCGATCGCAGCACTGCCGTTCACCGCTCTGCAGGCCGCGGCACTGCCGGTCGCGGCGCTGCCGTTCACCGCGCTGCCGGCCGCGGCGCCGCCGGTCGCGGCGCTGCCGTTCACCACATGGCCGTTCACGGCGTTGCCGGTCGCAGTGCTGCCGGTCACCGCATGGCCGTTGGTGACACCGCCATTCGCAGGGGTGGCGTTCAGCGGGTGGGGCTGCGGGCATGCCGCCGGCCGGGCGGATGCCGGATCACCGGCCGCGGCCGGCCGGTCGTGTGCCGCCGAGGTCAATGATCACCTCACTGGGGGGACGCCGAGGTAACGGGGAGCTTACCGGCCAGTACTAAGTGCCGGACAGATCTCCGCCGAACAACGGGACCGCCGTCGCGCACGGGGCGAGCCCGGAAGCCTACTCTTGGAGAGCTGGTCTTATTGGACTGGCGGTTTGGGAGGTCCTGTAGGGTACTTCGGACATGCCGGACCCGGCCTCTCGGCCGTTGATGATGACGACGGCAGTCCCGGAGGTGTTCATGCGGCGACCGGTCGGCCTTGTCCTGATCGGCCTGGGGGCCTTCTTCCTCGCGCTCGCGCCGCTGGTCCGCTTCTACGTGGCCGACCAGGTGATCGTCGCGCCGCTGAACCAGTACCAGGTGACGCTGCTGGAGTCGAAGGACGCCACGTACTTCGACCAGGCCGACCTGAAGCTGAAGACCGGGGTCACCCTGCTGGCGAAGAACACCGTCCGCGGTGACGTCCGCGCCAACGAGGGCGACAACGACATCGCGGTCTGGGACTCCACGACCAACATCTACGACCAGGCCAAGCCGGACAAGCCCGTCCAGATCCAGGGCTTCCGGATCGCCTTCAACCGGCGGACGAGCGTCCTGGTCAACTGCTGCGGCGTCAACGTCGACGGCGACAACACGGTCCGGATGTCCGGGTACGGGCTGCTCTTCCCGCTCGGGAACGTCCAGAAGCGCGACTACCCGTTCTTCGACACGACGACCAAGCAGGCGGCGCCGATGGTGTTCGGCGACGTCGAGAAGGTGCACGGGCTCACCACCTACCGGTTCACCCAGACCATCCCGCTGACGAAGACGGCCGCGCTCGACACCAAGCTGCCCGCCAAGATGCTGGGCCTGCCCGAGGACGCCGGCAACCAGAAGGTGGACCGCTACACCGAGGCCTACAACACCGTCTGGGTCGACCCGCGCACCGGCATCCCGGTGAAGCACCGCAAGAACATCCGCAGCACCGTCCAGACGCCGGACGGCAAGGGCAAGATGATCGTCGCCCAGGCCGACCTGGTCAGCATCGACAAGGACCAGAAGGCCATGGTCGACATGTCGAACGGCAAGGCGCTGCAGATCGACATGGTGCGCAGCTACGTCCCGGCCGGCGCCATCCTCCTCGGCCTGATCCTGCTGTTCGTCGGCGGTTACCTCGGCCTCGCCCGACGCGAGCCCCCGCCCATCGAGACGCCCCGCCGCCCCGACGGCAAGTTCGGCGACATGGCCCCGCCCGCCGCGCCGAAGCCCCCGGCCCCGGCTACGGCCCCCGCCGCAGGCCCGCCGTCCCCCCAGACCCGCCCCGCCCCGCCCCAAGGCCGCCGCCCGGCCCCGGGCAGCCAACGCCAACGCCGCAAGGCCACCGGCCCCTCCAAACGCACCTGACCCCGCCGCCCCACCCCCGGCCCGCCCTCTCACCACCCCACCGCGAGAGCGCGCCCCCGTCACGACGACGTCCCTCCTGACCCGCAGCCGCGCACCACCCACCCCACCTCGCGCGTCAGCCAGCCGCCCAAACGCGTGCCGCCGGGACGCGACCACGCCCTGCCCGGCTTCCCCCCTGACGCGACAGCGGCGCACCGCGCAGCCCACCTCGCGTTTCACCCACATCGCGTGTTGACGACGCCTGGACGCGTGCCGCCGGGACGCGACCGCGCCCTGCCCGACTTCCCTCCTGACGCACGGCGGCGCACCGCGCAGCCCACCTCGCGTTTCACCCACATCGCGTGTTGACGACGCCTGGACGCGTGCCGCCGGGACGCGACCACGCCCTGCCCGACTTCCTCCCTGACGCGACAGCGGCGCACCGCGCAGCCCACCTCGCGTCTCACCCACATCGCGTGTTGACGACGCCCAGACGCCCTCGGGCCGGGACGCGGCGATGACTTGTGTGGCGAGGCCGTCCTTGGTGTGCGGCCGCGCACTGCGCAGCTCACGTCGCCGTTAGGTAGCCGTCCAGACGCCCTCCCGCCGGGACGCGGCCACGCCCGCTCGACGTCGCTCCTGACCCGCAGCGGCGCACCGTGCACCCTCCCCTCGCCTGTTGCCTGCGCCGCCCGGACACGCTGTGGCCAGGACGTGGCGGTGCCGTCCCCGCGACGACGGCTCGCACATCCCGTGAGGAGCCGGCATGCGCACTAGCGGCACGGGCGCATGGACGCACGAGCCGCACGCCAGCACGGCCGCAGGCTCTAGCTACACCAGAAACAGTCGCGCACATGCGAAACGACCCGCACGGCAAGGAGGCGGCGTGCGGCCGGACGTCGTCGCGTACGGGAGACGTGGTCACGAACAGCCGGTCCGCGGGCGACCTGCGGGCTGTGTCGTCCTGACGCGCCGCTCACTCTTGCGGCACGAGCGCGAGGCCGAGGGCGGTTCGCTGCTCCGGGTGTGCGGCCTTGGTGGGTAGGGGACTGATACGCGTTCTAGTCTCGGGTGGGAGTCGGGCGGGGTTGTGGGGCGGGGGTGAGATTTGTAAGTAGAACCTGTTGCAGTTTTGCGGGTGCGCGCTTAGGGTCGAGGACGTGCGGACACGAGTCACCGAACTATTCGGCATCGAGTACCCGATCTTTGCGTTCAGTCACTGCCGCGACGTGGTCGCTGCGGTGAGCCGCGCCGGCGGCATGGGCGTCCTCGGCGCCCTGCACTTCACCCCCGAGGAACTGGAGCTCGAGCTCAAGTGGCTCGACGAGAACGTCGGCGGCAAGCCCTACGGCGTGGACGTCGTCATGCCCGCCAAGTACGAGGGCGCCGACATGGGCGACGCCGAGGAGCTGCTCGGCAAGCTGCAGGGCATGATCCCGGCGGAGAACCGGAAATTCCTGGAGGACCTGCTCGCCGAGCACGGCGTCGACCCGCCGTCGGAGAAGGCCGGCAAGGCGCTGCTCGGCTGGACGGACGTGACTGCGCGCCCGCAGGTCGAGGTGGCGCTCAAGCACCCGATCGCGCTGCTCGCCAACGCGCTCGGCCCGCCCCCGGCGGACGTCGTCGAGCAGGCGCACGAGCACGGCGTGAAGGTCGCGGGCCTCGCCTCCAACGCCCGGCATGCCCGCAAGCAGGTCGAGGTGGGCGTCGACATCATCGTCGCGCAGGGCACCGAGGCCGGCGGCCACACCGGCGACGTGTCCACGATGGTGCTGATCCCCGAGGTGGTGGACGCCGTCGGCGAGGACACCATCGTGCTCGCGGCGGGCGGCATCGGGCGCGGCCGGCAGATGGCGGCGGGCATGGCCCTCGGCGCGGACGGCGTGTGGACGGGCTCCATCTGGCTGACCGTCGACGAGGCCGACACCCCCGAGCGCGCCCTGCCGAAGCTGCTCAACGCCACGTCCCGCGACACCGTCCGGTCCCGCGCGTGGACGGGCAAGCCCGCGCGCTTCCTGAAGACCGCGTGGACGGAGGCGTGGGAGAGCGAGCAGTCGCCCGGCTACCTGCCGATGCCCATGCAGTTCATGCTGATCGCGGACGCCCTGCCGCGCATCCAGCGGTCCGGCGACGGCGAGCTGGTCACCTTCCCGGTCGGCCAGATCGTCGGCTCGATGAACCAGATCAAGCCGGCCGCCCAGGTCGTCTACGACCTGATCGAGGAGTACGTCGAGGCCATCGAGCGCCTCAACACCATCACCGACGCCTGAACGGCCCCCGGTAAGAGGCCCCGCCGGCGCCCTCCCCTCAGGCGCCGCCGGGGCCTCGCCGCGCTCAGAACCGGGTCATCCAGGACAGGACGCGGGCGAGGGCGTAGTAGACGACCGCGGCGATCGTCCAGTTGACGTAGAGCTGCTCTTCGGGGTCGGTGCGGGTGAAGGCGTCCCGGAACGGCGTGGCGAGCCAGCAGCCCGCGTCGAGCGTCGCGTCCACTAGGGCGTTGCCCGGGTTCGCGTCGCCCCAGGTCAGCAGCATCCCGAGGGCCAGGATTGCGGCGGCCGCCCAGCCCGCCGCCATGATCATCGCGCTGACCGGGTTCGGCCTGCCGCGCCGCCACCGGGCGGGCTTGCGCTCGACCACCACGGTCTTCCCGGTGTCGTCGGCGGCGCTCCGCCGCGGCCACAGCCGCCGCGGCGCCTGCTCCGTGGTCTCCGGCCGTCTGCGTCGTATCTGCAAGGCCATGGCCTGCTCAGTCCTTCCGTGACTCGCTTCGCCACAAGCGGTGCCACGTCAGGAATCCGGCAAACCCGGACGGAATTACGGACGCCCGTTAATACCCGAACCGCGCGGCACCGGGGCGACGGTGCCGCGCGGACGGCGTCGGCTACTTGCCCTGGTAGACGGCGGGGCGCTTCTCCTTGAAGGCGCGCGAGCCCTCCTTGGCGTCCTCGGAGGCGAAGACCGGCCAGCCGATCTCGTCGGAGACCTTGAGGGCCTGCTCCTCGGGGAGGTGCTCGGTCTCCCGGACGGCGCGCAGGATCGCCTGGACGGACAGCGGCGCGCACGCGGCGATCTGGTCGGCCATCTCGCGGGCCGCGGCGAGCGCCTGCCCGTCCGGCACGACCTTGTTGATCAGCCCCATCGCCAAGGCCTCCCGCGGGGTCACCTCGCGGGCGGTGAGCAGGATGTCGAGCGCGGCGGCGTAGCCGATCTGGCGGGGCAGGCGGACGGCGCTGCCGCCCATCGGGAACAGTCCGCGCTTGGCCTCGAACAGCCCGAGGGTGGCGCCCTCGGCGACGACGCGCAGGTCGGTGCCGGTCAGCAGTTCGGTGCCGCCGGCGACGGCGTAGCCCTCGATGGCGCAGATGAGCGGCTTGGTGGGGCGGCCGTCGCGCAGCAGGCCCTTCCAGTGGTAGTCGGTGATCTGCGCGGCCCGCTCCTGCACGCGCGGGTCGGAGGGCGGCTGGCTCATCGCCTTCAGGTCGGCCCCCGCGCAGAAGGTGCCGTCGGCTCCGGTGAGGATGCCGACGCGGACCTCGGGGGTGTCCGAGATGTAGGCCCAGGCGTCGGCGAGACCGACCAGCATCGCGGTGCTGAGCGCGTTGCGCGCCTCCGGCCGGTTCATCGTGACGATGACGACGTGGCCGTCCCGCTCGACGATGCAGTGCTCGGTGCTGATCGGCAGCCGTTCCGCCATGGTTCCTCCAGCTCGGATGTCAAACGAGAACAGATTCTAGTTAAGCCGCTGCCCTACCGGTAGGGGTTGAACTCCAAAACGAGAACGTGATCTACTTTCATCGCCGAGTGCCGCCGTGTGACGGTGCTCACCGTGATCACTTAGGGGAGTTCCGATGGGGTCATTGGGCTTTTGGCGGTTGGCGCAGGCCGATCCCGACTGGGTCGCGTGCGTCGACCCGGACGGGACGAAGCACGCCGCGGGCGACCTGCTGGCCCGCGCGAACCGGCTCGTCCACGGGCTGCGCGCGCTGGGGCTGGAGAAGGGCGACGGCATCTGCGGCCTCGTCCCGAACGGTGCCGACGGCCTGGTGCTGTACCTGGCCGCGCTGCAGGCCGGCTGGTACTACACGCCGATCAACTGGCACCTGACCGGGCCGGAGATCGGGTACATCGTCTCCGACAGCGAGGCCAAGGCGTTCTTCGTCCACGAGCGGTACGCCCGGGAGGGCGTGCGGGCCGGTGAGGACATCGAGGCGCACCGGCGGTTCGCGTTCGGGGACGTCGAGGGCTTCCGCCCGTTCGAGGAGCTGGTCGAGGGCCACCCCGACACGCTGCCGGACGACCGCAGCAACGGCGCCACGATGCACTACACGTCCGGCACGACGGGACGGCCGAAGGGCGTCAAGCGGGCGCTGATGGGCATCGACCCCGACGACAGCGCCGAGCTGATGACGTTCCTGCTCGGCCTGTTCGGCATCCCGCCGGGCATCCCGGCCGGGGGCGAGCACCAGGCCCATCTGATCACCTCGCCCAACTACCACACGGCGGTCACCCAGTTCGGCGGCACCGCCCTGCAGATGGGCCACACGCTCGTCTACATGGACAAGTGGGACGCCGAGGACACCCTCAGAGTGATCCAGGAACACCGTGTGAGCAATACCCACATGGTGCCGACGCACTTCAAGCGGCTGCTGTCCCTGCCCGAGGACGTCCGGTCCCGGTACGACGTGTCGAGCATGAAGTGGGCGATCCACGCGGCGGCGCCGTGCCCGGTGCCGATCAAGCAGCAGATGCTCGAATGGTGGGGCGACTGCATCTGGGAGTACTACGCGGCGACCGAGGGCGGCGGCACGATCGCGAGCCCGGAGGACTGGCGCGCCCACCCCGGCACGGTCGGCAACGCCTGGCCGATCAGCGAGCTGCTCATCGTGGACGACGACGGCAACCCCGTCCCGGCCGGCACGCACGGCACGATCTACATGAAGATGGCCGGCGTCGAGTTCGAGTACAAGGGCGACAAGGAGAAGACGGAGAAGAACCGCCTCAAGGACTTCTTCACCGTCGGGGACATCGGCTACCTCACCGAGGACGGCTTCCTGTTCCTGTCCGACCGCAAGGCCGACATGATCATCTCGGGCGGCGCGAACATCTACCCGGCCGAGATCGAGAACGAGATCATCCTGCACCCGAAGGTCGGGGACGTCGCCGTGTTCGGCATCCCGGACGAGGAGTGGGGCGAGCAGATCAAGGCCGTCGTCGAGCCCGCCGAGGGCGTCGCGCCCGGCGAGGAGCTCGCGGGCGAGATCCTCGCGTCGCTGGAGGGGCGGCTCGCGAAGATGAAGTGGCCGAAGACCATCGACTTCATCGAGACGATGCCGCGCGAGCCCAACGGCAAGCTCCTCAAGCGCAAGCTGCGGGACCCGTACTGGAAGGACCGCGACAGTGCCATCTAACACGGCGCCGGCCGAGAACCCGAACCACGTCGTCGAGTTCCCCGGCGGCTACACCCGCTCGGTCGGCCCGGTGGTCGGCCGCTTCCTGAGCGAGCTGCGCGACGGCCGGCTGGTCGGCGTCAAGACGGCGGGCGGCCGGGTGATCGTCCCGCCGCAGGAGTGCGACCCCGACACCGGCGAGGACGTGACGGACGAGTTCGTCGAGGTCGGCCCGGCCGGCACGGTCACGACCTGGTCGTGGGTGCCGGACCCGGCGAAGGAGCACCCGTTCGACCGCCCGTTCGCGTGGGCGCTGATCCGCCCGGACGGCGCCGACACCGCGCTGCTGCACGCCCTCGACCTCGGCGTCTTCGAGGCGGGCGCGAAGCCGCCGAAGTTCCTTAAGACCGGGATGCGGGTGCGGCCGAAGTACCGCGCGGAGCGCACCGGGACGATCGGCGACATCGAGTGCTTCCTGCCCGAGGTCACCATGATCAACCCGCAGGCGAGCCTGGAGTACCGGCTGAAGGGCGGCCGGGCGCTCGGCCGGTTCCTGGAGGGGGTCTCCGAGGGCCGGATCATCGGGCACCGCTGCCCGGTGTGCGAGAAGGTCATCGTGCCGATGAAGGGGTTCTGCCCCCGCGACGGCGTGCCCACGTCCGAGGAGGTGGAGCTGCCGGACACCGGCACCGTCACCACCTTCGCGGTGAACAACATCCCCGACCCGCGCGCGCCCGAGGTGCCGTTCGTGTCCGGTTACGTCCTGCTGGACGGCGCCGGCCTGACGATGCTGACGCTCGTCGCGGGCGTCCCGGCCGACCAGGTGCGGATGGGCATGCGGGTGAAGGCGGCGTGGCGGCCCCGCGATGAGTGGACCCACTCGATGTCCAACATCAAGTGGTTCGAGCCCATCGACGAGCCCGACGTCCCCTTCGAAGAGATCAAGGACTTCATGTAATGCGTGATGTCGCAGTCGTCGCGTTCGCACAGAGTCATCACAGCGCCGAGGACCAGGGGATCGCCGAGACCGAGATGGTCCTGCCGGTGATCACCGAGATCAAGGAGCGGACCGGGCTGTCCCGGTTCGGCTTCACCTGCTCGGGCTCGTGCGACTACCTGCAGGGCGCGCCGTTCGCGTTCGTGTCCGCGCTCGACACGCTGGGCGCGTGGCCGCCGATCTCCGAGAGCCACGTCGAGATGGACGGCGCGTGGGCGCTGTACGAGGCGTGGGTGAAGCTCCAGCTCGGCCAGATCGACACCGCGCTGGTGTACGGGTTCGGCAAGTCGTCCCAGGGCGACCTCCGCGCGATCATGAACCAGCAGCTCGACCCCTACACGCTGGCGCCGCTCGGCGTCGACCAGGTGTCGATGGCCGCCATGCAGGCCCGCGCCTACATGGACAGGTCGGGCGTGAAGGAGGACGACCTGCGCGCGGTCGCGGCGCGGTCCCGGGCGTCCGGCCGCGACAACCCGTTCGCGCTGCACCTGCCCGACCCGGACGGCGACGACTACGACGTGGCGCCGCTGCACCCCTACGACGTCGCGCCCGTCACCGACGGCGCCGCCGCGATCGTGCTCGCGGCCGGCGACAGGGCGCGGGAGCTGTGCGAGCGGCCCGCGTGGATCACCGGCATCGACCACCGCACCGAGCCGCACGCGCTCGGCGTCCGCGACCTGACCCGGTCCGAGGCCGCCCGCCTCGCGGGGGAGAAGGCCGGCGCGGCCGGGATCGAGGTCGCGGAGCTGCACGCCCAGTTCAGCCATGAGGAGCTGATCCTGCGCGAGGCCCTCGGCCTGGACGACGGCGTCACGGTCAACCCGTCCGGCGGGGCGCTGTCGGCGAACCCGGTGATGGCGGCGGGCCTCATCCGGATCGGCGAGGCCGCGTCCCGCATCCACGACGGGACGGCGTCCCGGGCGCTCGGGCACGCCGCGTCCGGCCCCTGCCTCCAGCAGAACCTCGTCTGCGTGCTGTCGGGAGAGAACAATGGCTAAATCCTGCGCGGTCATCGGCGTCGGGCAGACCCAGTACAAGACCAAGCGGCTGGACGTGTCGATGGCCGGCCTGCTCCGCGAGGCCGCCCGCCGCGCCCTCGACGACGCCGGGCTGACCTGGAAGGACATCGACGCCGTCGTGGTCGGCAAGGCGCCCGACCTGTTCGAGGGCGTCGTGATGCCGGAGCTGTTCCTGGCGGACGCGATCGGCGCCACCGGCAAGCCGCTGCTGCGCGTGCACACGGCCGGCTCGGTCGGCGGGTCCACGGCGATCGTCGCGGCGAACCTGATCCAGTCCGGCGTGCACGAGCGCGTCCTCACGATCGCGTGGGAGAAGCAGTCGGAGTCGAACGCGACGTGGGCGCTGACGGTGAACGGGCCGTTCACGACGTCCCTGGTCGTCGGGGCCGGCGGCTACTTCGCGCCGCACATCCGCGCCTACATGGCCCGGTCCGGCGCCCCCGACCACATCGGCACGCTCGTCGCGGTCAAGGACCGGCAGAACGCGCTGCGGAACCCGTACGCGCACCTGAAGATCCCCGGCATCTCCCGCGAGATGGTCGAGTCGACGCCGATGCTGTGGGAGCCGATCCGGTACCTGGAGACGTGCCCGTCCTCGGACGGCGCCTGCGCGATGGTGCTGGCCTCGGAGGACGCCGCCAAGAAGGCGCCGAACAAGCCCGCGTGGGTGCACGGCACGTCGATGCGGTCGGAGCCGATGCAGTTCGCGGGCCGCGACACCGTCAGCCCGCAGGGCGGCAAGGACGCGGCGGCGGACGTGTACCGGCAGGCCGGCATCACCGACCCGCGCAGCGAGCTCGACTGCGCCGAGGTGTACGTCCCGTTCTCCTGGTACGAGCCGATGTGGCTGGAGAACCTCGGGTTCTGCGGCGAGAGCGAGGGCTGGAAGCTCACCGAGGCCGGGGCGACGGCGTTCGACGGCGACATCCCGTGGAACCCGTCCGGCGGCGTGCTGTCGTCCAACCCGATCGGCGCGTCCGGAATGATCCGGTTCGCGGAGGCCGCGCTGCAGGTGCGCGGGCTGGCCGGCGACCACCAGGTGGACGGTGCGCGCCGCGCGCTCGGCCACGCCTACGGCGGCGGCGCCCAGTTCTTCGCGATGTGGATCGTCGGCAGCGACAAACCCTGACTTCCCCCAATCCCTGTCTCTCTGGGGGCGACCCCAGACCCCGTCAAAGGCGCGAAGATCCCCTTCGGAGGGCGTCCGATGGAGTACAACCACGCTGACCTGTTCGAGGGACTCGCGGATGCGATCGGGGACCGGGTCGCCCTGATCTGCGGCGACCAGCGGTTCACCTACGCCGAGCTCGACGAGCACGCGAACCGCCTCGCCCACCATCTGCGGGACGCGGGCGTCCGCCCCGGCCAGCACGTCGCCGTCCAGCTCTACAACGGGGTGGAGTACGCGGCGGCGCTGCTGGCGACGATGAAGATCCGGGCCGTGCCGATCAACGTCAACTACCGGTACGTGGAGAACGAGCTGCTCTACGTCTACCGGGACTCCGACAGCGTCGCGCTGCTGTACGACGTGGAGTTCGAGGACCGGGTCGCCGCGACCGTCCCGGAGGCGCCGGAGCTGCGGCACCTCATCGCGGTGGGCGGCGCGCCGTCCATCCCGGGCGCGGTCGCCTACGACGAGGCGCTGCGGGACGCCGACGGCACGCGCGACTTCCCCGCGCGCTCCGGCGACGACCTGTACATCATCTACACCGGCGGGACGACCGGGATGCCGAAGGGCGTCATGTGGTCGGCCGAGCAGATCATCTTCGCGTTCTGGAACCCGACGGTGCCGCGGCCGTCCAAGCCGGAGGACATCGTGGAGCACGCCCGCAACAGCGGGCCGCTGACCATGATGCCGGTCGCTCCGCTGATGCACGGGGCCGCGCAGGTGGCCACGTTCATCGCCTGGTTCATGGGCGCGACGCTCGTCTACACCCGCAAGTTCGACGCGGCCGACGTGTGGCGGACGATCGAGCGGGAGAAGGTCAACTCGCTGACGATCACCGGGGACGCGATGGCGATCCCGATGGCGGAGGAGCTGGCGCGCGGCGACTACGACACCTCCTCGCTGTTCGCCTACGTGTCCACGGGCGCGATCTTCACGGGGACGGTCCGCGACCGCATCCAGAAGCTGCTGCCGAACGTGCTGATCCTGGACCGGTTCGGGTCGACCGAGTCGGGCTCGACGGCCGAGGCGGTCGCCGGCTCCACCCCGGAGAAGGGCCTGCGGTTCGCGCCGGACGTGGAGAACGTCACGGTCCTGGACGACGCGCTCCAGCCCGTCAAGCCGGGGTCGGGCGTCATCGGCCAGGTCGCCCGGACGGGGCACATCGCGCAGGGCTACTACAACGACCCGGAGAAGACGGCGAAGACGTTCCCGGTGGTGGACGGCAGGCGCTGGCTGCTCACCGGCGACATCGCCACCGTCGAAGAGGACGGCTCGATCGCCGTGTACGGGCGCGGCTCGCAGGCGATCAACACCGGCGGCGAGAAGGTGTTCCCGGAGGAGGTCGAGGCCGTCCTCAAGGGGCACCCGGCCGTGTACGACGCGGTCGTGACCGGCATTCCGGACGAGCGCTGGGGGAACCGCGTGGCCGCGGTGATCCAGGCGTCCGGCGACGCGCCGTCCTCGGACGACCTGGACGCGCACTGCCGCCGCGAGCTGTCGGGCTACAAGGTGCCGCGCGTCTACGCGTTCGTCGCGGAGATGAAGCGGTCGCCGGCGGGCAAGGCCGACTACCGGTGGGCCAAGCAGGTGGCGGAGGAGGCCGGGTAGGGGCGCTCGCTAGAGGTCGGCCCCGAACCTTCGTGGGATTCGGGGCCAGGAGCGGACCTCTGTTAGTGGTCCTAACAAAACCCATGATAGGGGTGCCCCGGGGGTGCCCCGATCACGGGCCCCTGAGTCGTGCGCCACACGCCGCGCCGTCTCCGGTGGTCCTGTCCGGATCCGGCCACTAAGCTCTCCAATCGAGAGATGACGAGGGAGAGGTGGGCGGTGTCGACCCCGGACCGCGAGCGGTTGGACGAGCTGCAGCGGGCGATGCAGCGCAGCACCATGTTCACCGTCCTGCTGCACCACGCCACCGCGAGCAAGGCGGGCCTGAACGTCACCGACGCGCAGTGCGTGAGCGCGCTGGTCCTGGACGGGCCGCAGACGCCCGGCCGGCTGGCGCAGCTGATGGGCATCACGACCGGCGGCGCGATCACGGCCGTCATCGACCGGCTGGAGCGCGCCGGGTACGTCAGGCGCAGCCGCGACCCCGACGACCGCCGCCGCGTGATCGTCGAGCCGGTCGAGGAGAACATCGCCGAGTTCGGCTCCTACTTCGAGCCGATCGCCGACGCCTTCCGGGAGCGCCTCGCCACCTACAGCGACGAGGAGATCGCCGTCCTGCGGCGCTGGATCCGGGAGAGCAACGAGGCGATGCCCGGCATCATCGAGCAGGTCCGCAACCTCCCCTAGCCGGCGAGCCGGCCGCGCAGGAGGTCCATCAGGGTGGCCTGGACGTCGGCGAGGGGGCGGCCGGGCTGGAGGGCGCGCCAGTCGAGCGCGACGGTCAGCACCATGCCGAACACGGCGGACGCGGCGGTCCCGGTGTCGAGGTCGGAGCGCAGGTCGCCGGCGGCGACGGCGTCCCGCAGGACGTCCGCGATGACGCCGATGGCGCGTTCCCGGATGAGGCGCGCGGTGCGCTGCCAGTCGCCGCCGGACCGCCACGTCTCGGCGATCAGCAGCCGGGCGAACGACTCGTGCTCGCCGATGAACGCCAGCTCGGCGGCGACGGCGGCCTCCAGCGCGTCCAGCGGCGCCCGGCCGGACGCGGCGTCCCGCAGCGCCGCCGCGAGCCGCTCGACCCCGTACTCCAGCAGCGCCGCGAACAGCGCGGCCTTGCTGCCGAAGTTGTAGTAGACGGTGCCCTTGGCGACCCCGGCGCGCTCGGCGATCTGGTCGACGGTCGTGGCGGCCAGCCCGCTCTCGGCGATCAGCTCGATCGCCGCGCCGAACAGCTTCTCCCGGGTCGCGCTGCGCGCCACGTCCGCCACCTCCTACAGCTTCAGCGCCGGGTGGAGGCGCTTCAGGGTCCACACCCGGTTGTGCCGGACGGCCAGGGCGGTGAGCGCGAGCCCGCCGGCCAGGAAGGCGACCAGCACCGCACAACCCTGCCATACCGGCGTCAGCGAGCCGCCGCCGATCAGGGGCCGGACGCCGTCCACCACCCACGACATCGGCAGGTACGGCCGGACGACCTGGAAGAAGCGGGGGCTCGTCTCGATCGGGTAGGTGCCCGCCGCCGACGTCAGCTGGAGCATCAGCAGCGCCAGCGCGAGGATCCGGCCGATCGGGCCGAACCGGGCGTTCACCCACTGGATCACGGCGAGGAACGCGGCGGACGCGAGCGCGAGGAACGCGACGAGCCCCGGCCAGTGCTCGGCGCGCAGCCCGAGCGCGAGATGCAGCACCGCCAGGACGACGCACGCCTGCGCCGCCCCGATCAGCGCGGCGGGCAGCCAGCCGGCGAGCGCGACGCGGCGGCCGGGCGCGGTGCCCGCCATCGCGCGCGGGTTCAGCGGGCGCAGCAGCATGTAGATGATCATGCCGCCGACCCAGAGCGACAGCGGGACGAAGAACGGCGTGAAGCCCGTCCCGTAGTTCGGCACCTTGTTGTCGGTGGCGCTGGCCAGCCGCACCGGGTCGCTCATCATGTCGTCCCGCGCGGCGCGCTCGTCGTCGCCGTAGTCCGGGATCTTCCGGGCGCCCTCGTCCAGGCCTGTCGCGAGCCTGCCGCTGCCGTCGGAGATCTGCGCGAGCGCCGTCTCCAGCGTCACCGCGCCACCGGACAGCCGGCCGAGCCCGCCGCGCAGCGCGCCGGCGCCGTCCGACAGGGCGCCGAGTCCGTTCGTGAGCCGGGACGATCCGGCGAGGAGCTTCCCGGCGCCCGTGTTGACCCGCTGGGTTCCGGCGTTGAGGCGGTCGACGTCCCGGCGGGCCTTGTCGACCTTGGCGGCCAGGGCGGGCGCGTCCTCGGCGAGCCTGCGGGCGGCCTTCTCGACCGTCCGCGCGTCGGCGGCGACCTTGCGCAGGTCGCCGGCGTGCTCGCGGACGTACCCGTCCACGTCCTTCGCCGCGGCGACGACCTGCGCGGCGGCCCGGGTGAGGTCCTGCCGGACGTTCGCGGGGATCTCCGGATGCGCGGCGAGCTGCGCCTCCAGCTCCGCCTGCGCCTTCTCCGCCTGCTCGACGGCGGCGCCGGTCCGCGCGGGCAGCCGCCCGGCCCCGTCCGCGAGGGCGTCGGCGCCCCGCGCGACGGCGAGCGCCGCCCGCCGGATCTCGGGGGCGTTCTCGCGCAGCAGCGGGACGAGCGTGCCGCTCGCCCGGTCGGCGGCCGCGGTGAGCCTCCGCATGCCGGCCGCGACCTGGGCGGTCCCGTCGTGCAGCTCGCCGAGCCCGGACGTCAGGTCGCCGCTGCCCGACCGGGCCTCGTCGATGCCGCCCTTGAGCCGGCCCGCGCCCGCCTCGGCCTCGCCCGCGCCTGCGGCGAGCCTCCCGGCCCCGTCCCGCGCCTGCCCGGAGCCCTCGGCGAGCCTGCCGGCGCCGTCGGCGGCCTCGCCCAGCTCGCCGTGCAGCTTGCCGAACAACAGGAAGATGCGGTCGAAGTAGCCGTGCACGGCCTCGCTTCCGGCGGCGGCGCTGATCTCCTTGAACGCGGACTGCGCGAGCGTCCCCATGACGTAGTTGTTCGTGTCGTTCATCTGGAGCCGCAGCCCGGCGGCCGTGGGAACGCCGTCCTGGGACGGCGAGGCGATCCGGGCACTGAAGTCGGACGGGATCGTCAGCGACATGTAGTACTTCCCCGACCGCACGCCCTTCTCGGCGTCCTCCGCCGACACGGTGCGCCAGTCGAAGACCTTGCGCTGCTTCAGCTCGTCCGCGAGATCGGCCCCGGCGTGGACGGTCTTGCCGTCCGCCTTGGCGGGCCGGTCCTGGACGACCAGCGCGACCGGCACGTGCTGGAGCCGCGCGTAGGGGTCCCAGAACGACCACAGATAGAGACCCGCGTAGAGCAGTGGCAGGAGCACGAGCCCGGCGAGGGCGATGCGGGTCAGCCGGTTGCGCTGGAAGCGGCGCAGTTCCAGGCCGCCGGACGTCAACGCGGGAAGTCTCATCGGGGGGTTCTCCTAGCTAGCCCAGGGGGAGGCCGTGCGTGGCCAGACCGTCGGCGGGGGCGGGGTCGTGGCAGGCGGCGACGATGGTGACGCCGCCGGCCGCGATCGCGGCGAGCCGCCGCCACAGCTCCCGCTGCCGGTCGGCGGGCAGCCCCTCGTCGACGTCGTCGAGCAGGAGCAGTCCGGGGGCGCCGACGAGCGCCAGGGCGGCGCCGAGCAGTCGCGCCTCGTCCGGTGGGAGTTCGTCGGCGAGCGTCCGCTGGTCGATGTCCAGTCCGACTCGGTCGAGGGCCCGCCGCCTGCGTTCGTCCCGTCCGCGGAACCTGCCGAAGACGCCCTCGCGCAGTGCCAGCGCCTCGTTCAGGTGCTCGCGCACGGTCAGCGCCGGGTCGAGTTCGGTCACGCCGGGCACGATCCCCAGCGCCGCAACGCGCTGGACGTCTCCGGGCCTGGTGAATCCGCCGACGGCGACCGACCCCTCGGCGGGCCTCATGCGTCCGCCGAGCGTGAGGAGCAGTGCGGTGCGGCCCGTCCCGGCGATGCCGCTCACCGCGACCAGGGCCCCGGCCGGGGCGTCCAGCCCGACGTCCCGGAACACCCAGCCCCGGGCGCCGCGCACCCCGAGGCCCCGCGCCCGCACGCCGAGCGCCCGGGGGGCTCCGGCTCCGGGACGGCCCCCGCCAGTCCCGGAGCCCTTCGGGGAGGGTCCGGAGACGGCGCCGGCGGTCCCCCCGGCCGCGGCAGCCGTCCCCGGAGTCTGGTGCTCGGTCGCCATCGCGAGCCTCCGGGAGGAAATTTGAACTGACCGGTCAGTACAAAGGTAACCTTGCCCGGAACCTCGCGAATCCGCCGAGACGGTGACATCTGACACGTGACCGCTCCACCCCAGGTCACACGGGCAAAGTGGGGTGACTTGCATCACATTGCCGGAAAAGAGAGGGCGCTATTGGACGCGCCGTCCGATCTGCGAGACTGCCGGGCATGACCGATTCGTCACGCGCGTCCCGGCGGCTGGCCGGTGCCATGGCCGGCATGGGCGCCCTGCACATGATCGCCCCGAGGCCGTTCGACGCGCTCATCCCCAAGCGCCTGCCCGGTCGTGCGCGGACCTGGACCTACCTCAGCGGCGCCGCCGAACTCGGCTGCGCCGCGGCCATCGCCCACCCGCGCACCCGCAGGGCGGGCGCGCTCGCCACGGCGGCCCTGATGGCGGCCGTCTTCCCCGCGAACGTCAAGATGGCCCGCGACTGGCGCCGCCGCCCCCTGCCGCTGCGCGCCATCGCCTACGGCCGGCTCCCGCTCCAGGCCCCGATGATCGCCTACGCCCTCCACGTCGCCCGCACCGCCGACTGACCGCCTCGCCGCGACGAGCCGCGCCGGCGCGACGGGTCGCGCGGGCGTGCCCGGTCACGCGGAGACGCCCCCGCCGGGCCGGTGCCGGTCGGCGGGGGCTGGGACGCGGGTTCGGCTACTTGACGGTGATGACCGCCGAGCCGTGGCCGAAGAGGCCCTGGTTCACGGCGATGCCGGCGCGGGCGTTCTCGACCTGGCGGCCCTCGGCCCGGCCGCGCAGCTGCCAGGTCAGCTCGCAGACCTGCGCGATCGCCTGGGCCGGGATCGCCTCGCCGAAGGAGGCGAGGCCGCCGCTCGGGTTGACCGGGATGCGGCCGCCGAGCGCCGTGGCGCCGGAGCGCAGCAGGTCCTCGGCGCCGCCCTGCTCGCAGAGGCCGATGTCCTCGTACCAGTCGAGTTCGAGGGCGGTGGAGAGGTCGTAGACCTCGGCGAGCGACAGGTCCTCGGGGCCGAGGCCGGCCTCCTCGTAGGCGGCGTGCGCGATCGCGGAGCGGAACGGGCGCTCGGGGACGGCGGCCGTCATGGCCGAGTCCGTGGCGAAGTCGGGCAGGTCGAGGACGGTCTTGGGGAAGGTCGGCGTGACCGTCGAGATCGCCGGGATGCGCACCGGGTCGGTGACGCCGTGCCGCCGCGCGAACTCCATGGACGTGAGGACGAGCGCGGCGCCGCCGTCGCTGGTCGCGCAGATGTCCAGGAGGCGGAGCGGGTCGGCGACGACGGCGGACTCGCGGACGTCCTCCGCCGTCACCTCCTTGCGGTACCGGGCGTTCGGGTTGGCGAGGCCGTGCCGCGCGTTCTTCACCTTCACGGCGGCGAAGTCGTCCAGCGTCGCGCCGTACAGGGCCATCCGGCGGCGCGCGTACAGCGCGAAGTAGATGGGGTTCGTGGCGCCGAGGAGGCGGAAGCGGAGCCAGTCGGGGTCGTCGGGCCGGTCGCCGCCGACCGGCTTGAAGAAGCCCTTCGGCGCGGCGTCGGCGCCGACGACCAGCGCGACGTCGCACAGGCCCGCGAGGATCTGCGCGCGCGCCGTGTTGATGGCCTGCGCCCCGGAGGCGCACGCCGCGTAGCAGCTCGACACCCGCGCGCCCGACCAGCCGAGCGCCTGCGCGAACGTGGCGCCGGCGATGAACCCCGGGTACCCGTTCCGGATGGTGTCGGCGCCCGACACGTACTGGACGTCCGTCCACGAGAGCCCGGCGTCGGCGAGGGCGGCCCGCGCCGCCGCGAGCCCGTACTCGACGAAGTTGCGGCCCCACTTGCCCCACGGGTGCATGCCCGCACCGAGGACGGCGATGTCGCGACTCATTCGACGGGCCTCCACATCCACACCGTGTACTCGGCTTCGTCGTCCTCGTAGAGGACGCCTTCGGTCAGCTCGACCTCCATGCCGACCTCGAGGTCGTCCACCGTGACGCCGGGGACGACCTGGCCGAGGACGACCATGCGCTCGGCCTCGAGTTCGACGGCGGCCACCGTGTACGGGACGAACGGGTCGGGGGAGACGTACGGAGGCGGCGGCTTGTACCGCGAGTCGGCGTAGGACCAGACGCGCCCGCGCGGCGACAGCGCGTACGGCTCCAGCTCCGAGCCGTCCTTCGGCCCGGTGCAGCCGGGGTTGCGGCACGCCAGCTCGTTGCGCGGGAAGTACGGCGTTCCGCACGACGAGCAGCGGGTACCGAGCAGGCGGACATCGCCGTCCGCGGTCGTGTACCAGCCCTCGACGGCCGGACGGCGCTCCTTGGTCGTGGTCACGCGGCCCCTCCTCGTGTCTTCCGGCGCAGCGTAACAACCAAACGATCGTTAGAAAGAACGCCGTCCGGTGAGCGGGACGGAACCTCGGGAGCCAGCTAACTGACTCGTCAGTCACTTCGCTACAGTGAACCGAGTCGGATTCTGCCCATAGCCGCCCACAGGGTGCGAGCGAGTAGGGAGCGCGCGGATGCGGACTGGTCTTGAGGGAAGGACGGCCCTGGTCACCGGGGCGTCCCGGGGCATCGGGAAGGCGATCGCGGCCGCGTTCGCCGCCGAGGGCGCCAACGTGGTGCTCTCGTCCCGCAAGCAGGAGGCGCTCGACGAGGTCGCCAAGGAGATCGGCGCGGCGAGCCCGAACGTGGGCGTCCTCGCCAAGGCGGCGCACGTCGCGCACGCCGACGAGGCCGCCGCGTGCGTGGACGCGGCGGTGCGGGAGTTCGGCGGCGTCGACATCCTGGTCAACAACGCCGGTACGAACCCCTACTTCGGGCCGATGGCCGACATCGAGCCCGCCGCCGCGGCGAAGACCGTCGAGATCAACCAGTTCCCGATCGTGCAGTGGACGCAGCTCGCGCTGAAGGCGGGCATGGCCGAGCGCGGCGGCTCCATCATCAACATCGCCTCCATCGGCGGCATGGTCACCGAGCACGGCATCGGCTACTACAACGTCACCAAGGCCGCGGTCATCCACCTCAGCCGGCAGTTCGCGATGGAGCTCGCGCCCAAGGTGCGGGTGAACTGCATCGCCCCCGGCCTGGTCAAGACCCACCTCGCCCGCGCGCTGTGGGAGGGCAAGGAGGCCGAGATCAGCAAGTACATGCCGCTCGCCCGCCTCGGCGAGCCCGAGGACATCGCGAACGCGGCCGTGTTCCTCGCGGGCGACCTCTCGTCATGGATGACCGGGCAGACCCTCGTCGTGGACGGCGGCTCCACCATCCGCCCGTCGATCGTCTAGGAGGCGCGCATGTCACGCTGGGGACTGACCATTCCGCTGACCGGGCTCCCGCTGGCCGAGCACCGCGAGATCGTCGCGGAGCTGTCCGGGCTCGGCTACACCGACGCCTGGTCCGCCGAGACGAACGGCACCGACGCGTTCACCCCGCTGGCGCTCGCCTCCCAGTGGGGCCCCGAGCTGCGCCTCGGCCCCGCGATCGTGCCGGTCTACACGCGCGGGCCCGCGCTGCTGGCCCAGCATGCCGCCACCCTCGCGGGCCTCGCGCCCGGACGGTTCGTGCTCGGCATCGGCACCTCGTCCGACACGATCGTGCAGCGCTGGAACGGGATCCCGTTCGACGAGCCGTACAAGCGGGTCCGCGACACGCTCCGCTTCCTGCGCAGGGCCCTCGCCGGGGAGAAGGTGAAGGAGGAGTACGACACCTTCGCCGTCAAGGGCTTCAAGCTGGACAACGTGCCGGAGGCGGCGCCGCCGATCGTCCTCGCGGCGCTGCGTCCCGGCATGCTGCGGCTCGCCGCGCGGGAGGCCGACGGCGCGATCACCAACTGGCTGGCGCCGAAGGACGTCCGGACGGTCCGCGGCGAGCTGGGCGAGGAGCCCGAGCTGATCGCGCGGCTGTTCGTGTGCCCGACCGGCGACGCCGAGGAGGCCCGCGCGATCGGCCGCTGGATGATCGCCGCGTACATGACGGTCCCCGTCTACAAGGCGTTCCACGAGTGGCTCGGCCGCGGTGAGGCGCTGGCCCCGATGAACGAGGCGTGGGCGGCCGGCGACCGGAAGAAGGCCCTGGAGGTCATCCCGGACGAGGTCGTCGACGACCTGATCGTGCACGGGTCGCCGGAGGCGTGCCGGGCCAGGATCCGCGAGTACGTCGACAACGGCCTGACCACGCCGGTCCTCGCGGTCGTCCCCGGCGGCGGGCTCTCCCAGGCCGAGGCGGTGCGGGCGCTCGCCCCGAACGCCGGCTGACACGGGCGGCCGGTCGCGGTCCGGATGGTCCGCCGATCCCCGCCGCAAGAGGTTCGCCGCGGATGTTTGCCGCCGTGGCGATCGGGGAGGGTGGGGCAGATCCGACACGACAACGACAGAGACGTGAGGAGCTGATCGTGCTCACGCTGACCAGCGGTGCCGTCCAGGTCATCCGTACCGTGACCGCCAACCCGGAGCTTCCGCCGGAGACCGGCATCCGCATCGAGTCCGGGCTCGACGGCTCGGACGCCCTGCGGCTCTCGGTCGCCCCCGCGCCCGAGGCCGGCGACCAGGTCGTCGAGGAGGAGGGCGCGAAGGTGTACCTGGAGCCCAGCGTCGCCGAGATGCTGGACGACAAGATGCTCGACGCGCAGGTCGATCCGCAGGGGGACGTCGCGTTCACCATCGCGGAGGGCACCGGGGGGATCCCTACCTGACGTGTGCGGCGAGACCCGGGGCCTCCGATCGCGGGCGCCCCGGGTCTCGTGCCGTCAGCTCATCGCCGCGACCACGGCGACCACGGCGAACACGAACGCCGCCGTGGTGAGGACCATGAAGGCCGCGATCACCGCGCAGGCCAGACCGCGCGGCTGGTCGCGCCACGTGCCGTACCGTTCGCGCACTTGCCCGTCCAGTTCTTCCCGGGACGGCCGTCCCGCGTCCGGGGGGTCGGGCGAAGGCGGGGTCGTCACGGTCGCCAGTCTCGCAGATTCCTCAGTCATCGAAGGACGGATGCGGGCCGAGGGCCCAGTACTCGTAGAGGCCGTAGCCGGTGACGGCATCGGTGGGCTGCGCCCCGTCCAGGTACTCGTACCGGCCGACGGCGTCGACCATGCCCCACATGCGGGCGGCGTCGTCCGGTTTGCGGGTGTCGTAGGCGACGCCCTGGACCTTGAGGTCCGGCCCCTGGTACATGCCGTGCTTCCAGTCGGGCTCCAACCCGTAGCCCGTGCCGACCATCAGGTGGACGGGCAGGATCGGCGTCGCCTTCACCTCGAACGGCTCCCCGCCGGGCGGTGAGAACCGCAGCGTGGCGGTGACCACGTCGCGGGTGCCCTCGGCGTACACGGGACGGTATTCGGGACGTCCCAGGTACTCGGCCTCGCGGTCGGGCCAGACGCGGGTGGCCTCCTCCAGCACGCGGCGGCCCTTCTCGTCCTCCTGGACGATGCACAGGATCGAGTGGTCCTCGAACTGGATCGGCGTGTAGAGCCAGTAGAAGGTGCCCGCGTTCTTGACCTGGATGCCCGGCGGCTCGGGCTCGCCCACGGGACGGACGCCCCACGACCGGTCCCGCGAGCCCCACCAGCGGTCGGGCGTGGCCTCGATGGTCTCGCCGTCCACCGTGATGGTGCCCGTCCAGCGGCCGGTCTGGGCGAGGCGCCGCGAGTCGAAGACGACGCGTTCCTGCCAGCGCAGGTAGTGCGGAGGCTCCAGCGTGGCGGGGATCGTCCCCTCCCACGTCAGGTCGAAGGCCAGGCCGTGCTCGTTCTCGTCCAGGACGACCCTGAGCCGCTTCAGCCCCTCGATGACCTCGACGCGGAACGGGCCTACCGTGGTGTCCATGCGGTCGTTGCCCAGCTCGCGGGACGCGCGGACGACCTTGTGCACGTGGCCGCGCCGCACGACCGCGAACGCGTCCATCACCCCGAGGTTCGGGTACTGCCCGATCCCGATGAGGATCATCATCTCGTCGGAGCAGGGGTGCACGTTGAAGTAGTACCGGTCGTAGAAGTTGCGGTCGGACGTCGTGACGTGCCGCATCACCTCGGGCGCCTGGTGGATCGGGTAGTCGTCGAGCGGCGACAGCGTCACTGGTCCCCTCCGAGGATGCGCGCGAGCAACTGCGTGCAGTTGTTGTCGTAGGGGAAGTCGGAGGTCTCGTCGATCCAGCCGAAGTCGATCATCGCCTGGCCGATCCGCGCCATGATCACCGAGAACTTGAAGCCGGACAGGACCTCGTAGTACGCCATGTGCCGCATCGGGCGTCCGAGCAGCTCCTCGTACCGGGCGATCGTCTCGGCATAGGACGGGAAGCCGTCCAGCCGGGGCGCGCCCATGCCGTCGCTGTGGTGGCGGTCGAGGAACATGAACCAGGCGAGGTCCTCCTCGGGGGCGCCGAGCACCGCGGTCTCCCAGTCCAGGACGGCCGCCGGCGCGCCCGCCTGGAAGATCACATTGCCGATGCGGGCGTCGCCCCACAGCGCGACCGGCTCGTCCGGCTCGTCCGGGCGGTTCGCCTTCAGCCACGCCAGCGCTTTGAGCGCCGTCTCCTGCGGGCCCTTGTAGGCCCAGTGCAGGTAGTGCTCGTAGTAGGCGAGCCGCTGGTCGAGGCCGGGCGCGCCCCAGGACGGCTGGTCGAGGAAGCCGAGGCCGAGGCCGCGGACGTCCAGCCGGTGCAGGTCCGCCATGATCTCCAGCGTGGACCACCACATCGCGGCCCGCTCCGCCGGCGGGACCTCGGTGACCCAGCCGTCCGTGTGGTACGGCGGCATGTCGGTCGGGACGCGGCCCTCGACCCGTCCCATCACGAAGAACGGGGCGCCGAGCACGTCCGCGGACGGCTCGTACCAGCGGATCGGCGGCACGGGGACGGAGGTGCGCTCGTCCAGGATGCGCATCAGCCGGTACTCGTCGGCGAAGCGGGGCTCGGGGAAGACCTGGTAGGCGGTGGGCGCGACCCGCGCGACGAACGGCTCCCGCCTGGTCTCGCCGCCCTCGCTCCACTCGGCCTCGAACATGAGGGTCTCGTTGGAGAATCCGCTGGTCTGCGGGGTGTCCACGTGGGGGATCCGGACGCCGGGCAGATGCCCGCCGAGCCAGTCCGTCAGCGCGCGTCGGGTGATCTCGGGATCGCGTTGGTCGGGAACGGGCATCGCCGCCTCCTTGCACCGGACTCCTGCGCCGGGTCAAAGTAGAACGTGTTCTATCAACGACCCGGGGACCGGTCAATGGGTGCGGCGCCCCCGTCGTGAAAGCATGGCCGGATGCGTCTAACGAAGTTCGGGCACGCCTGCGTCCAGATCACCGAGGACGACCGCACGATCGTCATCGACCCGGGTTCCTTCAGCGAGGCGTCCGGCGCGCTGGCCGCCGCCGACGCCGTCCTGATCACCCATGAGCACTTCGACCACGTCGACCCGGACGCGCTGCGCGCCGCGATGGCCGAGCGCCCCGCGCTGGAGGTCTGGACGTCCCGCGTCGTCGCGGAGAACCTCGCCGACCTCGGCGGGCGCGTCCACCAGGTCGGCCACGGGGACGCCGTGACCATCGCCGGGTTCGACGTCCATGTCTACGGGGAGGAGCACGAGATCCTCCACCCGGACGTGCCTCCCATCCCGAACGTCGGTTTCCTTGTGAACGGCGAGGTGTTCCACCCGGGTGACGCGCTGACCGTCCCGTCTGAGCCCGTGCCGACCCTGTGCCTGCCGGGCAACGCGCCGTGGATGAAGATTCCGGAGTTGTACGCCTACACGCGCGAGGTCCGCCCCGAGCGGGCCTTCGTCATCCACGACGGCCTGCTGAACGACATCGGCCTCACGGTGATGCAGAACCACGTCGCCAAGGCGGGTGAGGAACTCGGCAGGGAGTTCCGCCGCCTCGCCCCCGGCACCACGGTGGACCTGGGCGCCAAGTGAACCTGCGCCCCGTCCAGGCGGTGTTCTTCGACATCGGCGAGACCCTCGTCAACGAGGGGGAGATCTACGGGCGCTGGGCCGACTGGTTCGGCGTGCCGAGGCACACCTTCCTCACCAAGCTGGGCGCGGTGCTCGCGCTCGGCGGCAGCCACATGGACCTGCTGGAGTACTTCCGGCCCGGTTTCGACCTCGCGGAGGAGGAGCGGCGCCGCGCCGAGGCGGGCGTCCCGAACGGGTTCGGGCCCGACGACCTGTACCCGGACGCGCGGGCCTGCCTGTCCGGCCTGCGGGACCAGGGCCTCTACGTCGGGATCGCGGGCAACCAGCCGGTCGAGGCCGCGGCGCAGATGGCGGCGCTCGGCCTGGACACGGAGGTCGTCGGCATCTCGGCCGTGTGGGGCGTCAGCAAGCCGTCCCAGGAGTTCTTCGAGCGCTGCGCCCAGCTCGCGGACGTCCTGCCGGACCGCGTCCTGTACGTGGGGGACCGGATCGACAACGACGTCCGTCCCGCCCTGGAGTTCGGGATGCGGGCGGCGTTCCTGCGGCGCGGCCCCTGGGGGCACATCCAGGAGGACGACGACGCGCTCCGCCAATGCCTGTTCGTCCTGGACGACCTCGTCGGCCTGCCGAAGCTGGTCGCCGAATACAACGCCTCCTAGACGACCCTTAGGGGACGTCCCGTAATCCCGAAGTATGGCCTGGAAACGGGCCCAGCGGCCGATGTGGAGCCCCCTGTCCAGTTCGTAGCGTGGGGAACACGGCGGCGGAAAACCGCGGCCGTGTTCACCGCTCGACGAATCGGGGAGAGAAGAACCATGAACGGCCTTTACCGTCCGCGCGACAATCGGATGATCGCGGGTGTCTGCGCCGGCCTCGCGCGCCGGTTCGGCATGACCCCCGGGATGGTCCGCCTGCTCTTCGTGCTGTCGTGCCTCCTGCCCGGACCGCAGTTCGTCGTCTACCTGGTGCTCTGGGTGATGATGCCGAACGAGGACCGGCACATGGCGGGCGCCCGCCACTAGTCCAAGATCATCGATAGTGCTCGACCGGGCCCGCCTGTGGGTGTTAGATCGGGGCACCACCATCGGACCTTTTCCGCCGTCCGGTCACCGATGCGGGGACCGCCGGGGATGACCGGGTCCGTCCCGCCGTGGGAAGGGAAGGAGCCGTGGTGCCTGAGGGCGGAGCCGCCGCGCGCGAGGCCGAGTACGCCGCCCGGCTGCTCGGGTTCCTGCGCGACCTCGCGCGGGCCCGGCGCCGCCCGTCCCGCGACCTCGCCGACCACGACCACGTCCACTGGCTGGCGGGCCTGCCCGGCGACGTCTACGTGGAGGCGGACGCCGGGCCCGGCGACGTCCTGTTCAGCGTCCCGGTCATTCCGCTCACGCCGCCCGTCGTGCTGGAGGAGTTCGACGGCTGGCTCGCGCTCCGCAACTGGTACCGCATCCTGCGGGAGCTGGCCGACGAGGAGGTCGTGCTGGCGACCGGGCTGCTGTCGTGGCGCCCGGCCGTCCACGACCACCTGCTGAGCACGCCGGTCCGGATCGCGGTGGACGAGCGGTCCGAGCGCATCGACGTCGTCCTCGCCGGGCACACCGTCCTGCGCGACCGGGACCTGCTCTCCGGGCATCCCGGTTTCCGGCCCGCGGGCTGGATCGCGGACGCCGTCCAGTCCGGGCAGGGTTTCGGGCTGAACGCATCGGTCGGGGACGTCCTCCGGAAATGGTGCCAGGTGGCGCTCACCACCCCCGCCGACTACCGCGAGGACTGGACGCCCGACACCGACGCCGCCACGCCCGCGCCCCGCATCCGGCTGGCGCCCGCCCTGGTCGTCCGGCCGCCGGGCCGCGCCGCCATCGCCGACCACCACGACCGGCTGCTCGGCCTGCTGCCGCGCGGTATCCCGGACGGGCTGGCGCGCCTGGTGTCCCCGTCGCAGAAACCGCAGGTCATGCACATCCCGGAGCGGGCGCCGGAGACCGTCCCCGACCTGCTCGCCGGGCTGCTCGCGCGCGGGCACCGGGTGCTCGTCGCCACGTCCGGGCCGGCCGCGTCCGCCGCGCTGCGCGCCGCCCTCCCGCCGGGCCTCGCCGCCCTCACGGCGACCGACCAGGCCACGGCGGCGCAGGTCGGCGACGCGATCCGGGAGGCCGCGCCCGACCTGGCCGCGGCGACCGAGCGGGAGAAGGCCGCCGCCCGCCGGCTCGCCGAACTGCGCGACAAGCCGGACGAACCGCCGCCCGACCGCCGGGACGAGGACCCCGACCTCTCCTGGATGCCCGTCCGGCCGGACATGCCGCCGACCCCGCCGATCTCCCGCAGCGAGGCCGCCGAACTGGTCGTCCTGCTCGCCGAGGAGAGCCCCGAGCGCAAGGCCCGCACCGCGCAGCGCGACGTCGATCCGGGCGCGCTGCCGAGCGCCGCCTACGTCCGCACCCTGATCGACGCGGAGGTCGCCGCCGCCGAGCGCGCCGAACGCGCGAAGACCGACCTGTCGGAGCGGCTGCGCGACAGCGACGTCACCCTCCTCGCCCGCCTGGACGGCGACGCGTCCGTCGTCGCCGCCGCGTTCCGCGACCTCGGCCTGGACGGCCACCCGGGCGGCTGGAACCCCGCCGACCTCGCCGTCCGCGCGTTCGGCGACGCGCTCGCCGAACACCGCCCGCTCATCTGGGCCCGCGTCTCGGAGATGACGTCCCGCGCCCAGTGGGCCGAACGCGCCCTCGCCGACCTCGGCGCCCACCGCGTCGACCTGCCCGCCGAGGCCGACCTGCGCGGCCTCGCCGCCGCCGCGCAGGACCTCCGCGCGCACCTCGCGGGCGGCGGCACGCTGAAACGCGGCCCGCTCCGCTCCGCCGCCCAGCGGCAGGCCGAACCCCTCCTCGCCACCGTCACCGTGGACGGCGCCGCGCCCACCACGCCCGACCTGCTCGACATCGTCCACACCGAGCTCATGGTGCGGATCACCTGCCGCGAACTCCAGTACGTCTGGGAGGCCGCCGGGATCTCCTTCCCCGCCGACCTGCCGCCCGCCGAGCGCGTGGCCCGGTTCGTCCGCGCGCACGCCCGCCTCGCCCGCATCGGCGAGGCCATGCGCGCCGTCGACTCGACGCGCCGCCTCCTCGACCGGGGCGGGTTCGGCATCGCCCTCGCCCACCCCGTCCAGTGGCACACCTACGCGGCCGCCCTCCGCACCGCGCTCGAAGGGCTCGGCGTCAACCGCGCCACCGCCGACCTCGACGCGCTCCGCGACTCGATCGGCCCCGCCGAGCCCGGCGATCCGCCCGAACTGGCCGCCGCGGTGGCCGCCATCGACGCCCGCGACGCCGCCGCGTACGGGCGCGCCCTCGGCGGCCTCGCCGAGGCCCGGCACGAGCGCTCCCTGCAGGTCCGCTGCGCGGACCTGCTCGCCCGCGTCCGCGCCGTCCACCCCGACCTCGCCAACCTCATGATCGCCACCGACGGCGACGAGGCCTGGCACGCCCGCACCCGCCGCTGGGACGACGCCTGGACCTGGGCCCGCCGCGCCGCCGCCGCCCCGCCCGCGCCCGACCGCGCCGCCCTGACCGCCGCCGCCGAGAAGGAACTCGGCGAGGCCCGCACCGCCCTCACCACCGCGCGCGCGTGGACGGCCGCGGTCGCCCTCGCCGACGTCCCCGCCTGGCTCCTCCCGCTGTGGCGCACCCCGGACGTCCTCCCGCCCACGCCCGACTCCTTCGACGTCGTCATCGTCGACGGCGAGCACGAGGCGGGCGCGGAGGCCCTGCACGTCCTGTGGCTCGCCCCCCGGACGATCCTCGTGGGCCCCGCCGGCCCGCCCCTCCCGCCGCCCGAAGGCCCGCTCCCCGCGATCCGCCTCCCCGCCCACCTGCACGAGGCGATCACCCCCACGACCCCCCTCTTCACGGCCCTGACCTCCGCCACGGAAGCACCCCCGTCCCCACGCGAGACGGCCCCGGACCTCCCCACCCCCAGACCGCCCGAACGCCGAGTCCCGCCCAGCCCCGCCACGCCCTCCCAAGAACCACGACCACCGACCTCCCACCCAGGCCCCCCACGCCACCGCCCGGACTCCCCACCGGAAACCGCCCGCCCTGCGCCTCGCCACTCCCGTCCGCCCACGCCCGCCCCCATGGAAATCACCGGCGACCGGGCCGGAACGCCCCCACCACCGCGCGAGCAGAACCCCTCACCCCGCCGTCCGGACTCTGCACCAGAAGCCGGCCGCCCCGCGCCGCCCCGGCCTCCGCGTTCGTCCTCGCCCGCCCCTGCGGGAAGCGGCGGCGACCGGGCCGGAACGCCCCCACCACCCCGCGAGGAGAACGCCCCGCCCCGCCGTCCGAGTGCTCCCCCGCGTCGTTTGGACGCGCCCCGTGAGGAGGGTGCGGGGGGCTCGCGCGGGCGAGGGGCGAGGTCGGCGAACGTCCCGCCACGCCGTCTGGACGCGCCGCCGCTCGGGCCCCGGGAGGGCGAGGCGCCGCGCCGGGCGGACGGGCCCGCGGAGCCGGGACCGCCGCGGCGCCGTGTTCCACCCCGGCGGCTGGACGCGGTAGGGCCGAGCCGGCCCGCGGACGAGCCGCGCCCGCCGTCCGACATCCCCGCTCTCTGGGGCAGACCCGGCCCCAAGCCGCAGCCTCCGACCGAGCGACCGGTAGAGCAACCGGCGGAGGAGCCGGCGGCGCACGCCCAGGTCCGGCGCGGGCAGTCGATCGTCGGATACAAGCGCCCCGAGCTGGTGGAGATCGTCGGCCGCATCGCCGAACGCGAGCCCGACCTCACCGACGACCAGATCGTCGAGCTGGTCGCGCGCCTGCTCGACTGCCCCGAGGACGAGGAACTGCTGGTCGGCGCCCGCCTCCGCTACGCCGTAGAGCAGTACCGCAGCCGCTCCGACTAGCGGATAGCCGGTGCTGGCGGCGGAACGGGCTCGGTGAATTCGGCGCCCTACGTCACTGGATGTCTGTACAAATGTCGTGTGACGGAGTGGGACGAGGAGGCGATGGCGCGGTTGCGGGCCGCCGTTCACGCGGGCCGCGGCGATGTCTCGGTGCTTCGCGGGCGTCCGCTCCGGCCGGTGCTCCAGTACGCCGGTGACCTTTTCGTGGCCGCCCTCTCCCAACCGCCCGCCGACGTCGGCCTTGCTCGCGCGTGCCTTGATGAGCTGCGCGAACGCGACCTTCCGGGGGATGCCGAGTTGGCCGCCGACCTCGCCGCCGCGCTGGGGGAGGGCTACGGCGAGCCGCTCGTCCCGCTGCCCGTCGATCTGGGTGCGGTGGCCGCCGCCTTGGAGGACGGCGAGCAGGTCCTCGACCTGGAGCGCGGCGACGTCCTGCATGCCACCGAAGTGCCGGACGACGAGTGCGAGGGGCGGCGGTGGCGGCCGATCCCGCCGGCCGTCCTGCCCGAGGGGGAGGACGCCCGGCGGGGCGCGGCGCGCAGGTGGCTCGCCGGGGAGGGGTACCGGCCCGTCCCGCGGCGCCTCTAGGAGCCGGGGCGCACCAGCGGGAACGGGATCGTCTCCCGGATGCTGCGCCCGGTCAGGGTGATCAGCAGCCGGTCGATGCCCATGCCCATGCCGCCGGCGGGCGGCATCGCGTACTCCAGGGCGCGCAGGAAGTCCTCGTCCAGCTCCATGGCCTCCGGGTCGCCGCCCGCGGCCTGCAGCGACTGCTCGGTGAGCCGCTGCCGCTGCAGGATCGGGTCGATCAGCTCGGAGTAGGCGGTGCCCAGTTCGAGGCCGAAGACGATCAGGTCCCACTTCTCCGCGAGGCGCGGGTCCGCGCGGTGGGGGCGGGTCAGCGGCGAGGTCTCGGCCGGGTAGTCGCGGACGAACGTCGGCGCCTTCAGCCCCTCCTCGACCAGCGCCTCGAACAGCTCCTGGACGATCTTGCCCTGCCCCCACTGCGGGTCGGCGTTCAGCCCGTGCCGCTCGGCGAACTTCCGCACGGCGGCCATCGGCGTGTCGGGCGTGACCTCCTCGCCGAGGGCCTTCGACACCGACTCGTAGACGGTGATCTCCTCCCAGGGCTCGGCGAGGTCGTACTCGACGCCGTCCCGGACGACGACGGTGGTGCCGAGGGCGGCGCGGGCCGCGTCGGTGACGAGGGAGCGGGTCAGCGCCGCCATCGTGTCGTAGTCGCCGTAGGGCTCGTACGCCTCCAGCATCGTGAACTCGGGGTTGTGCTTATGCGACACGCCCTCGTTGCGGAAGTTGCGGTTCAGCTCGAAGACCCGCCCGATGCCGCCGACCAGCAGGCGCTTCAGGTACAGCTCGGGCGCGATCCGCAGGTAGAGCTGCATGTTGTAGGCGTTGATGCGGGTGGTGAACGGCCGCGCGGTGGCGCCGCCGTGCACCGGCTGCAGCATCGGGGTCTCGACTTCGAGGTAGCCGCGCTCGCGCAGCCCGTCGCGGACGGCGGCGATGGCGTCGCCGCGCATCCGCAGCATCCGGCGGGACTCGTCGTTCACGATGAAGTCGACGTACCGCTGCCGGACGCGGGCCTCGGGGTCGGAGAGGCCGGAGCTCTTGTTCGGCAGCGGACGCAGGCACTTGGCCGCGAGCGTCCACGACGAGGCGAGCACCGACAGCTCCCCGCGCCGGGACGTGACGACCTCGCCGCGCACGCCCACCTGGTCGCCGAGGTCGATGAGGGTCTTCCAGTGCCGCAGCGACTCCTCGCCGACCGCGTCGGCGGTCAGCATGACCTGCAGGTCGTCGGTCTCGTCCCGCAGCGTGACGAAGATCAGCCGGCCGTGCTCGCGGGCCAGGACGACCCGTCCCGCGATCGCCACCGCGGCGCCGGTGCGGGTGTCGGGGGCGAGGCCGGGGAAGCGCGCGCGGATGTCGGCGGCGAAGTCGGTGCGCTCGCAGCCGAGCGCGTACGGCTCCATCCCGGCGGCGCGGATCTGGTCGAGCTTGGCGTGCCGGACCCGCTCCTGCTCCGACAGCCGCCGCTGCGGGGCGCGCGCCGCGTCCGCCGCCTCCTCGATCTCGTGGATCTTGTCGACGAGGTCGGTGGAGGGGACCATCGCGGCGGCCCGGTCCAGCTTCGGGCGGTTGAAGCTCGGCAGGAACCCCTCGGCCCGCGCGTAGGCGAGCCCGAGCCGGACGAGATGCCGCCCCTGCAGGTAGCAGATGAAGCGCGGGCGCCAGTGCGGCAGGTACTTGGCGTTCGACAGGTACAGCGATTCGAGCTGCCAGAACTTCGACGCGAACGACAGGAACCGGTAGTACAGCCGCGCGACCGGCCCGGCCCCTATCTGCGACCCGCGCTCGAACGCCGACCGCAGCATCGCGAAGTTCAGCGACAGCTGCTGCGCGCCGACCGCCGCGGCCTTCTCCGCCAGCTTGGCGACCATGTACTCGTTCAGGCCGTTCTCGGCGAGCCGGTCGCGGCGCATCAGGTCGAGCGACAGCCCGGCCCGCCCCCACGGGACGAAGCTGAGGAGCCCGCGCAACTCCCCGTGCGCGTCGAACGCCTCGACCATGACGCAGCGCCCGTCGGTGGGGTCGCCGAGGCGGCCGAGCGCCATGGAGAAGCCGCGCTCGGTCTCCTCGCCGCGCCAGGCGTCGGCGCTGCGGATCAGCTTGGCCATCTCCCAGCCGGGGATCTGCGAGTGCCGCCGGATCCGGATCGTGTACCCGGCCCGCTCGACCCGCCGGACCGCCTGCCGGACCTGCCGCATCTCGCGGCCGTCGAGGTTGAAGTCGGTGAGGTCGATGATCGCCTCGTCGCCGAGTTCGAGCGCGTCGAACCCGTGCCGCTTGTAGATGTGGGCGGCGCGCTCGCCGACGCTGACCGCGCCCGGGATCCACGCGTGCGCGCGGCACTCCTCCAGCCACGCCTCGATCGCCTGGTCCCATGATTCGGGATCGCCGAGCGGGTCGCCGCTGGCCAGCGAGACCGAACCCTCCACCCGGTAGGCGATGGCCGCCTTACCGTTCGGCGCGACCATGACGTCCTTGTCGCGGCGCAGCGCGAAGTAGCCGAGGGAGTCCTGGTCGCCGTACTCGGCGAGCAGGCCGCGCGCCGCGAGCTCCTCGCCGGGGGACAGGACGGGGTCGCGCCGGCCCGGCTTGAACAGCGCCCAGAACGTGACGATCAGCAGCCCGGTGCCGAGGCTCCACAGGATGGCGTCCACCCAGAACGGGACCGACACGTCGATCGGCTTGCCGGTGACGCGCGGCCCGAGGACGGTCTGGGAGATCGCGTAGAGCGGGTGCGTCCAGAAGTCGCCGCTTGAGTTCCGGTCGGTGACGGTGACCAGGAACGTGCCGATTCCGCAGGTCACGACCAGGAGGCTGGTGAAGACGATGGTGGCGAGCCGCCGGTTGGCGCGGTCGGGCAGCGTGGTGAACTGCCCCCGCGCGGAGATCAGCAGGCCGAGGACGGCGAGGTACACGCCGGCCGTGACGATCAGCCCCACGGGGGTGGGCATGTCCGGGTTGAACAGCGTCGTCAGGACGGCCGTGACGCCGAGCGCGGTGGGCAGGCAGAAGATCAGGACGAGGATCCGCCAGGCGGCCTTCTTGCGCCGCCGGACGCCCATCGACAGCAGGATCCACAGCAGCCCGATGGGGACGCTGGGGAACCAGCCGAGGTACCCGATCCAGCGCAGTGCCCAGATATCGGCTATCTCGAGGATGAGACCATAGGAGACCCACGCGAGCAGTGACAGGATCCCGGAGAGTCGGGTGTACCAGAAGAAGATCGTCGGAGCGGCCTGGACGAGCCGGTCCCACTCGCCCCGCAGACCGCCCCGCAGGCGGCCCTGCGGGCCTTTGTCGATCATGGTTCCCCGGTCCGGACGCGGCACGTCCCTCGCTGGTATGGCGCTCTCCTTTTTACCGGGTGTCACGTCGACCACGCTTTCGTCCGCCCGCGGCCGCCCGGCGGCGAACCTGCGGGCCGGGCCGGACGTCGTACGGGTAGGGGGATGTGGCTTGCAAGCTCGGTCCAAGGTTGTCAGCAAAAGTCGATATGGTCGCGGATATGCCAAATGAACCCACCGGTGAGCGGTTGCTCGCCCGCCGCTACCGCCTGGTGACCCAGGTCGGCCGGGGCGGCATGGGGACGGTCTGGCAGGCGCACGATGAGGTCCTCGGTCGTGACGTTGCGGTGAAGGAGGTCATCCTCCCGCATGGTCTCACCGATGAGGAACGCGCCGTGCACCACAAGCGCACGTTCCGTGAGGCCCGCACCGCCGCGCGGCTCGGCCACCCCGGCGTCGTGACGGTCTACGACGTCGTCGAGGAGGACGACCGCCCCTGGATCATCATGGAGCTGATCAAGGCCCGCTCCCTGGACCAGGTGATCAAGCAGGACGGCCCGCTGGAGCCGCGCCGCGCCGCCGAGATCGGCCGGCAGATGCTCGCCGCGCTGCACGCCGCGCACGGCGCCGGCGTCCTGCACCGCGACGTGAAGCCGAGCAACGTGCTGATCACCGGCACGGGGCGGATGGGCGAGCGGGCCGTGCTCACCGACTTCGGCATCGCGACCGCGGCCGGTGACGCCACCCTCACCCAGACCGGGCTGGTGATGGGCTCCCCCGCCTACATCGCGCCCGAGCGCGCGCGGGGCCGCGTCGCCGGCCCGGCGTCCGACCTGTGGTCGCTCGGCGTCACCCTGTACGCGATGCTGCACGGCAGGTCGCCGTTCGAGCGGCCCGAGCCGATGGCGGCACTGGTCGCGGTGATCTCCGAGGAGCCGGACCCGCCGGAGAAGGGCGGCCGGCTCGTCCCGGTCATCGAGGGGCTGCTGCGCAAGAACCCCGACCAGCGGATGGACGCGATCGAGGCCGGCGCGCTGCTGGACGACATCGTCCGCCAGGAGACCGTCGACACCCAGCGCACGATGGCCGTCGAGTTCTCGATGGACGAGCTCCCCGGCCCCCAGACCACCGCCCGCGACTCCTCCTACCGGTCGCAGCCGTACGCGGAGGCGTACGCCGAGCCGTACCCGGAGACCTACGCGCCCGACCAGCCGCTCCCGGAGGAGATGGACGACTCCGGCGGCGGCCCCGGCGTGCCCGAGACCGGCGCGCCGGCGGCCGATCCCGAGGCCCGCCCCGACCAGCTGACCAGCCTGGACCTCCCCACCGGCAAGGCGCGCAAAGCGGCCGCGGCGAACCCCGCCGAGACCGCGCCCGACCCCGACCGCGTCAGTTCGTGGCGCCCGGGTCCGCGCACCGAGCCGGCCGGGGCCGTCCGGCACGGCCGCGAGCGGGCGCCCGAGCCGGGGCCGGCCACGCACTTCCCGCCGACCACGCACCCGGCCGCGCGGCCCGCGCTGGCCGCCAACCGGAACGTGCTGATCGTCGCCGCGATCGTCCTGATCATCATCGTGGTCGTCGCGGGCATCGCCCTCGCCAACGGCGGGGGCGGCGAGAAGGACAAGAAGGCCCGCACGGAGGGCGCCACCGCCCCCGCCGCGTCCGCGACGCCGAGCGCCGAGCAGAGCACGGCGGCCAGTGCCTCGCCGAGCACGCTGGCCGGCGGGTCGCTGCCCGCCGGGTTCACCATGCACGACGACCCGAGCGGCTACTCGGTGCCCGTCCCCGCGGGCTGGACCGGGCCCGAGCGCAAGCAGGGCGGCGACTTCTTCTACTCGCCCGACCGCCGGGCCTACCTCCAGATCGACCAGACCGACGACCCGGGCGACAGCGCGATCGACGACTGGCGGCGGCAGGAGCGCGGCGGCAGCGGCTTCCCCGGCTACAAGAAGATCAGGATCGCGCCGACCGGCGACCACCCGCCCGTCCCCGACACCGGCGACGGCGACGACTCGGCCGACTGGGAGTTCACCTACAAGGGCGACGGGGGAAGGGTGCACATCCTCAACCGCGGGTTCGTGTCAGGCGACCACGGCTACGCCATCCTCCTGCGCGCCCCCGACGACGCCTGGAGCAAGCTGTTCGCCGACCTGCAGCCGGTCTACCGGTTCTTCAAGCCCGCGGACGAGTGATGGACGGCCGCCTCCTCGCCGGCAGGTACCGGCTCGAATCCGTCGTCGGACGCGGCGGCATGGGCACGGTGTGGCGCGCCCTCGACGAGACCCTCGACCGCGAGGTCGCGGTCAAGGAGGTCGTGCTGCCCGCCGGGCTGAGCGACGACGAGCGCGAGAACCGGCACCGCCGGACGCTCCGCGAGGCCCGCGCGTCGGCGCGGCTGAACCATCCGGGCGTCGTGACCGTACACGACGTCGTGGACGAGGACGACCGGCCGTGGATCGTCATGGAGCTGGTGCGGGCCCGTTCCCTCCAGGACATCGTGGACGAGGACGGGCCGCTCCCGCCCGGCCGCGTCGCGGTGATCGGGCGGCAGATCGCGGGCGCGCTGCGGGCGGCGCACGCGATCGGCATCCTGCACCGCGACGTCAAGCCCGCGAACGTGCTGGTGGCGGACGGCGACCGGGCCGTCCTCACCGACTTCGGCATCGCGCAGATGGCCGGGGACGCGACGCTCACCGGCACCGGGCTGATCATGGGGTCGCCCGCGTACATGTCGCCGGAGCGGGTGAACGGCGACCCCGCGATCCCGGCGTCCGACCTGTGGGCGCTCGGCGCGACCCTCTACGCGGCGACCGAGGGCAAGGCGCCGCACCACCGCAGCGACGCGATGGCCGTCCTCGCGGCCGTGATGACGCAGGACGTCCCGCCGCCGAAGAACGCGGGGCCGCTCGCGCCCGTTCTCACCGGGCTGCTGGAGCGCGACCCGGTCCGGCGGCTCAGCGGCGACCAGGCGGAGGAGGCGCTGAAGGCGGTCGCGTCCGGGCACGCCGCGAACCTGGCCGCCGCGCAGCTCGCGGCGGGCCAGGCGACGGCGGTCGACGGTCCCGCCGCCGCGACCGGGGCCGTACCGCCGCAGCAGTCCGTTCCCGTCCCGCCGCCGCCCCCGGCCGGGGGCATGACCGCGGCCTTCCCTCCGGGCACTGGCCAGCAGTGGACGCCCGGATACACGGCGCCCGGACACCCGGCGCCCGGATACGCGCAGTCTCCGCCGCCGCCCCGGAAGCGGTCGCCGATCCTGCCGATCCTCGGCGGCGTCGCCGCGGCGGCGGTGATCCTGGCGGTCGCCGGGGCCGTGTTCTGGGTGAACCGGCCCTCGTCCAAGGAGACGAACGCCGCGCAGTCGCCCACCACCGCGGCCCAGCAGTCCACGCCCGCCGCTCAGAACACGCGGCCGGGCAGCTCGGCGCCGTCCTCGTCCGCGGCGTCCCCGCCCCCGCCGGCCCGGGCGCCCCTGCCCGCGGGCCTCACCCCGGGGACCGGCCCCGGATTCACGATCGGCGTCCCGCCCGGGTGGCGGCGCTCCGAACAGGGCAACAGCGTCATCTGGACCGACCCCGCCTCCACCGCTTACATTCAGGTCGACCAGACGGTCTGGGCCGGTGATCCCTACGACCACTGGCTGGGCTGGGAGCGGGAGGCCATCGCGGACGGCAAGCTGAAGGGCTACCGGCGGGTCGGGGAGATCACCCGCACGGAGGCCGCCGGACATCCGGCCGCCGACATCGAGTTCACCTGGATCCGGAGCACGGGCACCACCCGGGCCCGGGACCGGGGCGTGATCGTCGACGGCCGGCCGTACGCGATCGTGGTGGCCGTTCCCGCGTCCCAGTGGAATGAGAGAGAGCCGCTCGTGAAGAATGTGCTCGACACGTTCCGTCCCTCCGGGGTGGGATGACCAATGGGGGGACTCTTCCGACATGACACAGGCACGCCTGCTCGGTAACCGCTACCGGCTGGACTCGGTGGTCGGCCGGGGCGGTATGGGCACCGTGTGGCGCGCCCGCGACGTCATGCTCGACCGCGAGGTCGCGGTGAAGGAGGTCGTGTTCCCGCCGGGCCTGAACGACGACGAGATCGGCGTCCTGTACGAGCGGACGTTCCGGGAGGCGCGGGCCTCGGCGCGGCTGAACCACTCCGGCGTCGTCACCGTCCACGACGTCGTGCAGGAGGCCGGCCGGCCCTGGATCGTGATGGAGCTGGTCCTCGCCCCGTCCCTGCAGGACATCATCGAGCGCGGCCCGATGGACCACCGCAGGGTGGCCGACATCGGCCTGCAGATGCTCACCGCGCTCCGGCACGCCCACGAGAAGGGCATCCTGCACCGCGACGTCAAGCCCAGCAACGTGCTGATCACCGACTCCGGCCGGGTGGTGCTCACCGACTTCGGCATCGCGCAGGTCGAGGGCGACGCGACGCTCACGCAGACGGGCCTGGTCATGGGGTCGCCCGCCTACATCCCGCCCGAGCGGGCGCAGGGCGAGCGGGCCGTGCCCGCGTCCGACCTGTGGGCGCTCGGCGCGACGCTGTACGCGGCGGTCGAGGGCCGGTCCCCCTACGAGCGGTCGGACGCGATGTCGTCGCTGCAGGCCGCGCTGACCGAGCCGGTCCCGCCGGCCCGGAACGCGGGGCCGCTCGCACCGGTGCTGGACGGTCTGCTGGCGCGCCAGCCGGTGCACCGGATGACCGCCGTGCAGGCGGAACCCCTGCTCACCCGTGTCGCGGCCATGCCGCCGCCCCGGCCCGCGGCGCCGCCCGTGCCGCAGCGGTTCACGCCGCCGAGCCGGACCGTGCTGGACGAGCCGTCCGTCCGCCGTGCGCCGCCGGTCCGCACCGACGAGGCCGCGGAGACCGTCCTGGACCCGTCCGAGCTCGGCGTGGTCACCCGGCAGGACCGCGAGGCCGTGACGCGCCTCGACGCCGACGACCTCAGCCCGGTGACCCGGCGCGACCCCGGCGGTGCCGGCGAGCGGGACGGCGGCTTCGCCGACCGCAACGGCTCGTACCGCCCGCCGACCGCGCGGCCCGGCCAGGACCGCGAGCCCCGCACGCTGCTGGAGACCGAGTGGGCGCCGCCGCCCGCCCGGCAGGCCGATCCGCCGCGGACGTCCCCGCCGTGGGAGCAGCCGCGGCACTACCCGAGCTGGCAGCAGCAGTCGCAGACGCAGCCGCCGGTCCGGGCGGGCGGGGAGCGCCGCAGGACGGTGCTGGTCGTCACGATCGCGGTCGTCCTGGTCGTGGCGGCGGTGCTGCTGGGCGCGTTCATCCTGCGCGGCAAGCTCCAGACGGACGCTCAGGCGATGGCGAGCCCGGTGATCTGCGCGCCGTTCGCGGTGACGGAGGGCTGCTCGGACACCACGTCCGTCATCACCATGTAGGGCAGCGTCAGCGGCGGCGGGCTCTCCGGCGTGAACGTCAGCGGGATCCCGAGCAGCTTGGACGACATCTTCGTCGTGTACATGACGACGTCGCCGGTCAGCGTGAGGTTGGGGGTCCGCGTCCGGACGGTGGTCCCGCCGCGCGTGACGCTCTGGTTCACGTTCTTCAGGACGGCCTTGGACATGGTGAACTTCAGCGCCTTCACCGTCCCGCTCGCCGAGGACAGGGACGCGACGCCGTCATAGCTGAGCCCCGACATCGTCAGGGAGTCGGCCCGCAGCGTCCCCGAGTCGCTGTAGATGCGGGTGCCCGAAGCGGCCGCCTTGCTCTTCGCGGCGCAGGCGGGGTCCTTGCTCGACGTCAAGTCCTGGAGGAGTTTCCGAGCCTCGTCCTGCGAGAGCGCGGACGCGTTGGCGGGGACGGCCGGGCACTTTTGCTCCGCCGTGGCGCTGGGCGTGGGCGCCGGGGTGGCGGCCGGGCTGGGCGAGACCGCCGGTGACGGCGCGGCCGTGGTTGTGGGTGTGGGCGTCGGGCTGAGCAGGTGGAAGCCCAGCAGGGCGGGAAGCGCGATCGCGGTCAGGCGCCCGCCGCGCTGCGCCGCGTGGGCGCCCGTCCCGCCGCGCTCCCGGCCGCGCGGGGCGGTGGCCGGGGCGGGGGACCAGGCGAAGCCGAGCGCGCCGCCGACCAGGCCCAGCAGCAGTCCCAAGAAGAACCCGCCGAAGTTGGACGTGAGGAACGACGCCAGCGACAGCAGCACGGCGAGGACGCCGTAGAAGCTGCGCTGGGCGGGCTGCGTCCACATCAGCACGCCGGTCGTGACGAGCAGCGCGCCGATCAGCCAGCTCGCCACCCCGGCCATGCCCTGGTGGACGACGAGCGGCATCGGCGCGAGCGGGATCGCGATCAGCTCCAGGCCGCCGAGGACGGCGAACGCGCCGCCCCAGAAGGGGCGCGTCCGCCGCCAGCGGCGAAACCCGTGCGGTTCGGCTGGGTTCATGGCCTCAGAAGCACTCGTCGCCGAGCTTCATGCTGAGGTCGCTCAGCTTGAAGGTGCCGGCGGTGGTCGCCCACGCGACCTGCTTGACGTTGGTCAGCTCGATCTTGGACGCCTGCTGGCCGAACATGCCGGCCGTGCCCTGGGCGCCCTTCGGGCCCTTGTTCAGGGTGCTGGCGTCCCGGCCGATCTCGATGTTGGAGAACGTGGCGTCGGCGTTGAGCTGCTCCACGTCCAGGACGAGGTCGGTGGCCTCGACGGGCTTGGCCCCCGTCCCTGCGGTGAGCCGCAGCGTGAACGGGCCGACCTTCACCGACTGGCACATGTTGCGGATCTGCGCGGACTTGATGCCGGAGACCTGCACCGGGTGCTTGGACCCGTCCTTGCTCGCGTCGACGCCGCCGTACTGGACGAAGCCCGTCCCGGTGAGGGAGTCGGCGCTGACCTTGAAGCTGCCGCCGGACACGGCGAAGGACGAGGCGATCGCGCCCTGCGCGGTCATGAACATCAGCGCGCCGGCGCCGAGCGCGGCGGGCGCGGCGATGGCGGCGAACCGCTTCCAGCGGACGCGGCCGACGGCGGGGTCGGGGGAGTCGGTCATGGGGGTCTGCTCCTGGGGGTCGTGACGGTGTGTGCAAGTTACTACCAAGTACTTACTTGCGACAAACCGGATCAAGGGGTTGAAAGGTAAAGGATCTGAGCGATTGACCTGCGGAGTCTCTTGAATCGACTGTCAATAGCGTCGGCAGGGCTCAACTACTATCAACTACCAAGCGTGATCGTCACGGGCCATAGATCCCGGATCGCGGAGGCCGAAGGTCCCGAACCGGGACGCTCCCGAGAGCGCGCGAAGGGCGCGCGAAGGGCGCGCGGAAAACGCGACCGGAGGCCGCCGGCGGGCCGCCGGGCGGGGGTCAGGTTCCGGCGGAGAAGGCGTCCAGGGCGAGGCGCAGTTCGCCGACGT
The DNA here is from genome assembly GCF_039529475.1 of Actinomadura chokoriensis. Lineage (NCBI taxonomy): Bacteria > Bacillati > Actinomycetota > Actinomycetes > Streptosporangiales > Thermomonosporaceae > Actinomadura > Actinomadura chokoriensis. The sequence continues at coordinate 674,967 of NZ_BAAAMW010000001.1, read as the reverse complement.
GCTCGCCGAGCGCGTCGGCCGGCTCGCCGGACCGCAGCCGGGCGACGTCGTCCTCCACCTTGGCGAGCCGCTCGTCGAGGGCGGCCAGCAGCCGCTCGCAGCCCGCGAGGGCGCTCCCGGCGTCGTCCCCGCCGAGCGTGCTGCGCAGCAGCCTCGCCTGCTGCCTGAGTTCGGTGTTGCGGCGGTGCAGGTCGACGAACACCGACACCTTCGCGCGCAGCAGCCACGGGTCGAACGGCTTCGTCAGGTAGTCGACGGCCCCCGCCGCGTACCCCCGGTACGCCTGCTCCCCGGCGCCGCCGCCCGCGGTGAGGAAGATGATCGGGATGTCGCGGGTCCGCGGCCGGGCCTTGATGTGCTCGGCGGTCTCGAACCCGTCCATCTCCGGCATCACGACGTCCAGCAGGATCAGCGCGAAGTCGTCGTTGAGGAGCTCTTTCAGCGCCGCCTGCCCGGACGTGACGGGCACGACCTCCACCGGCATCGCGTCGAGCACGGCCGCGAGGGCGGTCAGGTTCTCCTCGCGGTCGTCGACGGCCAGGATCCTCGTGTCGTTCGGCACCGGACTCCTCAACGTCGATGGCGGTGTGCGTTCCGTCCAGCCTGTCATGTCACTGCCAACGGCAACAGCAAATCGCCGCAGAGTAAATTTCTATGGCAGCCAGCCGGGTTTGACCAGTCCCGACTCATAGGCGAACACGACGAGCTGGGCGCGGTCGCGGGCGCCGAGCTTCACCATCGTGCGGCTGACGTGCGTTTTCGCGGTCGCGGGGCTCACCACGAGGCGGGCGGCGATCTCCTCGTTCGACAGGCCCTCTCCGACAAGCGCCATGACCTCCCGCTCGCGGTCGGTCAGGGCGTTCAGCCGCGGCGAGGGGGCCGGCTCCTTGGCCCGCGCGGCGAACTCGGCGATGAGCCGCCTGGTCACGCTGGGGGAGAGCAGCGCGTCCCCGTCCGCGACCGCCCGGACGGCGTGCAGCAGCTCCACCGGCTCGGTGTCCTTCACCAGGAACCCGCTCGCGCCGCCGCGCAGCGCCTCGAACACGTACTCGTCCAGCTCGAACGTGGTCAAGATCACGATCTTCACGCCGTCGAGCCGCTCGTCGGAGGCGATCCGCCGGGTCGCGGCGAGGCCGTCCAGGCCCGGCATGCGGATGTCCATCAGGATGACGTCGGGACGCAGCCGGCGCGCCTGCGCCACCGCCTCCTCGCCGTCGCTCGCCTCACCGGCGACCTCGATGTCGGGCTGCGCGTCCAGCAGCGCCCGGAACCCGGCCCGGACGAGCACCTGGTCGTCCGCCAGCACCACCTTGATCATCGCGCATCGCCTCCAGCGGGGTCGGTCTCCTCGTCGAGGGGGAGCGCGGCCCGGACCCGGAACCCGCCGCCCGGGCGCGGCCCGGCCTCGAACGTCCCGCCGAGCGCGGCGGCCCGCTCGCGCATGCCGCGGATGCCGCTGCCGCCCGGCCGGTCGTCCAGCAGGGGCGCGCCCCGCCCGTCGTCCTCGACCAGCACCACGACCTCGTGCTCACCGTAGGCGATGCGGACCCGCGCCGTCACCGGGCCGGGACCAGCATGGCGGGTCACGTTCGTCAGCGACTCCTGGACGATCCGGAACGCGGCGAGGTCGGTGCCCGCGTGCAGCGGCCGCCGCCGCCCGGTGGTCTCGGCGTCGACCGCCAGCCCGGCGGAGCGGGCCCGGTCGAGCAGGTCGTCCAGCCGGTCGAGCCCGGCGGTCGGCGCGCGCGGCGCGGTCTCGCCCTGGGAGCGCAGCGCGCCGATCACCCCGCGCATCTCGGTGAGCGCCTCCTTGCTCGCCTCCTTGATCGCGGCGAGCGCCGTCCGCGCCTGCTCGGGGTTCTGGTCGATGAGGTGCAGCGCCACGCCCGCCTGCACGTTGATCATCGAGATGTTGTGCGCGAGGACGTCGTGCAGCTCGCGGGCCATCCGCAGCCGCTCCTCGCTGGCCTGCCGGCGCTCCTCCTCGGCCCGGGTCCGCGCGGTCTCGGCGGCCCGCTGCGCCCGCATCCTGATCAGCTCCGAGGTGACCAGCACCACCAGCGCCCACCCGACGACGAAGCTCGACCCGCCGAGCGTCGGCTCCTCCACCGGGAACGGCCCGTCCTGCCCGCGCTCGGCCGCCGGGACGCCGATCAGCGCGGTGAGGGCGAAGAACGCCGCGAGCCCGGCGGCCGTCCCCGCCCAGGTCACCAGCCGGTGCCCGGACACGATCGCCGCCATCATCGCGACCGCCAGCGCGAGCGGCGCGGGGCCGTAGGTGTAGGCGCGCAGGAAGTACAGCGCCGTCACGGCCGCGGTGGCGCACACCGTGAACACCGGATGCCGGCGCCGCAGCAGCAGCAGGGCGGGCCCGGCGAGCAGCAGCGCGAAGCCGAGCGCGTCGAGGTCGGTGTGCCCGATCTCGGCGGGGCCGCCGTCCCCGCGCTCCCATGGCGGGCCGCCGGACCCCCCGTCCGGGCCGGGCCCGCCGTGCTGCGCGCCCAGCGACCCGGCGACCTGGAAGAACGCGACCAGGAGCGGGACGACCCACACCGGCCACGTGCCGGGCCGCGGCCACTGCGGTCGGCCCTGGACGGGCGGCGGTGAGGTGCTCATGCCTGCACGTTAAGTCATCGGACCCGGGCGCCACGTCGGCCGCAGGAAGTCACCGCCCGTACTCCCCGGGAGGTATCCGCCAGTCCGTTGACTTGCGGCGTGTTGTTGTTTTGAGGGCGTCCATAACAACAACACGCCGCAGGTCAACGAATCAGGGGGTCCAGCGGACGGGGAGGTGGGCGAAGCCGTGGCGGGTGCTGGAGCGCAGCGGTACCGGCTCGCCCGCCGGCTCCGGCAGCCCGGGGCGTTCGAGCAGCGCGACGAGCAGGGCGCGCAGGTGCGTGCGCGCCAGCCGGGCGCCCAGGCAGGCCCGGTACCCGAACCCGAAGCACAGGTGCGGGCGCCCGGCGTTGAGGAAGCGCTCCGGGGCGAAGCGTCCGGGGTCGGGGAAGACCTCGTCGTCGTGGTTGGCGGAGGCGAGCCACAGCATCACCTGCTCGCCGGCCAGCAGCGGCACGCCGCCGATCGTCGTCCCGCGCTGCACGGTCCGCCACACCTGGAGGACCGGCGTCCACCAGCGCAGCATCTCCTCCACGGCGCTGTCGACGAGCCTCTCGTCGGCCTGCCCGTCCCGCAGCCGGGCGTACTCGGCGGGGTGGCGCAGCAGCGCGTACAGGCCGCCCGCGAGGGTGTTGCGGAGCGTCTCGGGCAGCTCCCGCGCGACGTCGCCGACGAAGTCGACCGGCTCGCGGGACGGGATGCGGGCGAGCATGGCCCGCGCGGGCGGGTCCATGTCGATGAGGGCCGCGCCGCCGGGCGCCGGGGGCGGCAGGTCGCCGCTGACCGGGCCGTGCAGGACGCCGTCCGGCTCCGGGGCGAACAGGGTGGGGTGGGTGAGGGCGTGCCGGACGTCGCAGTAGCGCAGCACGGCCCACGCGCCGGACCGGCCCGCCCCGCGCCCGTCGAGCCACATGACCGGCGTCCGCGACCGGAGCCGTTCGAGCCGGCCGTGCGGGACCCCGCGGGCGTAGGCGTCAGCGCGGCCGAGGGCCCCGGCGCCGGAGACGGGTGACGCGCCTCGCCGGTGAGGCATGGGGGAACCTCCTCTCCGAGGCAGACGCTAACGCGTCCCGGCCGAACCCTGAAGGGCCGGATTCGGCCGTCCCCGCGCCCGGATGGCGCGTCAGCCGGCGAGCCACTCCCCGGTTTCGACGCTGACCAGGCCGTGCCGGGCCGCCTCGATCACCGCCTCCCGCTGCGAGTGCACGCCCAGCTTGGACAGGACGCTCTGCACGTGGCTGCGCGCCGTGCTGCGCGTCACCCCCATCGCCTTGGCGAGCGCCTGCGTGGACTCGCCGCGCGCCAGCCGCGTCAGGACCTCCCGCTCGCGCGGCGTGAGGAACTGCGCGACCTTCTGCGCGCGGCTGCGCGGGCGGGCGCCGCCGCGCAGCGCCGCCTGGTCGGCGACGACCTCGCCGGCCGCGACGCGGCGCAGCACGCCGAGGATGTCGCCCGCCTGCTGCCCCTTGTGCGCGAAGCCCCGCACGCCCGCCGCGACGCCCGCGTCCAGGACGTGCTGCTCCAGGAAGCCGGTCAGCACGACGAACCTCGTGCGCGGGGACGCGGCGCGCAGCCGCGGCATCCAGTCGAGCGCGGTGCCGGACGGGAACCGCAGGTCGATCAGGCACGCGTCGGGCTGCCCGGCCCGCAGCACGGGCAGCGCGTCGGCGGGGGAGTAGACCACCCCGACGACGCTGTGCCCGGCGTCCGCCAGGACCAGCGACAGCGACTCGGCGAAGACCGCGTGGTCGTCGCAGATGACCATTCTCATGGATGGGGCCGCCAGTCGTCGGTGTAGGCGTCGGCGCCGATGCCGCGGGGGACGAGGTCGGTCGGGGGCGGCGCCGCCGGCAGCAGCATCCGGACCCGCGCCCCGCCCATCTCGCAGGTGCGGATCTCCAGGCTGCCGCCGTAGCCGGAGATGAGGTCGTGGACGATGCCGAGCCCGAGCGAGGCGAGGCCGGGCCGCGCCTGCCCGCGCGCCGGGCCGCCCGGCCGCGCGCCGGCGCCGAAGCCGGGGCCGTCGTCGTCGACCTGGATGGCGATCCAGCCCTGGTCGGCCTCGACCCGCACGTCGACCCGCCCCTCGGCGACGCGGCACGCGTTGTCGAGGACGTTGCGGACGGCGCGCCACAGCGCGACCGGGTCCATGTGGGCCCACGCCTCGCACCCGGTGAAGCACACCTCGTGCGGGGTCGCGAGCCGCATGCCGGTGACGACCTCGGCGGTCAGCTCGTCGACCCGGAGCCGCTCGGGGCCGGGCAGCGGCCGGGCGCCGCCGTCGTCCCCGGCGTCCTCTTCGTCGAGCCGGCGCAGCAGGTGGTCGAGCCACCGGGTCTCGCCCAGCAGCTGGTCGATGCGGGCCCGGCTGGTGTCGCCGACGTCCTCGGCGACGACGACGGCCGAGGCCAGCATGATGATGGTGCCCAGCTCGTGGCGGATGTCGTGGCGGAGCCGGCGCCGCCACAGCACCTGCTCGCCGCGTCCGGACGCCGCCGGCCGGTCCCGCTCCCCGCCGCGCGCGGACGCGAGCGTCACCGCGCCCGCCGCGCCGTCCGCCGCGCCGTCCGCCGGGGACGACCGAGCCCCGTTGTTCATGAAGACCCCCGTCTGCTATTCCAGCACCCCATAGACGGTCGCTCGGTGTCCCGGCGTATGTCCAGTCAATTGGCCGCAACAGACCGCCGCCTGTCCAGAAGTGGACATGCACAACGCAATGTGAACTCCGGCCTTTGTCGGAGCGTCCCAGTCAGGATTGTCAGTTCCGTCCATGACATTTCTTTCATGCCGGTGGCGTAGCCGCTTTGCGCATTCCGGCGGGTGTGCCTGCGGGCACCGCGAGGGACAGTCTCCCCATGCCGACGGTCACATTTCTCGGACATGCGGGGGTGGCGGTGGACGCGACCGCGTTCCACCTGCTCGCGGACCCGTGGCTCGCTCCAGCGGGGGCCTTTCTCGGAGCCTGGCACCAGTATCCGAGGAACGATCATCTGGATCTCGCCCCGATCCTCGACGCCGACTGGGTCGCCGTCTCGCACGAGCATCTAGATCATTTCGACCCGTGGGTGCTGGACCGCCTTCCGGCGCGGACCAGAATCCTCATTCCGTGTTATCCCGGACCCGCCTTCCGGGAACGCATCACGGCCGCCGCGGGTGGCCGCCAGGTAATCGAGGTCGAACCCTGGCGGAAATTCCCGCTGGACAATCGCGGGTCCTGGATCACCGTGATTCCGGAACTGTCGCCAATGTGCCACGATGCCGCCTTTCTCGTCGTGGCGGACGGCCGCGGCATCCTGCACTGCAACGACGCCCGGCTCACCGCCGCGCAGGCCCGCCGCGCCAAGCACCTCGCGGGCGGCCGGCTCGACCTGATGGCCCTGCAGACGTCCGGGGCGTCCTGGCACCCGATCTGCTACGAGTACCCGCCCGCGGAGATGGCGAAGGTCTCCATGGCCAAGCGGATCTCCAAGCTCCGCGCGGCGCAGCGCCTCGTCCGGCAGACCGAGCCGGAGCTGGCCGTCCCCTTCGCGGGGCCGCCCTGCTTCCTGGACGCCGAGGTCGACCACCTCAACTGGGTGCTCGACCAGGCCGACGGCGCGTTCTGCGACCCGGAGGTCTCCACCGCGTGGCTGCGCGAGCACCTGCCGAGGCAGCGCTGGGACTACTTCAAGCCCGGCGACGCCGTCGACCTGGACACCGGCGAGATCACCCGCGACCCGGTGTCGGCCGAGTTCTCCTTCGCCGACGCCGACCGCGCGGACTACCTCAAGCGGTACGCCGCCGACCGCGCGCCCGCCATCGCGGACGTCGTCGCCGAGTACCCGGAGCCGGGCCCCGACCTGTTCGACCGGTTCAAGGCCCACTTCACCTACCTCGGCGGGCTCAGCGACTACTTCAACCGGCAGATCGCCATGACCGTCCGGTTCGACGTCACCGGCCCGAACGGCGGCGTCTGGGACGTCGACTTCTCCGCCGCCGGCCTCACCGTGGCGGCCGCGTCCCCCGACGTCCGCCCGCACTACCGGATCACCACCGCAGGCCGCTGGCTGGACGGCGTCCTCACCGGCCGGATGGCCTGGGAGGACCTCCTCATCTCGTTCCGCCTCAGCCTCTACCGCGACCCCGACGTCTACAACGACTACCTGGTCGGCCTGCTCAAGCACGCCAACGCGCCCGCCCTGCAGGCCGTCGAGGCGTACGAGACCGGACGGGACGAGTCCGAGCGCATCACCGTCGCCTGCGGCGGCGACCGCTACGACATCCCCCGCTACTGCCCCCACGCAGGCGAAGACCTCTCCGTCGGCGCCGTCGTCCGCGACGGCCAAATCCACTGCCTAGCCCACAACTTCGCCTTCGACCTGGCCACCGGCGAATGCATCAACGCGAGAGCCGCCAACCTGACGAGCAAAAAGCTGACGCAGTGACCCCCCACAGCCACCCCCCCACGTTGACCTGCGGCGTGTTGTTGTTATGGGCGGCCGCATAACAACAACACGCCGCAGGTCAACGGGATCGACTCCCGTTGCCGGCCGGGCGGTGGTCATGTCTTCGCCGGTTTGTGGCCGTGTGCGGGGGTGGCGGTGTCGCTGCGGTCGCCCGGCTCGGCGGGTCGGGCGGCCTCCGGGCGCATAGCTCCCTCTGGGTGCAGAGGTCCCTTCGGGGGCAGAGGTCCCTCTGGGGGCAGGGCGCTCTCTGGGCGGCTGACTCGTGCTCCGGTGGCTGAATAGTGGTGTTGATTGTTGTAACGGGGCGGTTGCAGGTGGTGTGGACGAGGTCGTTGTCGGACGGGTGATAGATCATCTTGTGGTAGGCTTGACCTGCGTTTTCTGGGGGTTTGATAGGGGTGCGGGGCTTGGACCGCAAGAAGCTCGGCCTGTTGGCCGTCGCGTTCGTTCTCGTTGTCGCCGTAATGGAAATCGCGGCTCTGAAGGTCGGCTCGTTCGACTTTCCGCTGCCGTCCAGTTCGCAGCCGGCCATCGCCGACAAGGCGGGCGGTTAGCCGCGCGTGTTGCGGGCCCGCATCAGGGTCTGCAGGTCGGGGTGGGCGCCGCCGGTCGCGTCGGCGAGGGTGGGGCAGGCCCACCGGTCCTGGCGGCCCCAGGAGTAGGAGATCTCCAGTTGGGGGCGCGGCGCGAGCCGGTCCCAGCGGGCGAGGATCGCGCGGAACTGGGCCTGCGTCGGCAGCCAGTACTGCTTGTCGCCCTTGGTGCAGCTCTGCCCGAACGTCTGCAGGACGGGCGCGATCCTGGTGCGCGGGACGCCGGCGGCGTCGGCCATCCGGACCATCCGGTCGATCGCCCCGATGTCGCAGCGCTCGCGGGCCTCGGACGACCCCTTGCACGGGTACGGGTCGAGGCCGACGAGGTCGACGCCGACGCGTTTCGGGGCGAGGGGCTTCATCGGCCAGTCCGTGAGGGAGATGAACGAGACCTGGCCCGGCGCGTTCTGCCTGATGTAGGCGGCGCGGCGGCGGATCTCGCCCGCGACCCCGGGGCAGTCGCCGGTGTTCGGCTCGTCCGACAGGTACCAGCCGTAGACCCTCGGGTCGTGCCCGAACTGCCGGACGGCCCGCTGGAACGCGTCCCAGTCGAGTTCGAAGTCGCCGCAGGTGAAGTTGCCGACCCACAGGAGCGCCTGCATCCCGGCGGGCACGCCGGCGACGAGGGCGGCGTCCGGTTTGACGTCCACCAGGTCGTAGCCGAGGGCCTTGAGCCGCGGGTAGTCGGCGGGCTGGGTGTTGAGCGCGATGCGCCGGGTCTTGTGGGGTTCGGCGGCGGGCGAGCCCGGTGTCGCGAGCGGCCCCTGGTACGGCTGGTAGCCGGACGTCCTGTGCTGCAGGTAGAGGAGGAATCCGGCCACCAGGACGACCGCGGCCGCGACCGCCGACAGCTTGAACCGGGCGTCCCGGATGTCCATGGTCTGCTCCCCGATGGCGGGCGGGTCAGGCGGCGGAGCCGGGCTCCTCGGCGGGGCGCGCCGGCGCCTCCCCGGAGATCCGCAGCGGCGGGATCGGGATGCCGAGGATGTGCTTGACGGTGTCCCAGAGCGCGCCGAACGTGGCGCGCATCGACGGATCGCGCAGGTAGACGGCGTCGACGGCGACGCGGGCGGGGACGATCCGCTCGATGTAGTTGACGAGGTCGACCTCCTCGCCGGGGCCGAGGACGTCGAAGTCGCGGAACCGGACCTCGGAGACCCCGGTCAGGCCGGGCCGGTGGTCGAAGATCCACCGGCAGTCCGCCGCGTAGTGCTCGGCGAGGTCGTAGGTCTCCGGGCGCGGCCCGACGAGGGTCATCTGGCCGCGCAGCACGTTCACCAGCTGCGGCAGCTCGTCCAGCGACCACTGGCGCAGCAGCTTGCCGACCTTGGTGAGGCGCGGGTCGCAGTTGGCGGTGACGGTGAGGCCGCCGACGCCCTGCCGCATCGTCCGGAACTTGTACATGGTGAACGGCCGCCCGCCCTGCCCGACCCGCCGCTGCCGGAACACGCCGGGGCCGGGGCTGGACAGCCGCACCAGCACGTAGATGAGCACCAGCGGGACGCTGAGGAGCAGCAGCCCGGTGAGCGCCCCGGCGACGTCCAGCACGCGGCGCGGCCGGGACGGGGGGACGCCGTCGGACGGGTCGACGGGACGGTTCGCGAGCTCGGACATGGTCACTCCTTGCCGTGGAGTGCGGGGGGTTCGGGTGCGGTGTTCTTGACGCGCTGGAACCAGACCAGCAGCGCGGCCGTGGTCGCGACGAACGAGAGGGACGTGGCGACGGCCGCGCCGATCGCGCCGTGCGCCGGGATGAGGACGGCGCCGAGCACGACGACGACCACCAGGCCGATGCCCTGCCCGGTGGACGCGGCGCCGGGCCGCCCGACCCCGTAGAGGTAGGCCATGACGAGCCCGGTCACGCCGAACGTGACGACGCCGGCGAGCCGGATGTAGGTGGGCACGACCGCGTCGTCGAACACGTCCCCGAAGATCCACGGCAGCGCGGTCCCGGCGATGAGCGCGAGCGGCAGCGCGGCCAGCGCCGAGACGGCCAGCGCGGGCAGGATCAGGCGGGACGTCCGCTTCGTCGCGGTCTCCCGGTCCTCCTTCGCGAAGTCGGGGTACAGGACGTAGTTGACCGCGAGACCCGGCAGCTGCACCAGCTCGGCGAACTTGCTCGCGACCGTGTAGACGCCGAGCACCTTCGGGCCGGCGAGCGCGCCGAGCAGCGCCATGTCGAAGCGGAGCTGCAGCAGGTCGATGAGCTGGCCGAGGTAGCCGCGGAACCCGTACCCGGCGATGGAGCGGCCGAGCCGCCGGTCGGCGCGGCCCCAGCCGGCGAAGAACCCGCGGCGGGCGAGCCGCCGCGCGATCCACGCGGCGGCGGCGACGTCGGCGAGCACGAGCCCGGTGATGAGCGCGCCGGGCCCGTACCAGCCGGTCAGGATCACCAGGTAGATCGGCAGGAACACGAACTCCTCGACGGCGATGGCGAGGCTCGCGCCCGGCTGGTCGTCGGTCCCCTGGAGGAGGCCCTTGCCGACCGACACGAAGCCCTGGGTGAAGGACGGCGCGGCGGCGGCGATCGTGACCCAGATCCCGAACGACTTGAAGAACACCATGTAGAAGAGGGGGGTGAGGGCCAGCCAGGCGATCCCGGAGATCGTCGCGCCGATCACGGTGAGCCAGGCGAGGGTGGGCCGCACCCGGCTCTGGTCGTAGTCGGACGAGCGGGCGAGGAAGAACGGCGCGGCGCCGGGCAGGCCCGCGCTGGACAGCTGGCACAGCAGCCCCGGCAGGATCCGGACGAGCGTGAACGCGCCGACGAGCTTCGGCCCGCCGATCCGCGCGACGAGGATCGTGGCGATGCCGAGCGAGCCGAGCGCTCCGATCCGTCCGGCCATGTTGCCCGCGACGAGCGCGAGCAGCCGGCGCCGGAGCCGGGACTCCTGCGCGGGCGCGACCGCGGCCGGGGACTGCGTGCCGGTCATGCCGCCTCCTTCCGTCCGAACAGGTCGAGGGCGGCGATGAGCCCGAAGAACGCCCAGCCGTGGCGGTAGTGGAGGGTCTCGTAGAAGAGCCCGGAGACGAGGAAGACGGCGACGAGGGCGCCGAACAGCTCGGGCCGCGGGACGAGCCGCGCGTACTCGCCGGTCAGGACGCCCCGGCGGGCGATCCGCACGCACTTCAGCAGCAGGACGAACACCAGCGTGATGAGCGCGACGCCCCCGAGGAAGCCGCGTTCGAGAACGGACGCCACGTAGTCGTTGTGGGCCTCGCGGACATAGGTCTCCTGCCGCACCAGCATCTGCCCCTCGGTCTGGCCGGGTCCGATGCCCCACGGGTGCGTCTGGTCGTCGATCATCTGGAGGGTGGTGGCGAGGACGGTGCTGCGCGAGTTGGTGCTCTCCCCGGTCGTCCGCCCGATGGAGTCGCGCAGGATCGGGGACGCCTCGCTGGCCCGGTCCAGGAACGGCTGGACGTTCACCGCCGAGACGACCGCGACGGCGCCGCCGCCCACGAACACGGCGAGCGCGCCGACCGCGATGGCGTGGTGCGCCTTGCCCTCGCGGAACAGCCGGAACAGGTAGCCGAGCAGGATCGCGACGCACAGCGCGAGCAGTCCGCCGTTCGACCCGGTCAGGACCTCGGCGGCCAGCAGGACCCCGCAGACCGCCCACCTCTTCCAGGCCGTATCGGGGAAGCGGCTCGCGCGCGCGATGAAGAAGACGCAGATGAACCAGTTGGACGCGTAGTTCGCGTCGCCGAACGTGAACATCGCGCGCTCGCCGTCGATCTGCTTGCCCGACAGCGCCTCGATCCCCAGCACGAAGCCGACGATCATGACGATGGCGTAGAACGTCCCGATCCACACGAACGCCCGGAGCGCGACCTTCAGCAGGGACGGGTCGCGGCCGAAGTTCGCGATGCCCACCGCCCACAGGAGCACGAACAGGTCCTTGACGAGGGTGAGCGCGCCCGCGTCGTTGACGACGGCCGCGATGCCGCCCGCGATGATCGTCAGCAGCGTCGGGATGAGGAACGGCCACCGGACCGGCAGCCGCCGGGTCCCCGCCCACAGCAGCATCGCCGCGGTGACGCCGACGAGCGCGACGTCGGGCAGCGCGGTGTTGCCCGGTCCCGGCGCCAGCCCGGCCGGCATCAGCATCGGCAGCGAGGCGATGCCGGCGACGATCACCACGGCGGGCAGCCGCGTCCGCCGCTTCAGGGGCGCCGGCGCGTGCGGGGCCTCGCCGGATGCGGTCAGGGTCGCGGTCATGGGCGTGCGGAGCTCCCCCGGTAGGTCTCGTCGAGGACGGTCCCGAGGTGCGCGGGCGAGAACCACGCGCCGACGCGGGCGCGGGCGCGCTCGGCCATCCGGGCGGCGGCGGCCGGGTCGTCCAGCAGCGCCGACACCGCCGCGGCGAGCCCCTCCGGGTCCTCCGGCCGGACGAGCATGCCCGTCTCACCGGCGAGCACGAGGTCCTGGTTGGACGGGACGGCCGTCGCGACCAGCGGGATCCCCGCCCCGATCGCCTCGACCAGCACGCACGGGAGCCCCTCCCACCGGCTCGCCATCGCCATCACGTCGAACGCGGGCAGCACGTCGGCGACGTCGTCGCGGTGCCCGAGCCAGCGCATCCGCTCGGCGATGCCGAGCTTGGCGGTGAGCTTCTCCAGCTCGTCCGCCATCGGGCCGCCGCCGACCCACAGGCCGAACACGTCGTCCGGCAGCCGCGCGACGGCCTTCGCGAAGACCTCCGGGCCCTTCTGGAACGTCAGCCGCCCGATCGACCCGACGACCTTCACGCCGAGCGGCAGGTCGAGGCGGCGGCGGGCCTGCGCGCGGGAGCCGGGCGCGGTCGCGTAGGCGTCGACGTCCACGGCCGGCCACGACAGCCGCACCCGCTCCGGCGTCGTCAGCCCGAGCCGCAGCGCCGTCGTCACCGTCTCCGACCCGATCGCGAGGAACGCGTCGGTGCGCTTGGCGGCGATCCGTTCGAGACCTATATATACGCGCCGCCGCGCGAACGACTGGAACTCGTTGAACGGGAACCCGTGCCAGGTGTGCACGATGCGCGGCACCCCGGCGCGGGCCGCCGCGACCCGGCCGATCACGCCGCCCTTCGCGCTGTGGGTGTGGACGACGTCGTACCGCCCGTCGGCCAGGACCCGCGTCAGCGTGCGCAGCGCGGCCAGGTCGTCGCGCGGCGAGATCTGCGGCACCAGCGGCCCCACCTGGACGATCTCCATCCCGGCCGCGTGCGCCCGCGGAGTGAGGTCACCGGCGGCGGCGTTCGCGACGGCATCGTCCCCATAGAGGACGCTGTTTCTCGTGGACGCTGCCGTGCTGTCCATGCCGACGCCGCCGGTGACGATCGCGCGCTCGTAGTCGCCGTCCGGGAGGGCCAGCGCGCCGTTCAGCGCGACCTGCCCGGCCCCGCCGTTGAAGCGGGTGATCACCGTGGCGACTCTGAGCTTCCTCGTGGTACTCAACTGGCACACCTCACAGGCCGGGCGGGTCGGGGCTGCACCCCGTGCCGCAGAGCCGGGGCGGTTCGGGCGGCGGGGGCTCGGCGGGGCCGGGCCGCCGGACCGGGTGGTACTCGGGGAGCAGCCGGCGCAGCAGCAGCCGCACCGCGTCGCCGTCGCCCGCGCCGGCCGCGGTCTCCAGCTCGTCCAGCAGCTGCGGGAGCCCGGCGGGCGGCGCGGCGGGACGGGTCGCCCAGATCTTCGGGTGCGCGGTGCGGATCCGCCGCTCGGAGTCGGCGAACGCCTTCTCCGCGAGCTTCTCGCCGGGCCCGAGCCCGCTGAACCGGATCGTCACCTCGGGCAGCCGCAGCTGCTCGGCGTACCGGTGGACGAGGTCGACGACCGGGACGGGGCGGCCCATGTCGAGGACGAACGTCTCCGCCTCCTCCGCCATCGCCGCCGCCTCGATCAGCAGCCCCGCCGCCTCCTGCACGGTCATGAAGTGGCGCGCCACCTCGGGGTGGGTGATCGTGACGACCTCGCCGGAGGAGATGCGGTGCGCGAGCAGGCTCAGCAGCGGGCCCGCCTCGCCGATCACGTTGCCGACCCGGACGGCGGCGAAGCAGGTCGGGCCGGGCGTCGCCGTCCGCAGCAGCAGCTCCCCGAGCCGCATCGTCGCGCCGAACACCGACGTCGGGTCGGCGGCCTTGTCGGACGAGACGAACACGACCCGCTCCACGCCGTGCCGCACCGCCGCGTCGATCACGTGCCGGGTGCCGAGGACGTTGTGCGCGGCGCCCCGGCACGGATCGCGCTCGACCGCCGCCAGCTCGTTGCGGCCCGCCGTGTGGAACAGCAGGTCGGGGCGGGCCGCCGCGATGGCCGCGTCGACGCGCCGCTCGTCGCGGACGTCGGCCTCGGCGAGCGCGACGCCGTCCAGCTCGGCGTCCAGCTCGCTCTCCAGGCGCCGCAGGCCGTCGCCGTCGCGGTCGAGCAGGGTCAGCGCGGCCGGTTCGAGCCGTCCGACCTGGTGGCAGAGGGCGCGGCCGACCGTCCCGCACGCGCCGGTGACCAGCACGCGCCGGCCGCGGACCAGCCGCCGCCCCCGATGCCGCGCCATGACCACCTCGTCCCGCCCCATCAGCAGGGCGAGCGGGCTGGCGGCGCCGGAGGCCGCCGGGACCGGCGCGGTGGTCCCGGGACGGCGGCGCGGCATGAACCTCCGCACGGTCAGCTCCGGGTCCGCAGGGCCTCGGCGAGCGCGGCGGCGACGCGGTCGACGCCGTCGTCCGACAGCCCCGGATACAGCGGGAGCGACAGCAGCTCCTCGCCGACCCGGTCGGTCACCGGCACCCGCGCGCACTCCTCGGCGCCCAGGATCGCCTGGTAGGCGGTCATCTGGTTCGCCGGGATGAAGTGCACGGACGTCGCGACGCCCGCCGCCTCCAGCTCGGCGCTGACCGCGTCGCGGTCCGGCACGCGGACCTGGTAGAGATGCCAGGCGTGCTGGATCCCGTCGAGGTTCCGCTGGGGGAGGACCAGGCCCGGCAGGTCGCGCAGCGCCGCGTCGTACCGCCGGACGATCTCGGCGCGCCGCTCCTGCCAGCCGGGGAGCGCCGCGAGCTGCGCGCGTCCGATCGCCGCCTGGACGTCGGTCATGTTCGCCTTCAGCCCGACCGTCCTCACGTCGTAGCGCCAGCTGCCGCCGGGCAGGTAGCGCTTCCAGGAGTCCTTGCTCATCCCGTGCATGCGCATCGCGCGGACCCGGTCGGCGAACTCCTGGTCGCTGGACGCCACCGCGCCGCCCTCGCCGATCGGCATGTTCTTCGTCGCGTAGAAGGAGAAGCACGCCGCGAACGACTCCGACCCGACGTTCCCGCCGCCGCGGCCCGCGCCCGGGCCGTGCGCCGCGTCCTCGACGACCCTCGTCCGGTCGAGGCCGGCCGCGTCCGCCAGCGCCGCCACGTCCACCGGGTAGCCGCCCTGGTTCTGGACGATCATCGCCGCGGGCCGGCACCGGTCGGCCGCCGCCTTCACGGTCTCCGGGCTCGGCACGAGCGTGTCCTCGTCGATGTCGACCAGCACCGGCCGGTGCCCGGCGTGCAGGATCGCGTTGATCGCGCCGCAGAACGTGAGGCTCGGCGTCAGCACCGCCGACCCGGGCGGCAGGTCCAGCGCGCGCAGGCACAGCTCCAGCGCGGTCGTGCACGAGGCGACCGCCACGACGTGCGCGGCGCCCAGGTAGTCGGCGAACTCCTGCTCGAACGCCGCCGTCTGCGGACCCGTCGTGATCCAGCCCGAGTCGAGCACCTTCACGACCGCGTCGGACACCTCGCCGGACACCGACGGGATCGTGAACGGAACGGACGAACTCATCTGCTACCCCCTGCTCGTGTGGAAGTGGAGATCTTGCGGGACACGGCGACGACGCCGAGCAGCGGCCAGCCCGACGCGGCGACCAGATCGCGGACCGTCTCCAGCCCCGCCACCCGCGTCACCGGCCCGACCACCACGACCACGCCGACCACCTCGTCCGAACCCGGATCGATGTCCTCGAACGCGTGCACATGGCAGAGCCGGCGCACCGGAACCGGCTGGGTGACCTCCGAGGGCGACACCTCGGACTTCTTCGTCATCACGGCGGTGCCGCCGGCGCGGACCACCGACGTGCTCGTCTTCCCGCCGGGCCCGCTGCTGTTGAGCGACGGCCCGCCGTCGTCGCCGGGTCCGCCCTCGCCGCCCTCGCCGCCGCCGTCGTCGCTGCCGGGCCGGGCCGTGACGACCTTCGTGTCGTCCCCGTACACGGCGGACGCGACCGACGACACCAGGTCGGCGGGCAGCGGTCCGGGCGCGCCGACCAGCGTGATCCGCCCGACGCCCTCCTTCTTCGCGGCCAGCCGGATCCGCCGCCCGAGGTCGGCGAGCCGCACCGGCCCCCGGTCGGCCCAGCCGAGCAGCGGCACCCCGAGCCGCCGCGCCACCCGCCGCTGCCCGGGGATCGTGGGCCGGACCATCTCCGTCACCACCGCGATCAGGATCCCGCCGATCAGCCCGACCAGGCCCGCGATCGACGCCATCATGACCACCGGGTTCGTGCGCGGCGCCAGCACCGCCGGCTGCACCACCGAGGCCGTCCCGGCCGTCGACAGCTGCGTCTGCAGGTCCGAGCGGTTCGACCGCAGGTCGGTCAGCTCCGCCTGCACCCGCTCCCGCTCGTTCGCGGCGCCGATGTCGGGGTTCGGCTGCGCGCCCGCCCGCCGCGACAGCGGCCCGAGCTTCTTCTCCAGCTCCCGGACGCGCTTGTCGATCTGCTCCATCTGCTGCGTGATCGAGCCCTGGTTGGAGGTGTTGATCTCCTTGACGACCGCGGCGCCGATCGCGTCCGCCAGCCGCCGCGCCACGTCCGGGTCGCGGTCCTTCACCGACAGCTGGACGATCGTGGACGTCCCGAGCCCGGTCACCTCGATCGCCTTGGCGACCTTCACCGTCGACCGCTCCACCCGCTGCGCGCGCAGCACCCCGCTCAACAGGTTCTCGCTGGTCGCGAACGCCTTCACCTGGCTGACCACGATGGACACGCCCGCGTCGCCGGGCGCCGCGTCCGTCGCGCGGCTGCTCGCCTGCAGCCGCGACTGCGCGACCGCCGGCGGCTCCTGGCCGCTCATCACCAGCCCCACCAGCACGAGCGGGACCACCGTCATGACCAGCAGAAGCGCCCAGTAGCTGCGAACCACCCGCGCCGCGACCTCGTCGATCTCCACGATCTTCCCCTCCGGCTCGTCACGGCGAGCGTAAGAAGGGGCTCCGGCGGAGCAATCGCCCAAAAGACGACCCCCGGCTACGCCTTTTGCATCAGGGGGGACGACCCCCCCTGGCCCCCCGGCCCCGCAAGCGGGGAGTGGTGCATCAGCCGGACGGCCGCATGCCGGCCCGCATCGCGAGCGTGATCGCCTCCAGCGCCGAGTGCAGCCCGAGCTTCGCCAGCAGGTTCTGCGTGTGCGTCCGGACGGTGTTCGCCGACAGCCCGAGCCGCTCGGCGATCTCGGCGCGCCCGAGCCCGTCCACCATGCACTGCAGGACCTCGCGCTCGCGCGGCGTCAGTTCGGCCAGCAGCGCGTCGCCGCCGGCCTCGCCGCCGTCCCGGACGAGCCTGCGCAGCACGTCGCCCAGCACGTCCGGCGGGATCCACCCGCCCTGCCGCGCCGCCGACCGGATCACCCGCGCGACCAGTTCGGCGCTCTCGGTCTTCTCCAGCCACCCGACCGCGCCCCGCCGGACGGCCTGCACCATCGCGTCCAGGTCGCTCATCGCGGTCAGCACCACGACCCGGACGTCCGGGTGGTCGGCGCGGACCCGGTCCAGGACGTCCAGCCCGCTCTCCGCGCCCAGCATCAGGTCGAGGACGAGCACCCGCGGGCGCTCGGTGGCGGTCAGCGCGAGCGCGCGCCGCACGTCTGAGGCGATCGGCAGGATCACCAGGTCGGGCTCGCGCCCCAGCCGCGCCGCGAGGGCCTCGGCGAACAGTGCGTGATCGTCCACGATGAGGACGCGGATCGGTTGCATCCACCGACGATGACCGCTGCGCGCGTCCGGCGGATCCTGCAAACGCTGTACTTCGTCCGGGCTCCGCCGCCGGGGGAGACACGTGCGCGGACGCCACCCGGTGCCCGCCGGTTCACCGGCGTCCGGACCCGGTC
The DNA here is from genome assembly GCF_039529475.1 of Actinomadura chokoriensis. NCBI lineage: Bacteria > Bacillati > Actinomycetota > Actinomycetes > Streptosporangiales > Thermomonosporaceae > Actinomadura > Actinomadura chokoriensis. Next base: position 657,201 of record NZ_BAAAMW010000001.1, on the reverse strand, counting down.
ACCTTCCGTGCGGGACATTGACCGTCCGCGACCGCCTGCGGATCCTGTGCGTGTCATTCAAGGGGACGCACTGGCCTGCAGGGGATGCCACATGAAAGTCCTGATCACCGGGGGAGCCGGGTTCATCGGCAGCACGATCGCCTCCGCCTTCGCCGAGCGCGGCGTCACGCCCGTCGTGCTCGACAGCCTGGTCACGGGCCGGTCCGAGTTCGCCGCCGGCAAGATCTTCTACCAGGGCGACATCGGGGACGGGGACCTGGTGGACGCGATCTTCCGCGAGCACCCCGACATCGCGGCGACCGTCCACTGCGCCGCGCTGATCGTGGTGCCCGACTCGATGGCCGACCCGCTGCGCTACTACCGGGTCAACCTGTCCAAGACCCTGGACCTCGCCGGCCACCTCGTCCGCAACGGCTGCGACCGGATGATCTTCGCGTCCACCGCCGGGATGTACCGTCCCGAACCCGACCTTTCGGTCACCGAGTCGTCGTTCCTCGAACCGCAGAACCCCTACACCCGCTCGAAGATGATGGCGGAGCTCCTCCTGCAGGACTTCTGCAAGGCCTACGACTTCCGCGTCATCTCGCTGCGCTACCTGAACCCGATCGGCGCCGACCCCCGGCTGCGCACCGGCCTGCAGAACAGCAAGCCGACGCACGCCCTCGGCAAGATGATCGAGTGCTACACCCTGGGCGCGCCCTTCAAGATCACCGGCGTGGACTGGGAGACCCGGGACGGCACCGCGATCCGCGACTACATCCACGTGTGGGACATCGCGCGCGCCTTCTACGAGGCCGCCGACCGCTTCGACGCGATCGTCCCCCCGGTCGGCGACCACCCCCGCTACGAGGTGATCAACCTCGGCACGGGCGACGGCACCACCGTCCGCGAGCTGGTCGCCGCCTTCCGCGAGGTCGTCGGCGACGCCTTCGTCGCGGAGGACGCCCCGGCCCGCCCCGGCGACGTGGTCGGCGCGTTCGTCGACCCGGCCAAGGCGTGGGACCTCCTGGCCTGGAAGCCCGAGTACACCATCGAGGACGCCATCCGCCATTCCCTCCAGTGGGCCGAACGCCGCCGCGAACTCGACGTGGCCTGACCCGCCGCCCCGCCGGCCGGGCCCTCCTCCTTCCGCCGGAGGGCCCGGCCGGCGGGACCGGCGGCCACGGCGGCGCCCGCCGGTATGTCCCGGTGGACGCCGCCATGGCTGCTTAAAGATGGCAATAGTCACTTTATGTATTCATTTGCCTACACACCGTTATGATGCTTCTGTTCTGTGCGGGTGAATCAGGTGTGGGCTGAGGAATCATGGAGCAGGCATGGCGGAGCGGGCATGTCCGGATCGTCACGGTGTCCGCGGTGGTCCTGGCGGCCGCGGCGATGGCGATCGTCCTGGGGGCGCGAGCGGGGCCCGGCGGCGCCTGCGGCTGTGACGCCGACTCGTCGTGCGCCTGGATGACGGACGGCCCCGGGCCGGAGAGGGCTGCGTTCGCCGGTAGGCGGCCGGCGACGCAGGGCCGGGACGCCGACGTCCGGTACCTGGACGGGGACGGCTTCGTTCTCAAGGCCAGCCTTTACCGCGGCCTTGGCGGAGGCGTGGCGAGTTCATTCACGCGAGACGGTCTGGCTTTCACCTTTGAAGGCGGAGCCGGTGTGGGCGGATCCTTTTCCGTAGGTTCGGCAGTGGGGCAACCCGACGCAGGTCTCGCTTTCGAGGCGCGAGCCTCCATGAGTGGCAGGCTGCACGTCCTCAGGCCGCCCGACTTCGGCCTCACGCTCTCCCGGAATGGCGTGGTGCGGGGCTATGTGGACGCCAAGACGGGCCACTTCCGTACCCGATTCAAGTCAAGGCCCATATCGCTGACCGGGGGACGCGTCCAAGGGCATGCCGGGGCGCCGGTGACCCGGCGGTCCTGGAGCCTGGGCACCGAGTTCAAGGTCGCCGCCGGCTACACGGTGGTGATCCCCTGGGGAGGTCTCCTCGACATGTGGACGGGGGTGTTCGGCACCGTCCCCGGCCAGGCCCCGCCCGCGCGACCGGCAGACCCCCTCGGCTGCCTGAGCGCGCCGAACCAGGCCGCGGTCAGGCCCTTGCAGGGCGTTGACCTGCGCAGAGCCAAGCTGCGGGCAGCACTTGCGAGATCGGGTGCATGGCACGGCCCCGGGGCGCCGGCACGAGACCTGAGCACTCGTCCCGCACGCCCGCGCGCATCGGCGAGGCCACCGCGGGGCGGCCCGCGCAGCGGCCCGTCCTCCGCCGCGCCGGACGACCCGGACCCCGCCGGAAGCATGGCCCGCGGGGCGTCCCGCTGCCCGACATCGGGCCCGGTGACATGAAAGTCCGTCATTACGGCCGATCTGCAAACTGACGGAAAGTCGGTTTTGCGGATGACGGTCGGCCGAGAGGTGCCGGCCGCTCGTATTCAGTTCCGCGTAATCGCCTTGTTATGATCAACAAGCGTTCGCGGTACGCGAACCAAGTGCACAAGAAGGGGAAATGGAATGAAACGCATAGCTCGTGCGGCGACAGTCCTCGCGCTGGCCGTCGGGGGCAGCCTGCTGGCCGTTCCCGCGGCTTCGGCGAAAATCGGGCCGTCGCCGCAGCCGCAGATGGTCCACATCTACATCAATCCGCGCTACATCGTGGAGAACGGTCCCGGCGACCTGAACAACGCCGAGATCGAGAAGTCGCCGCACGCCTCGCTGGAGAACGGGAACAAGCCCGTCAAGACCGGCGACATCAAGGCGAACGTCCACGGCAAGAAGACCGGCCCCGTGGTCATCGAGGTCGAGGGCCCGGAGCAGGACGCCGTGAAGGTGGAGGGCGCGGGCGCGGAGAAGGCCGACGCGCTGGAGGCCACCGCCAAGCCGGAGGCCGCCAAGCCCGAGGCCCCGGAGCAGGCGGAGGCCGCCAAGCCGGAGGCCGCCAAGCCGGAGGCCCCGGAGCAGGCGGAGGCCGCCAAGCCGGAGGCTGCCGAGCACGCTGAGGCCGCGCCGCTGGAGCAGGCCGAGCCGGAGCAGCAGAACGCCGCCCCGAAGGCCCCGCAGGCGCCGGAGCAGAACCAGGCCGCACCGCAGGACGCGGCTGCGCAGCCGGCGGCCCCGCAGGACCAGGCCGCGCCGCCGGTCCAGCCGTAACCCGTTCCACAAGGCCTTCTCAAGGCCGCAGAGCCGCCTGATCGGCCCGTCTCGCCGGCGTCGCGGCGGCGACGGAACACAAGAGCCAAGGTCATGCCCCGCTGATGGACGTCAGCGGGGCATGACTTTCGTCGCGACACGGCCGGCACGGGACCCCCGAAGCCCCTCGTCCATGACGCGCGGGCGAGGTAGCGCACGGCTAGGCGGGGTGGGCGAGCAGCAGGCGGATCGTGTTCGTCAGGGCGTGTGGGGAGAGGGCCGGGTCGACCGCGCGGCGCAGGCCGAGGCCGATGCCGAGGCTGAGGAGGGCGTCGGCCAGTTCGGCGGCGGGCAGGGGGAGCGGGCGGTCGCGGCGGCGGGCCTCGTCCTCCAGGAGGAGGCGGAGGGCGCCGGCCCAGCTCCGACCGCCGGAGGCGACCTCGGCGCGGAGCGCGGGGTCGCGGCGGGTGGCGTGGATGGCGAACTCGGCCTCCAGCAGCGTCCAGCCGGGGTCGCCGATCGTGCGCTCGGCCCATGCCTCGAAGACGGCGAGGCGGTCCTCGTCGGAGCCCTCGCCGAGGAAGGCGTCCATGATGGCCTGCACCTGCTCGGCGCGGATGGCCTCGATGACCGTCCGGCACAGCTCGTCCTTCGTGGCGAAGTTCGAGTAGACGGCGCCCTTGGAGAAGGACGCGGCCTCGGCGACCTTCTCCAGCGAGGTGGCGTGATACCCGTCACGCAGGAACAGCCGCCGGGCCGTGGCGAGCAGCAGTTCGCGGGTGCGCGCCTGGCTCTCCGCCCTGGACAGTCGTGCCATTCCGCCATCGTAGGGCGCGGGAATCCCGATACCGGCGGTATCCGCGCTGCCGAACTGGGGGACCGCGGGCATATTGACACCTCGTCCAACTTCTAAATACCTTCGGTATCTCAGGGTGGGGGGAGGGACGCCGGATGAAGCCCGATCATGAGGTGGTCGTCGTCGGCGCCGGGTTCTCCGGGCTCTGCGTCGGCATGCGGCTGCGCCGGCAGGGCGTGCGCGACTTCGTCATCCTGGACGCGGCGGACGGCGTCGGCGGCGTGTGGCGGCACAACACCTATCCGGGCGTCGCCGTCGACATCCCGTCCACGACCTACTGCTACTCGTTCGAGCCCAACCCGTCCTGGACGCGGGCGTTCGCGCCCGGCGCCGAGGTCCGCGCCTACGCCGAGCACTGCGCCGACAAGTACCGGCTGCGGCCGCACCTGCGCCTCGGCACCAAGGTCGAGCGGGCGGTCTTCGACGAGGACGCCGACGTCTGGCGCGTCCGCACCGGCCGGGGCGAGCTCACCGCGCGGTTCCTGGTGGCCGCCGTCGGGCCGCTCGACCAGCCGAAGAACCCGGACATCCCCGGCATCGAGACGTTCGCCGGGACGGTGATCCACACCGCCCGCTGGAACCACGGCCACGACCTGCGCGGCGAGCGGGTCGCGGTGATCGGCACGGGCGCGTCCGGCCTGCAGGTCATCCCGGAGATCGCGCCCGTCGCGGCGCATCTGGACGTCTACCAGCGCACGCCGATCTGGGTGTTCCCGAAGGCCGACTTCACCGTCCCGCGCGGGGTGCGCGCGCTCTTCCGGGCGGTGCCGCCGGTCCAGTCGCTCGCCCGGCTGGTCACCGCGGTCGCGTCCGAGGTGATCATGGTGCTGGGCATCGTCCACTACAGCAAGGCGCCGTTCCTGGTGCGGGCGACCGAGATGGTCTGCCGGGCCCATCTGCGCCGCCAGGTGCCCGACCGCCGCCTCCGGCGCGCGCTCACCCCGCGCTACGGGTTCGGCTGCAAGCGGCCCTCGTTCTCCAACCGCTATTTCCCCACGTTCATGCGCGACGACGTCGAACTGGTCACCGACGGCATCGAACGCATCACCGCGCACGCCATCGTGACGCGGGACGGGCGCGAGCGCGACATCGACACCCTCGTCCTGGCCACGGGATTCAAGACCCTCGAAATCGGCGCGATGCCCGCGTTCCCGGTCGTCGGCCTGGACGGCGTCGAACTCGGCGCCTACTGGGACGAGCACCGCTACCAGACCTACGAGGGCGTCGCCTCGCCGCTCGCGCCCAATTTCTGGCTCATGAACGGCCCGTACACGGTCACCGGCGCCTCCTGGTTCTCGATCATCGAGGCGGGCAGCACGCACATCGTGCGCTGCATCGCCGAGGCGCGCCGGCGCCGGGCGGCCCGCATGGTGGTCCGGCGCCGCCCGCACGACGACTTCACCGCCCGGATGCGCGACCGCATGAAGGGCACGATCCTCGCCCAGCCGAGCTGCGCCCGCTCCCGTTCCTATTACTTCGACCGGCACGGCGACGCCCCGTACGTCCGCCCGGAGTCCGGCTTCTCCGTGCTGCGCCGCAGCCGGACGTTCGACCTCGACGACTACGAATTCACCGGTTGAAAGGAAACCCCTCATGGCCCTTCTCCGCACCGCGGGCATCGCCCTCGCCGCCACCGGCGTGGCGCATTTCGCCGCCCCCAAGGTCTTCGAGCCGATCTCCCGGCTCGCCTTCCCGCACGACACCGGCGCCTGGATCAAGCGGAACGGCGCCACCGAACTGGCGCTCGGCGTGGCCCTGACCGTCGACAAGACCCGCAAGGCCGGCCTCGTCGGCACCGCCCTCTACACCGCCTGGCTGGCCGCCCGCACCGCCTCCAACCGCCGCGTTCCGACGGGTCCGGGGCGCGGCTGATCAGGCCAGTTCCTCCTTGAAGCCCTGGCGCCAGGACGGGTAGCGCAGCTCCCAGCCGAGTTCCCGCTTGGCCTTGGCGTTGGAGAAGCCGCGGCCCTCGGTCATCATCATCACCGCCGCGTCCCCGGCCAGGGGCCGGGCCAGCCAGGCGGGGACCCGCATCGGACGCTTCGCTCCCGCGCACTCCGCCAGGTAGGGCAGCCATTCGGCGGCCGGCGCCGGTTCGTCGTCGACGATGGCGAACACGCCCCGCGCCTGCTGCTCCACGGCCAGGACGGTCGCGGCCGCCGCGTCGTCCAGATGCACCCACGAGCAGTGCCCGGCGCCGCCGCCGACGACCGGGAACTGCCGCTTGCGGACGGGCTCGACCAGGACGTCCATGGCCCCCGGCCCGTAGAACCAGCCGTAGCGCAGCACCGCGCCGCCGGCCCTGCCGACCGCGTCCTCGACGTGCCGGATCGCCGCCATCCCCGGTTCCGCGGGCGTGCCCGTCATCGGGTCCACCGGGTCCTCCTCGGTCTTCACCCAGCCGCCCCGCCGGATCCCGTTCCACGCGCCGTAGCTCTGCGCGACGACATGGGCGACGCCGTTGGCCTCGGCGGCGGCGAGCAGGTGGTCGGTCCCCTCGGTGCGCAGCCGGTTGGTGCCGGCGAACCACCGGTCCATGTGCTTCATGTCCGCCTTGCCGGCGTGCGCCTCCGAGATCGCGGTCATCTGGTGGACGATCACGTCCGGCCGCGCGGCCGCCACCGCGTCCCCGACCGACGCCGCGTCGAGGCCGTCCATCACGGCGCCCTCCGCACCCAGCCGCTCCAGCACGTCGAGCTTGGCCGCGCTCGTCGCGGTGGCCGTCACCTGGTGGCCGCGCTCCACCAGGCGAGGCACCAGCAGCCGTCCCAGCACTCCGCTCCCGCCTGCCACGAAGACCCGCATGGCCGTCACCCTCCTGTTCAGAGTCCATCTGTCACTACGTGCGACGGAACGCGCCGGCCGACTGTGACATCGGGGGCCGCGAGGCGCAGGTCACACTCGGGTCGTGTCACAGGCCGACGGGCCGTCCCGTCTTGAGGGTGTAACCGTCCACGGCGAAGGAGAACATGATGGAAGCGCGCCTGAACCTCTTCGCGAGCCCGGTCATGGCCAAGGTGTTGAAGCACCTCGTCGCGGCCGGCCACGCGATCCCGGACTCGACGCTGCCGCTCGCGACGCAGGAGCTGGTGCGGCTCCGCGCCAGCCAGATCAACGGCTGCGCCTTCTGCGTCGACATGCACACCAAGGAGGCCGCGCACGCCGGGGAGACCGCCACCCGCCTCAACCTGGTCGCGACCTGGCGGGAGGCCACGGTGTTCACCGAGGCCGAGCGCGCCGCGCTGGAGCTCGCCGAGCAGGGCACCCGGATCGCCGACGCGGCCGGCGGCGTCCCGGACGAGGTCTGGGCGAACGCCGCCAAGCACTACGACGACGAGCAGCTCGCCGCCCTGGTCGCCGTGATCGCGATCATCAACGCCTTCAACCGCGGGAACGTCATGACCCAGCAGCCGGCCGGCGACTACCAGCCCGGCCAGTTCGCCTGACCGCACGCCCGGGGACCGCGGGCGCCGCCCGGCGCGCCCGCGGCACCGGGACCGGGACCGGGACCGGGACCGGGACCGGTCAATAGCCCTCGTCCTTGAGTTCTCTCCGGTAGGCGGCGTCCATGGCTCGGCGGGCCAGTCCGGGGGACGCGCCCAGGCCCTTCGAGAGAATCCGCGCCATCGAGGCCGACGCGCCGCGGCCCTTGTTGTGCGCCAGGTGCCGCGCCGCCACGCTCGTCATGTCGAATGCTCCGGATCGGTTGACGTGCACCGACCGGTCCCACATCCGCGACAGCCGCACTGCTTCGTTGGGCGTGACCTGGGCGCGGTGGACGCGGACCACTGTGGCCGCGTGCGGGGGCTTGTCCTTGAGGGCCATGGTCGACAGGAGCGCCGGGTCGTCGGTCACGCGGGCGGTGCCGCTCAGGTGCAGGACGTCGTCGCGGCCGGGGACCAGGGCGGCGAGCGAGACCTCGCCGCAGGCCATGAGATTGCGGAAGGTGTCGGCTCGCTTGTTCCCCCTCCTGTCCGGTATGGCCAGCGTGTGGCCGTCCAGGACGTGGACGAAGCCGGGCGGGTCGCCCTTGGGGCTCGTATCGCCGTGGTCGTTCCCATCACGCGAGGAGATCAGGAGAAACGGCGTCCTCGACAGGAACTCGGCGACCGCCGAATGGGCCAGGGGGCCTTGTGCGGTGCCGGCCTGTGCCGGTGCCGCGTTGTCGCGCCGCTCTTTCCACAGGCCCGAGCGGAGGACGCATCTCGCGCAATGGACCCATGCCTCGTGCAGGGCGACGGTGACGCGGCCACCGGATACGTCCGATGCCGAGCCGTTGAGGCGGAGTGTCTCGCCGATTCCCGGCAGGAGGAAGATCATCGACAGGCCGGTGCCCTGGGCCGGCTGCGGTTCATCCGCCGGAATCGCGAAAGAGAGGTGCGCGGCCGTTTCCGCGTGCGCGAAGCCGGGGCTTCCGCCGACGAGGGTCGTGTGCGCCGCTCCCGCGCCGTCGCGGTAGCCGACGCCGGCGACGGGCGAACGGGCCAGGACGTCCCGGCATCCGTCGTCAATGGTGTCGACCGCCTTCAGCAGGATCAGTCGGGGTGTTCTTCCGATAAGCGTTTCGACGGCCTCCACCGTCGTCACCGTGTGCATGGGCGCCAAGCTAATGTGGCCGAGGCGCGGCATGTGGCCAACCATGGCCGTGAACCGGCCAATCAGTGGAGGGGGCGAGGTGGCGGACGAAGCGGTTCCACCGCTGCTGGTCATCGGCGGGGAGCATGCCGGCCGGGGTGTGCTCGCGGAGCAGCATCAGCACGCCGAGCACCTGATCTCGTGGTCCTCCTCGGTCACCGTCTCGCTGCGCACCGGCGGGCGCGACTGGCTGGTGCCGCCGACCCACGCGCTCTGGATCCCCGCCGGCTGCCCGCACAGCGTCGAGGTGTTCCGCCCGGGGCGCGGCTACGCCGTCCTGCTGCGGCCCGACCGCTGCCCGATCACCTGGGCGGAGCCCGTGGGCATCCTGATCACGCCGCTGATCCGGGAGCTGATCGTTCATCTCGACGGCGGTGCGGGACGGGCGCGGCCGGACGCCGAGTCGCTCCTGCTCGCGCTGCTCGAACCCGTGCCGAGCACCGCCTTCCAGGTGCCGATGCCCGCGGACGACCGCATCCGGGCCATCGCCGAGGCCCTCGTCGCCGACCCCGCCGACCGGCGCGACCTCGCCGCCTGGGCGCATGCGACCAGCACCGGCGTCCGGACGATCACCCGGTTGTTCGTCCGGGAGACCGGCATGACGTTCGCGCAGTGGCGCACCCTCGTCCGGATGAGGGCCGCGCTCACCCATCTCGCTCGCGGGACGTCCGTCGGCGCCACGGCCAGAGCCGTCGGATACCGCAAACCGGGCGCCTTCGCGGATGCGTTCCGGCGTGTCACCGGTCAGCACCCGAGCATCTACCAGGGCGGTGGCGGCCCGTCCGGCCGGTGACGCGGCGCCGGGCGGGCCGTGGTCCCGAGGACGGCCCGCCCGGCCGAGTCAGACCTTGACGCCCTCGTCGACTCCGAGCCGTGGGGGTGCGGCCTTCTTCGGGCGTCCGGGGAGCCACCAGTTGGCCTTGCCGCACAGTTCCATCACCGCGGGGACGAGGACCATCCGGACGATGGTGGCGTCGATGAGGACGGCGACCGCCATGCCCAGCCCGCCCTGCTTGACCGCGATGTCCGGGCCGAGCAGGGACGTGGTGAACACGGCGATCATGATGGCCGCCGCGGCCGTGATGACCTTGGCGGTGCGCGCCAGCCCGCGGGCGACGGCGGCGCGGGTCTCGCCGGTCCGCTCGTACTCCTCGCGGACCCGCGAGATCAGGAAGACCTGGTAGTCCATCGACAGGCCGAACAGGACCGGGAACATCATCATCGGCACCCACGTCGTGACCGGCATGGCGGCGGGGAAGCCGAGCGCCGGGCCGAGCCATCCCCACTGCACGACCGCGACCACCACGCCGTAGGCGGCGGCGATGGACAGCAGGTTCACGACGGCGGCCTGCAGGGCGATCGTGACCGACCGGACCAGCACGACCAGCAGCACGATGGACATCGCGATGACGGCCCCGATCATCAAGGGCAGCCGCGAGCCGAGCTCCTCGGCGGCGTCGATGGTGCCGGCGTTCGGCCCGCCGACGAGGACGCCTCCGCCGCCGGACGCGCCGGGCAGCACGTCGTCGCGGAGCCTGTGCACCAGGTCCGCGGTCGCCTCGTCCTGGAAACCGGTCGTGGGGAAGGCCATGAAGGTGGCGGCCCGCCCGTCCTCGCTGACCCGGGGCGGCGTGACCTGGGCGATGCCCTCGGTCCTGCCGACGGCGTCGACGACGGGACGCAGGTCGGCGTCCCCGGACTCGACCTCGGCGGCGAAGATCAGCGGAGCCCCGTAGCCGGGGCCGAAGCCCTCGGCGAGGATCTCGTGCGAGATGTAGCTGCTCCTGTCGCGGGGCTGGACGCTGGCGTCCGGCTGGCTCAGCCGCATCGACAGCATCGGCACGGCCAGCACCAGCAGAACCGCGCCGGCGAGCACGGCGGAGACCAGCGGCCTGCGCTGCACCACGCCCGCCCAGCGCTCGGCGAGGGTCCGGTGCTCCCCGGCCGGGGCTCCGCCGCGCCGGTCCCGGCGGGACGTGCGGCGCGGCAGCCGCAGCGAGGTGATCCGGTGCCCGGTGAAGCCCAGGAAGGCGGGCAGCAGCGTCACCGCGGCGATCATCGTGATCAGGACCGTGATCGAGGTGGCGATGGCCACCCCCGTCATCAGCCGCTGCCCCATGACGAGCAGCCCCATCAGCGCGATCACGACGGTCGTGCCGGCGAACAGGACCGCGCGGCCCGCGGTGGTCACGGCTCCGACCGTGGCGCTCTCCGGGTCGGCGCCGCCCCGGAGCTCGTCCTTGTAGCGCGTCACGATGAACAGCGCGTAGTCGATGCCGACGCCGAGCCCGATCATCGCGCCGAAGATCAGCGTGAAGTCCGGTGCGGGGGCCAGGTGCCCGACCAGCTTCGTCAGCGCCAGGCCGCCCGCGATCGCCAGGAGCGCGGTCACGATCGGCAGGCCCATCGCCACCAGTGATCCGAAGGCGATGAACAGGATCACCGCCGCCGCGAGGATGCCCACGCTTTCGGCCGGGCCCTGCGGGGGAGTCTCGGCCTTCTCCGCCATGTAGCCGCCCAGCCCGAGCGTGACGCCGTCGCCGGAGGCGTCCTTGACCGCGTCCACCAGGGGCTTGACGTCGGCCTTCTCCACATCCGCGTCGCTCAGCGGGATGGTCGTCCGGGCGATGCGGCGGTCCTTCGTCACCAGGTTCGGGTCCTGGTACGGCGAAACGACCGGGCCGGTGACGGGCGAGTCGGCGAGCGCGGCGATGGTCTTCTCGATCGTCCGCCGGGCGGCGGGGTCGTCGATTCCCTTCTCCGCCTTGACGGCGAGCGTGAGCGTGTCCCCCTGCCTTTCGGGGAAATGCTTCTCGATCAGTGCCTGGGCCTTGGCGGAGCCGGAGTCTCCGCCGGAGAAGTCGTTGTCGGGGGCGGCGCCGTAGGTGAAGCCGGTGAACGCGACGGCGAGCACGCCGGCGATCCAGGCCAGGAGGACCAGGCGGCGGCGCTGATAGCAGAACCCGGCCAGCCCCGCCAGGGCTCCGCCCGCACGGGGGGTCTCGGTCGTCTTCATTTTTTCCCGTGTCCTTTTGAGTCGGCGAAACGGGTCGGGGAATGTGGCCCGATCATTGCCGCCGGACGCGATCCCGGTCGTCCGCTGAACGCAGGCAATTCGCGCTACCGCAGATGCCGCACCCCGGTGCCGCGAAAACGGCAGGCGCCGCGGAGGTACTGCGCGCGCAGTAGCCGGCGGCTCGTCTGCGAGCAGGAGCCGCCCGCGGAAAGTCCTGGTTAAAGTGCGCATATGAGGACAGGACTGCGGCGTCTCTGGGCCAGGGGCGGCGACCGGGTGATCGCGGTCTGCGTGGCGGCGGTGCTGCTCGCCACCGCGCTGGCCGAGGACCACCCCGCCACGGACTACGCCGGGCTCGGCTACGTGCTCGTCGCGGCGAGCGGGCTCGTGCTGGCGGTCGGACGGTCGCTCCCGCTCCTCGTCCTGGCCGCCACCGCGCTGTGCGCGATCGGCTACCAGGCGATCGGGTTCGACGTGCCCGCCGTCGCGTACCTGTTCGCGGTGTACGGCGCCTTCCGGGCCGGGTACCGGCTCGTCACGGTCGCGGCGAGCGCGGCCCTGCTGGTGGCGCTCCCGTTCGCGATCATGGCGTCCCCGGTGGACGGCTCGGTCGCCGACGCGTTCACCCGGGCCCGGGGCGTCCTGGAGCTGGCGTGGCTGATCGCCGCCGGCGCCGCCGGGGAGGCGCTGCGGCAGGCCGAGCGGCGGGCGGACGAGGCCGAGCGCACCCGGGAGGAGGCCGCCCGGCTGCGCGCGACCGAGGAGCGGCTGCACATCGCGCGGGAACTGCACGACTCGCTCACCCACCAGATCTCGATCATCAAGGTGCAGTCCGGGGTCGCCGTCCACCTGGCCCGCAAGCGCGGCGAGCACGTCCCCGAGTCGCTGCTGGCGATCCGGGACGCCGCCCGGGAGGCCAACCGGGAGCTGCGCGCCACCCTGGACACGCTGCGGGACGAGGCCAAGACCCCGCCGCACGGCCTCGACCGCGTCCCCGACCTGGTGGAACGCGCCCGCGGGACGGGCCTGAACACGACGCTGACGATCGCCGGGCAGCGGCACCCCGTACCGACCGCCGTCGACCGGACCGCGTACCGGATCGTCCAGGAGGCGCTCACCAACACCGCCCGCCACGCCGCCGCCGAGACGGCGGCGATCCGGATCGACTACCGTCCGGGCACCCTCGCCGTGCGCGTCGACGACGACGGCAAGGCCGAGCCCGGCACCGCCCCGGTGCCCGGCACCGGCCTGCTCGGGATGCGCGAACGCGTCACCGCCCTCGGCGGCCGGCTGCGCGCCGAACCGCGCAGCGAGGGCGGCTTCAGCGTCCAGGCCGAGTTCCCCGTGGGCCGGCCGTCGTGATCCGCGTCCTGCTGGTGGACGACCAGTCGCTCCTGCGCGGCGGCTTCCGGGCGCTGCTCGACGCGGAGGACGACATCGAGGTGGTCGCCGAGGCCGCCAACGGCGCGGAGGCCCTGCCGCTGATCAGGGAGCACCTGCCCGACATCGCGCTCATCGACGTCCAGATGCCGGTCATGGACGGCATCGAGACGACCCGCCGCATCGCCGCCGACCCCGCCCTGGCGGGCGTGCGCGTCGTCATCCTGACCAACTACGGCTTCCACGAGTACGTGTTCAACGCGCTGCGCGCCGGCGCCGCCGGGTTCCTGGTCAAGGACATCGAGCCCGACGACCTGCTGCACTCGGTGCGCGTCGCCGCGCGCGGGGACGCGCTGCTCGCGCCGTCCATCACCCGGATGCTGATCAGCCGGTACGTGGAGCAGCCGCTCAACCCGCACGCCGGCACGGCGCTGAAGGAGCTGACCAACCGCGAGCGCGAGGCCGTCGCCCTCGCCGCGCACGGCCTGTCCAACGACGAGATCGCCGGCCGCATGGTGATCAGCCCGGTGACCGCGAAGACCCACCTCAACCGGGCCATGGTCAAGCTCCAGGCCCGCGACCGCGCGCAGCTCGTCGTCCTCGCCTACGAATCCGGCCTGGTGACCCCCCGGACCCCCTGACCCGCCGGCCCCGCGATGGCAACCGGCTGATCGTCCGGATCGCTCTCCTGTGCGAGGCCACCGGGCGGCGTGGAGTCAGCGCGGAGTGAGGGTGACGGGGAACTCGGTGACGCCCCGGACGAAGGCGTTGCGGAGAATTCGCGGGCCTTCGGCGTCGGCCCATTCGGCGGTCGCCACGCGGGCGATGAACTCCTCGAAGAAGATCTGGAGTTCCAGGCGGGCGAGGGAGGCCCCCAGGCAGAAGTGCGGGCCGAGGCCGAACGCGATGTGGTCGCCGGGGCGGCGCGTCACGTCGAAGACGTCGGGGGAGTCGAAGACGGATTCGTCGCGGTTGGCGGAACCGTACATGAGCAGGATCTGCTCACCGGCCGGGATCTTCACGCCCGCGATCTCGGCGTCGGTCGCGGCGACCCGGCACATGTTCAGGATCGGGGTCGTCCAGCGGACGAACTCCTCGACGGCGTCCGGGATGAGGGACGGGTCGTCCCGCAGCCTCCGCCATTCGCCCGGGTGCTCGATCAGGGCGCTCAGGGCGGTGGCGATCACGGTGCGCGTCGTCTCGGCGCCGCCGACCAGCAGGAGCAGCGCCTCGTGGGCCAGGTGCTCGTCGTCGTAGGCGGGCTGGTCGGGGCCGGCGTTCGACCAGATGGAGAGCAGGTCGTCGGTCGGGCTGGCGCGGCGCTCCTTGGCCATCTCCAGCACGGCCAGCGCGTACTCGCCGGCGGCGATCGTCGCGTCGTCGGTGATGTAGCGCTGCCCCCCGCCCGCGTAGACGGCGGTCGCCGACCAGTGGACGAGCTGCGGCCACGCGTCCTCGGGGAAGCCGAGCAGCCAGCCGATGACGCGCGCGGGGAGCGGCGCGGCCAGCGCGGGGACGGCGTCGACGGTGCCCGCCTCCAGGGCCGTGGTGACGCAGTCGACGGCGGTGGCGCGGATCCGGTCGGCGTAGCGGGACACGCCGCGCGGAGTGAAGCGCTGGTAGACCATGCGGCGCCGGTGCGCGTGCTCCGGATCGTCCTGCCCGATCATGGACGGGTCGGACGGAAGCTGCGGACGGTACCCGCCCGAGTTCGTCCAGACGCGCGGGTTGCGTTCGGCGGCGAACACGTCGGCGTGCCGGGACACGCCCCACAGCCCGTTCTCCTCGTCGTGGTAGACGGGCGCCTCGGCGCGCAGCCGCGCGTAGACGGACCAGGGGTCGGTGGCGTACATCTCGCCGTCGAGAAGGTCGATGTCCATGGCTCACTCCGGCGTGTAGTGCGTCGGACAGGGGCTCCCGGCAGGCGTCCACCGCCTCACCCAAGCAAGTGCTAGGTCCATGTTGGCCCGGCGCCCGGCGGGCCGTAAAGGGGAAGCGGGACCCGGGGTGCACGCGTTCGGGGTCAATGTGCGAAAGAATGGGGACGGCCACAGCGAGGAGGCGTTTTGAGCGGCGATGCGCGGTTCACCGTGACGCGGACGCTGAGCAAGGACCAGCAGGCCCGGCGTGAGCGGCTGATCGACTCGGCGAGGGAGCTCGCGCTTGCGGGCGGCTACCCGGCCGTGACCATGCACGACGTGGCGGACCGGGCCGGCGTCGCCCGCGCGACCGTCTACCGCTACTTCGCCACCAAGGACCACCTGCTCACCGAGGTCGCGGCGTCCTGGGCGCACCACGTCACCGACGACATCGACGCGCTCGCCGTCGGCGACACGCAGTTGGAGCGGCTCACCGCGCTGCTGGAGCGCATCGTCTACGTGGCGGCGCAGGAGCCGACCCTGACGTCCGCGATCATCCAGGCGGTGACCTCGGACGACTCCAGCGTCGACGACGCCCGCACCGTGCTGTTCCAGTACCTGCGCGACCGGCTCTCCGCGGCGATCGGCGACCCGGTGCCCCAGCGCGAGGACGTCGAGCTCGTCCTCGGGCACATCCTGCTCGCCGCGCTGATCAGCCTGGCCTCGCTGCGGCAGCCGGTCGAGGACGTCGCCACGATGGTCCGCACGTCCGGTCGGCTGGTCCTCGCCGGGGCGCTCTCCGCCGCCACGCCCACCTGACCGGGGCGGTTCTCCGCCCGCCCGCCGCGGCCGCATTGTCAGTGCGCTTACAAGCGGCGTCCCGCAATGCGTAACCGGTCGTGCAGCCCGCCTGGCCGGGCGCCTGTAGCTTCCCTGGCGGGAGGTGCTGACGGTGACCACGACCCTTGAGGAGCGCTCGCCGCTGAAGCCCTGGGCCGGCGTGCCGAGCGAGCTCTCCGCGATGTTCCGCCCCCATCTGGACGCCCTCGCCGAGGAGATGATCGAGGAGATCCTCGCCGGCATCCCCGAGTACTCGCGCCCGCAGGACGAGGAGTACGCGCGGCTCGTCCGGCTCGCCGTCGAGGGCGCGCTCCGCCAGTTCGTCGACCTGATCATGGACCCGGACAGCTCGTGGGAGCCGGTCGCCGCCGTCTACCGGGAGATCGGCTGGGCCGAGGCCCGCGAGGGCCGCAGCCTGGACATCCTGCAGACCTCGCTGCGCCTCGGCGCCCGCGTCGCCTGGCGGCGGCTCGCGGCGGAGTCCGAGCGGTACAACATCTCCCGCCGCACCCTCGCCAGCATCGCCGAGGCGATCTTCGCGTTCCTGGACGAGATCGCCCGCGCCGCCACCGAGGGCTACACCAAGGCCCGCGCGCAGGAGGCCGGCGAGCTGGAGCACCGCCGCCGCCGGCTGCTGGACATGCTGCTCGCCGAGCCGCCCGCCGCCCACCAGGCCGTCGCCGACCTCGCCCGGCTCGCGCAGTGGCGCGTCCCGCGCACGGTCGCCGCGGTCGTCCTGTACGAGCGGGGCCGGCAGCCGTTCTCGCACCCGTCGCTGCCACCCGACGTGCTCGCCGACGTCAACCGGCGCGAGCCGTGCCTGCTCGTCCCCGACCCGGAGGGTCCGGGGCGCGGCACGATGCTGGAGGGGGCGCTGCGCGACTGGGTCGCCGCGCTCGGCCCGACCGTCCGCACCGAGGACGCGGCGAAGTCGCTGCGCTGGGCCCGCGAGGCGCTGCCGCTCGCGCGGCGCGGCGTCCTGCCGTCCGAGCGGCTGATCCGCTGCGCCGACCACATGCCCGCGCTCGTCGTGTTCAAGGACGAGGAGCTGGTGCGGGCCGTCGCCGACCTGCGGCTCGCGCCGCTGAAGAGCGTCCGGCCCCGGCACCGCGAGCGGCTCATGCGGACGCTGCTGTCGTGCCTGCAGAACGGGTTCAACGCGACCGAGGTGGCGAACCGGCTGCACGTCCACCCGCAGACCGTCCGGTACCGGCTGCACCAGTTGGAGGAGCTGTTCGGCGAGCGGCTGTACGACCCGGACGGACGGCTGGAGATGGAGATGGTCCTGACCGTCTGGCTCACCGATCCGCCGGGCGATCAATCAATCGATTGACCGGCGCGGGTGGAAGCACCTACTTTGGGGCCTATGACCAGTAGCGACTCCGGTCGGGAGCGGATCCTGGACGCCGCCACGCGGCTGTTCGCCGCGCTCGGCTACGACGGGACGTCCACCCGGATGATCGCCGAGGCGGCCGGGCTCAACGTCGCGACCGTCGCCTACCACGTCGGCGGCAAGCGCGACCTGTACCTCGCCGTGATGGAACGTGCCCACGAGACCGAACGCGCCGCCCTGTCGCAGGCGCTCGAAGAGATCACCCCGGACGCGGAGGGCATCCTCACCCTCCTCGACCGCTATGTCGACTTCTGCCTGTCGCGTCCGGAGATACCGGCGCTGTGGATGCACCGCTGGCTGTCGGACGCCGCCGACGTCGCCCATCTGGAGGAGCAGTACGTCCGGCCGCTGATGGTGATGGTCGCCGACGCCGCCCGCAAGATCGTCCCCGATGACGTCGACGTCGAGTACGTGGTGTGGACGGTCGTCTGGTGCACCCACGGGTTCGGGGCGGGCGGTGTCCTGGACGCCGACGGCAACCGCCGCGGCGTCGACGACCCGCAGGCCGTCACCCGGTTCCGCCGCCACATGCGCCGCACCGTCGCCCAGGCGATCGGGATCCCCGCGTGACGACGCCGCCCGCCGCGGCGGCGCCCTCCGGGCCGCTGCCCCGCCGGCGGCTGCTCGGCTACGGTGTCGGCTCGGTCGGCACCGGCGTGTTCTCCGCCGTCCCCGGCCTGCTGCTCCTGTACTACCTGACCGACGTCCTCGGCGTCTCCGCGGCGGTCGCGGGGGCCGTCCTCGTCGTCCCCAAGGCGTGGGACGTGCTGCTCAACCCGATCGTCGGCGCCGCGAGCGACCGGGAGGCCGTCCGCACCGGCCGCCGCACCCGGCTGCTGCTGGCCGGCGCCGTCGCCCTGCCGTTCCTGTTCGCCGCCATGTTCGCCGTACCGGCCGACTCGCCGGGCATCGCCGCCGCGTGGGCCGGGTTCGCGTTCCTGCTGGCCGCGAGCGCGTTCGCGTGCTTCCAGGTGCCGTACGTGGCGCTGCCCGCCGAGATCTCCGCCGAGCCGTCCGAGCGGGGCCGCGCGATGGCGTGGCGGGTCGTCTGCCTGACGCTCGGCATCCTCGTCGCGGGCGGCGCCGCCCCCGCGCTGACCGACGCCGCCGGCGGCGGGCGCGGCGGATACGCGCTGATGGGCATCGTGATCGGGCTCGCGATGGGCGCCGCGATGGTGGCGAGCACGCTGGCGACCCGGTGGATCCCGTCGCGTCCCGGGCCGCGCCCGCTCGGGCTGGCCGCCGCGCTGCGCACCGCGCGCGGCAACCGGCCGTTCTTCATGCTGCTCGGCGCCTACGTCTCGCACACCCTCGCCGTCGCGATCATGCTGGCGGGCGCCCCCTACGTCGCCACCTACCGGCTGGACGACTACGGCCTCACCTCCGCGATGTTCGTGGCGATGGTCGGGCCGAGCGCGTTCGCGGTGCCGGTGTGGCGGTGGCTGTCGCGCAGGTTCGGGCCGGTCGGCTGCTACGCGGCGGCACTGGTGCTGTTCGCCGCGACCGCCGCCGCGCTGTTCCCGCTGATCACCTCCACGGCCGGGGTGCTGGCGTTCAGCGCGCTGATCGGCGTCTGCTACGCGGCCGTCCAACTGCTGCCGCTGTCGCTGCTGCCGGAGACCGTCCACGCCGACACCGGGCGGACCGGGCACGCGCAGTCCGGGGCCTTCACCGGGCTGTGGACGGCCGCCGAGACGGGCGCGATGGCGCTCGGACCGGGGGTGTTCGCGCTGATCCTCGCCGTCTCGTCGTTCAACTCGTCCGATTTCGACACCCCGGTCGTCCAGCCGGGGTCGGCGCTGACCGGGATGTCCGCCGGGTTCACGCTCGTCCCGGCGCTGCTCCTGCTGGTCAGCGTCCCGCTGCTGCTGGCCTACCGGCGGCTCGCCGCCGTCCACCGCCCAACCGAGGAAACACGCGAACATGCCGTTTGACCCCCTGCCCGAAACGGGCCGCCCCGCCGCCGACCTGCTGGCCGAACTCGCCCGGCTGCGGGACGCCGACCTCCCCGTCCGCGGCGGCCAGGTCACCGCCTACGTCTACGACACCGGGCGCGCGGCCGTGCACGACCTCGCCGCCAC
Source organism: Actinomadura chokoriensis (assembly GCF_039529475.1). NCBI lineage: Bacteria > Bacillati > Actinomycetota > Actinomycetes > Streptosporangiales > Thermomonosporaceae > Actinomadura > Actinomadura chokoriensis. The sequence continues at coordinate 638,027 of NZ_BAAAMW010000001.1, read as the reverse complement.
CGCCTTCCACGAGATGCTGGAGGTGAACTGCCTCGACCCGACCGCGTTCCCCAGCATCGTCGCGCTGGAGCGGGCGCTCGTCGGGTTCGTCGCGGACAAGCTCGGCGGCGGCTCCGGCATCTTCAGCAGCGGCGGCACCGAGTCGATCATGCTGGCGGTGAAGGCCGCGCGGGACGCCCACCCGGTCGAGGGGCGGCCCCAGATCGTCCTGCCGACGACCGCGCACCCCGCGTTCCACAAGGCGGCCCACTACCTGGGGCTTGAGGTCGTGCACGTGCCGGTCGACGCGGAGTACCGCGCCGACCCGGCCGCGACCGCCGCCGCGATGACGCCCCGCACCGCGCTCGTCGTCGCCTCGGCGCCGTCCTACCCGCACGGGGTCATGGACCCGATCCCGGAGATCGCCGCGCTCGCCGCCTCCGCCGGGGTGCCGTGCCATGTGGACGCGTGCGTCGGCGGCTGGGTCCTGCCCTGGCTGCGGGACGCGGGACGCGACGTCCCGCCGTTCGACCTGTCCGTGCCCGGCGTGACGTCGATCTCCTGCGACCTGCACAAGTACGGGTACTCGCCGAAGGGCGCGTCGGTCGTCCTGTTCGCGGACGAGTCGCACCGCCGGGCCGCCTACTTCGCGTCCGCCGAATGGCCCGGATACACCGTCATCAACGCGACCGTGCAGAGCAGCAAGAGCGCCGGGCCGCTCGGCGCCGCCTGGGCGACCCTCAACGCCGTCGGCGCGCAGGGCTACCGCGACCTCGCCGAGAACGCGATGAAGTCGGCGGAGCGCCTGATCGCGGGCGTCGCGTCCATCCCGGGGCTGCGGGTCGTCGGCGAACCGGTCGCCCCGCTCGTCGCCGTCGCGTCGTCCGACCCGTCGCTCGACGTGTTCGTGATCGCCGACGAGGCGCGGCGGCGCGGCTGGTTCTTCCAGCCGCAGCTCTCCTACCAGGGCATCCCGCCGAACCTGCACTTCACGCTGACCGGCGTGTCCGACGTCGACGCGCTCCTGGACGCGCTCGCCGCCGCCACCGAGGCCGCACGGGCCGCGGGGCCCGCCGACGTCCCGTCCGAGCTGGTCGACGCGCTCGCCGACCTGGACCTCGACAGCCTGGACGACGCGGGCTTCGCCGGGCTCCTCGCCTCCGTCGGCGTGGACCTCGGCGGGGGCGGCGAACCCGGGATGGCCGTGGTCAACGCCATCCTGGACGCGCTGCCGCCCGCCACCCGCGAGGCCCTGCTGATCCGCTTCCTCTCGGCCCTCTACAGCTGATCAGTTGAGCCGGATGAGGCGCTTCAGGTAGGACGGCTCGTCCAGCGTCCGGCCGAGCTGGAGCGGGACGCTCGCCGCACCGGTCGTCACGGCACCGACCCGCTCCCCGGCCCCGGCCCGGTGCGGCGGGTCGCCCGTGACGCTCACCGGCACGGTCAGCCCGGACCAGCCGACCACCGTCACCGGCGCCGCGGCCCGCAGCGGGGTCGTCCCGCCGAGCCCGTCGTCGACCCGCGCCACCAGCGCGCCCTTCGGCGCCAGCGTCACCGCGGTCAGCGCGCCCTCGGCCGCGGTGACGAGCCGTCCCGCCGCGCTCACGGCACCCGCCGCGCTCGGCGACTTCTGCCCCATCACCGCCCCGACGATCAGCGTCGGGACGCCCGCGACGGACTTGCGCGCCGCGAACACGAAGTTGCCGCCGGCCGCGTCGGTGTACCCGGTCTTGCCGCCGACGACGCCGTGCTGCCCCAGCAGGAAGTTGCCGCCCTCCCGGGCCGCGCCGCCGTTGTCGGGCACGTACGCCCGGTTGTTGACGACCTCGGTGAACGCCGGCACCTTCATCGCCGCCCGCAGCAGCTTGACCTGGTCCTCCGCCGTGCTGACGGTGCCGGAGTCGTAGCCGCTCGGGTCGGTGTAGTGCGTGCTGGTCATGCCGAGCTCCGCCGCCGTCGCGTTCATCTTCGCCACGAACGCCTGCTCGTCCCCGGCGTCCCAGCGCGCCAGCTCGTGCGCGACGTCGTTCGCCGAGATGATCAGCAGCGCCTCCAGCGCCTTGCGCTGCGTCAGCCGCTGGTTCGCGGTGACGCCGAGCAGCGACTCCTCCCGCTTCCGGCGCATCGGGATCTGCGCCGCCGCCTCCGGCGACACCGTCAGCACCGGCCCCGGCTCGCCCGGCTTCAGCGGATGGTCGCGCAGATACACGTACGCCGTCATCACCTTCGCGACGCTCGCCGTGGGAGTCGGCGCCGCCCCGCCGGACGACCCCATCATCCCGAGGCCCTCCACGTACACGGCGGACTGCCCCGCCGCAGGCCACGGCAACGCCGGCGCCTGCCCCGGGAACGCGTGACCGGACGCCAGGGCCAACTCGATCGTCGGCGTAGGCACGGGCCTGATCAACTGCCCGGTGACGACCCCGCCGACCAGCACGAGCGCCGCCACCACCACGATGAGCCAGCGCCGCCTGCCCTTCTTCCGCGCGGGCGGCTCCCCGGCCTCCACCGGCTCCGCCGGCGGGCGCGGGGGAGCCTGCTGCGCACCCCCGTCCCAGGGCACACTCCACTGCCCCGACGAGCGGGACGCCGGATACTCCCCGGACGCACCGGGCAGCCGCTCGACCCGAGTGACCGAGGCCTCCTGCCCGGCCCACGCCTCCCGCGGCGCGGGGCCCTGCGGCCGCTCCCTCACCGGTGCCGCGGCTGCCTCCTGAGCTGACGCGGCCCGCCGAGCACCGTCCTGCGGCCGGGCTTCACGCGGTGCGGCCCGGTGCGGCCGCTCCCGCGTCGGAGCCCCGGCCGCGTCTCGCGGCGGCGCGCCCCGCCATGGCTCTGGGGGCCGTCCGCGCACGGGCGTCTCGCCGGATTCTCGCGCGGGTCGCGCGTCGCGCGGGGCGGCCTGCCGGGGATGCTCGCGCACGGGCTCGCCGGGCGGGTCCTGCGGCGGCGCGGGTGGCCACGGCTCACGCCGGACGACGTCCTGCGGGCGTCCCCGCACCGGCGTCCCGCCGGAGTCGCGCGGGGACCGGGCTTCACGCGGCGGGGCCGGTCGTGGCTGCTCCCGCGTCGGCGTGCCGGACGCCTCCTGCGGCGGCGCGTCCCGCCATGGCTCTGGGGGCCGTCCGCGCACGGGCGTCTCGCCGGACTCTCGCGCGGGTCGCGCGTCGCGCGGGGCGGCCTGCCGGGGATGCTCGCGCACGGGCTCGCCGGACGGGTCCTGCGGCGGCGCGGGTGGCCACGGCTCACGTGGCCCACCCTCTCGCGGACGTCCTTGACCTGGTGTTCCGCCCGACTGCTGCGATGGCGGCGCCACCCGGGGCGGTTGCTCCGACGCGGCACGCCACGGTTCACGTCGCGCGGCGTCGTGCGGCCCTTCCCGAACCGGCGTCTCGCCTGAGGCATCCCCGGGTCGGGCTTCGCGGGGTGCGGGCTGCCGGGGGTGCTCGCGCGTCGGCGTGTCGGCGGCGCCCTGCGGTGGTGCGGCTTCTGGCGGGCGTCCGTGCACTGGTGTTCCGCCCGACTGTCGTGCGGGTCGGGCTTCGCGGGGTGCGGGCTGTTCGGGGTGCTCCTGGACGGGCGTGGCAGCCGTGTCCTGCGCCGGCGTGGGCTGCTGCGGTTCACCTCGCGCGGCGCCCGGCGGCCGTTCCGGCACGGGTGTTTCGCCCGAGTCTCGTCCGGCTCGTTCGCGCGGCGGGGTCTCTTGCGGTTGCTCGGCCGTGTTCTGGGACGGTGCGGCCTGCTGGGGGCGGCTCTGTTCCGGCGTCTCGGTCGCGGCCTCGGCGGGCGTCGCGGACGGCTGCTTCGCGTGCCTGCCCGGTGAGCGGTGCTGCCCCGAATCGCGTGGCGGACGGCTTTGCCGCCCGTCCTGTTCCGCAGGGGGTGGCGGCTCTGCCGCAGGTGCCTGCTGCGCCGGCGGGGCGGGGCGGGGCGAGGGCGGGGCGCTCCCGGACGGCTCGGGCTCCTCTGGCCGGTCAGGGCGCGGGGTGGGCTGCGTCGCCCGGGTGCTCGGGTGCTGCTGGGCGTCCGCGGGCTCCGACTCGTCCTGCGGCGGCTCGGCCTGGGGTGCCTCTGGCTGCGCTGGCTCGTCCTGTGCCGGCTCGTCCTCGTCGGTGGTGGGCGGCGGGGTGAACTGGACGTACCAGGTGGTCTTCGGGACGGGCGGCTCGTCGTCCGCGGGGCGGCGGATCGCGATGTCCGGGCGGGTCAGGTCGACCTTCGCGGGGACGCGGAACTCGGCGGTCGCCGTGCGAGAGGCATCGTGGTCGTCCTCGGTGCCGGACGTGTCCGATTCCCGCTCGGCTTCGTCGTCCACGTCCCGACCCTCCTCGACTCGACCCTGGACAGGCAGGCGGAGCGGTCCCCCCGACAACCCCGTGCATAGTGAAGGATGCGCAGTTTATCGAGAAGGTTCGCGCCGATCCGCATGCGCGGACGACGTGTCCCGGGACGGGCGTGAACCCGGACGGGCCGATGCGGAGATACAGAGCCGACAACGTCCCCCCACGGGAAGGCTCGGTGCGCATGCCATGGTGGCCGCGATGACCGTACCTCCGACGACTCAGGACGGCGACGCCTCGCTCATCGAGCGCTCGCTCGCCGATCCCGAGGCGTTCGCCGCCCTGTTCGACCGCTATTCCGCGATGCTGTACCGCTACGTGTCGCGCAGGCTTGGACCGGAGGCCGCGGAGGACGTCGTGGGGGAGACGTTCCTCGTCGCGTTCAGCAAGCGGCACCGCTACGACCTGGCGCAGCGGGACGCGCGGCCGTGGCTGTTCGGCATCGCCACGAAGCTGGTCGCGCGGCACCACCGGGCCGAGGCCGCGCGCTACCGGGCGCTGCGGCGCAGCCCCGTGGACGGTCCGGTGGAGGGGCCGGCCGACCGGGTCGCGGCGGACGTGACCGCATCGGCGACGCGCCCCGCCCTGGCGGAGGCGCTGTCGGGGCTGCCGCGGCGGGACCGCGACGTCCTGCTCCTGGTGGCATGGGGCGATCTGGCCTACGAGGAGGTGGCGCGGGCGCTCGGCATACCGGTCGGCACCGTCCGCTCCCGCCTGAACCGCGCCCGGCGCAAGGTGCGCGCGGCGCTGGGCGACACCGACCCGACGCGTGAGGAGGCGTGAGCGTGGACGACCTGGACCTGATCCGTGACCTCGGCCGCGGCCTGGAGCACCCGCCGCCCCCCTCGCTCGGCCGGCAGCGGAACCGGCTGCTGGACGCGGCCCGGCGGCGCCGCCGCGGCCCGGGGCGGTGGACGCTGCTCGGCGTGGTCGCGGCCGTGACGGCGGCGGCGATCCTCGTCCCGGCGACGATCTTCCACGGGCGGGACGCGGCGCCGGTGGCGACGGGCACGACCGCGCCCGCGCCGGGGGCGGCCTTCAACGTGCTGCTCCTCGGGTCGGACGCGCGGATCGACGGTTATCCGCCGCGGTCGGACACGATGATCCTGGTGCACGTGCCGGCCGACCGGCAGCGCGTCCACGCGGTGAGCATCCCGCGCGACTCGATCGTGCCGATCCCCGCGTGCCGGGTCGAGGGGAAGACGCTCCCGGCGCGGGTGGGGTTGATCAACTCGGTGTTCCCGGCCGCGGGCGTCTCCTGCGTGGTGAAGACCCTGGAGACGCTGACCGATGTCCGGATCGACCGGACCGTGGTGATCGACTTCGCCGGGTTCCAGCGGATGGTGGACGCGGTCGGCGGTGTCCCGGTGCGGCTGCCCGCGCCGGTCGCCGACCCGAAGTCCGGGTTGAGGCTCTCGGCGGGCAAGCACCGGCTGGACGGGCGGCAGGCGCTCGCCTACGTCCGGCTCCGGCACGGGCTCGGGGACGGCTCCGACCTGGCGCGCGTCAAGCGGCAGCAGCAGTTCCTGGCGGCGTTCATGCGCCAGGTCAAGGCGCGGATGGACGGGAATCCCGTGTGGCTCGCGAAGTTCCTCGCCGTGGCGGCGGGGTCGGTCGAGGCCACCCCGAGGATGGACGCCGGCGAGATGCGGACGCTCGTCAGCGCCTTCGGGAAGGGCGGATCGGTCGAGCTCGACACGGTTCCGGTGCGTCCCGCGCGGCAGGATCCGAACCGCCTGGAGTGGGATTCGCCCGGGGCGGACCGGATGTTCGCCGCGTTCAAGACGCCGTGAGTGATCCCGTTCCGGTCGGGTAGGGGCGGAATCATCCCGGGCCACAGGAACGGTTCACGAGGCTCAAGGAGTGAGCATCACATGGCCATGAAGATCCGCGAAATCATGACCGGCTCGCCGACGTCGGTGTCGCCGGAACTCGACATCGTCACGGTGGCGCGGGCGATGCGGGACGAGGACATCGGCGCCGTGCTGGTCGCGGACGGCGACGACCTGAAGGGCGTCGTCACCGACCGCGACCTGGTCATCCGCGGGCTCGCCGCCGGCGGCGACCCGACCCAGGCGAAGATCGGCGGCATCGCCAGCAGCGTGACCGCGACCGTCGGCCCGGACGACACCCTCGACAAGGCCGCGCAGATCATGCGCGAGCGGGCGGTGCGGCGGCTCCCGGTCATGGAGGACGGCCGTCCGGTGGGCATCGTGTCCATCGGCGACCTCGCGATCGAGAAGGACTCGGAGTCGGCGCTCGCGGACATCAGCGCCGCGCGTCCCAACGCCTGAGGTCCCGGCGGGGAACCCGTGGGCGCGTCCGGAGGCCGCCACCGGTGCCCATCCTCCTCCGGCCCCGGGCGCGCTCACGTGCGCGGCAGCGCGGACAGCAGCCGCTCCACTTCCCCTTCGGTGTTGTAGTAGTGCACGGAGGCCCGCACGGCCGCCGGATGGACGTGCGGGTCGTATCCGTGTGAGGCGGGGTTCGTGACGTTGATGTTGACGCCGTGCTCCCTTGCGGCGTGCTTGATGGCGGTGGGGTCGTGGCCGTCCACAGTGAACGTGACGAGCCCGGACGGCCGCGTGCCCTTGTCGAGGACGGTGACGCCAGGGCGGGCGGACAATTCCTCGCGCAGCTTGGCGGCGAGTTCGGTCACGCGTGTCTCGATGCCAGCCATCCCCAGGTCCGCCGCGTAGTCGGCGGCGACGCCCAGGCCGATCTGGCCGGCGACATACCGCTCCCATGTCTCGAAGCGCTGGGCGGTGTCGCGCATCTCGAATCCGCCCGGCGCCTTCCAGGTGGCGGCCTGCAGGTCGAGGAACGGCGGGACGAGCGTCCGCACGATCTCGCGGCGGACGTACAGGAACCCGGTGCCGCGCGGGCCGCGCAGGTACTTGCGACCGGTCGCCGACAGCATGTCGCAGCCGATCTCGTTGACGTCGATGGCCAGTTGGCCGACCGACTGGCATGCGTCCAAGAGATAGAGGACCCCGTGCTCACGGCACAGTTGCCCGACCTCCGCCGCCGGGTTCACGAGCCCGTTCTGGGTGGGGATGTGGTTGAGCGACACCAGGCGGACATCGCCCTTGACGAGTTCGGCCTCCAGTGCCTCCAGTGAGAGGGTGCCGTCGGCCCAGTCCGGGACGACGTCCACCTTCGCGCCCTTGGCCTCCGCCACCTGGTGGTAGGCGATCGTGTTGCTGGAGTACTCGCTGGTCGTCGTCAGGATGCGGTCGCCGTCCGCGAAGGGGATCGAGTAGAACGCCATGTCCCATGCACGGGTGGCGTTCTCCACGTAGGCGATCTCGTCTGCGCGCGCGCCGATGAGCCTTGCCATCGCGTCATAGAAGTGCTGGACGGCCGCGTCGCTCTGCTCAGCCGCCTCGTACGCGCCGATCGTCGACTCCAGTGCGAAATGCCCGTTGACGGCGTCGATGACCGGACGGGGCGGCAGTGCCGCGCCCGCGTTGTTGAGATGGGCCACCGTCGCGCAGCCGGGGGTGTCGCTCCGGAGCCTCTCGATATCCACAGGTGCCCGTCCCTCCGGGAAATGTCGTACCCGTGCGCCAGGCTGGTCACGTGCCGACGACTTGACCTCAACCATTCTTGAGGTCTCATGCTTGCCAGTCCAGGCTAACGATCACCAGGGGACCTCATGGACATGGAAGTCACGGCGTGGATGTCGCTGCACCACGCCATGAACGCGAGGGACAGCAGACCCTTCTCCAGGGCGACCCTCCGCCGCATCGGCGCGTTCGCCCGCCCGCACCGGCGCCCGCTGGCCGCGTTCCTCCTGCTCAGCGTGGTGATGGCGGTCATCGCCGTCGCGACGCCCGTGCTCGCCGGGTGGGTCGTCAACGCGATCGTCGACCACGCCGCGACGTCCACCGTCGTCTGGCTGGCCGTGGTCATCGCCGTCCTCGCCGTTGCCGAGGGCGGCCTCGGCCTCGCCAACCGGTGGCTCTCGGCCCGCATCGGCGAGGGGCTGATCCTCGACCTGCGCACCGCCGTGTTCGACCACGTCCAGCGCATGCCCGTCGCCTTCTTCACCCGGACCCGCACCGGCGCCCTGGTCAGCCGGCTCAACAACGACGTGATCGGCGCCCAGCGCGCCTTCAGCGACACCCTCTCCGGCGTGGTCAGCAACATCGTCACGGTGCTGCTCACCTTCGCCGTGATGGTCCGCATCTCCTGGCAGATCACCCTGCTCGCGCTGCTCCTGCTGCCCGTCTTCGTCCTCCCGGCCCGCCGCATGGGCGCCCGCCTGGCCCGCCTCGAACGCGAGGCCGCCGCGCACGACGCCGCGATGAGCACGCAGATGACCGAGCGCTTCTCCGCCCCCGGCGCGACGCTGGTGAAGCTGTTCGGGCGCCCCGCCCGCGAGTCGGCCGAGTTCGCCGCCCGCGCCCGCCGCGTCCGCGACATCGGCGTCCGCACCGCGATGGTGCAGCACGTCTTCATCACGGCGCTCACCATGGTCTCCGCCCTGGCCCTCGCCCTCGTCTACGGCCTCGGCGGGTTCCTGTCCCTGCGCGACCACCTCGACGCCGGCGCCGTCGTCGCCCTCGCCCTCCTGCTCACCCGCCTCTACGCGCCGCTGACCGCCCTCGCCAGCTCCCGCGTCGAGGTGATGAGCGCCCTCGTCAGCTTCGAGCGCGTCTTCGAGGTCCTCGACCTGGAGCCCCTGGTCGCCGAGAAGCCCGACGCGCGTCCCGCCCCGTCCGGCCCGGTCTCGGTCGAGTTCGACAGCGTGACGTTCGCCTACCCGTCCGCCGACAAGGTCTCCCTGGCCTCCCTCGAAGAGGTCGCCACCCTCGACACCCGCGGCGGCGTGGACGTCCTGCACGACGTCTCGTTCCGCGCCGAACCGGGTCAGATGATCGCGCTGGTCGGCAGCTCCGGCGCCGGCAAGTCGACGATCGCCCAGCTGCTCCCGCGCCTGTACGACGTCGACTCCGGAGCCGTCCGGCTCGGTGGCGTGGACGTCCGCGACATGTCCTTCGAGGCCATCCGCGAAACGCTCGGCATGGTCACGCAGGACGGCCACCTCTTCCACGAGTCGATCCGCGCGAACCTCCTGCTCGCCCGTCCCGAGGCCACCGACGACGAGCTCTGGGACGTCCTGCGCCGCGCCCGCCTCGAGACGCTCATCCAGGGCCTGCCCGACGGCCTCGACACCATCGTCGGCGAACGCGGCTACCGCCTCTCCGGCGGCGAACGCCAGCGCCTCACGATCGCCCGCCTCCTCCTCGCCCGCCAGCGCGTCGTCATCCTGGACGAGGCCACCGCCCACCTCGACTCGACGTCCGAGGCCGCCGTCCAGGAGGCCCTGGCCGAGGCCCTCGACGGCCGCACCGCCATCGTCATCGCCCACCGGCTGAGCACCATCCGCGCCGCCGACCAGATCCTCGTCCTGGAAGAGGGCCGCATCATCGAACGCGGAACCCACGAAACCCTCCTGGCCGCCGCCGGCCGCTACGCCGACCTGCACAACACCCAATTCGCCAACACACCACCCCTAGAACCCGTCCTCTAGCCCCCGCGGGCGCCCACCACGCACCCCACCGCAGTCCGCCACCGCGGCTCGCCGCTGTGGGGTTCGGGGTGAGGAGTGCGGGCACAACTGCGTGAACGCAGTCGCCGGCGTCGCCGCCCGCCCCACCTCGTCCAGCGCTGGACGGGGCGGGGCGGCTCGTCGGTGCCGCCGCCAACCTGGGGGGACACGGACATGGTGGATCGAGATCAGTGGCCGGCGCCCGAACACGGACTGGTGCTGACGCACTTCCTCACCGTGCGGGACGTCGCACGCTCCCGCGCGTTCTACGCCGACATCTTCGGCGGCGAGGTCGTGCTGGAGGAGAACCCCGCCATCGTGAAGGTCGCCAACACGTGGATCATCATGAACCCCGGCGGCGGGCCGACCCCCGACAAACCCGACATCACCCTGTCGCCGCCGGAGCCCGGCGACCCCGTGTCGGCCTTCATGAACGTGCGGGTGGCCGACATCGCCGCGTTCTACGCGTACGCGACCGCACGCGGTGCCCGCTTCCTGACCGAACCGATCGACCGCAAGGCCGAACTGCGCTGCTACATGCACGACCCTGACGGCCACTTGATCGAAGTGGGCCAGGCCACCGGCATGCTGGAAGGCATCTACGCCGACCCACCCGCCTGACCCGCCACCCGCAGAACACCGCCCACGCCCACCCACCGTCCGGCAGGCCAACCGCCTCCTGCCAACATGCCCAGCGCGGCCCGCACCGCCGCGCCGAACCGCACCGCCGCGCCGAACCGCACCGCCGCGCCGAACCGAACCAACCGAGCCGGTGGGCGCGCGTCCGTTGGGTGGGTGGACGGGGGTGTTTTTGGGTGGGTCAGGTTTGGGCGGTGAGGGTTTGGTGGAGGTTGCGGAGGACGCGGGTGCGCCAGCCGCTGCCCATGCCGCGGAAGGCGTAGGCGTTGACGGGGTCGTCCAGGTCGAAGCCCGCGTGCTCGATGAACAGGCGGGTGCCGTGGCCCTCGGGGACGAGGCGCCAGGTCACCGTCGTGTCGAGGCCGCCGCCGTTCCAGCTGATCCGCAGCAGGCGCTCCTCGTCGATGTCGAGGACGCGGCATTCGATCGTCCCGTCGAAGCCGATGTTCGGGATGGGGTCGGCGGCGAACGTGAAGCGGTGCCCGGTGACGGGCTTGAAGTCGTTCGGCATCAGCCAGCGGGCCAGCAGGTCGGGCTCGGTGAGCACCCGCCACACCTTGGCCGGCGGGTGCGGCAGGAACTCGTCCACCTCGATCGACGCGCGTTCATCGCTCATGCCGTCCCCCTCTCGGTGCCTACGGGGCGCGGTCGGAGACCGTGGTGGGCGGTCTCGGCGGTGCGGGCTTCGCAGGTCACAGGTCCTCCTCGTCCAGGAGTTCGCGCAGGTCGGCGAGCTTCTCACGCCAGAACCGCTCGTAGGGGGACAGCCACTCCGACAGTTCGCGCAGCGGTGCGGCCTCCAGCCGGTAGAGGCGCTGCCGGCCGTGGCGGCGCTCGCTGACGAGGCCCGCGTCCCGCAGCACCTTCAGGTGCTCCGACACGCTCGGACGGCTCATCGAGAAGTGCGCGGCGAGGTCGTTGACCGGGCGCGGGCCGTCCAGCAGGAGGGACGTGATCTCGCGGCGGACGGGGCTGGCCAGCGCCGCGAAGAGGTCGGCGGTCACCGTTCGGCCAGCACGATGCCGTTGCCGTCGGGGTCGCTGATCACGGCCTGCCGTCCCCAGGGGAGGTCCTGCGGGCCGTCGACGTCCGTCCCGGCCTGGCGCAGCGCCTCGCAGTCGGCGTCGAGGGCGGACGTCTCCAGGATCAGCCCCTGCAGGCTTCCGGGCGCCGCCGGGGTGTGGCTCGCGAGGACGACGCTGGTCTCCGCCCCCTTGGGAGCGAGTTGGAGCCAGCGGACCGGGCCGTTCTGCTGGTCCATGACGACGTCGAAGCCGAGCTTGCCGGTGTAGAAGTCCTTGGCCGCGTCCAGGTCGGAGACGGGGACGGTCAGCAGGCGCACATGCGTGATGTTCATGCGATCGACGATAGGTAGGAAGCTTCCTACGTGTCAAGCGTAGGAATCTCCCTACGTATCTTTGCGGCCGGGGTGGCCGCGCGTTTAGGGGACGGGTGCGGAGGCAGGCTGGAGGAATGCGTGCCGCCACCTATGACTCGTTCGCGTCCGACAACTCGCGGCTGAAGGTCGGGGACGTCCCGGACCCGAAGGTCGGCCCAGGCCAGGTGCTGATCGAGGTGCGCGCCGCCGGGGTCAACCCCGTGGACTGGAAGGTCATGGCCGGCGGCCTCGACGGCATGATGGACGCGGTGTTCCCCGTCATCCCCGGCTGGGACGTCGCCGGGGTCGTCCGCGCGTTCGGCCCCGACACGCCCGAGTTCGCGGTGGGCGACGAGGTCATGTCCTACGCGCGCAAGGACGTCGTGGGCCACGGCACGTTCGCGCAGTACGTCGCCGTCGCGGCGGACCATGTGGCGCACAAGCCCCGGTCGTTCGACTGGCCCCAGGCGGGCGGGCTGCCGCTGGCCGGGATGACCGCGCAGCGCGCGCTGGACCGGCTGAAGGTCGGGCAGGACGACGTGCTCCTCATTCACGCGGCGTCCGGCGGCGTGGGGGGCTTCGCGGTGCAGATCGGACGCGACCGGGGTGCCCGCGTCATCGGCACGGCGTCCGAGAAGAACCACGACTACCTGCGGGAACTCGGCGCCGAACCGGTCGCCTACGGGGACGGGCCGGCCGAGCGCGTCCGGGAACTGGCGCCCGGCGGGGTCACCGCCGTCGCCGACTTCGTGGGCGGCCAACTGGACACGACCCTCGCGGTCCTCGCCCCGGGCGGGCGGCACGTGTCCATCGCCGACAACACCGTGGACGAGCACGGCGGCGCGTGGATCTGGGTCCGTCCGAACGGCGCGAAGCTCGCCGACCTGGCCCGCCTCGCCGACCGCGGCGCGCTCAGGGTCGAGGTGGCCGGGACGTTCCCGCTGGAGGAGACGGGTGCCGCCTTCGACGCCAGCCGCGGCGGGCACACGCGCGGAAAGCTCGTCATCACGCCGTGAGGATGACGCGGCCGCGCCCGGGTACGTGCGGTCGCGTCGGACGCGATGGAACGCCTTCCCGGAGGAGCAGCATGCACATGACCGTCCCGGACGAGACGCTGCCGCTGCTGGCGCGGCCGTACGGACTGCTGTCGGCCCGCGCCCGCCACCTCGACGCCGATGTCTACGACACGCGGATGCTCCTGCGGAAGACCACGTGCATGACCGGCGCGGACGCGGCCCGCGTCTTCTACGATCCGGACCGTTTCGTCCGGGAGGGCGCCGCGCCCCGGCGGCTGCGCGTCACGCTCTTCGGCGAGCGCGGCGTGCAGGGCCTGGACGGCCGGCGCCACGCCGCGCGCAAGCAGATGTTCATGTCGCTGATGACGCCCGAGGCTCGCGACGAGCTGCGCGGTCTCGTCGCGCGGTTCTGGCGGGAGCGCATCCGGGACTGGCGGGCGGCGCGCCAGGTCGAGCTGTTCGACGAGGTCAGCGAGCTGCTGTGCCGGGCGGTGTGCGCGTGGACGGGGGTGCCGCTCGCCGCGCGGCAGGTCCCGGAGATCACCCGGCTGCTGGTCGCGCTGATCGAGGCGCCGGCCGCCGTCGGCCCCCGCTACCTGCGCGGACGCGCCGCCCGCAAGCTCGCCGACCGCTGGGCCGCCGCCCATGTGACCCGCGCCCGAGAGAGGGACGAGCGCGGTTCGGCTCTGGACGAGATCGCCGCCTACCGCGACACCGATGGCACTCTCCTGCCGGTGGACGTGGCGGCGGTGGAATTGCTGAACGTTCTGCGGCCGACCGTGGCGGTGGCGCGGTTCGTGGTGTTCGCGGCCATGGCGCTGCACGGTGCGCCGGAATGGCGGAACAAGCTCGCAACGGACGACGATCCGGAGCTCCTCGAAGCGTTCGTCCAGGAAGTCCGGCGCTTCTATCCCTTCTTCCCGCTGGTGGCGGCGCGCACGGCTCGTGATTTCGAATGGCGCGGCCACCGTTTTCCAAAGGGTCGGCGCGTGCTGCTCGATCTGCACGGCACCGACCATGACCCGCGTCTGTGGGACCGTCCGGAACAGTTCAGGCCGGAACGCTTCATCGGCCGCGAACCGGACGCCTACACCCTCATTCCGCAAGGCGGAGGCGACCATTACGAAGGCCACCGCTGCGCCGGGGAATGGATCACCAAGGACGTGATGAAGGTCGCGGTAACGGCGCTGACCCGCTGGATGACCTATTTCGTCCCGGCCCAGGACCTCGGCATCCGCCCCTGGCGGGCCCCGGCGATCCCCAGCAGCCGCTTCATCATCACCCAGGTGGCAGAGCCCTAGACCGACCTCCGCGCGCACATGTTACCATGTTACCATGTTACCATGTTACCATGGTAACAGTCGACCGTGTGCAGACCGGCTTGCGCGTCGAGCGCAACGTGCTCAAGGTCCTCAAAGCGCTGGCCGAGTACCTCGACGTGTCCCTGGGCGACCTGGTCGAAGGCATCGCCCTCCACGCCTTCGAGGGCAAGGCCCCCTTCTCCGCAGAGACGCTCGCCAAGATCGAGCAGCTCAAGGACATCTACGGCCTGACCCTGACCGCCGCGGACGCCCACACTTTGGACGACCGATGAGCGCCCGGTACAACCTCACCGGCCACCTGACCGTCCCGCTACCCGCCGACGAGGCATTCCGCCTGTTCACCGCGCGCGGCGAACAACGCTGGGCCCCGCATTGGGAGCCGCGTTTTCCCGCAGCCGTCGCGGACGACGCCGACCCCGGAACGGTCTTCGAAACGACCGCCCGCGGCGAAACCACGACATGGACCGTCGTCGACAGCGCCCCGCCGCGACACATCCGCTACGCCCGAGTCACCCCGCGCACCAGCGCCGGAACGGTCACAGTGACTCTGGACGAGGCCGGCGCGCACACCGAAGTGACCGTCACCTACGAGTTGACCGCCCTCACCGACACCGCCGCCGTACACCTGCGCCAATTCGCCGAGACGTACCCGACCTTCCTTGCTAGCTGGCAGAACGCCATCACCGATACTCTCCACGCGGAGAACTGGACGTCCGCCAACCGCCACGACCCACGAACCGAGCCGAACTAACGGGGCCTGGGTGGGCTAGGCGCAGATGACTGAGGCGCTATCGCGAGCTCGGCATGCATTTTGCTCGATGCAAGCTCAACGAATTGTTCCAACTTGTGCCAGGACAGCTGGCCACGTGGGTGCGCGCGAACTCCACGCGTCGGAGTCGGAGCGAGGGGAGTCGGGGCTCGCGGTCGCCGGGGTCGGCGGCCTGCATGGTGGTGCGGAACCACGGCGGCAGCGGCCCTGATCGTTCCAGCCAGGCGATGAACGGCGCGGTGCCCTGGGTGCGGAAGAGTTCGGCCTCCTGCGCCACCTCGTCGGGATCGGCGGCGACCGCCCCCGCGTGGGCACCGCCTGCTATCAGGGCCGTAAGCCGTGAGGTGCGGCGCGCGGCCAGGTGGTCGGTGTCGTGGGGTGCGTCGCTTTCACCATGGCCGTGTGCGTCGATCAGCACGAGTCGATGGTCGTCGGCCAGGGCCGCGACGTGGCCGCTCTGGTGCCAGGTGGTGCGGTCGCCGTAGAAGCCGTGCAGCAGGACCAGCGGGCGTCCGCGCCCGACGACTTCGAAGGTGATGCGCACTCCGTCATGGCTGGTGGTCCGCATGTCTCAACCATGACGCCCCGTCCGCAGCACGCATGGCGTTTTCTGGGGCGTGGGCGGCTACGGAGCGTCCGAACTCCGTCCGAGAAGGGAGGTGCCGGAGACGAGCGACCGGGCGGCATCGACGAAGAACTGCTCGTCCGCGCCGGGGGCGAGGCCGAGGAGGACGCCCTGGTTGAGGCCGACGAACAGTGCTCGCAGTGCCGTGACCAGGCGCTCCGCCTGGTCGGCCGTCACGGCGCCTCCGCCATGCGTCCGCCCGGTGAACACCGCGATCAGCTGCTCCTCCTGGCCCCGGATGGACGCGGCGAGCTGCGCCCCCAGCTCACGGTCGTGGAGGGCCATGTCCAGCAGGGTGATCTGGAGTGACAGGACGGACAGCGCGTCCGGCGAGTCGAAGCTGCGACGGTAGAACCGGGCGAAGACCTCGACCGCGTCGAGCAGGTCCAGTTCGGCCGGGACGGCCTGCTCGATCTCCTCGTAGTGCGGCCGCAGGTAGTCGGTGACGAGGGCGAGCACCAGGCCGTTCTTGCTGCCGAACAGGGAGTAGACGGCGCCGGTGGTCAGTCCGGCCCGCTCGGCGATCTCGTCGAGCTTGGCCCGGTACCCGTCCCGGGCGACGATCTCGAACGCGGCATCCAGCAAGGCCCGGCGGTTGCGCTCCTTGGCCTCGGCTCTCGTCATTCGCATAGTCTCATTATTACAGTAATCTGGTTACGGAAACGAGCTAGGAGGAACCTCCCATGGCCCAGACCACGACGCCGCCGGACGCACGCCAGCGAATCGGGATCATCGCCGACAGCGCCGTCAAGGTGCTCCTGGCCTGCGTCTTCCTCCTCGGCGCAGCCCCGCTCGGCCGCCAGTTCGGCGTGCCGACCTGGCTCATGGCAGCCTCGGGCGCGGCCCTGCTGATCTGCGGCGGACTCGAGATCAAGTACCTGCGCAGCCGTCCGGCGCGCACCTACCTCCGCCTCATGATCGGCTACGACGCCGGCTGGACGCTGGCGACGCTCGCCGCCCTCGCGTCCGTCTGGGGGAGCGGCGACGCCGGAGGCGAACTGTGGATCGGCTACCAGACGGCCGCACCCCTCGTCCTCGCCGTCCTGCTCCTGGCCGCCGCCCCATCCCAGACGGCCTCGAAACCCAGCGCAACAGACGCCGTCCCCTGACCGACAAAGGCACACCGTGGCGCCCGACGAAACGCCCAGTCGGCACACGGACGCCCCTCGTCCGCCTGTAGGTGGACGAGGGGCGTTCCTTGATGTGCTCAGTGTCGGTCGCGTCGGTACATCGCCCACCGGACGACCGCCCGCGCCCATGGGTGGGTGGGCGTCCAGAACCGCACACGACGGCCTCGGCGTCCTTAGGGGTGTGGCCGCACGCGATGAGGTTGACCACCAGGTCGGCCGGGTTCACCAGCGGCGCCCCGCGGGACGCCATGCCTCGGTCGACCAGCCGTGCGCCCGCGCGGTCATCAGGACGTTCCTGGCGCTCAGGTCGGAGTGCAGCAGCGCCGTCCCAGCGATCCGAGGTAGCCGCTCGGGGACCGCGACGTAATCGGACCACGGGCCCTCGAACCACCGCACGTCCACGTCGAGGGGAACCTTCAGGCCGTCCACCGCCACGAGGGCATCGAGCGCGGCGGGCAGGTCCTGGGAGCCGGGCGTGTGGTCCACGCGGCGCCCGCCCACACGCTCGAAGCCCAGCAGTCGCCACCCGTCGGCTTGGAGGCCGCACACCAGAGCGGGGGTGACCGCCTGGACGTGCGGCTTCACGGCGGCCTCGCGAGGCTCTCCCACTCGATGCGGTCCATGGTGGGAGGGCCTGCCACGCGGTCAAGCTCTACGCAGCGCACAGTCGCGTCGAGGACGGGCGGGGTGCACCAGTGCCGTTGTTGCCTCCGGACGTCTCCGCCTGACCGATGACCTCGGCGACGCACGGAGTTAGGGCGTGTCTCAAAGTACTGAGCGTCGAGGCCAGGCGAGTGAACACCCGTGACATGGAATCGGCGGCCGTGGTTCGCTTGGGCTTGGCGGTCAGTGGCGCGAGTTTCGGCACGAATGGGATGGACGCGGCATGGGGAAGTTGTGGAATCGCGACGAAATCCTCAACGGGCTCGCTTCGCTGGCGGAAAGCGGCCCGCTACCGCGCGAGGGCTATGGGTTGCGGCCGCCGGTGCGGTTGGAGGCCGTTCTCGCTCTCGAACGGGGGTTGGGGGTGCGCTTGCCTGAGTCGTATCGCAGCTTCGTCCTTGAGGTCGGTGACGGCGGGGCCGGTCCGCACCACGGTCTATGGCCGCTTCACCGGTCCGTCCAGTGGGTGGACCCCGGGCCGCCCTATGGGCCCGGGTATCTGGCCACACCGTTTCCGTACACCCAACGCGTCACCACCAATTCCCTGGACGACGAGATGGACGACCCGCACATGGACTACAGCGATCTGCTGACCGGGTCGATGATCATCGCCGAGATCGGCTGCGGGGCCTTCGAACGTCTGGTCGTGACGGGGTCGGCCAGCGGGCAGGTGTGGCGTGAGGAGTTGCAGTTCGATGGTGGTGCTCTCACTCCCGGCCCCGACTTCCGTGAGTGGTATCTGCGTTGGCTACGGCGACTCGGTGCCGTCAAGGGGGCTCCTGGCGGCCAGCGGCGGCTTGTCGGCTGGCGTTCGCAGTCGCTGATCTGGCGCGGGCCAGGTTCTGAGCAAGGCCGGTGAACACCCCCGCTGCCGGACGCGAACCCGCAGCGTTAGACGATTGGACGTGCCCGAAGCGGGGACCTCGCGGCCCCCAGCCGCCCCTGCGGGGCGGAGCACTCATGCGCGCGAAACTGTCTGTCACACCTTGCAAGCCGTTCGCGCGAACAAGGGCCCCGGAGCGTGGCGGTGGCTAGTGCTTGAGGTTGTTGAGGATGGTTTGGAAGGTGTGGGGGGTGAGGAGGAGTTTGGGGCCGTCAGGGTTTTTGGAGTCGCGGACGGCCACGGCTTCGGGGAAGCGTGCCACTTCCACGCACGCGTCACCTTGGTCGCTGCTCTTCCGAGCCTTCCGCCACGTGATCATATCCACCGAACGACCGCCTTCCGTGGGAAATTGTGGAAGTCGTCTATAGCGGGTGTGCGGGTTAGCGCTTGAGGTTGATCAAGAGTGTTCGGAAGGCGTGGGGTGTGAGAATGAGGTGCCCGGCATCTGGGTTCTTGCTGTCGCGGAGCCTTACCGAACCCGAGAGGGCCGCAACCTCCACGCACTGGCCGGACGTGCCCTCAGCGGAATGACTGGACTTGCGCCACAGGGGGGTCCTCACTGCAAAGCCTCCATCGCTCGCTCGATCATCTCCGCAGTGGAGTCTACGGGCGCGGCCTTTGCCCCGATACGGTCGAAACGCATCCGCAGGTCACGTGCGCCGTCCGTGTCCAGGACGAGGCGGCCGCCGGTAGGGGCTTCGATGTAGCCGACCTCGCCTTCCCCCACAGTGATGACCTTGAAGGAGCCGTCCAGCGCCTCGGACTCGCCGGATCTACGCGGCACGATGCGCAGGATGACGTCGGATCGGGCAGCCAACTCGCGCAGGTGGTCGAGTTGGCGGCGCATGGTTTCTCCTCCGCCTACCGGCCACGTCAAGACGTTCTCCGTCAAGAGAATCCACAGCTCCGGAGGGTTTGGCCTGGTAAGGAGCTTCTGGCGAGCGAGACGCTTCGCAAGGTCACCTTCGACGTCCGCGTTGCGTCCGGCCAGCAGTAGAGCGCGGGCGTAGTCGGGAGTTTGAAGAAGCACGGGGATGACTTGGCCGCTGAACATATGGATGAGGGACGCGCGGCATTCGAACGCAGTGTAGCTCGCCAGCCACTGCGGGTCCGGAGCGAGCCGGGCATACCACAATGCGTAGGTGAAGAATCCGCCAGTCCGCCATGCTTTGTCGAGCTTTGCGGCCTGCTTGTCCGTCAATCGGGCCTCGCCGCTCTCGAGTCTGGAAATCGTGGAGCGGGAACAGCTGAGAATCTTGGCCACGGCGTCCCCGCTGAGGCCTCGCTCAATGCGCTGAAACCGCAGCTGATGGGCTATCCAAGCCCACATGCTCGACCGCGGGTCGGGAGGTTGATTTGTCATGGTGCCCCAGCCTTCAAGATCAATAGTTTTTCAGGAGTTGCATGGACTGAGGACAACCGTAGGTCAGAGAACGCACTGTGTCACCAGGAGTCGACAGTCTGTGAGGTGATCATGGTGGGTGAGCCGGCGACGGTTGTGATCAAGGCGGATGCGGGGGCCGTGAGGGAGGCTCGGGAGTTCGTCGGGATGGTCTTCGGGAGTTGGGGGCTTGAGGACTGCGTCGCGCGGACGGTGGTCAGTGAGCTGGCGACCAACGCGGTCATGCACGGGTCGCGGGAAGGCGACCTGGTGGTCGTGCGCGCCTATCGGCGGGACGACGGGCTCGCGGTGGTCGAGGCGTGGGACCGGTCGGACGCGGCGCCCATCGTGCGACCCGTCAATTACGCCGCCGAGAGCGGGCGTGGGCTGCTGCTCATGGAGTCCCTCGTCCGGCGGTGGGGGACTCGGCCGCTGAGTGAGGGCGGCAAGGTCGTCTGGGCCGAGATCGAGCCGGTGCCCGCGTGAGCGACGGAGTCCTGCTGCTGTTCCTACGGCAGATCTTTCCGGAGTGGTCGATCACGCGGGACGGCCCTTCCTGGCGGGCCGGGGGACGCGTGGTCATCTCGGCCCCGTCCGCTGACGAGCTGATGGACGTCCTGGTCGCGGTCGTTCCGGACGCGGGTCAGCGGGTGCGTTACTTCTTCGGTGGGTGAGCCTCAAGGAGGCGGGCGGCGAGAATTGTCGCGCCTTTCACGGCCGCCTGGTCGTCCAGTTCGGAGAGGGTCAGGCGGGGTGCGTCGCGGAAAGTTAGGCGGTCTACCAGGCGGGTGGTCAAGGGAGTTAGGAGTGATTCCCCTGCTTTTGCCAGGCCCCCACCGATGATGAGAAGGGACGGGTCGAGGAGGAGCGTCGCGGCGGCCAGGCCGTCCGCGAGGCAGTCCAGCGCTTCGGCCCAGACCTTCGCGGCCTTTTCGTCGTTCTGCTCGGCTCGGGTTATCACTTCCTCGGCGGGGACGGATGCGCCGTGGCGGCGGGAGATCGCGGCGGCCGAGGCGTAGGTCTCCAAACAGCCCCTGTTGCCGCAGGCGCAGTCCTCGCCGTTCGGGCGGACGACCACGTGGCCTATCTCCCCGCTCCAGCCGACCGTTCCGGCGTAGGGGGCGCCGTTCAGGATCAGGGCGGCGGCTATTCCGGTGCCTATGGCCATGAAGACGAAGTCGCCCGCGTCGCGGCCGGCGCCCAGGACAGCTTCCGCCAGGCCGCCCGTGCGGACGTCGTGGCCGATGGCGACGGGGATTCCGAGGCGTTCGCGGGCCAAGTGGAGCATGGGGACGTCCCGCCAGCCCAGGTTCGCCGAATGGACGGCCGTTCCCGTCGACTCGTCCACGATGCCCGGTACGGCTATGCCCGCCGCCTCGGCGGGGGAGCCTAACGCCGCGGCGCGGGAGGAGAGGTGGGCGGCGAAGTCGAGAATGCCGCCCACCGGGTCTTCCCTGTCGGTGGGCCATGACTCGGTGAGGAGTGTGTCGGAGTCCCGCGTCAGCGCGGCCTTCATCGAGGTGCCGCCCACGTCGAGGCCGATCAGGGTCATTTGACCGAGCCCGCCGTCAGGCCGCCGATCAGGTAGCGCTCGACGAAGATGAACAGGATGACGACCGGGACGATCGCGATCAGCGACGCCGCGAAAAGGTACTGCCAGTGCGCCTGGTACTGCGTCACGAAGGACGGGATGCCGACCGTCAGCGGGCGGCGGTCCGGGGACGCGGTGACCGTCAAAGCCACGATGTACTCGTTCCACGCCGCGATGAACGTGTAGACGACAGCGGTGACGACGCCGGGCATGGAAATGGGCAGGGTGACGCGGGTGAGGGCGCCGACGCGGCCGGCGCCGTCCAGGAAGGCGGCCTCTTCGAGTTCCTTCGGGATGCTGGAGAAGTAGCCGTGCAGGATCCAGACGCAGAACGGCAGGTTGAACGCCGCGTTCACCAGGATCAGCGACATCAGGGTGTCGGTCAGGTTCAGCGCGACCATTTCCCGGTAGATGCCGATGACCAGGGCGGTCGGGGCGAACATCTGCGTGATCAGGACGAGGAGCAGGAATGCTCCGCGGCCCCTGAAGCGGTTCCGCGCCGTGTAGTACGCCGCCGGTAGCGCGCAGGCCAGGGTGACCAGGGTGGCGACGGCCGCGACCGTGAGAGAGACCCGCAGGTATGTCCAGACGGGGGCGGCCGACCATACGTCGACGAAGTTCGACCACGTCCAATGGGACGGCAGGTAGGTGCCGGGCGATTCCGTCAGTTCGCGCTCGGGTTTCAGCGCGGTGAAGAACATCTGCAGGTACGGCACCAGGAAGGCCAGCGCCACCAGCCAGCCGATTCCCGCGAGGACGATACGGCGCGTCATCGGATCTCCTCACGCCAGCGGGCGGCCCGCAGGTACAGCAGGACCATCACCAGGATCAGGGCGAAGTTGACGACCGCCATGGCGCCGGACTCGCCGACGTGCTGGTCCCAGAAGGCGAGCTTGTACATGAACGTCGTGGTCGTGTCGGTCTTGTGGCCGGGCCCGCCGAACGTCATCGCCCAGATGATCGGAAAGCTGTTGAAAACGTTGATGACGTTGATGATCGAGGCGATGAGAATGGCCGGGCGCAGCAGCGGCAGGGTGATGCCGAAGTAGGTGCGGAACGCGCCGGCGCCGTCCACGCGCGCGGCCTCGTAGATGTCGGCCGGGATCGTCTGGAGGCCCGCGAGGATGACGAACGAGGTGAACGGCAGCGATACGAACACCGCGACCCACATCATCCAGAGCATCGCGTGGGTGGGGTCGCCCAGCCAGTTCACCGGCTTGTCGATGACGTGCAGGTCGAGCAGGACGCGGTTGACGAGCCCGGAGTAGTTGTCCAGCATCCACTTCCAGATCAGCGCCGTCATCAGCACCGACGCCGCCCACGGGACGATGACGGCCCAGCGGACGACGCGGCGGCCCGGGAAGCGGGCGTTCAGCAGCTGGCCGAGGGCCAGCGACAGCGTCATCGTGACGATGACGATGCCGCCGACCCAGAAGAGCGTCCGGAGCACGACGGGGACCAGGTCGTCCTCGGCGAACAGGTCGGTGTAGTTGCCGCCGCCGCGGTAGCCGACCGCGACGCCCGTCGAGGTGATGTCCTGCAGCGACGTGCGGATCATCTCGACGACGGGCCACAGCACCACGAACGCGATCAGCGCGATGGACGGGCCGAGCCACAGCAGCGGCGTCAGCGCGCGCCCGATCCGCTCGGTGAGGGAGGAGCGGGGGGCCGGGGAGGTGTCGGCCCCCCGCTCCTTGGCCTTGAGGTCCTGCACTCAGCCGGCCTTCTCGGCGGTTTCCTGGATCTTGTCCAGGACCTTCTTCGGGTCCTCGTTGGCGACGGCGGTGCCGAGGTCCTGCTTCACCGCGCCGGCGACCGCCGACCACGCCGGGTTGGACGTGGGAGCGAACTTGCACGTCGGGAGCGCGTCCACGAACTGCTTCATGTACGGGTCGGCGCTGAGCGCGTCACCCGCCGACTTCGTCACCGGGAGGAAGCCCTCGGTGGTGAGGAACTTGGACGTGTTGTCCTTCTGGTAGAAGAAGTCGAGGAACTTCTTGATGGCCTCCTTGTTCTTGCCGCCGTCCTTCTTGAACGCGGCGAGGACGTCCATGACGCCGAGCGTGTTGTGCTCGGACCCGCTCTTGCTCGGCAGCGGAGCGACGCCGAAGTTCAGGTCCTTGTTCACCGGGTCGATGAATCCGGCCTTGGTGAACGGGCCGCCGATCGCCATGCCGACCTTGCCCTGCGCGAACTGGTTGAACACCGTCTTGCGGTCGGTGCTCTCCGGGTTCGGCTGCGTCAGCTTGGACGTGTTGAGGTCGCGGAGGAAGGAGAGCGTGTCGATGTTGGCCTGCTGGTTGATGGCCCACTTCCCGGACGCGTCGACCCAGCCGCCGCCGTTGTTCATCGCCCAGGAGTAGAACTCGGCCTGCGACTCCTCGGGGCCGAGCGGCAGCCCGTAGCCGATCGCGCCGGTCTTCTTGATCTTCTCGGCGTCGGTCTTCACCTCGGCCCAGGACGCGGGCGGGTCGGTGATGCCGGCCTTCTCGAACAGGTCCTTGTTGTAGAAGAGGAGGCGGGCGCTGGAGATGAACGGCAGGCCGTACTGGGCGCCGTTGTACTGGGCCTGCTCGACGAACGTCGGGGTGAAGTCGCTGAGCGTGGCGGGCGACACGACTTCGGACGCCTTGTAGATGAGCCCGTCCCTGGCGAAGTCGGAGAACGCGTTGTAGTTCAGGACGTCGGGGACCTGCTTGGTCTGGACGTAGGTCTTGACCTTGGCGTCCATCTGAGTCCAGTCGACCATCTCCAGGTTGACCTTGTAGCCCGAGTTCTTCGCCTCGAAGTCCTTGATCAGGGCGTCCCAGTAGGGCTTGGTGTTGTCGTCGTAGATCGCGGCGACGAACTTGATGGTCTTGCCGTCGGAGCCTCCGCTCGATGAGCTTCCCTTGCCGCATCCGCTGACGCCCAGGGCCACGGTCAGGCCCGCGGCGACGACTCCCATGAGGTGCCGTTTCATCTGTCCCCGCCTCTCCCGGCTTTCGCGCGTGCAAAATAATGCTCGGTGTCACAGATCACCGAGCACAATCGCGCGTGGTGGGGTCGAAGATAAACACTGGTCCGTACCAGTTCAAGAGCCTTATTAATCAAGACTCGCAACCGTTACCAGGCGGTACGGGGGTGCCGTTCTGGTCCGGTTCGCAGGCTGGGGTGGTCCGGTGGGCGCCGCGCGTTTCCGTCCTGATGCGGCCACGTCCGTCCCGCGGCCCCCGCGACCCGCTCCGCGGCCTCGCCGCTGGCCTGCGGTCTGTTTTGCCCCGTCTTGACCGGGTAAAGCGGCGCCGTATCCGAGTGGACGACGAGGTGGACAGGACATGAAATTCCGGACCGGCGCCGCCGCCGGCACGGCGCTCGGCACGGCCGCGGGCGCCGGCGGGGTCGTCGCGGCCCTCTCGGCCCGGCGCCTCGGCCGCCGCGTCCTGCACCGTGCCGAGCGGCGGCTGGAGCGCGAGACGCGGAGTCTCGTCGCGAAGGCCGAGCAGGCGGGCCCGCTCGGCAGGGCCGCGCTGGCCGGGATCACCGCGCTGCGGGACGGCAAGTCCCCGTTCCGCGCGCTGCTGAGCTTCGGCTGGACGGCGCTGAAAGAGACCCTCGCCCGCATCTTCGGGCGTGGACGAAGGGGGAGACCGACCAACATCGTCGAACAGATCGACGTGGGTGCGCCGCGCCGCCTCGTCTACGACCAGTGGACGCGGTTCCAGGACTACCCGTCCTTCATGAAGAAGGTCGTGAGCGTCGACCAGGCGTCCGACGCGAAGCTGAACTGGAAGGCGAAGATCTTCTGGTCCAGCCGGACGTGGGAGTCGACGATCGTCGAGCAGGTCCCCGACGAGCACATCGTGTGGCGCTCGAAGGGACCGAAGGGCCACGTGGACGGGGCCGTCAGCTTCCACGAGCTGACGCCCGGCCTGACCCGCGTCCTGCTCGTCCTGGAATACCACCCCGCGGGACTCTTCGAGCGGACCGGCAACCTCTGGCGCGCCCAGGGCCGCCGGGCCCGCCTCGAACTGAAGCACTTCCGCCGCCACGTGATGACACAGGCGCTCACCCGCCCCGACGAGGTCGAGGGCTGGCGAGGCGAGATCCGCGGCGGCGAGATCGTCACGACCCCCAAGTGAGGTAGAGGAACCATGGCACGCGGAAGCCTGATGGGCCGGGCGCCCATCGGACAGATCACGAAGCATCTCCCCGGCGGGCGGCGCAGCCGCGTCCCCGACCTCGGCAAGCTCTCCAAGAGCCTGCCGAAGGGACTGCCGGGCGGCCGGGCCGCCGGCACGGCGGGCGGCGTCCTGCTGGGCGCCGGCGCGGCCGTCGCGGCGAGCAAGGCCCTCAGCGGCCGGCGCGGTGAGCAGGACGTGAAGCCCGACGAGGAGCAGAGCGGCACGTCGAAGGCCGCCGGGAAGACCGAGTCGAAGAAGCAGGACGAGAGCAAGGACCGGGGCAAGGAGGAGAAGAGCAACGGCCACGGCGTGCTCGGACAGCTCAAGGACACCGTCGGCAGCGCCCTCCCCGGCGGGGACAAGGGCGAGGACGACGGCAAGAGGGGCAAGGGCGGCAAGGGCGGCGGCAAGAAGGTGAAGGTCACCAACATCGTCGAGCACATCGACGTGGGTGCGCCGCGCCGCCTCGTCTACGACCAGTGGACGCAGTTCCAGGACTACCCGTCCTTCATGAAGAAGGTCGTCAGCGTCGACCAGGCCGACGAGACCAAGCTGAACTGGAAGGCGAAGATCTTCTGGTCGGCGCGCACGTGGGAGTCCACGATCGTCGAGCAGGTCCCCGACGAGCACGTCGTGTGGCGCTCGAAGGGCCCGAAGGGGCACGTGGACGGGACGGTCAGCTTCCACGAGCTGGCGCCGAACCTGACCCGCGTCCTGGTCGTCCTCGAGTACCACCCGCAGGGCTTCATGGAGCGCACCGGGAACCTGTGGCGCGCGCAGGGCCGCCGGGCCCGCCTCGAACTCAAGCACTTCCGCCGGTTCGTGATGACGCAGTCGCTGACCCGCGCGGACGAGATCGAGGGCTGGCGCGGCGAGATCCGCGACAGCGAGGTCGTCCGGACGCACGAGGAGGCCATGGAGGAGGAGAAGAAGTCCGCCAAGTCGGAGAACTCCAAGTCCTCCAGCGCCTCCAAGGGCTCGAAGTCCTCGTCCGCCAGGAACGCCAAGGCGCGCGAGGAGGAGTACGAGGAGGTCTGACCCCCGCGGCGGCGCGGGTCAGCGGATGAGGCGGGCCAGCTCGACGCGCGATCGGATCCCGAGCCGGGTGAAGACGTTGCGGAGGTGGTGGTCGATCGTCCGGGGGCTGAGCAGCAGGCGGTCCGCGATCTCCCGGTTGGTGGCGCCCTCGGCGGCCATCCGGGCGATGTGCGCCTGCTGCGCGGTCAGCGTCCCGAACCCGCCCGTCCCGGCCCCCGCGCCGCCGCCCGCTCCGCTCGCCGCGCGCGCCACCGCCGCGGCCCCGGGGCTCCGCGCGCCGCCCGTCCCCGCCCCCCGCTCGGGGACGGGCAGCGCGACGGCGGCGCCGGCGGCGCGCAGTTCCGCGCGGGCCCGCGCCGTCCACGGGACGGCGCCGTAGCGCTCGAAGATCCGCAGCGCGGCGCGCAGGTGCGCGCGGGCGGCGCGGGGACTGCGGCCGCGCCGCAGCCGGTGCCCGAACAGCAGCTCGGTGCGGCCGAGGTCGAACACGGCGCCGGCGGCCTCGTGCAGCCGCAGCGCCTCGGTGAAGTGCTCCGCCGCCTCGGCGTCGCAGCGGGCGAGCAGGGCGCGGCAGCGCCGGCTGAGCGCCTCCCGGCCCGGCGCGCCGGGCGCTCCGGGCGCCGCGCCGATCCCGTCGGTCCAGCGGCGGAAGTGCGCGTAGGCGCGGGCCGCCCGCTCGTGGTCGCCGGTGAGCACCAGCGCCTCGACCAGGTGCGGGACGGCGAACAGCCGCGCCGGCGGGTGGGCGAGCCCGGCGCGGCCCGGCAGCCGCAGCCGCGCGGCGGCGTCGGCGGGACGGTCCGCGGCGAGGTCCAGGCACGCGGGCGCCCAGGTCCCGAACGCGGCGGCGCGCGACAGGCCGCGCCGGTCGGCGGCGCCGGTGAGCAGGGCCAGATGCGCGTTCGCGGTGTCGGCGTCGCCGGTGAACGCGGCGGTGAGCGCGAGCGTGGCGAGCTGCTCGGTGGCGTGGCCGTGCAGCCGGGTCGCGCGGGCGAGGCGCAGCCCGTCGTGGCAGGCGGCGATCGGCGCCGGCGGATGCCCGAGCAGTGCCTCGCACCGCCCCGCGACCAGCAGCGCGTACGACTCGACGGGCGCGTTCCCGGCCCGCCGCGCGGCCGCGACCGCCTCGGCCGCGAGCACCCGGGTGGACGGCCCGTCGCCGAGCCCGAGCGCGGCCAGCGCCGCCCACACCCGCGCGGCCGGGTCGGCGGTGTCCGCGCCGAGCCGGGCCGCGGTGCCGAGCCGGTCCGCCGCCTCCCGGTACCGGCCGCGGACGGTGGCCGCCATGCCGCCGAGGTAGGCGAGCATCAGCTCGCCGCGCGGGCTCCCGGCGGGCGCCGTCCCGCCGGACGGACCCCCGGCGGGCGTCGCCGCGTCCGGCGGTCCGCCGGGCGGGAGGGACGCGGCGCGGTCGGCGATCTCCAGGTAGGTGCGCGCGTCGCCGCAGGCGTCGGCTGCCTCGGCGGCCCACATCAGCGCGGCCAGCGCCGCGTCCGCGTCGGACCCGGCGAGCCGTTCGGCCGCGTCCCGCAGCACGGGCACCGCCGTGGCGGGGGAGCCCGCCGCGACCTCGATCTCGCCGCGCAGCAGGGCGGCGCGGGCGGCCCGCGTCCCGTCCCAGGCGGGCGGCCGGACCTGCCGGAGCATGCCGCGCGCCCGCCGGGACCGCCCGCTCGCCCACGCGTCCCCGGCGGCGGCGAGGAACCGGTCGGTGCGGACGCCGTGCTCGACGGTGAGCGTCGCGGCCCGCTGCCACAGCCGCCACGAGTCGGCGTACCGGCCCGCGCGCCGGGCCTTCGCCGCCGCGTCCGCGAGGCCGGCGGCGAGCACGTCGTCGGGTTCGCCGGTGACGGCGGCGCGGTGCCAGAGCCGCCGGGGCCGCTGCCAGTCCCGGACGAGGACCTCGGCGAGCAGCGCGTGCGCGTCCCGCCGCTCCTCCCGCGACGCGTCCGCCCACAGCGAGGACCGGACGAGCCGGTCGCGGACCGCGACGCCCTCGCCCTCGAACCGCAGCAGCCCCGAGTCGCGGGCCGCGTCGAGGTCGGCGGCGCCGATGCCGTCCAGCCGGGCGGCCCGCGCGAGCGTCGCGGCGCCGAGCCATTCCTCGGCGACCGCCATCAGGACGAGCCGCCGCGCCCCGGCCGGAAGCCCCCGGTGGCGTCGCCGGTACAGGGCCCGCAGGGAGCTGCCGGCGGGGAGCGCTCGCGGCGGCGGCGCCGCCCCGGAGAGCTGCCCGGGCGTCAGCGCGGCGGCGAGTTCCCGGATCGCGAGGGGCCGCCCGCACGCCAGGTCGACGATCTCCTCGGCGAGGTCGCCGTTCGCGGTGCCGAGCGCGTCCTCCAGCACGCGCAGGCCCGCCTCCTCGTCGAGCGGCGCGAGCCGCAGCCGGGGGATGCCCGCGAGGCCCGCCGCGTCGTCCCGGTCGTCGCGCGCGGCGAACAGCACCGCGACCGGTTCGTCCTGGACGCGCCGCGCCGCGAACGCCAGCACCTCCAGCGAGGCGCGGTCGAGCCACTGGACGTCGTCCGCCCAGCACAGCACGGGCCCGCTCGCCGCGGCCAGGCTGAGCAGCTCGCACACCGCCGTGTAGAGGACGAGCCGCGCGGCGGTCGGCGCCCCGTCCATGATCGTGCCGAGCGCGCCGCGGTGCGCGGGCGGCAGCCGCTCGGTCTCCGCGGCGAGCGGCCGCAGCAGCCGGTGCAGCCCCGCGTACGGGACGGCGGTCTCGCCGGGCACGCCGGTGGTGCCGACCGTCCGGAAGGCGGGCCCGGCCGCGCGGGCGGCGGCCTCCAGCAGCGCCGTCCGGCCGGCGCCGGCGTCCCCGGCGAGGGTGAGGGCGCCGCCGCGCCCGCCGCGGGCCCGGTCGAGCAGCGCCTCGATCGCCCGGATCTCGCGTTCGCGTCCGTACAGGGGGTGGGTCATGCCGGTCCCTCCTCAGCGGGGAACCGGCCGCGGCCGGGGGCCGTGCGGGCGCCCCTATTGGACGGGGTCTCAAAAGCGAAGGGGACCATAGGTGAGCACGAGCACCCGCGGCCGGTCCAGAGCGGCTTTCACTCGCGTGGCCGCCGCGCAATCCGGACGGGCCCCCGTTGTGAGCCGGCACAGTCCGGCCGCCGGATGATGGCCCGTACGCGCCCGTGATGGCACGATGAGGCCCCCGCGTTGTGCTGGAGGTGGCCCTCGATGACGGGAGGACGGCCTGATCTGGCCGGCCAGGTCGACGCCGACCGGACGATCATGCGCAAGGCGGTGCTGCGGCTCTCGGACCGGCTGCCCGACCTCGCCGACCGGCTCACCGCCGAGATCCTGTCCGGTGACCGCGGCGACCGCGACGACGCGTTCCGGCACGACGTGTGGGAGATGTGCCACACCGGGCTCGGGCACGGCTTCAAGACGATCCTCGACCCGGGCCGGGGCCGCGCCGACCTGGACTGGGCGCGCCGGCTCGGGCAGCGCCGCGCGCACCAGGGGCAGCCGCTCGACCAGCTGCTGCGCTCCTACCGGCTGTCCGGGCGGGTGTTCTGGGAGGCGGTCGTCGAGGTCGTCGGGCAGCACGACCCGGAGAACGTCCCGGCGCTGATCCGGCAGGCGACCCGCACCTGGGACACCATCGACGAGCAGTCCGGCGCCGCCGCGGCCGCCTACCACCGCACCGAGCTGGAGCTGGCGCGGCGCAGCGAGGAGCGGGTGCACGCGATCGTGGACGCGCTGCTGGACGGGCAGGGCGCCGACGGCGGGCTGCTCGCGACCGCCACGTCCGTCCTCGGCCTGCCCGTGACCGGCCGGTACGCGGTCGTGATGCTGGGCGCCGAGTGCGGGTTCGGGGACGGCGTCGAGCGCCGCCCCGCCGACACCGGCGGCATGCGGTTCATCTGGCGGCTGCGCACCGACGCGCAGGTGGCGCTGGTCGCGCTCGGCACCGCCGGGCTCGACGACCTCGTCGCCGCCGTCCGCCCCTACGCGCGCTCGCACGCCGGGGTCAGCCCGGTCGTCGGGTCGCTGGCGGAGCTGGGCGGCGCCCGCTGGTTCGCCGAGCTGGCGTTGCGCACGTGCCGCGGCGCCGGCAACCAGATCGCCCGCCTGGACCGGCGGCTCCCCGACGCGCTGGTGCTGTCCCAGCCGCGGCTCGCCGG
Source organism: Actinomadura chokoriensis (assembly GCF_039529475.1). Classification (NCBI taxonomy): domain Bacteria; kingdom Bacillati; phylum Actinomycetota; class Actinomycetes; order Streptosporangiales; family Thermomonosporaceae; genus Actinomadura; species Actinomadura chokoriensis. The sequence continues at coordinate 607,420 of NZ_BAAAMW010000001.1, read as the reverse complement.
ACGGCTCGGGCAGGTCGCGCTCGGCGGCCTCGGCGACGTGGACCCCGCGTTCCGCGACGTCCTGCTGGTGACGCTGGAGACCTGGCTGGAGTGCGACGGCTCGGCGGCCCGCGCGGCGGACCGGCTGTTCTGCCACCGCAACACCGTCCTCAACCGGCTCCGCAAGATCGAGCAGCTCACCGGGCGGACGCTCACCCGCCCCGGCGACCTCGTCGAGCTGTCCCTCGCGCTGAGCGCGCTGCGGCTGCACGGCACGGGGGACGGCTCCGACGGCATGGCGGGGCCGCCCGTGCGGGGAGGCAGCGGGCGGCCCGGCCGGTGGCGGGAGACCTAGGAGTTCGGGCAGGTGTCCCGGTACTCGGAGATGTTCAGGTCCCGGCTCGGGCCGGGGCACAGGAACTGGTCGTAGCGGGTGTCGTTGTCGATGTACCGCTTCAGCCAGGAGATGCTGTACTTCGCGATCGTCGTGTTCGCGATGTTCGGCGCGAAGTGGCTGGCGCCGTTCAGCTCCAGGTACGCCTTCTCCGACGAGGCCGGGATGCTGTTGTAGAACGGCTCGGAGTGGGAGGCGACGGGCGCGATCGTGTCCGCCTCGGCGCCGATGATCATCGTGGGGACGCGCACGTCCGAGAAGTTCTTCTGCAGGTCCCACGGGGTGAGCGGGATCGCGGCCTGCAGCTGCGGGCGGTCCTCGGCGGCCTCCAGCGTGCCGCCGCCGCCCATCGAGTGGCCCATCACGCCGAGCCGGGTCGCGTCGATCCGGCTCCGCACGCTGCTGCGCTGGGTGAGGTAGTCGAGCGCGGCCTCCAGCTGCCGGGCGCGGCTGTCGGGCTGGTCGAGCCGGGTGTTGGTGTCGATCGTGAAGATCACGAAGCCCTGCGAGGCGAGCCGCGGCCCGAGCCAGGCCATGCTGCTCTGGTCGGCGGTGAAGCCGGGCGCCACCGCGACCGCGCCGAACGTCCCGGCGGCGGTGCTGGTCGGGTAGTAGATCGTCCCGCCGCCGAAGCCGGACACGCTCAGCGACGACACGCTCGTCTGGGACGTCGCGAACGGGCCGCGCAGCGCCTCGATGCTGCTCTGGGTCGGGGCGGGGCCGCGCTCGTAGGGGTTGTCGGCCGCCTGCGCGGCCTGCGAGAGGGCCTGCGGGACGGCGAGTGCGCCGGCGGCCAGGGCCGTGGCGAGCAGCGTTTTCGCCGCCCGGCTGGGGATGGATCGCACGTCGGTTCGCTCCTGTTCGGGGGGAGGAGCCGGGAGCCGGCTCCCCGGAACGGGGCGGAGCCGGGGGCCGGCTCCAGGACGCGCACAGTCTGCGCAGCCGGCCGGCCCCCGGGCATCGGCGAAATCGCCGGTCATCCCGTGACGACGGCCCTGACCAGGCGGAAGTAGTCGAACGGGCGCAGCGCGTCGGACCGCCGCCAGGTCTCCGGCGGGACGGCGTCCCGCAGCGCGACGTTCTCGGCGACCTCGAAACCGCGGCCGGTCAGCAGCGCCTCGATCTCGCCGGGTGCGAAGTGCGCGCGGTACGGTTCGGCGTTCTCGCCGACGACGTGCGCGGCGATCCGCGCGTACGCGTCGCCCTCGGCGTCCCGGTGGCCCTCCGGGAGCGCGTAGTCCATGACGAGTTCGGTGCCGGGCGCGAGCCGGGCGATCTCGCCGAGCGTCTCGGCGACGGCGTCGCGGGTGAGGTAGAAGCTGACGCCGAGCCAACTCACCAGGGCGGTCCTACCCGCGTCGAATCCCGCGCCGGTGAGTTCTCCGACCGGCTCCCCGGCCTCGAAATCGGCGGGGACGAGCGCGACCCGATCGGGTATGTCGATGCCGGCCGCCGCCAGCAGGCCCCTTTTCCATTCCTGCGTCGCCGGGTGGTCGACCTCGAAGACCCGGATTCCCGGATCGCCGCGGTAGCCGTAGGTGTCGAGGCCCGCGCCGAGCACCGCGTACTGCCCGTGCGCGCCGAGCCGCTCCTCGGCGTACCGGGCCCGGACGGTGGTGACCGCCCTGGTCCCGGCCAGGATGATGTGCTCGCCGTGCGTGCGGTGGTACCCGATCATCTCGTCCGCGAGACCGCCGAGCAGCCGCTCCGCGAGCGTGTCCGCGAAGATGGTCGGCGCGCCGTCCGCCGTGAGATGCGCCGCCCGCGCCGCCGCCGCGGAAAGCGCGGTCATGCTGGGCCGTCCCTCGTCCATCGGCCGTTCCCCTTTCGTCGAAAGAGGAACATACCTGCCGATTCCCTCAGCATAGCAGCGCGAAATAAATTGCCGATATACGTGCCATCACATTATCGCTGTCAGCGGTATGACAGCGATCTGCCAGGGCGCCGCCGAAAACTGTTCCGCGGAGAAGGGAGACATCATGGTGGACGTCCTCATCATCGGCGCCGGCCCGACCGGCCTCACCCTCGCGGTGGACCTCGCCCGGCGCGGGATCCGGCACCGGATCATCGACCCCGGCTCGCGCACCGGCTCGCGCGGCAAGGGCCTGCAGCCGCGGACGCTGGAGGTCCTCGACGACCTCGGGGTGATCGGCGCGATCCTCGACGCGGGCGGGCTGTACCCGCCGATCCGCGCCTACGCGGGCGGCGATGTCGTGTGGGAGGGGCGGATGGGCGAGACGAAGGACCCGACCGACGCCGTCCCGTACCCGAACGGGCTCATGGTGCCGCAGTGGCGCACCGAGGAGATCCTCCGCGACCGGCTCGCGGAACTGGGCGGACGCGTGGAGCAGGCCGAACTCGCCACGTTCACCCAGGACACGGACGGCGTGACCGCGACGCTCACGGACGGTACGACGGTGCGCGCCGCCTACCTCGTCGGTGCGGACGGCGGCCGGAGCGTCGTCCGCAAGACCCTCGGCATCCCCTTCGCGGGCGAGACCCGGGAGGAGGAGCGCGCGCTCATCGGCGACGTCCGGACCGCCGACCTCGACCGGGACCACTGGCACATGTGGGCCGATCTGGAGACGCGGACCCCGCGCGTCGGCCTCTGCCCGCTCGCCGGGACGGACGACTTCCAGTTCACCGCCCCCATCGGGCCGTCGGAGGACCCGGAACTCACCCTGGCCACCTACCAGAAGGTGCTGGAGGCCGGCACCGGCCGCACCGACATCCGGCTGACCGACCTGACGTGGAGCTCCGTCTACCGGGTCAACATCCGGATGGCCGAGCGCTTCCGGGACGGCCGCGTCCTCCTGGCCGGCGACGCCGCCCACGTCCACTCGCCGGCCGGCGGGCAGGGCCTCAACACCGGCGTCCAGGACGCGTACAACCTCGGCTGGAAACTGGCCGGCGTCCTCGGCGGCGGTCCCGCGGCCCTCCTCGACACCTACGAGGAGGAGCGCCTCCCCACGGCCGCCGGTGTGCTCGGCATCAGCACGAGGCTCTACGAGAAGGCCGCCCAAGGGCAGGCGGACGCTTGGAAGCGCGGAGAGGAGACCCAGCAGCTCCTGCTCGGCTACCCCGACAGCTCCCTGTCCGCAGGGCCGCTCGGCGGCATGCGCGCCCCGGACGCCGTCCTTCACGACACGTCCGGCACCCGGCACCGCCTGCACGACCTGCTGCGCGGCACGCACTTCACCGTGCTGGCCTTCGGGACGGAGTTCGAGCACCCCGGCGTCCGCGTCGTCACGATCGGTGACCGAGGCGACTACCGGGAGCCCGCCGACGCGGCCCGCTCCTTCTACGCCCAAGCACCGATGGCGCTGATCCGCCCGGACGGCTACATAGCCGCCACCGGCGACGCCGCCAAGATCCGAACCCACCTGAACCGCCTCCACCGCTCCCGTTGATCTGCGGCGTGTTGTTGTTATGGAGGCGCTCATAACAACAACACGCCGCAGGTCAACGATGGGGCGGGCGGGGGGTTGCTCGCGGGCCGTAGGATCGGGGGCCGAGTGTTTCCGATCCTGCGGAGCTGGCCCTACCCATGACTGATGGCGATCCGCTGGAGGACGTTCGGGCGCTGCGGGGCGAGTTCGGGATCGACGGGCGGCGGATCGACCAGATCGGCCGGCTGCTGCTCGGCGGGGAGTTCCGCTCGGTCGAGGAGGTCGTCTCCCTGACCGGGACGTCGCGGCGCACGGTCGAGGCGGTCTTCCGGGCGGTGGAGCCCGATCTCGAATCGTCCGGCGACGGGAAGCGCATCGCGAAGGCGCAGGCCGGGAAGTACGGCGGCGTCTTCGATGAGCGGGAGCCGTTCGGCGCCCGGGACATGTGGACGGAGGCGGCGCGCCGCGACCCGGCCGTCCTGGCGGCGACGGCCGCGCTGATCGGCGCGGCGCCGCCGCCGGTGCAGGCGCTCGACCACGTGCCCGCCACCGCCGAGACCGTGGTCAAGCGGGCCCGGTTCATGCTCGACGGCTTCGACCTCGCGGGCGCGCACGTGCTCTTCGTCGGCGACCACGACCTCACGTCGCTGGGCCTGTTCGCGGCCGGCGGCGCGCCCGGACTGCGGGCGAGCGTCGTGGACGTCGACGAGCGGCTGCTGGAGTTCATCGACGGCGAGGCGGCCCGGCGGGGCTGGGACGTGCGCTGCCACTTCGCCGACCTGCGGCTCGGGCTGCCCGCCGCGCTCCGCGAATCCGCCGACCTGGTGCTCACCGACCCGCCGTACACGCCGGAGGGCGTCCGGCTGTTCGTCGCGCGCGGCCTGCAAGGGATGCGGGACCAGCGCAACGGGCGGGTCCTGCTGGCCTACGGGTTCGGCGAGCGGCAGCCGGCGCTCGGGCTCGCCGTCCAGAAGGCGCTGCACCCGCTGCACCTCGCGTACGAGGCGATGCTGCCCAATTTCAACCGGTACGTGGGCGCGCAGGCCGTGGGCAGCGCGGCGGCGCTGTACGTGCTGCGCCCCACCCGGCGGACGGCCGCCGCCGCCCGCGCCGCCGCCGACGACGCCCGCACCGCCATGTACACCCACGGCGTCCAGTCGGTGGAGGCGTCCGGCGGCCTGGACGCCGAGGCCGCGGCCCGGGTCATCGCACTCGGCGCGGGGGAGAAGGCGCTGCTGGTCGGCGACGACTGGCCCGCGGACGCCCCCGGCCGGCGCATTGGGCTGCCCGCCTTCCTGGGCGCGCCGCTGCCCCGCAACCTGCAGGACCACGGCACCGTCCTGGTCAACCTCTATCCGGGTTTCGGGGCGTCGGCGGTCCGGGCGCTGCTGGCCGCGAACGCGCCCCGGGCCGTCCTCGTCTGCCGCAACGACCTGCCGTTCCTCAAGGACGCCGAGGGGCAGCGGGAGTTCGCCCGCCTCATCGGGCCCAAGTACCGGATCGACCGGTTCCTGCGCGGCACGCCCGGCCCGGCCCAGGCCGTCGTCCTCGCGGAGAGGGCGCGGCCGGACGATCTGCCCGGCCCCGACCGGGTCCTCGGGTTCGTCTACGGGCGGGCGCACGGGAAGCTCGGCAACGGCTGGCGGGAAGGGCTCATCGCGCTCCAGAAGGCCGCCGGGCGGACGCTCACCAAGAGCGAGGCCCGCGCCGCCGTCGAAGCGGCCGCGACCCGCCCCGAACTGCTGGAACGGTCGCCGATGGATCTGCCGGCGCACCTCTTCGCCGTCCTCGGGGCGGACGTCGAACGGTCGGTCGCGGCCCTGCCGGGCTGATCCGGGACGGCTCAGGCGCGCGTCCGGTTCGTCCCGCCGTCGGCGTGCAGGACCTGCCCCACGAGCGTCGGCATCCGCTCGTCGGCCAGGAACGCCACCGTCGCCGCGATCTCCGCGGGCGTGGCGATCCGGCCGAGCGGCACCCGCGCGGCCTGCCGGTCGCGGAACTCGTCGGCGGGCATCCCGATGGACTGCGCGCGCTCCGCGAGCCGCTGCGTGTCGATCACGCTCGGCGCGATCGCGTTCACCGCGATGCCGAGCGGCCCGAGCTCCCGGCCGAGCGACTTGGTGAGCGCGACGATCCCGGCCTTGGCCGCCGAGCAGGCGGTCGCGTCCGGCAGCCCGATCAGGCCGCCCTCCGACGCGATCAGCACCATCCGGCCGCCGCCGCGCTCCACCATCCCCGGCATGACGGCCTGCGCGCACGCGAACGCCCCGCCGAGGTCGACGTCGATGACCCGCCACCAGTCGTCCAGGTCGTGCTCGGCGAACGGGGCGGTCGACAGCAGGGTGGCGCCGGCGACGAGGATCCCGACGTGCCCGCCCGCCCGCTGCTCGACCTCGGCGACCATCGCCGCGACGGCCTCCGGGTCGGCGACGTCCGCGGGCGCGGCGACGCCGCCCAGCTCGCGGGCGAGACCGGTCAGGTCCCGGCCGGGGCGGTCGTTCACCGCGACCCGGTGCCCGTCGGCGGCCAGCCGCCGCGCGACCGCGGAGCCGAGGCCCCCGCCCGCCCCGGTGACCAGCGCGATCGCCATCAGATCACCATCCCCGAGTTGGGCGAGAGGACCTCGCCGGCGCAGAACGTCGCCTCCTCCACCAGGTAGGCGACGGCGAACGCCACCTCCTCCGCGGAGGTGAGCCGCCCGGTCGGCAGCGACTGCAGGAAGGCGGGCCGGCGCCACGGCGAGTCCGGCGGGAGCATCGGCGTGTCGGTCGGGCCGGGCGCCACCGCGTTCACCCGCACCCCCGACGGCGCCAGCTCGGCCGCCAGCGACCGGACGAGCCCGAGCACCGCGCCCTTGGCCGCCACGTAGTGCGCCTCCCCGTCCCCGCCGCCGATGGCCAGGTCGGACGAGACCGCGACGACGGTGCCGCCGCCCCGCTCCGCCATGCCGGGCGCCACGGCCCGGCACACGTTCACCACGCCGCCGAGGTGCACCCGCAGCATCCGCAGCCAGTCCGGCCAGGCGATGTCGGACACGGGGACGATCGCGTAGTGCCCGGCCGCGCACAGCGCCGCCTCGATCGGGCCCATCTCCCGCTCGATCCGCCGGACGGCCGCGTGGACCTGCTCGGCGGCGGCCACGTCCACGCCCACCGTGTGGTCGGCGTCCGGCGCCGGGACGAGGTCCAGGGCGGCCGTCGTCCAGCCGCGCCCGGCCAGCTCGCGCACCGTCGCGCCGCCGATCCCGCCGGCCGCGCCGGTGACGAGTGCGACTCGCTCGCGCATCCGATCACCCCGAAACTAGGTTCGAAGTTCCAGACAAACCCGACATAACCGCAGGTAGCAAGGGGCTCGGCGCCTTATTGTCCGAACGCACCGCGCCACGCCCGGACCATCGTGCCCTTCTCCAAAGCATGGTTCTCCCAAAACACGGTCACGGGCACCGGCGCCGCCGCGCCGGGGTGAGAGGGTGAAGCCGTGAGCAGCGATCCCGCGGTGCCGCAGCACACCGTCCGGCAGCTCCTGGAGGTGGCGCGCTTCCGGCTGCGCCTGGTCGCGGGCGAGCCCGGCCTCGACCGGCCGCTCCGCTGGGCGCACTCGACCGAGCTGCCCGACCCCTCGCCCCACCTGCGCGGCCACGAGATCGTCCTGACGGTCGGCGCGTCCCTGCGCGAGCCGGGCGCCTGCGCCGCGTTCGCCGAGGCGGTGAAGGCCGGCCGGGCGAGCGCCATCGGCTACGGCGTCGGCGACGTGACCGCCGAGGTGCCGGTGGAGCTGCGGGAGGCCTGCGAGCGGCTCGGCCTGCCGCTGCTGGAGGTGCCGTCCGAGGTGCCCTTCCTCGGCTTCACCGAGTGGTTCGCCGAGCGGCTCGCCTCCACCGCCGACGAGCGGCACGAGCGGGAGGAGACCGGGCGCCTGCTGCGCATGGTGCAGCAGGGCCTCGCGTCCCCCGAGGCGGTCCGCGAGCGGATCGACGACGCCGGGCTCGACCCGGCGGCCCTGCTGGTGATCGCGATGGACGGCGTCGAGGAGGAGCTGCCGGGCGTCCTCGGCCTGGACGGCGACCTCGCGCTGCTGATCACCAACGACGCGCACGCCTGGAGCGAGCCCGCCGGCGTCGGCAGCCCCGGCCCGCTCGACCACCTGCCGGTGTCGCTCACCGAGAGCCTCGCCGCGCTGGAGTCCGCCCGCCGCTCGGGCGGCGTCGTGCACGCCTCCGACCTCGCCACCTTCCAGGCCCTGCTTGGCCGGCTCGACCAGGATCAGCTGGCCCCGTTCGCCGAACAGATCGCCCGCCCGCTGAAGGAGTACGACAAGGCGCACGGCACCCGGCTGATCGAGACGCTCCGCACCTTCCTCGACATGGGCGGCGCGGTCGGAGCCACGTCCCGCGCCCTGTACCTGCACCCGAACACCCTCCGCCACCGCCTCTCCCGCATCGAGGCCCTCACCGGCCGCGACCCCCTCCAATTCGAGGACCGCGTGGCCCTGGCCATAGCCGTCTGGGCCGCCCGCTGACCCGCCGCGAGCGGAATGCGGCGAATCAGCCTCTTCAGCCACCTGCGGCGCTGCAATCCCAAGTGCACCCGGCCGGTCGCGTGAATAACGTCCCGAACTCAAATGCGGACAGGGCCGAATTTCGCGTTTCTAGGCGTCCCGCGGCCGGCGGGTCTAGGTTTGCGGGTGACATGCCGGAGCCGTATCCCGGAAGGAGCGCCCGACCGATGACGGACCCCAGCGGCGGCCAGGACCGAGGGCCGGAAGCGAAGATCAACACCGACGTTCCGCAGTCCGCCCGGATCTGGAACTACTGGCTCGGCGGCACCGACAACTACGAGATCGACCGGATCGCCGGCGACCAGTACGTTTCGCTCTATCCCGGAATCGTGCCGATCGCGCGCGCGGGACGCTACTTCATGGACCGCGCGATCAGGTTCCTCGTCCTCGAACGCGGGATCCGCCAGTTCATGGACTGCGGCACCGGGCTCCCCACCGTCGACAACACCCACGAGATGGCGCAGCGCGCCGCGCCCGACGCGCGGGTCGTCTACGTCGACAACGACCCGCTCGTCCTCGCGCACGCGCGCGCCCTGCTGACGGGCACCGCCGAGGGACGGACGTCCTACATCGACTGCGACCTGCACGACCCGAAGACGATCATGGCGCGGGCGTCGGAGATCCTCGACCTGTCGCAGCCCGTCGGGCTGATGCTGATCGGGGTCATGGGGCACATCGTCGACCCCGACGAGGCGTACGGCGTCGTGCGCGGGCTGCTGGAGCCGCTGGCGTCCGGGAGCTACCTGATCCTGCACGACTCCACCGACCAGAACGAGGCGTTCAACGCGGCGCAGCGCGCCTACGACGAGACCGGCGCCATCCCGTTCCGGCTGCGGAGCCCCGCGTTCATCCGCGCGTACTTCGACGGGCTGGAGATCGAGGAGCCCGGCCTCGTCACCAGCGGCGCGTGGCGGCCCGAAGTGGAGGGGATGGACGCCGAAGATCTTCCGACCCTGTGCGCGGTGGCGCGGAAACCCTGACGCGGAGGAGAGGTCGCGCAGCGTCTTCTTCCCGCCGCGCTGCGTGAAGCTATAGTGAGGGCGGTCGTCAAGCCGATCCCCCCGAGGAGTCCCGTTGGCCTCCGGCACGAGCAACGGCGTCATGAACAGCGGCGTTACGAGCAGCGGCGTCACGAGGACCGGCCGGCCCCGGCCGGCCGGAACCGGGCGCGGCGGCGACGCGCGCCCGCACGGGGACCCGCTCGTCCCGCGCATGCTGCTGGGCCGGCGGCTGCGCGAGCTGCGGGAGCGGGCCGGGCTGTCCCGGCGGGACGCCGGGCAGGCCGTGCACGGGTCCGAGTCCAAGATCGCCCGGCTGGAGCAGGGCCGGGTGGGCAGCCGGCCGCGCGAGGTCGCCCGCCTGCTGGAGCGCTACGGCGCGGACGGCGACGAGCGCACCACCCTGCTCGCCCTCGCCGAGCAGACGACCGCGCGCGCCTGGTGGCACGAGGACGGCGACATCGTCGCGTCCTGGGTGCGCCCGTACCTGAGCGCCGAGCAGGCCGCGAAGCTGGTCCGCACGTTCGAGGCCCAGTTCGTGCCCGGCCTGCTCCAGACCGAGGACTACGCCCGCGCACTGATCGGGCGGGCCGGCCCCGAGGACGAGGTCGAGCGGCGGGTCGAGTTCCGGATGCGGCGCCAGCGCGTGCTGCGCCGCCGGCCGCGCCCGGTCAACCTGTGGGTCGTGCTCGACGAGCAGGCGCTGTGGCGCCCGATCGGCGACGCCGCGACGATGCGCGGCCAGCTCCGGCACCTCATCGAGATGTGCCGGCGGCCGAACGTCACCGTGCAGATCGCGCCGTTCGGCATCTGCGGCCGCGTCGCGGGCGACGCCCCGCTCACCCTCGTCCGGTTCCCGCAGCAGGGGCTGCCCGACATGGTGTACCTCGAGCGCGCCGACCGCGCCGACTACCCGGTCCGGCGCGCCGAGATCGAGCGGCACTGGCACGTCTTCAACACGCTGGTGACCGAGGCCGCGCCGCCCGAGCGGACCCCGCGGCTCCTCGCCGGGATGCTCGCGACGTTCTGACCCGATTTCCCGCCGGCGCCCACCCGGATGAGACACCGGTCTCGCACAAATGAGCCTCCGGGTTAGACGCAAGACTCAACACGAGTCCAATATAACGGAATGGAAAAATTTCCTGACCGGCGGTCATCCGCAGGCGGGACGATCACATATTCCCGGCTGACCACTTCCGGCCTGTCTTCGTAAATGACGGTTATCCGGGAGGGTCGTCCGCGCGGTTTCGGGGAGGTACGTCCCAGGGGCCTCACGATGGGCCATGTTTACCGGGCCTTCGCCCGGATATCGGGCATCGATGACACCCCGCGCCGCCGCCGCCCCGAAGGAATGCCATGTCCGTCAGCGAGCGATTGTGGAACGAGGCCGAGGAACGCCGCACCCGGATCGAACTCCAGTCCAGGGAGAACTTCCCGGTCGCGACCCGCCTTCTCCCCGCGCGCCACCGCGAGCATTTGCTGAACGTCTACGGCTACGCCCGGCTCGTGGACGACATCGGCGACGAGGCCCCGCCGGACGAGCGCGCGGGCCTGCTCGACCTGGTGGAGGACGACCTCGACCGCGTCTACGCCGGGGCCCGCCCTGAACTGCCCGTCCTGCGCGACCTGTCCCGCACCGTCACCGCGTGCCGGATCCCGGCGGAGCCGTTCCGCCGCCTCCTGGAGGCCAACCGCCGCGACCAGGAGGTCACCCGGTACGCGACGTTCGACGACCTGCTCGGCTACTGCGCCTACTCCGCCGACCCGGTCGGGCACATCGTCCTGCACGTGTTCGGCGCCGCCACGCCGGGCCGGCTCGCGCTGTCGGACAAGGTGTGCACCGCGCTCCAGATCATCGAGCACTGCCAGGACGTCGGCGAGGACCACCGCAACGGCCGGATCTACCTGCCGGGGGACGACCTCCGGCGGTTCGGCTGCACCGAGGACGACCTGGCCGCGACGATCACGCCCACCCGGCTGCGCGGCGTCGTCGCCCTCCAGGCCGAGCGGGCGGGAGCGCTGCTGGAGGAGGGCGCCGCCCTCACCGGCCGGCTCCGCGGATTCGCCCGCGTCGCCGTCGCCGGGTACGTCGCGGGCGGCCTCGCCGCACTCGCCGCGCTGGACCGCGGCGCCTACGACGTCCTCCGGACCCCGCCACGGCCGAGGAAGGCGCGACTGCTCGCCGAGTGGTCGCGGACATTGGGAAGGAGATGAGGGGATGGACGCTCCCAGCGCCTACCGCCACTGCGAGAACATCGTGCGCTCGCAGGCGCGCAACTTCTCGTACGGGATCAGGCTGCTTCCCGCGCCGAAGCGCCGCGCGCTGAGCGCCGTCTACGCGTTCGCCCGCCGCATCGACGACATCGGGGACGACCACGGCGCGCCGCCCGCGACCCGGCTGTCCAGGCTCGGCGACGAGCGCGAGCGCCTCGCCGACGCCGCCGCGCACCCGTCCGACCCGGTGCTCGTCGCCCTGGCCGACGCCGCGCACCGCCACCCGATCCCGCTGGAGGCGTTCGGCGAGCTCATCGACGGCTGCGAGGCCGACGTCCGCGGCGAGACCTACGACACCTTCGAGGACCTGCTCTGGTACTGCCGGTGCGTCGCCGGCGCGATCGGCCGGCTGTCGCTCGGGGTGTTCGGCACGTCCGACCCGGGCACGGCCGTGCCCCGCGCGGACGCGCTCGGCGTGGCGCTGCAGCTGACGAACATCCTGCGGGACGTCCGCGAGGACGGGCTGAGCGGCCGCGTGTACCTGCCCGCCAAGGACCTCGTGAAGTTCGGCGTCACGCTGAAGCGCGACGGCGACGGCCGGCTCCTCGACGACCCGGAGCGGCTCGCGAGCCTCATCCGGTTCGAGGCGGACCGGGCCGAGGAGTGGTACGGGACGGGCCTGAAGCTGCTGCCCATGCTGGACCGGCGCAGCGCCGCGTGCGCCGGGGCGATGGCGGGCATCTACCGCCAGCTGCTGAAGCGGATCAAGGCCGACCCGCTCACCGCGCTCGGCACCCGCACGTCCCTCCCGGCCTGGGAGAAGGCGGCCGTGTCGGCGATGGCGATGTCGGGAGTCCGCCGATGACGAGCGCGGCCCGCCCTCCGGGGGAGGTCGCCGTCGTCGGCGGCGGCCTCGCCGGGATCACGGCGGCGCTGGCGCTCCAGGAGACCGGGATCAGGGCGACGGTCTACGAGGCGCGCCCGCGGCTCGGCGGCGCCACGCACTCCTTCACCCGCGACGGGCTGACCGTCGACAACGGGCAGCACATCTTCCTGAAGTGCTGCTCGGCGTACCAGGGGCTGCTCGCCAGGCTGGGCGCGGCGGACCGGGTCCGCGTCCAGGACCGCTTCGACGTCCGCGTCCTCACCCCGGGCGGCCCCGGCGGGCGGCTGCGCCGCGCCAAGGCCCCCGGACCGCTGCATCTGCTGCCCGCGCTCGCCGGCTACCGGCTGCTGTCGCCCGCCGACCGGCTGCGCGCCGTCCGCGCGTCGCTCGCGCTCGACCGCCTCGACCCGGACGACCCGGCGCTCGACCGGCTCAGCATGGGCGGCTGGCTCGCGGGCCGGGGCCAGCGGCGGCAGGCCCGCGACGCCCTGTGGGACCTGTTCGTCACCGCCGCGCTCAACATCCGGCTGGACGACGCGGCGCTCGGCCCGGCCGCGATGGTGTGCCAGACCGCGCTCCTCGGCCGTTCGGACGCCGCCGACATCGGCGTCCCCGCGATCCCGCTCGGCGACCTGCACGGCACGCTCGCCGCCGCGAAGATCGAGCGGGGCGGCGGCCGGATCGAGCTGGGCGCGAAGGTGTCGGCGATCGACGCCGGGCCGAAGCTCGTCGTCAACGGCTCCCCGGTGAGCGCGGACGCCGTCGTCGTCGCGGTGCCGCACCGGCAGGCGTCGTCGCTCGTCCCGGAGGAGGCGTCCCCCGATCGGGAGAGATGGGACGGTCTCGGCTCCAGCCCCATCGTCAACGTCCACGTCGTCTATGACCGGCCGGTCCTGCGGGTGGACGGCAGGGACGAGCCGTTCGTCGCGGCGGTCGACTCGCCCGTGCAGTGGGTGTTCGACCGCACCGCGGTGAGCGGCCTGACGGGCGGCGGCCAGTACCTCGCGGTCTCGGTGTCGGCGGCCGACCGCTGGATCGACACGCCGACCGCGCAGGTGCGCGAGGTGTACCTCGCCGAACTGGAGCGGCTCCTGCCGGCCGCCCGCGGCGCCCGCGTCGCCGACTTCTTCGTGACGCGGGAACGGCACGCCACATTCCGCCAGAGCCCCGGCAGCGGCGCGCTGCGTCCCGGGTCCACGACCCGGCTGCCGGGCCTGTTCCTCGCCGGCGCGTGGACGGACACGGGCTGGCCCGACACGATGGAGGGAGCCGTGCGAAGCGGCCTCACCGCCGCCCGCCTCGTCCGGCGGCACCTGCAGCAGGTGCGGACCGACGGGGTGAGCGGCCGATGACCACCATTCCCCACTCGATCACCGACGGGCGCGCCCTCGTCGACGAGGCGATGCGCACCTTCGCGGGCCGGCTCGACCCGTGGACCCGCCGCGTCGTCGCCTACCACCTCGGCTGGACCGACGAGAACGGCCGGCCGGCGAAGGCGGGCGGGAAGGCGCTGCGCCCCGCGCTGGCGCTGCTGTCGGCCCGCGCCGCCGGCGCGTCCTACGAGACCGCGCTGCCGGGCGCGGTCGCCGTCGAGTTCGTGCACGCGTTCTCGCTGCTGCACGACGACATCATGGACGGCGACCGGACCCGCCGGCACCGGCCCGCCGCGTGGACGGTGTTCGGCCCGTCCGCCGCGATCCTCGGCGGCGACGCGCTGCTCGCGCTGTCGGAGGAGCTGCTGCTCGACCAGCACACGCGGGGGGCGCACTGGGCGGCGCGCGCCCTGGCCGCCGCCACGCAGCGGCTCATCTCCGGGCAGGCGTCCGACCTCGGGTTCGAGCAGTGCGACGCCGTGTCGCTCGACGAGTGCGTGACGATGGCCGCCGACAAGACCGGCGCGCTGCTGGCCTGCGCCTGCTCGATCGGCGCGATGCTCGGCGAGGGGCCGACGGAGCTCGTCACCGGGCTGACCGGGTTCGGCGCCGAGATGGGCCTCGCGTTCCAGCTCGTCGACGACCTGCTCGGCATCTGGGGCAGCCCGGACGTCACCGGCAAGCCCGTCCTGTCCGACCTGCGGGCCCGGAAGAAGTCGCTGCCCGTGGTGTACGCGCTGAACGCCGGGACGCCCGACTCCGTGCGGCTCGCCGAGCTGTACCGGAAGCCGGACCCGCCGTCCGAGGACACCTTGCGCGAGATGGCGCGGCTGGTCGAGGCGGCCGGCGGCCGCGACTGGGCCGCCGAGGAGGCCGACCGCCGCATCGCCTCCGCCGAGCGGCACCTCGACCAGTCCGGGATGGACGCCCTCGTGGCCGCCGAGTTCCGGGACATCGCCCTGTTCGTCACCTCCCGGGACCACTGACCCGGCACGTGCGAGAAGGAGACCGCCGAATGACCACGACGGAAGAGGCGCCGGGGCTCACCGGCGCGGCGGCCGGCGCGCTCGACGCGGCCCGCGCCCACCTGCTCGGCCTCCAGTCGCCGGAGGGCTGGTGGAAGGCCGAACTGGAGACCAACGTCACGATGGACGCCGAGGACCTGCTGCTCCGCGAGTTCCTCGGCATCCGCACCGAGGAGGAGACGGCGGAGGCGGCGCGCTGGATCCGCTCGCAGCAGCGCGCGGACGGCACGTGGGCGAACTTCCACGGCGGCCCCGCCGACCTGTCCACCACGATCGAGGCGTACGTCGCGCTGCGGCTGGCCGGCGACCCGCCGGACGCCGGCCACATGCTCGCCGCCGCCAAGTACGCGCGGGACGCGGGCGGCATCGAGGGCAGCCGGGTGTTCACCCGGATCTGGCTGGCGCTGTTCGGGCAGTGGTCGTGGGACGACCTTCCGGTCATGCCGCCGGAGCTGATGTTCCTGCCGAGCCGGGTGCCGCTGAACGTGTACGACTGGGCGTGCTGGGCGCGGCAGACGATCGTCCCGCTGACGATCCTCGGGTCGCTGCGGCCCGTCCGGTCGCTGCCGGTCGACCTGGCCGAGCTGCGCGGCGGCGCCGTGCCGCCGGACGGCGCGAAGGGCTGGGGGCGGGTCTTCAACGCGCTCGACCGCGTCCTGCACGTGTACGAGAAGGCGCCGGTGCGGCCGCTGCGCCGGGCCGCGCTGCGCCGCGCCGCCGACTGGATCATCGCGCGGCAGGAGGCCGACGGCTGCTGGGGCGGGATCCAGCCGCCCTGGGTGTACTCGCTGATGGCGCTGAACGTCCTCGGCTACGGCCTCGACCATCCCGTCGTCAAGCGCGGGCTGGACGGCTTGGAGCGGTTCACCATCCGGGACGAGAAGGGCCGCCGCCTGGAGGCGTGCCAGTCGCCGGTCTGGGACACCGTCCTCGCCATGAACGCCCTCGGCGACGCCGGCGCCGCCCCCGACGACCCCGCGCTGCTGCGCGCCGCGCACTGGGTCGTCGGCGAGGAGGTCAAGGGCCTCGGCGACTGGGCGGTGCGCCGGCCCGACCTGCCGCCGGGCGGGTGGGCGTTCGAGTTCGACAACGACATCTACCCCGACACCGACGACACCGCCGAGGCGATCCTGGCGCTGCGCAAGGTGGCGCTGCCGGAGGCGGAGGCGCCGATCGAGCGGGCGGTCCGGTGGCTGAACGGCATGGCGTCGCGGGACGGCGGCTTCGGCGCGTTCGACGCCGACAACACCCGCGGGCTGTGCACCAAGCTGCCGTTCTGCGACTTCGGCGCCGTCATCGACCCGCCGTCCGCGGACGTCACCGCGCACGTCGTCGAGGCGCTCTCCAAGGAGGGCCTCGCCGAGTCGCCCGTGGTGAAGCGGGCCGTGGTGTGGCTGCTGAAGGCGCAGGAGGCGGACGGCTCCTGGTTCGGACGCTGGGGCGCCAACCACGTGTACGGGACGGGCGGCGCGGTGCCCGCGCTGATCGCCGCCGGGGTCCGCCCGGAGAAGCCCGCGATCCGGCGCGCCGTGGCGTGGCTGGAGGAGCACCAGAACTCCGATGGCGGCTGGGGCGAGGACCTGCGCTCCTACGAGGACCCGGCCTGGATCGGGCGGGGCGGGTCGACCCCGTCGCAGACGGCGTGGGCGCTGCTGGCGCTGCTCGCCGCCGGTGAGCGCTCCGCCGCCGTGGACGCCGGCGTCCGGTGGCTGGTGGAGAACCAGCGCCCGGACGGGACCTGGGACGAGGACCAGTTCACCGGCACCGGATTCCCCGGCGACTTCTACATCAACTACCACCTGTACCGCCTGGTGTTCCCGATCAGCGCCCTGGGCCGCTATCTGGAAGCCGCCACATGACGCGCCTTTCCGACCTGCGCGGGTCGGGCCGGTCGAGGCCGAGGAGATTCACCCTGCCAAAGGAGGTCCGAACACAATGAGCATGCCGCTTCGCCAGAGCCTTCGCATCGGGGGCTATATCCTCCGCAACAAACTGCGCGGCAGGGAGAAGTTCCCGCTGATCGTGGAGTTGGAACCGCTTTTCGCGTGCAATCTGGCCTGCGCGGGATGCGGGAAGATCCAGCACCCCGCCGACACGCTGAAAAGGCGCATGCCCGTCGAGCAGGCCGTCGCCGCCATCGAGGAATGCGGCGCGCCGATGGTCTCCATCGCGGGCGGCGAGCCGCTCATGCACCCGAAGATCCACGAGATCGTGAACGAGCTCGTGAAGCGCAAGAAGTTCGTCTTCCTGTGCACGAACGCGGTGCTCATTCCCCGCCATATCGACAAGTTCGAGCCGTCGCCGTACTTCGCGTGGGCCGTGCACATCGACGGCCTCCGGGAACGGCACGACGAGTCGGTCTGCAAGGAGGGCGTCTTCGACGACGCGGTCGCCGCCATCAAGGAGTGCAAGCGGCGCGGCTTCCGGGTCACGACCAACACGACGATCTTCAACACCGACACGCCGCAGACCGTCATCGACGTCATGAACTACCTCAATGACGATCTGCAGGTCGACGAGATGATGATCTCGCCCGGCTACGCCTACGACAAGGCGCCCGACCAGGAGCACTTCCTCGGCGTCCAGGAGACCCGCGAACTGTTCGGCAAGGCGTTCGCGAACGGCAACCGCAAGCGCTGGCGCCTCAACCACTCGCCGCTGTTCCTGGACTTCCTGGAGGGGAAGGTCGACTTCCCCTGCACGGCGTGGGCGATCCCGTCCTACTCGCTCTTCGGGTGGCAGCGCCCCTGCTACCTGATGTCGGACGGGTACACCCAGACCTACCAGGAGCTCCTGGACGAGACCGACTGGGAGTCCTACGGGCGGGGCCGCGACCCGCGCTGCGCGAACTGCATGGCGCACTGCGGCTACGAGCCCACGGCGGTCATGGCCACCGTCGGCTCGCTGAAGGAGTCGCTGCGGGCCATGCGCGACACCTGACCGGAACGCCCGGAGAGTCGGGGTTCGCCCCACTCTCCGGGCGCACATGATCTACCATCCGGTCATGGCGGACGAGTGGCCTCCGGCCGAACTTGACTTCGACAAGCCCACGATCGCGCGGGCCTACGACGCGCTCCTCGGCGGCAAGGACAACTTCGCCGCCGACCGCGCCCTGGCCGACCAGACGGCCGAGCTGATCCCGGGACTGCGCGAATCCGCCGTCGAGAACCGCAAGGTCCTCGTCCGCGGCGTCCGCTACCTGGCCCGCGAGGCGGGCATGGACCAGTTCCTCGACCTCGGCAGCGGGCTGCCCACCCTGGAGAACACCCATGAGGTGGCCCAGCGCGAGAACCCCGAGGCCCGGGTCGTCTACGTCGACATCGACCCCCTCGTCGCCGTCCACGGCCGCGCGCTGCTGGCCAGCAACGACGCCACGAGGGTGACGACCGGCGACGTCCGCGACCCGGCGGCCGTGCTGGCGGACCCCGCCGTCGAGGGCTTCCTCGACTTCTCCCGGCCGGCCGTGGTCATGATGGTCGGGATGCTGCACTACCTCTCCCCGGACGTCGTCGACGGCGTGGTCTCCGCCTACCGCGACGTCCTGGCCCCGGGCAGCCACCTCTTCATGACGTCCCTCGTGGACACGGGCCTGCCCCAGCAGCAGGAGCTGGCCCGCATCACACGGGAGAACCTCGAGGAGGGGTGGGCGCGCACCCCCGCCGAGATCGAGGCCCAGTTCGGCGACTTCGAGCTGGTCGACCCCGGCGTGACCTACACGGCCCTGTGGCGTCCCGACTCTCCCGTCGACCCGGACAACCTCACTCCGGGCGAGCAGCTCGGGATGGCCGGGATCGCCCTCAAGCGCCGCTGAGCTTCACGGGCCGGTACGCCTTGTACTCGCTGCCGGACGACAGACCGTAGTCCCGCGTCCGGTAGTCGGTGCCGTACCGGCCCCGCTGCTCGTAGGCCCAGTACGACGTGTGCCGGCTGTTGGCCCACTTCTCGAAGATGACGACGTGCCTCGTCGTGTTGGTGCCCTGGGCGTCCATGACGAGGTCGCCCTTCTTGAGCTCGGACATCTTGATCCGCTTGGTGAAGCGCGACGACGTCAGCCCGACCGTGTTCGGCCCCGGCTTCGGCAGTCCGAGGGTCATGGCGACGAAGCCGGAGCAGTCGGTCCGGTAGCCCTCGTGGTAGTCGGACTGGCTGTAGCGCACCCGCTCGTCGCTGTGCGGGTTCCAGGTCTTCGCCCGCGCGATGACCTGCGACCGCTCATCAACGTCGGACTTGCCGGCCTTCTCGGACTTGCTGGACGTGGTGGACTCGCCGGGGTCGGCCGCCCGCGGCTTCGGGACGCTGTGCACGGCGGCGGCCGACGTTCCGGTCTCCTCCGGCGACTTCGCCGCCTGGACGGTCGTGGCGGCCACGCCGAACACGGCGAGACCGATCAGTGCGCCGTTGGCGCGGGGGCTCAGGCCGAACGGACCCGGGCGTTTGCTGTGCTTGCCTTTCAAGGGGGGCTCCTTCTTCCATAAGCCGCCTACCGGGTTAGCTGACGGGTTCGGACGTGGAAGTCGCCCTACGGCCTGGAATCGGCCGATTCACCCCAGTGAGGGTGGGTCCCCGGCTCCGCACTACGGCGGACTCGGCGGTTGCCGCTGCGAGAGAGAGCGGCGTTGCTGTTGTCAGGCCCTGCGGAAGGGCGCGGGCGGACGCGATCGTCGCGCGCCGCCGGACGGCACGTGGAGCGCGCCGCCGCCACCGGCTCCGAGCCGGGTGGAACAAGAACGCCTGGGAAGCGCCTTGGCGGGGGCCAAGCTACTCACATCGCCAAGAGATGGCAAACCCCCGCAAAATCAAACTCCCAGCTCAGGCACCCTGCCGCCGGCCCGCCAGGGCCCGCCGGCCCTTACCGGGAAGGCCCTGCGGGGCTCTGCTCGGCGGGCGCCGGAGCGGGCAGGACGATGCGGGGGGTGAGGGCGAGGCGCAGGCCGAGGACGCCGTAGGAGAGGCCGAGCCAGGCCGTGCCCGGGAGGGTGCCGCCGTCGTCGCCGATGACGGCCTGCCCGATGCCCGCGACCGGCAGCCACAGCCCGCAGAGCAGGAACTGCCAGCGCAGCAGGCCGCGGTAGCGGCCGACCCTGGCGACGGCGATGCCGAGGACCAGCATGCCGAGCATCGACAGCGGCCAGCACATGTCGAACGGGATCACCCAGCCCGGGGTGTCGCCGTCGTAGGCGACCGCCAGCGGGCACCAGACGAGCGCCGGGCCGAACAGGACCATCTCCACGATCGCGATGGAGCGGCCCTTGCCCCCTCCGGTCGCGTTCGTGGACAGGACGAGCGCGACGAGGCACAGGACGCCGAGCAGGAACGCCATGCTGCCCCAGATCTCGACCGGGACGATCTCGTCCTGGACCTCGTTCCCGGCGATGAGCAGGCCGGTGATCCAGGCGGCGGTGCCGGCGACGGCGGCGGCGCCGGTGAGGCGGGTCCGGAGCAGGAGCCCGCCCGGCGCGGAACCGGACGGCTCGTCCGGATAGACGGAACTGGGCCGGACGTGTACGGTCATCTGTCTTCTCCCTGTGCGGGGCGGCGCCGGATCGCGCCGCCATGACCCCGACGCTCCGTCCCCGATGTCCCGGGCGCCCAGTGACGGCGGCGGCGGGCGCGCCCCGGACCGCGCCTCATCCGCCGGTGACCGGTGTCCCCGGTCGGCAGGGACGCCGCTCCCAGGTGGCCGGGACGCCGCGCGCACCATGCTGGCCGGGTGAGGAGCGCCCTTCCGGCGCCTCGGGCCGAGCGGCTCCTGAGGGCGTCCGCCGTCGTGGTCGCCGCGCTGTGCGTCGCGGCGACCGTCGCGACGGTCTGGCTGGACGTCCTCATGGCGGGCGGCGACCGGCCCCCGGACCCGCTCGACTGGGCGCACTGGGGCTCGGCGGGCTCCGGGCTGCCGGTGGCGGTCGCCGGCGGCGTCCTGGCGACGCGGCTGCCGCGGCACCCGCTGACGTGGCTGCTGCTGGCGGGCGGGTCGATCGCCGTCGTGGACGGGATCACCGCGGCGTACGCGTCGCTGTCGGTGCTGGAGCACGGCGGCGGCCTGCCGCTGACGGCGTTCACCGTGTACGCGGGCGCCCGGTTCGGCCCGATGATCAACATGATCGTGCCGCTGACGCTGATGTTCTTCCCGGACGGGCGGCTGCCGTCGCGGCGCTGGCGCTGGCCCGTGGCGGTCGCGATCACCGCGCAGGCGATCGGGGTCGTGGCGCTGCTGATGGTGCCGTGGCGGGTGTTCTCGCACGGCGAGCCGCTCACGCCGGCCCTGCGGGACGTCCCGCTGGACCCGCTGACGCCGCCGCTGCCCGACGCGCTCTGGCCGGTGTCGGGCCTGATGTTCTGGATCGGCTTCCTCACCTCGTTCGGGGTGTCGATCGCCGCGTTCACCGTGCGCTTCCGCCGGTCGGACGCGGTGCGCAAGGCGCAGTTGCGGTGGATGCTGCTGGCGCTCGCGGCCAACGTCGTCCTCATCGCCGCCGGGGGGCTGCTGACGGAGGTGACGCCGCCGTCGGTGAACTGGTGGATCGGCGACATCTCCCTCGTCCTCATGCACGCGGCGCTCGCGGCCGCGGTGCTGGTCGCGGTCGCCCGGTACCGGCTGTACGACGTGGACCTCCTGCTCGGCTGGACGCTGCTGTACGCCGCCCTCGCGACCGCCGTGGTCGGCATCGACGTGGCGGTGTTCGTCGGCGTCGGGACGTTCATCGACGAGCCGCTCGCGGCGGTGGCCGGCGCGGGCGTCGTCGCCGTGCTGTACGCGCCGCTGCGCCTGCGGCTCCAGCGGTGGGTGAACCGGGTGCTGACCGGGCGGGCCGAGCCCTACGACGTCGTGTCGGCGCTGGCGCGGAGGCTGGAGCGCTCGATGGGGCCGGACGAGATGCTGCTGGAGGTGGCGCGGGCGGTGGCGGAGTCGTTCCGGTCCCCGTACGTGCGCGTGGAGCTGGACCGCGCCGACGGCCGGACGGTCGCGGTGGAGCACGGGACGGCGCGCGACGACGTCGTCGTCCTGCCGTTCGGCTACCGGGGCGCGGCGATCGGGCGGCTCGCGCTCGTCCCGCGCAGCGGGTCGCGGCTGCCGGCCGCCGACCAGCGGCTCCTCGCCGACGTCGTCCGGCAGGCGGCCGCGGCGGCGCGCGCGACGGCGCTGACGGAGGAGCTGCAGCGCAGCCGGGAGCAGCTCGTGACGGGCATCGCCGAGGAGCGGCGGCGGCTGCGCCGCGACCTGCACGACGGGCTGGGGCCGTCGCTCGCCGCGGCCGCGCTGAAGATCGAGGCGGCCCGCAACCTCGCACCGCGCGACCCCGGCGCCGCCGACGCGACGCTGCGCTCGGTGCGCGGCGACCTGTCGGACGTGCTGTCGGACGTCCGCCGCCTCGTGCACGACCTGCGTCCCCCGTCCCTGGACCAGTTCGGCCTGGTCGGGGCGGTGGAGCAGCTCACCGAGCGGTTCCAGGACCGGACGCTGCGGGTGCGGCTGCGCTGCGCGGGCGACCTGCCGCCGCTGCCCGCAGCCGCCGAGGAGGCGGCGTACCGGATCGTGGCGGAGGCGCTGGCGAACGTGTCGCGGCACGCCGCGGCGGCGCACTGCGAGGTCCGGCTGCACGTCTCGGAGGACGCGCTGGAGGTGGAGGTCGCCGACGACGGCCGGGGCGTCCCGCCGGGCGCCCTCGTCGGGGTCGGGCTGGTCGGCATGCGGGAGCGGGCCGAGGAGCTCGGCGGGCGCTGCACCGTCGCGGCGCGTCCGGGCGGCGGCACGCGCGTCCGCGCCGTCCTGCCGTTCGGGCCGAGCCCGGACGAGCGGGCCCGGCCGTCGCTCACCGGGAGCGCGTCGTGACCCCGCGCGTGCTCCTCGCCGACGACCACCCCGTCTACCGGGACGGGCTGCGCCTGATGCTGGACTCCACCGGCGAGGTCGAGGTCGTCGGGACGGCGCCGGACGGCGCGGCCGCCGTCGAGACCGCGGCCCGGCTGCGCCCGGACGTCGTCGTGATGGACCTGCAGATGCCGCGCCTCGGCGGCGTGGAGGCGACCCGCCGCATCCTCGCCGCGCGCCCGGAGACCGGCGTCCTCGTGCTGACCATGCACGAGGACGACGAGAGCGTCTTCGCCGCGATGCTCGCCGGCGCCCGCGGCTACCTGCTGAAGGGCGCCGACCAGAACGAGATCCTGCGCGCGGTGTCGGCGGTCGCCGCCGGCGAGGTCATCTTCGGCCCGGCGCTGGCCGGCCGCGTCTCCGCCTACTTCGCGCGGATCGCCGTCGCCCGCCCCGCCGACGC
Source organism: Actinomadura chokoriensis (assembly GCF_039529475.1). Classification (NCBI taxonomy): domain Bacteria; kingdom Bacillati; phylum Actinomycetota; class Actinomycetes; order Streptosporangiales; family Thermomonosporaceae; genus Actinomadura; species Actinomadura chokoriensis. The sequence continues at coordinate 584,332 of NZ_BAAAMW010000001.1, read as the reverse complement.
GCCCTTCCCGCAGCTCACCGCCCGGGAGCGCGACGTCCTGGAACTGATCGCCCTCGGCCTGTCGAACCCGGCGATCGCCGAACGCCTCGGCCTCTCCCCGAAGACCGTCCGCAACAACGTCTCGAACATCTTCGCCAAACTCCAGGTCGCCAACCGCGCCGAAGCGATGGCCGAGGCCCGCGACGCCGGCCTCGGCCCCTGACCCCGGGGCTCAGGCGAAGGCGACCTGCGCGGTCGCGTGGCGTTCCTCGCGGTGGGTGGCGACGTGCAGGTCGGCCCCGGAGCCGGACGGGGTGCCGCGGATCGCCAGGTGCTCGCCCGCGAACACCGGCCGCCGCAGCCGGTAGGAGAGGGAGCGCACGCGGGACTCCGGGGTGTGGCGGCGGGGCAGTTCGAGCATGAGCAGGGCGAGCAGCGGCCCGTGGACGAGGAGCCCGGGATACCCCTCCTCGTCCCGGGCGTACGGGGCGTCGTAGTGGATGCGGTGGGAGTTCGCGGTGAGGGCGCTGAAACGGAACAGCAGGACCGGGTCCGTCCGCACCGCGAGCCGCCATGGATCGGCGGCCTGCGGAACGGTCGTCCGGTCGAGAGACGCCGGGTGCTGCCCGGTCGTACGCCCCGACCGGTAGACGATGTCCTGCTCTTCGACGGCGCAGACGCGTCCACGCTGCCGGAACTCGTGCCGCTCGGTGACGAAGAGCATCCCGCGCTCCTCCTTCACGGCGACCGACGTGAGGCTGCTGACGCGTTCGGCGTCCTCGCCGAGCCGCAGCGGGGCGGTGATCTCGCACCGGCCGCCCGCCCACATGCGCTGCCGGTCGGGGAGGGGCGGCATGAAGTGCCCCTGCGCCGGATGCCCGTCCGCGCCGAGGGCCTGCCGCGGCGGCCAGGCGAGGAAGTAGAGCCAGTGCCACAGCGGCGGAAGAAGTCCGTCGGCGGCCGCGTCCGGTAGGCCCAGCACCACCGAGAGAGCCGCGGTGGGACCGGCGTGCATCGGGTCGGCGACCGTGACGGGCTCGGGGGCCCAGGAGCCGACGTACGAGCCGAGCGGGGACGGCGAGGAGGCCATGTTCAGTCCTTAGAGTCCGGTGCGCTCCCATCATCGGAGGTCGTCCGTGATGGGATTGCACCGGCCTCCGCGACCATGGACGCCGCCACTTCGGAAGGAGGGCCGAGCATGAGCGTCATCGACATGCTTGCCGAGGACGAGCAGTTCGTCGTCCGCACCGTCCGCGACTTCGTCGACAAGGACGTGAAGCCCGTGGCCCGGGACCTCGAGCACGCCGACGCCTACCCCGGGGCCTTGATCGAGAAGATGAAGGAACTCGGCATTTTCGGCCTCGCCGTCCCCGAGGAATACGGCGGCAATCCCGTCTCCATGCCCTGCTACGTCCTGGTCACCGAGGAATTGGCCCGCGGCTGGATGAGCCTGGCTGGGGCGATGGGCGGCCACACGGTCGTCGCCAAACTGCTGCTCCATTTCGGCACGGACGAGCAGAAACAGCGGTACCTGCCGCGCATGGCCACGGGCGAGATCCGGGCCACCATGGCCCTGACGGAACCGGGCGGCGGCTCTGACCTCCAGGCCATGCGCACCACCGCCCGCAGGACCGCGGACGGCTATGTGGTCAACGGCGCGAAGACCTGGATCACCAACTCGCGCCATTCCAAGTTGATCGCCCTGCTCTGCAAGACAGACCCGGAGGCGAGTCCCGCCCACAAGGGAATGTCGATTCTCCTGATCGAGCATGGTCCCGGCCTGACGGTCTCCCGCGACCTGCCGAAGCTCGGCTACAAGGGCGTCGAGAGCTGCGAACTGTCCTTCGAGGGCCACCGTGCCCCACTGGACGCGGTGCTCGGCGGCGCCGAGGGCGGCGGGTTCGCGCAGATGATGAAGGGCCTGGAAACCGGCCGCCTCCAGGTCGCCGCCCGCGCCCTCGGCGTCGGCAGGGCCGCGTTCGAGGACGCGCTCGCCTATGCGCAGGAGCGCGAATCGTTCGGCAAGCCGATCTGGCGGCACCAGTCGATCGGCAATTACCTCGCCGATATGGCGACGTCCCTGACCGCCGCCCGCCAGCTCACCCTCTACGCGGCCCAGAACGCGGAGGCCGGCCGCCGGGTGGACATGGAGGCGGGAATGGCGAAGCTCTTCGCCTCCGAAACGGCCATGCAGATCGCGCTCAACGCCGTCCGCATCCACGGCGGCTACGGCTACTCGACGGAGTTCGACGTCGAACGCTACTTCCGCGACGCCCCGCTGATGATCGTCGGCGAGGGCACCAACGAGATCCAGCGCAACGTCATCGCGAGCCAGCTGATCAAGCGCGGCGGCCTCGGCTCCTGACGAGGCCGCCGGGGCCGCCGCTCACGTAATGGCTCGGGTCAGTTCCGCCGTGTCGTCCAGGTCGTCGAGGGCCAGGCAGCGGGTGCGCCACGTGGTGAGTCGGCCGCCGGTCAGGGTGTCGAACTTCCTGAGCACCGCGTCGGGGGAGAGCGGGCGTGCCGGAGAGCCCAGGGCGTCCACGACGCGGTGCGACGAGCGGCCCGACGGCGTCTCGATCGTGACGCGGGCGGCCCAGTGGCCGGGGAGCAGGGCGTCCAGCTCCGGGTCCGGGGTCAGGGTCGTGGGCGGGACGCCGGCGGGAAGGCGGGCCCGGCGGAACGTCGACACGTCCTCGGGAACCCCGGACAGGACGGCCGCCACCGCGAAGGCCGCGCCGGCGGACGCCTCGGCCGGGCCCGGCACCTCCCTGTCGGCGTTGACGAACGACATCAGGCCGGCCGGAAGGGCCACCTCGACGTGGGCGGCGTTCCGGACGTCGAGCGCGAGCAGCGCGTCGATCACCGCGTGCAGCGGACGCGCGCAGGGGTACGGCTTGAAGCCGCAGCGCTCCAGGTGGACGCCCTCGGCCGGAGACGCGGGCCCGGGAGGGCGGCCGAGCGCCGACGCCGCCGGGCCGTCCAGCAGCGCGGGGCTGCCCGTCGCCCCGGCGCGGGCCAGGTACGCCGCCTCGACGCCGTCCGCGGCGGCCCGTCCCGGCAGCAGGTAGTGCGCCTCGCCGAAGGAGCCGGTCGACAGCAGCCCGCCGAGGCCGGCCGCCGCCAGCGCGAGCGCGGAGGCCGACTGCTCCCCGTCCAGGTCGAGCAGGACGGCGGTCGCGGCGGCGGCGCCGAGCGGGCCGAACAGGGCCGTCGGCCACCAGCCGGCGCCGTACAGCGACGCGCCGCCGAACCGCAGGCCCGCCTCCACCACCGCCTCGTAGCCCGCGAGCACCGCGTCGACGACCGCCGCCCCCGGACGTCCCTCGCGCTCGGCGACCAGGAGCGCCGCGGGGACGACCACCGCCGCCGGGACGACGGCCGCCTCGGCGTGCAGCGCGTCGAACTCGTCCAGGTGCGCCTGGGCGGACCAGCGCAGGACGCGGTCGCGCAGCGAACCGCCGTAGTACCGGGCCGCCGACTCGGCGATGGGGTGGGTGGCGCCGGAGACCGCGCAGCCCATCGTGTCGAGGACGTGCAGGGCCGCGAGCCGCCGCGCGTCCCCGGACGCCGCCCGGGGAGCGCGCGCGGCCCGGGCGGCGATGTCGCGCAGTGTGCTCACAGCCGCGGGAGGACGTCGCCGCCGACGGCCTCGATGAGGTCGTGCGGCGGGTCGTAGGAGCCGACGTGCTGCAGGAACACCCCGGACGCGCCCGCCTCGAACGTCTCCCGCAGCCGCTTCGCGATCTCTTCGGCCGTGCCGATCAGGCAGAAGGTGCGGGCGAAGGCGAGGGCGTCCGCGTCGGAGACCCAGCGGCCGGCGACCTTGACGGCGCGGTCCCAGTCCTCGGCGTGGAGGAGGTCGGGGTAGACCTCGTCCACCTGGTCCGGAACGGAGAGGTGGACGCCGGCGAGGGCGAGGAACGGTGCACCGCCGTTCTGCGCGATCGAGGCGCAGATGGGCTTCAGTTTCCGGGCGGAGGCGGTGACGTCGTCGGTGACTTCGCAGAACGCCGAGACCGTGAGCGGGATGTCGTCGTCGCGTCCGGCCTCGCGCGCACCGTCCCTGACCTGCCCGGCCGCGGCGGCGAGGATGTCGGGGGAGACGCCGCTGAGGAGCACGACACCGTCGGCGACGGCCCCCGCGAGCCGCAGGTTGCGCGGGCCGCTCGCCGCCAGGTGGATGGGCACGGACGGCGCCGGGTCGCGCAGCCGCGACCGCACCTCGCCGTAGTCCCATTCGTCTCCGGCGAGCAGCGCCCGCACCTGCGCCATCCGCTCCGTCATCTCCGCGCGTGTGCTGGAACGGAGCCCGATCGGCGCGACGGAGGTGTTGCCGACGCCGAGGCCGAGGGTGAAGCGGCCGGGCGCCAGCTCCGCGACGGTCCGCGCGGCCGACGCCACCACCGACGGGTGCCGGGTCGCGACGTTGGTGACGGCCGTGCCGAGCCCGATCCGCTCGGTGCGCAGGGCCGCCACCGACAGGACGGAGAAGACGTCCCGCCACAGCAGCTGCGAGTCGGGGACCCAGACCTCGTCGAACCCCAGCTCCTCGGCCCGCGCCGCGACGGACGCGAGCCGGTCCGGGCGGTCGCAGGCCGGGATGCGGATGCCGACCCGCCCGCCGGCCGCCGCCGCGCCCTGGTCCGCCGCCGTCACCGGGTCTCCCCGAGGAAGTCCAGGTTGAGGCGGTTGAAGCGGGCGGCGTGCTCGTGCTGGGGCCAGTGGCCGCACTCGCCGAAGATCTCCAGCCGCGAGCCCGGGATGCTGTCGTTCATCCGGTGGGCCTCGGGGACGTCCCCGAACGGGTTCTGCGCGCCCCACACGATCAGCGTGGGCGCGGTGATCCGCCCCATCTGCTCGGCGGTGAGCAGGTCGGGCCTCCGGTTCTCCATCTCCTGCAGGCACAGCAGGTTGTCGACGCGCTTGACGAACTCGGGCCGGTGGTAGATCGCGTGCCGGACCTCGACCAGTTCCTCCGACACGTCCTTCGCCGGGTCGTGCATGAGGAGGTGGAGGCGCTTGCGGGTGAGGTCGATGTCGTCCTCGGCGACGGCCTTGCGGGTGCTGGTCTTGATGCGCTCCATGACCTCGGGGTTGGCGACGGTCCCGCCGGGCGCGACGAGCGTCAGCCGCCCGACGCGGTCGGGGTGGTCGGCGGCGAGCCGGCCCGCGACCCAGCCGCCGAGCGACTCGCCGACGAAGTGGGCGCGGTCGATGCCGCAGGCGTCCAGGTAGGCGAGGACGTGGTCGACGTAGCGGGGGATGCGGTACGGCTCGTCCACGCCGTCGGTGTAGCCGTGGCCGAGCATGTCGACGGCGTGGCAGGCGTACCGTTCGGCGTGCGCGGGGATGTTGCGGACGAACGCCTCCAGGTGGCCGCTGGTGCCGTGCAGGAACACGACGGCCTCACCCGTCCCGGCCTGGAGCGCGCGGGTGCGGACGCCTCCCGCGTCCACGAAGCGGACGGCGTGGCCCACGCCCGCGAGGTCGGTCCAGATGCTCATGCGTTCTCCTTAGATGTGGCGGGCTCGACGACGGCGACGCCCATTCCGGTGAGCCATTCGGGGATGGCGGCGTAGGCGAGGGCCTCGCCGCGCGCGCCGGGTCCGAGGGCGGCGAGCATGGCGATCCACGAGCGGATCTCCTGCGCGCCGTTGCCGGCCTCCGCCTCGATGTCGTCGGCGGTGCGGTCGAGGACGGGTCCGAGGTCGCCCTCCTCGACGAGCTTGAGGAACGCCTCGTCGAACGACGGGTTGACGTCGGCCTCGGCGGCGCGGATGATCTGCCGCCGCCGGACCTCGTAGTCGCCCCAGGACCCGCGCCCGTTCAGCCACGCCTCGACGAGGAAGCGGTCGTCGTCCGAGAGGGTCTCGAACCACTTCGGCCAGGGCAGCCGGTGCGACAGGCCGCCGGACGCGACGACCGCGACGCGCTTCCCCGCGCCGTCGGCGGCGATCGCCCGGCCGAGCGCGGCACCCAGTTCGTGGCAGCGGCGCAGGGACGGCAGCGGCGGCGCGAACATGTTGATCACGACGGGCACGATCGGGACGTCGAGGTCCGGCACCAGGTGCTGCAGCCCGTGCGTGATGCCGTGGTCGACGGTGAGCCGCAGCGAGAACGCCGGGTCGAACCCGTCGTCCACCAGCGACGTGACGAGGTGCCGGGCCAGGCCGGTGTCGGCGGGCAGCGGCCCGCCGGGCGTCCCGGCCTCCCCGGCGCCGAGCACCTCGCCGACCCCGACGGTGATCGCGGGCATCATGTCGAGGAAGAACCCGCGGAAGTGGTTCGACCCGATGATCACGACGGTGTCGGGGGCGGCGGCGCGCAGCCGGTCCCGGGCGCGCTCCAGCCCGGCGCGGAAGCGGTGCGCGCCGTCCAGGTGGTCGACCTTGTCCCAGTCGGTGTTCATCAGGGTGCTGTGCGAGGCACCCACGCCGAGCACGATGTCGCTCATCCGTTCCTCCAGCGCAGGACGGACGGGGCGGCGGCCCGCCCCGTCATCGGGAAGGCCGTCGCCGTCCGCCCGCGCGGGGCGGCCGGAACGGGGGTCAGGGCCGCTCGGCCGCGAGCCCCTTCAGCAGGACGTCGAGCCCCGCGTGGAACTGCCGGTCCGAGGGCAGCCAGGCCAGCTCGGGCGACAGCTCCACCATGTTGGGGAACTCGCCGGCCGGGAGCGCCGAGTAGAAGTGGGCGCGCTGGCGGCGCAGCTCGGCGGCGTCCGCGCCGTCCCCGCCCCACGGGCGCGGCATCTGGTAGGCGGCGAAGCCCAGCGCGTACGTCAGCAGCAGCCCGTAGACGCAGACGGCGTCGGACGGGGACAGCCCCGCCTGCCGGAGCCGCGCCAGCACGCGCTCGAACGCGCCGCTCAGCGACTCGCGGCTCGCCGTGGTCCGGGTGGACAGCAGCCGGACGACGCTCGGATGCTCGCGCATCATGGCGAGGAACGCCTCGGCGATGCGGCGCGCCTCGGTGATGGGGTCGGGCCCGATCTCGTCGGGGAGCCGCAGGTTGCCGAGCACCTGGTCGGCCATCCCGTCGAGGATGTCGTCCTTGTTCTTGAAGTGGCGGTACAGGGCCATCGTGCTGAAGCCCAGTTCGCTCGCGAGCCGCCGCATGGTCAGCCCGTCGAGGCTCTCCCGGTCGCCGATCTCGATGGCGGCGTCCAGGATGTCCTGTGCCGTGAGCGCCTTGTCCGGACGGCGTCCTCGGGACGGGGGTCGCCGTGTCGCCACTCTTCGCTCCGTCTCGCCCAAGATCGTGAACTCTTCTCCGCTCAATCTTGCCCGGGATCACAGGCCCGCGTCCGCTCTTGTCCGGGTACAGGTGTTGATCGTCGTGCGCAGCACGTGCCGGGTGAGCCGGCACATCTCCCGGAGGTCGACGACGTTCATCCCCATGGGGAAGTCGACGGGCAGCGGCGCGTCCGCGCCCGCCCTGGTCATGCCGATCCGGGCCGTGGGCAGCCCGCGGTTCCGCAGGATGTTGGCGTCGGTCGCGCCGCTGTTGCCGAGGATCGGCTCGTGCGCCCGGCCCTCCTCGGCCTCCCACGCCTCGATCGCCGCGCGGACGATCCAGGCGTCCGGGTCGGTCGCGGTGCCGGGGATCGCGAGGACCATGTCCCAGCCGATCTGCAGCCGCGGGTGCGCGGCGGCGATGCGCGCGATCGCGTCGCCGAACTCGCGCTTGACGCTCATCGGCGTGGACGCCGGCGACGTCCGCAGGTCGAGGACGAACCGGCACGTCGCGGGCGACACGGCGGGCATCCGCATGAAGCCGCCCTCGATCGCGCCGATATTGCCCTGCGGCGCGACCGTCCCGGACGTGTGCCGGGCCGTGTACTCGGCGAACCACTCCTCCAGGGCCGCGGCGACCGTCCCCGCGCCGAGGATCGCGTTGCGGTAGTCGATGCGGTGCCGGCTGCCCGCGTAGGAGTAGCTGCCGCCGACGGTGACCTCGAACCAGCACAGGCCGACCTCGTCCCACGAGACCGCCCAGCCGGGCTTGGCGATCAGCGCGAAGTCGGCCCAGACGCCCTGCTCCAGCAGGAACGAGCAGCCGCTGCCCTGCCCGGCGTTGTACCGGCGGACGTGCGGGGCGGTGCGCTTGTTCGTCGGCATCCCGCCCGCGCCCAGCCCGAGGACGACGTCGCCGCGCAGCGGCGTGCCGGCCCGGTGCAGGATCTCCAGCGCGGCGACCAGGCAGGCCGCGTGCCCCTTGGGGTTGCTCGCGCCGAGGCCGATCACGTAGTCGCCGTCCCGGACGGGCTTCGGCTCCATGTCGTAGCGCAGCGCCGCGCCCACGTGCGGCAGGTCCTCGCCGGGGTTCCCCGTGGTGAGCGTGTCGATCGGGGCGTAGAGGAGCAGGTCGGGGCCGGTGCCGTCGCCGCGCAGCCGGGCGATCGCGTTGCCCTGCCCGTCGTCGATCGGCTGGTAGCGGGCGTCGATGCCGGAGGCGGCGAGCGCCGACACGACCCAGCGGGCCAGTTCGCCCTCCTCGCCGGTGGGGCTCGGGATGCCGGTCATCCCCGTGATGATCTCGGCGAGCCGCTCGGGGTCGATGAGCTTCTCGGCGTCCCGCAGCAGGGCCAGGCGCGCCTCGTCCAGCGCCGTCATGCAGTCTCCTTCTCGTCGTGGGCGAGCCGTTCGGCGGCGCGTTCGGCCAGCCCGGCGGCGGCGTCGAGCTTCCACGCGTTGCCGGGCAGCGGGTGCCCGTACCTGGTGAGCTGGGCGTCCACGGTGGCGCGGAGCGCGGCCGGGTCGAACGGCCGCCCGTCGAGGTCGCGCTCGGCGTCGGCGGGACGCCACGGGGTGGGGGCGAGCGCGCCGAACACGATGCGGGTGTCCTCCCAGCGTTCGCGCGACCGGCTCGACGCGGCCACCGACACCACCGCGAAGTCGCCCTGCCAGAGCGCGAGCTTCTCGAACACGCAGGCCCGGCCCGGTTCGGGGATCCGCACGGACACGACCAGGTCCGCCGGCTCCAGCACCGTCTCCCCCGGCCCGGTATAGAGGTCCGCGATCGGGATCCGGCGCCCGTCCGACAGCTCGGCGGACGCGTCCAGCGCGACCAGCACCGTGGCCAGGTCGGACGGCGTGACCGCCTGGCAGCGGTGCCCGTCGACGGCCGCGTGGTGGAAGCGGTGGTCGCCGAGGATCGCGTAGCACGGGCTGGACGCGCCGTTGCGCTTGTAGCAGGGGAAGTCGTTGCGGAAGAACCAGCAGCGCTTGGCCTGCAGCAGGTTCCCCGCGACGGTCGCCGCGTTCCTGACCTGCGGCGACGCGATCGAGTCGGCGGCCTCGGCCAGGGCCGGGACCGACTCGGCGAACCGCGCGGACAGCTCGGCCAGCGTGACGGCCGCGCCGATGACGACCGTCCCGTCCGGTTCCTCGGTGATGTCGCGCAGGCCGGGGAGGAGTGCGGTGGAGACGAGCCGCTCCGGCGCGATCAGCCGCTGCCGGCGCTGGAGCAGCACGTCGGTGCCGCCGCCGATGGCCGTCCCGTCCCGCAGCGCCTCGCGCGCCTCCGCGACGGTCTCCGGCCGGGCGATCTCGGCGAGGCCGGGGGCGGGCGGCGCCAGCTCCGGGTACCGGCCCTGCCGGCCGAACCGCGTCCCCCAGCGGTGCAGCAGCGCGTGGACGCCGCGCGGGTACGCGGCCCGCATCAGCGCGATCCACCAGCGGGACGGCCGCCGCCGCAGCCGGTGGTCGCGGACCCGCCCCTCCTTCTCCGCGAGCGCCGCCAGCACCTTGTCCGGGGTGATCGGCAGGTCGCGGACGCGGACGCCGACCGCGTCGTACACGGCGTTCGCGATCGCCGCGCCCGGCGGGATGATCGGGATCTCGCCGACGCTCTTCGCGCCGTACGGCCCGGCGTCGTCGTGGCTCTCGATGATGAACGGCCGCACGTCCGGCACGTCGGCGGCGCGCGGCATGGCGTAGTTGATGTAGGCCGGGTTGACGACGCGCCCCTCGGTGCGGATCAGCTCCTCGCCGAGCGCCGCGCCGAGCCCGTGGACGGCGCCGCCGATGATCTGGCCTTCGGCCATGACGGGGTTGATGGCCCGGCCGATGTCGTGCGCGGCGACGTAGTCGAGCACGGTGACCTTCCCGGTCCGGACGTCGACCTCGACCTCCGCCCCGTGCGCGGCGAAGGAGTAGGTGGGCGACAGGTTGGCCTTGTCCTCGCCGGGCGTGATCGTCTCGGTGCCCTCCAGCTCGTAGCGGGTCTCCAGGCTGAGACCGCCCTCGGCACCGGCGAGGTCGGCGAAGCTCACCGAGTCGCCGCCGCAGTGGGCCGCGCCGTCGCGCAGCTCGACGTCCTCGGGGGCGCAGCCGAGCTTGCCCGCGGCGAGGTCCCGCAGCCGGCCGGCCATCTCGCGGGCCGCCTGCCCGGTGGCCATCCCGGACATGTGCGTCGCGCGGGACGACCAGGCGCCGAGGTCCAGCGGCGTCAGCTCGCCGTCCATCGACAGGACGTCGACGTCCTCGGGATCGACGCCGAGTTCCTCCGCGGCCATCTGCGCGAGGATCGTCTTCTGGCCGGTGCCCGCGTCCGACCCGCCGAACCTGACCCGCACGCGGCCGTCGCCGTCGACGTCCACGCCCGCCTCGCTGACGTTCGACAGCGGATAGGCGTAGGCGCCCGACCCGTGCGCGGCGGTGGACACGCCGACGCCGCGGCCGGGGGTCTTCGCGGCGCGCTTGGCGTCCCAGTCCAGCTCCCGCCGGACGGTCTCCAGGCAGTCGACGAGCCGCGTCGTCGTGACCCGGTAGCCGCACAGCGTCTCGGTGTGCGGCGGGACGGCGTTGCGGATCCGCAGGTCGATCGGGTCCATGCCGAGCCGCTCGGCGATCTCGTCGAGCTGGGACTCCATCGCCAGCGTGACCTGCGGCGTCCCGTACCCCCGGTACTGCCCGCCGGGCTGCGTCGCGGTGTCGACCAGGCGGGCGTCGAAGCGGACGCCGTCCGCCCGGTACACCGACCCCAGCGTGATGATCCCGACCCGCATCACCGACGAGCCCATGTGCGAGTAGGCGCCGTTGTCGACGTTCACCTCGGTCTCGAACGCGCGCAGGTTCCCGTCCGCGTCGGCGTAGGTGCGCAGCCGCGTCTCGAAGCGGTGCCGGGGCTTGTTGGACGCGAACTCCTCCTCCCGCGTCAGCGAGATGAGCACCGGCGTCCCGGTCTTGCGCGCCAGCGCCGCCGCGAGGACCTCGTGCTCGGACGCCTTCGACTTGGAGCCGAAGCTCCCGCCGGTCGCGACCTCGCGGCACACGACCTGGCCGTGCTCCAGCCCCAGCAGGTGCGAGACCTCCTTGGCGATGAAATAGGGCGCGTGCGTGGACGTCCACAGCTCCATCACCTCCCGGCCGGCGTCCCACCGGGCGAGCGTGACGTTCGGTTCCATGCAGGCGTGGGCGACGCTCGGGTAGACGAAGTCGCCCTCGACCATCACGTCCGACGCCGCGACCCCGGCGTCCGGGTCGCCCCACGTGCTGTTCCACCGGATCGCGACGTTGCGCTCCGCCGGACGGTCGTGGAGCGCGCGGGCCCGCGGCGCGAGCGCCTCGGCGATGGTCAGCGGCGCCCGCAGCGGGCGGATCCGCAGCCGGATCGCCGCGACCGCCGCGCGGGCCTGCTCGGCGGTGTCGGCGGCGACGGCCGCGATCTCCTGCCCGATGTAGCGCACCACGCCCGCCGCGAGCGGCGGCCGGTCGGACATGTGCCCGCCGCGGTGCAGGTAGGTGATGCCGGACGGGAAGTCGTCCGCGGTGATGATCCCGCGCACGCCCGGCATGCGCAGGGCGGCGGCGACGTCCAGCCGCGTGATCCGCCCGTACGGGACGGGCGAGCGCAGCACCGCGGCGTGCAGGTGCGGCGGACCGGTGAGGTCGTTGACGTAGGGGACGCGTCCGAGCGACCGGTCCCGCCAGTCCAGCGGCCGGACACTGCGCCCGATCTGGATGGTCACTCGGCCTCCCTCCGCGCCCGGTCCGTCGCGCAGACGGCCTCGACGATCGCCGCGTAGCCGGTGCAGCGGCAGATGTTGCCCGACAGCTCCGCCCGCACCCGGGCCCGCGCCCGCTCCGCGCCGGCGGGGAGGCCGACGCGGAGCAGGGCGGTGGCGTGGACGACCTGCCCCGGCGTGCAGAAGCCGCACTGGAACGCGCCCAGGTCGGCGAACGCCGCGCGCAGGTCCGCGGACTCCTCCGCGAGGCCCTCGGCCGTCGTGACCTCGCCGTCCACCAGTTCGACCGGCGTCGAGCAGGACAGCCGGGGACGGCCCGCGACGAGCACGGTGCAGGCGCCGCATTCGCCGCGCTCGCACGCGAGCTTGACGGACGTCGCCCCGAACCGCTCCCGCAGGACGGCGGCGAGGACGGTCCCGGGAGGCGCGGCGGCGTCGCCGGTCTCCCCGTTGACGGTGATGTTCATGAAGGACCTCGCAGGAAGGACGGATGGACGGGACCCGCCGCGGCTACTCCAGGTCGGTCTCGGTGAGGTCGTCGGAGTTCGTCTTGTCGAACGGCCGGGTCTCGATGTTCACCACGCTCGGCGCCTTCTTCCCGTCGAGCTCGCCGACCATCGTCTGCAGCGCGGTCGCGCCCCACTTCTTCGGCTGGAGCGCGATCTCGAAGCCGACCCGCCCGTCCCGCACCATCGCGAGCGTGGACGGGATGCCGTCGAAGCCGGTCACGGTGATCCGGCCGCTCTTGCCGGCCTCGTTGATCGCCTGCACCACGCCGGTGAGGAAGTCGTCGAGGTTGGCGTAGACGACCTTCGCGTCCGGGACGGCCGACAGCGACGCCTTGGTGGCCTTCAGCCCCTCCTCGGAGGTGAGGGCGGAGACGTTGACCTCGTGGGCCACCGTCATGTCCGGGCAGTCCGCCGAGCCGACGACCGCCTTGTAGGCCTTCGTCATCTCCTGGACGTAGGGCGCCGCCGACGGCCCCTTGATCATGATGATCTTGCCCGTGCCGACCGTCTTGCACGTCCACTCGGCGATCTGCCGGCCTGACTTGCCCCAGTCGTTGCCGATGTAGGACGCGCGGCTGGACTTGTCCTCCACGTCCCGGGCGACCGTCATCACCGGGATCTTCGCGGCCTTCGCCGCGTTCAGCGGAGCGACGATGGCCTTGGCGTCGATCGCGGAGACGAGGATGCCGTCCACGTTCTTCGCGATCAGGTCGTTGATGTCGTTGGCCTGCTTGAGCGGGTCGCCGCCGGCGTCGGTGAACACGACGTCGACGCCGAGCTTCTTCGCCTCGGCCTGGATGCCCTTCTGCATCCCGGAGTACAGGGCGATCCGGGGCGCCGCGAAGCTGACGCCGATCGTCTTCCTGCCCTTCTTGGACGCGTCCGAGCCGCTGCAGCCGGTGGCGGCCAGCCCGATGCAGAGCGCCGCCGCGGCGACGCCGCGAAGTCGGGTCATGCGCATGGTGTGAATCTCCTGGTGCGGGGGTGGTGGTGAAGGCGGGGGGCCGGGTGGACGGTCAGGTGGCGGCGGCCTCGGCCGGGACGTCGGCGGCGCCGGTCCGCGCGGGCGGCGGCGCCTCCCTCCGCCCGGCGCGCAGGCGGGAGAACCGGCGCAGCAGCTCGGCCGACATGGCGAGGATGAACACGATCCCGACGGCGACCTCCTGCCAGGCGTCGCCGACGCCGTTCAGGTTGAGGCCGTTCTGGATCACCGAGATGACGAGGACGCCGAGCAGCGTCCGCCACATCGCGGCGCGCCCGCCGTGCAGGGCGCTGCCGCCGAGCACGACCGCCGCGACCGAGAACAGCTCCAGGCCCTCGCCGACGGTCGGCTGGGCCGACTGGAGCCGCGCGGTCGTCGCCATGCCCGCGACGGCCGCGAACGTCCCGGCGAGCACGAACGTGGCGACGATCGTCCGCTCGACCCGCAGGCCCGCGAGGCGCGCCGCCTCCCGGTTGCCGCCGCTGGACAGCACCCGCAGCCCGAACGGGCTCACGCTCAGCAGGAACGCCGAGAACGCGAAGCAGGCGATCATCACCCAGACGATCCACGGGACGCCGATCGGGCGCCCGACGCCGAACCCGGCGATGCCCGCGGGCAGCCCGCCGACCGACTCGGCGTGGGTGAGGATGAGCGTGACGCCCACCCCGATCACCGACGTGCCCAGCGTGATCATGAACGGGTGCACCTTGAGCGCGATCACGAGCATGCCGTTGAGCAGCCCGAACACGATCCCGGACAGCGCCGCGGCGGCGAGGCCCAGCAGGATGCTCTGCGTCTCCCGCATGACGATCGCGCCGACCGCGCCGTGCAGCGCGACCTGCGCGCCCACCGACAGGTCGAACCCGCCGCCGGCGATCACGAACGTCTGCCCGAACGCGACGATCGCCAGGATCGCCATCGAGCTGAGCACGTTGAGGATGTTGCCGCTGCTGAGGAACGAGTCCGTCGAGAACGTCAGCACGATCGCGAGGACGACCAGCAGCAGCGGGACGAACGCGTCCTCCAGCGCGGGGGCGGTTCTCTTCATGAGGCAAGACCTTCCGGGTGTTCGCCGAGGCACGCCGTCATCAGTTCGGCGTGCGTGACGTCGGCCGCGAGCTCGGCGACCAGGCGTCCCCGCCGGAACGCCAGGTAGCGGTCGGTGACGGAGCGGAACTCCTCGCTCTCCAGCGCCACGATGACGACGCAGCCGCGCTCGTCCGCGAACGCGCGGAGCTGCCGCAGCACGTGCTCCTTCGCGCCGATGTCGATGCCGTGGGTGGGCTCCTCCACGACGAGGACGCGCGCGCCCGCGGCGAGCCAGCGCGCGATCAGGACCTTCTGCTGGTTCCCGCCGGACAGCAGCCCGGCCGGGAACGCCGGGTCGGCGGGGCGGACGTCCAGGTCGGCGATCAGCCGCAGCGCCTCGGCGCGCATCTTCCGCCGGTCGAGGACGCCGAACCGGGTGAACGCCCGCACGTCGCCGAGCGCGATGTTCCGCTCGATGCTGAGCAGCGGCTGGACCCCGTCCCGCTTGCGCTCCTCCGGCACGAACCCGATCGCGGCGGCGGCCGCCGCGACCCGGTTGTGCGGCCGGACCGCCCGGCCGCCGACCTCGACCTCCGCCCGGACGTGCCGGGGCGGGCGGCGCGCCCCGGCGAGGGTGCGCGCGAAGCGGCCCGCGCCCGAGCCGAGGATGCCGGTCATCGTGACGACCTCGCGGTGCCGCAGCTCCAGCTCCGGCGCGTCCGGAAGATCGGCGCGGACGAGCACGTCGCCCGCCTCGTGCGGTGCGCGGTCCGGGGCGTTGGCGAGGGTCCGGCCCGCGACCAGCTCCACCAGCCCGTGCGGGGTGGCCTCGCCGCGGCCCAGGCGGGCGACGATCCGGCCGTCCCGCAGCGCGGTGATCCGGTCGCAGAGCAGCCGCACCTCGTCCAGGTCGTGGCTGACGAACAGGACCGCGAGCCCCTCGTCGGCGAGGCGCCGCACCAGCTCGGTGATGCGCCGGCACTGCCGCGGCTCCAGCGCCGCCGTGGGCTCGTCCAGGATCAGCAGCTTCGGGCGGGCCCGCAGCGCCCGCGCCACCTGCAGCAGCTTCTTCTCGGCGAGGTCGAGCGTGTCCGCGCGGCGCGCCGGGTCGAGGCCGACGCCGAGCGTGCCGAGCAGCTCGGCCGTCTCGGCGTGGTCGGCCCGGCGGTCGCGCAGCAGCCGCCCCCGCCGGTGCGGGGCGGCGACGACGATGTTGTCGGCGACCGTCAGCTCCGGGAACAGCTGCGTCTCCTGGTGGACGACGGTGATCCCGGCCTGCTCGGCCTGCGCGGGCGTCGCGGTGCCGACCCTGCGGCCCTCGACCTCCAGGCGCCCGGCGTCCGGAGTGTACGCGCCGCACAGCACCTTGATCAGGGTCGACTTGCCGGCGCCGTTGGAGCCGATCAGGCCGTGGACCTCGCCCGCCGCGAGGTCGAGGTCGACGCCGTCCAGCGCGGTGAACGTCCCGAACCGCTTGGTGACACCGTGCGCGGCGACCGCCGGTGGCGCGGTCGCGGCGGGGGACGCCGTCACGAGCCGGGCTCCGTCCGCACCGCCGTCCCGGTGGCGCGGACGAACGCGGCCAGGGCGCGGCGCCGCAGCGGCGGGACGCCGAACACGGCGGCCAGCAGGACGGCGAGGGTGATCAGGATTCGCATCGGGCGGCCTCCACAGGTGCGAGCCGGGAATCGGGGGACGGGGGACGGGAGTCGTTCAGGAACGCCCCGGCGAGCCGGGCGTAGTCGCGGGGCCGCTCCTCCTGGGGGTGGTGCGCGGTGCCGGGCAGCACCTCCAGCGCGGCGGCGGGCAGCGCCGCCGCGAGGCGGGACGCGTAGCCGACGCCGGCGAACGGGTCGGCGGAGCCCCACAGCAGCAGGACGGGCGCGGTGACGTCGCCCAGCAGCGGGCCGAGGTCCTCGGGCAGGCCGCGCGCCTCGGCGTCCGTCCCGAGCGCGAGCGCATCGACGGTGACGCTGTTGCGGAAGCGCTCGAAGACCGTGCTCTCCGGAACCATCGCGGGATCGTTCCACTCGTGATCGCGGATGAGATCGCGCATCTTGTCCGGGGTGGGGCCGTCGCCGCCGTAGTACGCGGCGCGGATCGCGGCGCCGCTCACTCCGGGCGCCCCGCCGAGGTCGGCGGGACGGCTGCCGGTGAGGACGATCCGGCCGGCGCGGTGCGGCTCGCGCGCCGCGATCAGCAGCGCGACCGACCCGCCGAGCGACTGGCAGACGAAGTCGGCGCGGCGAATGCCCAGGTCATCGAGCAGGGCGATGACGTACCGTGCGTGGAAAGAGAACAGTGGCAGGTCGGCCCGCGGCGCGTCCGAACCGCCGTACTGGGGGAGGTCCACCAGGATCAGCCGGCGGCCGGGCAGCGCGGGCACCAGCTCGGGCACCAGCGCGGCGAAGTCGGTCCAGGCGGAGCAGCCGGGGCCGCCGCCGTGCAGCAGGACGGTGGGCGTTCCCTCGCCGATCGTGCGGACCCGCAGCGCGGCCCCCAGCACGGTGTGCCGGGTACCGGTGGTCGGTGCGGTCATGGAGTGTGTTCTCCGGTTCTTCCGGCCCCCTTGCGGAGGCTTCCGGCGCCCCTGCAAGGAGGGGCGCGCTACCGAGAAAGTCGAGATGAAGCCGCGGATAACGGGTGATGCGTACTATGTACACTACTTAGGTCAGGAGTCAATGCCCCGGATCGGAATTCCCGCTGGGAGATCGCTCGGGGAGCGCTCCGAGGCGAGTCAGAGATCCAGGACGAGCCGGGCCGAGAGGCAGCGCGAGACGCAGGGCATCATCGTCTTCCCGGCCTCCCGCTCCGCGTCGGTGAGCAGCCCGTCCCGATGGTCGGGAACCCCGGCCAGCACGGGCGTCTCGCAGCTTCCGCAGATGCCCTCGCGGCACGCGTTCGGCACCTGGACGCCGGCCTGCTCCAAGGCGTCCATGACGGTCTCGTCCGCCGCGACCTCGATCGTCAGGCCGGACTGCGCGCACTCGACCTCGAAGGCGGTGTCCTCGCCGTCCGATGCCGGATCGCGCGGCGCCGCGGCGAACCGCTCGACGTGCAGGCTGCCGTCCGGCCATGCCGCGCACCGGCCCTCGACCGCCGCGAGCAGGCCCTCCGGGCCGCAGCAGTAGACCGCGGTGCCCTCCTGGGGCGTGCCGAGCAGCGCGTCGAGGTCCGGGCGTCCGTCGAGGTCTTCGGGGACGACCGCCACCGCGTCCCCGTACCGGGCGAGTTCGGGCAGGAACGCCATGGAGCTCCGGCTCCGGCCGCCGTAGACCAGCCGCCACGGGACGCCCCGGCCGGCGGCCCGCGCGATCATCGGCAGCAGCGGCGTGATGCCGATGCCGCCCGCCAGGAAGAGGTAGCGCGAGGCGTCCTCCAGCGGGAACCGGTTGCGCGGGCCGCGCACCCGCACCGTCTGGCCGGGACGCAGCTCCTCGTGCACGAAGGCCGAGCCGCCGCGGCCGTCCGGTTCGTAGAGGACGGCGATCCGGTACGTCCCGGTCTCGCCCGGGTCCCCGCAGAGCGAGTACTGGCGGACCCATGTGCCGAGGTCGAGCTCCAGATGGGCGCCCGGCTCCCAGGTGGGCAGCGGCGTGCCGCCGAGCCCGGCCAGCGTGACCGACAGGACGCCGTCCGCCTCCCAGGTCATCGAGCGGACGACCAGCTCACGTTCGTTGTCCAGCATGCTGCGTACTATGTACGGTACTTTGCACACCCGTCAAGAGTCGGGGGTTGACAAGGCAGAACGGGCTCGTACAAAGTACGTAACATTGTTCAAGGAGGCACCGTTGACCACCCACGCCACGTCCCCCGGCCGCTCCCGGCCGCAGCGGCGGCAGCCCGGCCAGGACTGGTCGTCCTGGCCGACCTACGAGAGCGCCGTCCTCGGGTTCCGCGACCACTGGTACCCCGTCCTGTGGACCGAGCAGGTCGGCAAGAAGCCCGTCGCCGTCACCGTGCTCGGCGAGAACATCGCCCTCGTCCGCGAAGGCGACGAGGTGCACGCCCTGCACGACCGCTGCCCCCACCGCGGCGTGCCCCTCTCCCTGGGCCGGCGCCAGTTCCCCGGCACGGTCTCCTGCCCGTACCACGGCTGGACCTACGACCTGAAGGACGGGAACCTCTGCGGCGTCCTCACCGACGGACCCGACTCGCCGATCAAGGGCCGCGTCAAGGTGCGGACCTACCCCGTCCAGCAGCGCTTCGGCCTGATCTGGATCTACATCGGCGACGGCGACCCCCACCCCCTGGACGACGACCTCCCCGAGGAGCTGCGCGACAACGCCCTCGTCATCGGCGGCCGCACCGACATCCGCAAGGGCAACTGGCGGTTCGCCGCGGAGAACGGCTTCGACGAGGGCCACGCGAAGTACCTGCACAACACGGCGCTGTGGCGGCTCTTCAAGGTGATGCCCGCCTGGAACAAGACCCGCATCGTCGAGCGCGGCGAGTGGCTCGTCCGCGTCCAGGACGAGGTGCACTGGGAGGCCGACATGCCCGGCCTCGGCCTGTGGACCAACAAGCGCTGGTGGAAGCGCATGCCGCTGCCCGACGCCCCAGGCAAGGCCCAGAAGATCAACCCCGTCATCAAGAGCCTCGACCTGCCCGGCTTCGTGTCGATCCGGCTGCCCGGCATCCTGCGCGTCGCCTACCCGCACTTCATCCACTACGAGTGGTACGTCCCGGTGGACGCCGACAACGTCCGGTACGTCCAGCTGATGGTGCGCTTCGAGACCGGTGCCCGCGCCGGCCTCTTCAAGTTCAAGTACCTGGCCGCCGTCCGCTGGCTCTTCCACGGCCAGTTCACCGCGCAGGACGCCTGGATGGTCGACGTGATGGACGCCCCGCCGGAGAAGCTCTACCGCCCCGACCTGTCCCTCACCGCGTGGCGGCGCAAGGTCGAGCAGAGCAAGCCGAACGTCCAGCCGTACAAGCGCTAACCTCGCTCGGGAAACCGACGAGACACGGAGCAGCATGGCCAAGAAGGACGCGCGGACGCTCACCCGCGAACGCATCGTCGAGACCGCCGTGCGCATAGGCGACTCCGAGAGCCTGGACACCCTGACCGTCCGGCGCCTGGCCGGCGAACTGGGCGTCGGCGCGATGACCCTGTACAGCTACTTCCGCAACAAAGAGGAGATCCTCGACGCGATGGCCGACCACGTCCTCGGCGGGATGGAAGTCCCTCCCGCCGAGACGGACGACCCGGTCGACATACTCGTGGGATGCGGGCGGGCTTTCCGCGCGATGATGCTCGCCCACCCCTGCGTCGTCCGCCTGCTCTCGACGCGCGTGACGGACAGCATCGACTCCCTGGACGGCGCAATGGAGGACGTCCTGGCTCGTTTGGAATCGGCCGGCCTGAAGGGCGCCGAAGCCACCCGGGCCTACGGCGTCCTGATCACCTACGCGCTGGGCTTCTCCGGCTACCAGGCCCCTCGAACCTGGGGCGACGACCCAGAGGCCCGCCGCCAGCGGCACCACTTCTACGCCGGCCTACCCGCCGACCGCTTCCCGACCACGGTGAGGCTCTCGGCAGACCTGCCGTCCCTACCGTCCTCAGACCAGTTCGAATTCGGCCTGCAACTGATAGCCAAGGGCCTGGCCCCCGCGACGTAACCCGGCACCCGCCACACCGACCACGGAACCACGCTTTTCGATGCCCGAAACGGCGGTGTGGATATCCGAGTGAAGACCTTCGTGGCGGAGGCCAGAGGTTGCTTTGAGCCCGCCTTGGACGGCTTAGGATTCTCCGCCCCAGAGGTTCTCGCCGAGCGGACCACACTGGGCACCAAATGCGCCAAGCCCTTGGCCGGCATGCTCAATCCGTGTCGGAGGTACATCATCGAGGCTGCGAGTCTTGAAGTCGGCCCCTCGTGTGGCAGCCGCCAACGACCGTGCCTTTGCTCCCATGCCCGCCGCCAGGCTAACATCACTTTATGGAAATGCCCGAGCTAGCGGACCTGATCTGGCTTTTCGAGGACGAACCGACCTCGATGGACGACGGCCTGACGTGGCCTGTCGGACTTCAGTCATTCCGTCTCCGTCGAGGATCTCGTGAAGTGCTCTTCTCTCTCGATCCCACGTCGGGCGAGGCGTACCTGACGATATACGAGGCGGGGGAAGAGATCATGACGATAGGCAGGATCCGCAACCTGGAGAGCCTGACTGTCGAGAAGCGGGACGAGTGCGAGGGCCTGATCCTCCACTTCAATAGTGGCGAGTTCGACCCATTGCGACTACAGACACGCCCCGTCATCCACCTCTCATGGAACGTCATGGCGCTCGGCGTCTGGTAGTCTTCGGCTCCTGTGAGACTCTAATAACCTATCCGGACCTGAAGTCTTTTATGTTCTCCATCGGCAGGGGAGAAGGTGCAGTCGGATAGGGGATGTCAATAGATGACAATGGTAAATCGCGCGGCTGCCACTTCCGGGCGAGGCGCGGACCGCGCAGACACCACACAGCCCCGCGAACACGACCTCACTACTCATCCGGTCGCACAATGATGCAGCGAAATCGAGGCTCAAGCCGCCTGTACGGCGTGATGCTCATACTGGCCGCGCTAGTCCTGCTCGTGGACCAGCTCACCAAACTATGGGCGGTCACCGCGCTCTCCGACAGCGAGCGCGTCGCCGTGCTTCCCCCACTGATCCACTTCCGCCTGCTGTACAACCCCGGCGCCGCCTTCTCCATAGGCACCGAGGCGACATGGGTGTTCACGCTGACAGCGGCAGCAGCAGTGGCCGGCATCCTCTACACCGCACGACGCCTGAACTCCCCAGCCTGGGCACTCGTACTGGGCGCACTACTCGGCGGAGCAGTATCCCACCTTGGCGACCGCCTCTTCCGCGAGCCGGGCCCCGCCCGCGGCCATGTCGTGGACTTCATCGACTACGGCCCATTCGTGGGCAACGTCGCCGACATCGCCCTCGTCTGCGGCTGTGCAGCCTTGCTGCTCCTCAACCTACGCGGCATCCACCTAGCCAAGGCACAGAACGAAGAACCCGCCTAGCCACCCCCACGTAGATACACAGGCACCCGCCCCATAGCCGCGACACGTCCTAGACGCCGTAGGGGCGGGTCACTTGCCCGAGTTGGCGCCACACTGCAGCCACTCAGCCGGCCCTCCAACCCGCACCAACCTCAGAATGGCGCGCCCTGCACCCACAAGAGCGCGATATTTCGTCCCCACGAGTACCCGCCGAAAGACAATCGTCAGAGCACCTCAGTCCCCGCCATACTCACACCATGGACACGTATGAGGGTGCGGCCCGGCTGGAGTGGTGGGCGAACCGGAACACGTGCCTGTGCTCAGTGGACGTCCACGTCGTCATAGTCAGCGACGAAGCCGGATGGCGGATCTCAGCGACCTTCGCGTCTCCACCAACCGCCGAAGAACACGAAGGGTGGACGTTCCTCCTAGCGCTGTCGCCGTACTGGACACTGCGGTTCGACGCCGACGAGGACGCGGCGATCGACGTGCACGTCGAGGAACCGACCGAGGGAGAACTGACCCTGTCCGCCGCGTGAGCTAGCCACAAGCGGCCGCCAGCGCGTTCAGCAACCCAGCGCCCGGCGAAGCACTCGGTCAACCGGAAGCTGTCGAGATCATCGGGATACCCATTCGGAGCTAGTGTTCTGAGTCAATAGTTCTTTGTTAGTCGGTAGGCTGTTGGGATGCCGAGCCCGAAGCTGGATCCGGTGGTGTTGTCCGATGAGGAGCGGTCGGCGCTGACCGGGTGGGTGCGCCGCCGCAAGACCTCTCAGGCTTTGGCGTTGCGGGCGCGGATCGTGCTGCTGTGCGCCGAGGGCGCCACGATCGCCCAGGTCGCCGAGCAGGCCGGGGCCTCGCGGAACACGGTGTCGAAGTGGCGGTCGCGTTTCCTGGCCGACCGGCTGGAAGGCCTGAGCGACGAGCCGCGCCCGGGCCGGCCCCGCACGATCACCGACGAGCAGGTCGAGCGGGTCGTCACCACCACGCTGGAGGAGACGCCCGGTGCGGACACGCACTGGTCGACGCGGTCGATGGCGGCGGCGACCGGGATGTCGCAGTCGGCGGTCTCGCGGATCTGGCGGGCGTTCGGCCTCAAGCCCCACACCGTGCAGACCTGGAAGCTGTCCACCGACCCGCAGTTCGTCGACAAGGTCCGCGACGTGGTCGGGCTGTACCTGAACCCGCCTGACAACGCCCTGGTGCTCGCGGTGGACGAGAAGAGCCAGATGCAGGCGATCGACCGCACAGCGCCGATTCTGCCGATCATGCCCACCACCCCGGCCCGGATGACCCACGACTACGTCCGGCACGGCACCACCAGCCTGTTCGCCGCCCTGGACCTTTCCTCGGGGTCGGTGATCGCCCAGCACTACCGGCGCCACCGCCACCAGGAGTTCCTGCGGTTCCTCAAGCTCATCGACGCCGCCGTCCCCAAGGACCTAGACCTGCACCTGGTGCTGGACAACTACGCCACCCACAAGACCGAGCAGGTCCACACGTGGCTGCTGCGCCACCCCCGGTTCCACCTGCACTTCACCCCGACCAGCTCGTCCTGGCTCAACCTGGTCGAACGCTGGTTCGCCGAACTCACCAACCGCAAACTCCGCCGCTCGGCCCACCGCAGCGTTGTCGAGCTGGAACGCGACGTCCGCGGCTGGGTCAACGAATGGAACAAGAACCCCAAGCCGTTCGTGTGGACCAAGACCGCCGACGAGATCCTCGAAACCCTCGCCGCATACTGCCAACGAATTAACGACTCACGACACTAGTGTGCTGTGATCACTTCCCGAAGGGGTTGAGCCGTTGCGCACCTATCTCGCCGAACCCCAGAACCACCCTGACAACGAGACCGACATCAACTGGTCCGGGCTCCTCTCAACTGTCACCGACCAAGCAGACAGCCTCATCGTGATCGCCTTGGCCGCCATGCTGGCCATGCTCGGGACGGCGGTGCTGGTCTACACAGTGAGACGCCAGCAGCACGTGACCAGACCCGATTAGCCTGGTCCCCAGGTTTCTGGATCCGGCAAGCGAGTTCCCAACCCGCCACCATCCAGCCTCAGCGAGCCCGCCGGGAGAGAACACCACTCGGCCGCCGTCGCACTGAGCCGCGCTGACCTGGACATGAACGCTCCTTCGCCGCCGCGTGGCGTGCGCTGTTACGCACATGTTCCGGGTGTTGGCCCGGTGGTGCGACCTGAGTAGCTTGTGTCGATGGCGATGGACACGAACGGGGAATGGTGGCGCGGAGAGTCTGCCGCTGATCTCGCCGATTATCTGGAAGAACTCGGCGCGGAGGGGTATCGGGTCGGGCAGGTTGTCAAGGCGACCTGCGTCGATTGTGGCGGCCGGTCCTTCCGGCTCCGAGTTGACGGAGAGGAGGGAACCGTAGAACGCAGTTGCGTCGACTGTGGCAAGGACGTGCTCATGCTCGACAGCGATGAACATTGGTCGGACACCGAACCTGAGGCAGTCGTCTGCCCCTGCGGCGCAGACGTGTTCGATGTGGCTGTCGGCTTCTCCTTGCGGCCTGACGACTCGGTCCGCTGGGTCAGTGTCGGGATCCGGTGCGTTGCTGACGGGGTGCTGGGGTGCTGCGCCGACTGGAAGATTGACTATGAGCCGAGTCGGCATCTCCTCACACGAGTGTAGACAGCGCCGCTCCGGCCGGCTCTCTAGCGGTGTGCGCTCTCTGCGGTGCCTCCGGGTATGCGGCGTATCCGCAACAGAAGCCGGTTCCACTGGTCAAGGGCAGGGATCGGCTGATCATTTGAGGTGCCCCCTGCAGGATTCGAACCTGCGCACACGGCTCCGGAGACCAGTGTCTAACACGTGCGTGACCTGCACATACGTTGCAGGGCTCGCACGGATGGGGCGCAACTGGAACGTATATGGGGGCGCTGGGTGGCTACCGCCGGCGGAACGGTGGGTGTGGTGGAAGGTCGTCAGGGATGACCTCGTAGCCAGCCGGAAGCGGCTCGGCTGCAAACTCGGCCGCGTCAAAGAGGCTGATCTCTCCGCGCTCTTCCTCTCTGGCCTGTTGGCGACCCAACTTGGCCCGAAGCTGAAGAGAGGGCTGTTGTTTCTGCGCCTTACCATAAGACCATTTCATGATCTTATCGCCGATGTCGTGATCGGTCGCGAATATCATGTCGAATATTTCGCGACCGCGAGTGTTGACCACCTTGAATGTTCGGGTCTTCTTGTATCCGAGCACCTTCTCCATGCGCCAGCGCATGAGATTTGTTAGTTCGGCTTCGAACTGCTTCCCGCTGAGAGTGTCATCGCGTGTTGCTTCGAGCGCCTGCAGCCAAGCGTCTGTGCCGAACATGGCGTTCATCTGATCGACTACACCTGTGTCTATGTCCTGTCTTAGGCGCAGGCCTCTCGGTAGGAGTCCACTCGCACACAGAAGCCAGAGTTCCACTTTGGGCTTTCCGCGCCGCTTGTGGCGAGCGAGTTTGGTCAAGGTAGACCATTCAACCTCGGTGGACTGCTGATCGAGGAACGCGAAACTTGGGGCCCAGTTAAGAGGGGTAAGCTCTGCAAGGGTGTCATCAATGGTGCTGTTGCAATCACCGGCAACAACCTTGAAGTCGCGGTTAGGGTAGGCCGTCCTTAGTGAGTGGTCGAGTTGAGCTGCGTTGCTCGGAAGTTCGAAGAAGCGAAGGACGGTGAGAGGGGGTTCTATCGCCAATGCTCGTTTAGGTGAGCCTTCTATCGTGTGCCGAGTTCGTTCGCGGCTAAGGTTCTCTGCTTGTCCGGCGAACAGGTCCAGGTAAACCGTAGTTTTGGCGCGGGTCGAAGCTCTGCTAAAGCCTGTCAGATAGTCCGACAAGATGTCGAGCTTCTGTTCTGTCCACCAGCCCCAGTCCCTTGCCATCGCAACCCCCATCGATGTCCGATGGGTCCACAGATAGCGCATGAGCGCCGCCGTGTCACGTGACGGCCGGTTTCGGACGGCTCATGCGCCTCATGTGGGGTGCCTTATGTAGCTACCGGACGCCAGCCAGTGCTGGCATCTCGCTCCACTGCCGTCCTTCAAGCTCTCGGCCGCCCTGCTTGGGGGTGCGGCCGCCCCACTGCTTGAAGAAGAACGGGACGCTCGCGGAAATGCACTTGTCACGGATGTCCATCACCCACCGGGAGTCAAGCGGTCGATGGTTGGGACCCGACTCACCACCTGCGATAACCCACCCGATGCCCTCAAGATCTAGTCGTTCGAGGGGACCGATAAGCGGCTCACACGAGAGGAACCGCACCGCAGCCGGCACCGTGCGAAGATCATCCACTCGGTAGAGAGCTTCGTCGTTCTCGACAGAGACGCCGATCCAGAGGTTCGCCGGCCAGTCGAGTTGATTTGCCACTTTTCGGAGGCGAGATGAGCGCTTAGTGAGGATTTGGTAGGTGTGCTGAGGGGTGTCGGCTATTACCTCAAACACCTGGCGCACGAAGGCAAGGGGCACGCGAGCGTGGAATAGGTCGCTCATTGAGTTGACGAACACAACGCGGGGAGAGCGCCAACCGTAGGGCTGTTGAAGAGTATCGGGGTGTACCGTAATACCGAAACCTGGGCCCGATGTTCTGGGGTCACCGTCGTTCTGGTACTTCTCTGTTCCCATTGCCTTGAGGCGTCGAGCCAGCGTCAGCGCGTAACAGTTGTCGCAACCGGCTGAGATTCGGTCGCAGCCGGTCGTAGGGTTCCATGTGACTTCCGTCCACTCAATGCTAGTACCATGAGCCATGAGAACTACCTCCGCTCCCCTTGTGTTAGTTGTCCACCTCTCGTCCATTCGTTCACCTAAATCGTAGCAGTACTAGGAAAGAAAAGATAGCGAGTAGATACTTTGGTCCCAAAGATCTTATAGAGACACTACTCTCGCCAGTCGGGCGCTTATCCACACCGGTGTGGATAAGCGCTGGCAGTTCGCCGCTCGTCGTGGGAATGACTAGGGCCCCCAGTCGTTGAATCGACTGGGGGCCCTTGAGTAGCTCCTACTGGGAGTCCAAATACGAAAATGTGGGCTTTGGGTGCATGAGGAAGTCGTGGTGGGAGATGTTCCAGGCGTAGGCGCCGGACATGGAGAAGGCGACTAGGTCGCCTACGGCGATGCGGTTCGTGGGGACCTCGCGGGCGAAGACGTCCTTTGGTGTGCAGAGTTGACCGACGAGGGTTACGGGTTCGCCGGCGACTGCAGGGCCGTCGCCGTTGCGGGTGAGGACGTCGTACGGGTGGTTGTGTTGCTTGGTGACCGGTGTCCGGATGTGCATGGTGCCGCCGCGTAGGACGGCGTACCACTGGCCGTGTGCCTTCTTCACGTCCAGTACCTCGGTGATGTACCACCCGGCGTAGACGCTGATGGAGCGGCCCGGTTCGATGCGCAGCGTTTCGCCCGGCTCGGCGAGCGCGGCAACGTCGGCGCCGTACTGCTTCCAGTCGAATCGGGTCTCGGGCGTCGAGTAGTCGACTGCCATGCCGCCGCCGAGGTTGAACTCCCGTGGTCCGGTGTGGCCGATCCGGTCGAGCCATGCGCGGCCCCACGTGAGGATCTCTGTGGACTGGGCGACCATGGCGGACGCGTCCAGGCCGGACGCCAGGTGCGCATGGATGCCGCGTAGGCGCACGTGCGGCGCGGCGGTCAGGATGTCGGTGCACGACTCGATGAGTTCGGGGTCCATGCCAAATGGGCCGCTCATGGCGAGCGCTACGCCGCTGCGGTCGCCGGCGAGGTTGAGCCGTAGCAGGATGTCGACCTCGCGTCCGGCCGTCTGGGCGATGTCGGCGAGGCGGGATAGCTCGTACGGGCTTTCGACGTGGATGCGCTCGACGTCGAGGGCGAGTGCCTGGCGGAGTTCGTCATCGGTTTTGCCGGGGCCGCCGAATGCGAGGCGTGCGTCCGGCAGGGCCTCGCGGACGTGTGCCAGCTCGCCGCCGGACGCGACCTCGATGCCGTCCATGTACGGGGCGAGCGCCTGGAGGATCGGCGTGTCGGGGTTGGCCTTTGCGGCGTAGAAGATCTCCGGCGCACCGGGCGCCGAGAGCGCGGCCTTGACCTCGGCCGTGTGCTCGCGCAGCGCGGCCAGGTCGTAGACGAACGCGGGTAGCTCGCCCTTGCCGGCAAGGGTCTGGGCGTGGTCTTGGACTTGGCGCGTGATCATCGGGCGTGGTCTCTCCGGTTGTCAGGCGAGCGGGAACTCGTACTGGGCCGTCAGGTAGTGGGCGGGCGCCACTGTGACGGTCACCTCCACGGCCCGGCCCTCGGCGGTCATGCCGACGTGCGTGATCTGGATGACCGTCCGCTCGGGACTGATCTCCAGCGCCCGCGCTTCGGCGTCGGTGGGCAGCCGGCTAGGAGTGATCCGCTCGCGCGCCGAGACCTGCGGGTAGCCGAGTTCGGCGAGCGCGCTCTTAACGCCGCCGACGATCACCGGGCCGTCTTCCTCCAGGACGGTGCCCTCGGCGATGTCGAGGGGGAACCAACTCTCGTTGATCCGGACGGGGATGTCACTGGCGAGGAGACGCCGGCGACGGACAAGGCAGTTCGCCTCACCGGTCGGCACGCCGAGCAACTCGGCGACCTCGGCCGGCGGTTCGGCGTGCTCGGTGGTGATCTCGTGCTTGGGCTCCAGGCCGAGGGCGCGAACCTCGGCGTCGAACGCGCCGCGGGCGCCGTTGTTCTCGCGCTTCGTCCGGTCGTAGCGGGCAGGTGAGTGGAGCATCGGCGGTAGCCAGGTGACCATGGTTCCCCGTCCCTGCCGAGGACGGACCATGCCCTCGGCCGCGAGTACCTGCATTGCCCGGTTCACCAAGCTACGGGAAGCCCCGTACCGGTCGGCAAGCTCCGGCTCGGCCGGCAGCACGGATCCGGTGGGGTACCGGCCGTCGATGATTTCCTCACGGATTTTTGCGGCGATGTCGCGGAACCCGTGGCGCTCCGACCTCGCCGAGTTCGAGGGCATCACGCGGGTTCTGGACGCGTGCGCCCGCAAGCTGGACGGCACGCGGGCCGCGCCGAGCTACTACACGCGGCGCCGCCGGGTTCTCTACAACGTGCTCAAATACGCCGTCCAGCGGAAACGCCTCGCCGTTAACCCCATCGAGGGTCTCGATTGGAAACCGACGCAGGATGACGAGGTATGGGAGGAGGTAGACCCGGCCGTTGTCCCGTCGCCCGCCAAATGGCCGAACTACTGACAGCCGTTAGCTACGCGGGACCCCGGCGAGGCCCTCGAATGGTGGCGTTCTTCGCGTGCATCTATCACGCGATGATGCGGCCCGGCTAGGTCGTCTCACTGCGGGATGTCGACTGCGACCTTCCTTCGACGGGATGGGGCTGCCTGATGCTCTCCGGTTCACGGCCCTCGGTCGGGCACCGAGTGGACGGATTCCGGCGACTACCACGATGTCCGCGGACTCAAAGGCCGCAACCGCGAGGCCAAGCGGCCTGTCCCCATTCCGCCGGAACTCGTCAGGATCCTGCGAGCGCACATCGATCGGTTCGGCGTCGCCCCCGACGGCCGTCTGTTCCGCACAGAGCGCGGGGGACTGCTTCTCCCGTCCGGCTATCGGCGCACGTGGCACCGAGCGCGCACGGTCGCCTCACGCCCGCCGAGGAGGCATCCGACCTGGCTCGGCGCCCGTACGACCTACGGCACGCCGGTGTTTCCCTACGGCTCAACGCCGGCGTCCCGCCTACGCAGGTCGCTGAGTGGGCCGGACACAGTGTCGAGGTGCTCTTTGAAGATCTACGCCAAGGTCATAGCCGGTCAAGACCGCGTGTGGGAGGGGCTCATAGACGACGCCCTCGGCGACTAGCCCGCGAGGCCCTTGTCCTTGGGCAATGCGGGAGGATGTACCCGTCGAGCGTTGTAGACGCCGAGAAGGAGCTCAGGTGATCCTGAGCCCCTTCTCGGCCGTGTAGTCAGTGGAAAGGCCATGCCTCCCACGTCGCAACTGCAACGAGAACACTGTGCCAGGCCAACAGTGCAACCTCCACGTTGCCCCGCCACCGCCACCGCCACTGCCGACGCTGTCGCCGGCGGACGCGGCGCTTCGCGCGGTGGTCGCGGTCGATGGGGCGCTTCTTCGGGCTCTTCTCTGACTCGTCGGTCATCGGAATCCTCCTGTGTTCGGGCGCCGGTCGGAGCGGAGACCGTGCAGCCGTAGCCGATGACCTCAAGGTGATGCATCAAGATACGGGTATCCTGAGGTGATGCATGAGGAAGAGTTTCGTACACGCCTTCGGCGTCGACTCGGCCGCCGTTTCAATGAGGGCCTCTGGTCCTACCTGCAGGACCGAGGGTTCGTTGAGGATGCGATCTCCGTCGGGGGAGATCGCGGCTTGGAGGTTCTCGAACACGAGGCGCGGACAATCCTGGAGGCGGCAGCTCCGACTGCTGAGCGGGAGAAGGGCGCGGTCTCTCGACCCGAAGGGCCAACGCCTGGCCAGGAGCGGGCATGGGCTGTGTCGCAATTGGTAGCGGTCAGTGCTCGCCAAGATCCAGACGTTGTCACGTTCCGCCGCAATTATCTTGGCGACGATCTTATGCAGTGGGCCGAAGTTGAATCCTGGATAAAAGCCCAAGCTGAACGCGACGGGGGCCGGACGTTGGACATAACCTGTGCTATGGAAGCAGGACGTGTGACCCTTGAAAAGGGAGGTGGATGGCTAGTAGATCCGCCGTTGGCTAGGTTTCAAGGGAAGGTAAGCACCCGATTTCTGTCGTATGCTGTACCTGATGATGATTGGAGACGGATTATCCCGGTCGCTGCCGGTGGGGTCCTGGATAGGCTTCGTGTATTGGCTGACTCCCTTGCCAGTTACTACGCATGGACATCCGGCCAGGCTACGACCTTCGTTCTCACTGACCTGACGCCACAGGTTTCAACTATCCGTGCCCGTGACCTTGGCATCAAGTGGCGGCATGGTGTGTCTCATGCATGGGCTCGAAGAATTGTGTTGACCATCGATCCAATGGCAAGTCCTGAGGATGTCGTTCGTGCATTTCAAGATGTTCGACGACGGGAAGGGTTGGATCGAGTACGTGCGCTGAGTCCTAAGAAGGCCAGGCTCGCGGCGTTCGCATGTGCGGAACACAGGGATAAGCCCTGGGCTGATCGGTTGCAACTATGGAACGACGAGTTCCCGCAATGGGCGTACTCGCACCAATCGAACTTCCGCAGGGACGCCTTGAAGGCTCGGAGCCGTCTCCTCTACCCAGGTGAGTGACATAGCGGTGCCCCGCGGCTTACGGGTGTTGCAGATGTGGCGCCAGTTGGGGGCCTCCCCGGGGGCTTCGAGGGGGCAGAGTCCACTCGGCGCCCGGACGCACGGGTCTGCATGGAACATAGATGGAACGCGCGCCGTGGCGTACGGCGTCCCACGGTGGCATCTGATGTCACATGGCCCGTGAACGACAGAAGCCGGTTTCCGCAGGTCAAGCGCGGGAACCGGCTGATCGTTTGTAGGTGCCCCCTGCAGGATTCGAACCTGCGCACACGGCTCCGGAGGCCGTTGCTCTATCCCCTGAGCTAAGGGGGCCCTGCGCCCTCGGAGGGGCGCGGTAGAAGGTTAGCAGGGTTGGCGGGGTGACGTGCACCTGGCTTTTCGCCGTGCGTGCGGGGGGCGGAGTGGGCTAACTTCGAGCCGTGACCGAGCCACTGGGACGCGTGCTGGTCGTCGATGATGACGAGGTGATCCGCCAGCTCATCGCCGTGAACCTGCAACTGGAGGGGTTCGAGGTGGAGACCGCGGTGGACGGTCAGGACTGCCTGGAGAAGGTGGGCGAGGTCCGGCCCGACGTCATCACGCTGGACGTGATGATGCCGCGGCTGGACGGGTGGGTCACCGCGGTGCGGCTGCGGGAGGATCCCGGGACCGCGCACATCCGGGTGGCGATGATCACCGCGCGGGCGCAGGAGCACGATGTGCGGCGGGGGCACGAGATCGGGGTCGACGCCTACGTGACCAAGCCGTTCGACCCGAACCAGCTGATCCAGACGGTGCGGAAACTCGCTGCCGTGTCCAGATAGTGGTCAGATAGTCTCACCAGGGTGACTCCAGTCGGCGATGCCCTCGTGCGGGCGGTGCGGGACGCCGTGGCCGAAGGGGAGATCGACGTCGCGGTGCCGGAGAGCGTGGTCGTCTTCGGGCGCGGGCGGGGGGTCTTCGAGAGTCCGGTGGCGTTGCGGCTCGGTGTCGATCCCGAGGTGATCGCGCGGCGGGTCGGGGGAGTCGTCGCGGGGGCCGGGTTCGTCCGGGTCGTGCTCGGGGCCGGGGAACTGGTCGAGCAGATCCTGCGTGATCCTGATTACGGGGTCGCGCGGGTGCCGGGGAAGGCGTGGGACGAGTGGCCTCGGACGTTCGACAACCCCGGGTTCTCGGTGCGTTATGCGTATGCGCGGGCCTGCTGGGCGGGGCGGTGGGCGCGTGAGCTCGGGGTCGCGGACGGGCCCCTCAGGGCCGGCGGGCTGGAGTCCGAGCTCGTCTGGGCCATGGGGGACGTGCCGGGGCGGGCCGAGCAGGCCGAGCGTGAGCGGGATGCAAGGCCGCTGATGTTTTGTTTGGAGAGGGTGGCCGGGGCGTACCACGACGTCCATGAGCGCTGTCCGGCCGTCCCGAAGGGCGATGAGGAGCCCGTGCCGGGACGGGTCGGGCTGGCGCGGGCGGTGCGGGTCGTCCTCGGCAACGGGCTGAACATGATCGGTGAAACCCCTAGAGAGCGGATATGAGTCGAGTACACCCTGCTGGGCCGCGGCATGCCGATGTGCTGCCGGAGGACCACCCCGCCGGGCCGGCGGAGGATCTGAACGCCCTGGAGGCCGCCGTGTGGCCGCGCGGCGCTCGGCGGGAGGACGGCGTCCTGACCGTCGGCGGCGTCGACGTGCGTGATCTGGCCAAGGAGTACGGCACGCCTCTGTACGTCTACGACGAGGAGGACGTCCGGAGCCGGGCCAGGGAGTACGCGGCGGCGTTCCATGACGGGGACGTCCACTACGCGGGCAAGGCGTTCCTGTGTACGGCCGTCGCCAAGTGGCTCAAGGAAGAGGGTCTCGGGCTCGACGTGTGCAGCGGAGGTGAGCTCGCTGTTGCCTTGGCGGCCGACTTCCCTACCGAGCGCATCACCCTGCACGGCAGCAACAAGGCCCCCTGGGAGATCGAGAAGGCCCTTGAGGCCGGGGTCGGACGGATCGTGCTCGATTCGTTCGAGGAGATCGCGCGGGTGGCCTACATCGCCCAGGAGATGGGCGTCCGGGCCAAGGTGATGGTGCGCGTGACCACGGGTGTGGAGGCGCACACCCATGAGTTCATCGCCACCGCCCACGATGACCAGAAGTTCGGGTTCTCGCGCAGTTCCGGGGCCGCGCTGGAGGCGGTGCGCAGGGTCCTGGAGCTGAAGCAGCTGGAGCTGGTGGGGCTGCACTCCCATATCGGGTCGCAGATCTTCGAGGTGGACGGCTTCGAGGTCGCCGCGCACCGGCTGGCCGAGCTGCTGGTGGCCATCCGGGACGAGCACGGCGTCGAGCTTCCCGAGCTCGACCTCGGCGGCGGCTACGGGATCGCCTACGTGCCGGGCGAGGAGCCGCACGACCCCAAGTCCATCGCGGACGGCCTCAGGGACATCGTGGCCCGCGAGTGCAAGGCGTACGACCTGGCCATGCCGCGGCTCACCGTGGAGCCCGGACGGGCGATCATCGGGCCGGGCGGTGTCACGCTGTACGAGGTCGGCACGGTCAAGGACGTCGAGGGCCTGCGCACCTACGTCTCCGTGGACGGCGGCATGAGCGACAACCTGCGCACGGCGCTGTACGGCGCCGAGTACACCGGCGTGCTCGCGAGCAGGTCGTCCGATGCTCCGCCCATGCTCAGTAGGCTTGTCGGCAAGCACTGCGAAAGCGGCGACATTGTGGTGCGGGACCTGTGGTTCCCCGAAGATCTTGCGGCGGGGGACCTGGTGGCGGTGGCGGCGACCGGTGCGTACTGTCGGTCGATGGCCAGCAACTACAACTTCGTCCCGAAGCCGGCCGTGGTGGCGGTGAGGAACGGCAGGTCGCGCGTGATCGTCCGGCGGGAGAGCGCGGCGGACCTGCTGCGGCTCGACGCGGAGGTCGAAGCGTGAAACCCGGACTGCGCGTGGCGCTGCTCGGATGCGGCGTGGTCGGCACGGAGGTCGTCCGGCTGCTGATCGGGCAGGCCGACGACCTGGCCGCGCGCGTCGGCGCCCCGCTGGAGCTCGCCGGGATCGCGGTCCGCAGGCCGGACCGGGTGCGCGCGGGCGTCCCGGCGGAGCTGCTGACGACGGACGCGCAGGCGCTGGTGACCAGGGACGACGTCGACATCGTCATCGAGGTGATCGGCGGCATCGAGCCGGCCCGCACGCTGATGCTGGAGGCGATGAAGTCTGGCAAGTCGGTCATCACGGCGAACAAGGCGCTGCTGGCCGAGGACGGCGCGACGCTGTTCGCGGCCGCCCGCGAGTACGGCGCCGACCTGTACTACGAGGCGTCCGTCGCGGGGGCCATCCCGCTACTGCGCCCCCTGCGCGACTCGCTGGTCGGCGACCACGTGCACCGGGTGCTGGGCATCGTGAACGGCACCACGAACTACATCCTCGACCAGATGGACACGCACGGCGCCGGTTTCAACGACGCGCTCGAAGAGGCGCAGGCGCTCGGCTACGCGGAGGCCGATCCGACGGCCGACGTGGAGGGTTTCGACGCGGCGGCCAAGGCGGCGATCCTGGCGCAGCTCGCCTTCCACACGCCCGTCACGGCCGCGGACGTCCACCGCGAGGGCATCACCGAGGTGAGCGCCGCCGACGTGGCGGGCGCCAAGGGCATGGACTGCGTCGTCAAGCTCCTGGCCATCTGCGAGCGGATTCCCTCGCCGGACGGACGGAACGGCCGCGGCGTGTCCGTTCGCGTGTATCCGGCGATGATTCCCCGGTCGCACCCACTGGCGAGCGTCCGCGAGGCGTACAACGCCGTGTTCGTGGAGGCGGAGTCCGCCGGCTCTCTCATGTTCTACGGCGCGGGTGCCGGCGGTGCTCCGACGGCGTCCGCGATCCTCGGCGACCTGGTCGCGGTGGCGCGGAACGTGGCCGGCGGTACACCGGGCCCGGTCGAGGTCACGTACGCGAAGCTTCCCGTCCTGCCGATGGGTGAGACGGTCACGCGCTACTACATCCAGGTCGACGTCACGGACGAGGCCGGTGTCCTCGCCACGGTCGCGGAGGAGTTCGCCAGGCACGGCGTGTCCATCCAGGCCGTCCGGCAGGTCGGGCTGGGCGAGGAGGCCCAGCTCGTCGTCGTCACGCACCGGGCGCCCGACGCGGCCCTCACGGCGACCGTGGAGGGCCTGCGCGGGCTGGAGATCGTCCGGGCCGTGACGAGCGTGATGCGCGTCGAGGGCGACGAATAGCCGCACCCGAGCCCCACCCGAGGAGCGGGACGGCATATGCCGCCCCGGTAGACTTCGGGCAACATCCCAGGTCATTCCAGGAGACCGACGTGAACCCGAACGCCCGCGCGTGGCGCGGCCTCATCGAGGAGTACCGCGACCGGCTTCCGGTGACGGACAAGACACCGGTCGTGACGCTGCTCGAAGGCGGTACGCCGCTGGTGCCCGCCCACCGCGTGTCCCAGCTGACCGGCTGCGAGGTGTTCCTCAAGGTCGAGGGCGCCAACCCGACCGGTTCGTTCAAGGACCGCGGCATGACGATGGCGATCAGCAAGGCCGCCGAGGACGGCGCCAAGGCGGTGATCTGCGCGTCCACCGGCAACACCTCCGCGTCCGCCGCCGCCTACGCGGTGCGGGCCGGGATGACCTGCGCGGTCCTCGTCCCGGCGGGCAAGATCGCGATGGGCAAGCTGGCGCAGGCGCTCGTGCACGGCGCGCGGCTGCTGCAGGTCGACGGCAACTTCGACGACTGCCTCGAACTGGCGCAGAAGCTGTCGGTCGACTACCCGGTCGCGCTGGTCAACTCGGTCAACAGGTACCGGCTGCTGGGGCAGAAGACGGCCGCGTTCGAGATCGTGGACGCGCTCGGCGACGCCCCCGACGTCCACTGCCTGCCCGTCGGGAACGCCGGCAACATCTCCGCGTACTGGATGGGCTACAAGGAGTACGCCGCCGACGGGGAGGCGTCGAGGACGCCGCGCATGCTGGGCTTCCAGGCCAGCGGCGCCGCGCCGTTCGTGAAGGGCGAGCCCGTCCTGAAGCCGCAGACGATCGCGACCGCGATCCGCATCGGCAACCCCGCCTCCTGGGACCTGGCCGTCGCGGCGCGGGACGAGTCCGGCGGCGCGATCGACTCCGTCACCGACCGGCAGATCCTCGCGGCCTACCGCCTCCTCGCCCGCGAGGAGGGCGTCTTCGTGGAGCCTGCCTCCGCGGCGAGCGTCGCCGGCCTGCTGCAGGCGAGCGAGCAGGGCGCCGTCCAGCGCGGCTCGCGGGTCGTCTGCACGGTGACCGGCAACGGCCTCAAGGACCCCGACTGGGCGATCTCCGGCGCGCCGGCGCCGACCACCATCAAGGTGGACGCGCACTCCGCCGCCTCCGAACTCGGCCTGACCTGAGCGTGGACTGGACCGAAGGCCCGGTGCTGGTGCGGACGCCCGCGACCAGCGCCAATCTGGGCCCTGGCTTCGACTCGCTCGGCCTCGCGCTGTCCCTGTACGACGACGTCGAGGTCGAGCTGACCGGCGGCGCGGTGTCCATCGAGGTGGACGGCGAGGGGGCCGAGGTCGCCGACCGGGGCGAGCGGCACCTGATCGTCAAGGTGCTGCGCCGCACCTTCGACGTCCTCGATGACCTGGCCGGATCCGGCCCCGCGCGGCCGCCGGGGATCCGGCTGCGCTGCCGCAACCGGATCCCGCACAGCCGCGGGCTCGGCTCGTCGTCGGCGGCGATCGTCGCCGGGATCGTCGCGGCCCGCGCGCTGCACCCCGCCGGGAAGCTCTTCGACGACGACGCCGCGCTGCGCCTGGCGACCGAGATCGAGGGGCATCCCGACAACGTCGCGCCGTGCCTCGCCGGCGGCCTGACCGTCGCCTGGACGGCACCGGGCGGCGCGCGGCTCGTCCGGCTGGAGTCGCAGGTCGCGCAGGTCACCGCGCTGGTCCCCGAGCAGCGGCTGCCGACCGAGCGGGCCCGCAGCGTCCTGCCCGCGACCGTCCCGCACGGCGACGCCGCCGCCAACGCCGGACGTGCCGCGCTGCTCATCGCGGCGCTCACCGGGGGCCTCCCCGAGGACGTCCTGCTGGACGCGACCGAGGACCGCCTCCACCAGGACTACCGCGCGCCCGCCATGCCCGATTCCGCCGCGCTGGTCAAGACGCTGCGGGACGCGGGCGTCCCGGCGGTGATTTCCGGGGCCGGGCCGACTGTCCTGGCCTTCACAAACGCATCACGAGTTGATTCAGTAGTCCCCGAAGTGGGTAAAGGGTGGCACATACACCCGTTGGACGTCGCGACCCGCGGCGCACGCGTCATGACCGGAGAACCCGAGGTCCGGGCTTGATCGCGGCACCGTGGGCGGGGCCCGCGCGGTGCATCGACCGGTGCCGGTTCCGGCCCGATCCCGCTAGGTAAAATGCGAAGACATCGACCTCTGGGGAATAGCAGTGTGCCCTGGTGATGTTAGGCTGAATGCCGCACCAGATGCCCCGTTCGGGGCAGCGTGCTCGTCAGCCGCGCGTCGCCTGTTCGACCCTCCGGTCGTGTCGGTCCCGCGTACTAGGCTCCCCGACACCGTGACATCCCGTTGTCAGGCATACCAGCGCAACAACTTCGGACGTGGCGGTACCGGGGACACGCACGAGCGGAACGTCCCGTCCACCATCTGGCTGTGCCCAGAACACGCAGATCCCGGTTCCATCGTGATCAGCGGAGCCCGTCCCGGCGCCCCCGCCGGGCCGCACCACCGGGTCGACTGGCCGAACGCCGGCCAACGCCCGCTCCCTGGGAAGGACCCTTAGTGAGCGAATCCAGCGAACTCCTTACGGACGCACCCAGCACGGGACCCGCCGACGCCGCCCAGGCCGGCGCGGAGCCCGCCACCCCCCGGCGCCGCCGGTCGGGCACCGGCCTGTCGGCCATGGTGCTGCCCGAGCTCAAGGCGCTCGCGTCCAGCCTCGGCATCACCGGCGTGACCGGGATGCGCAAGAGCCAGCTCATCGCCGCCATCCAGGAGAAGCAGGGCGGCGGCCAGGAGCAGGGCTCGGCCGGGGGCGAGCAGGGAGCCGCTGCCCCGGCGAAGACCGAGCGCCCCCGGCGGACCCGCACCGCGGCCGCCAAGCGCGAGGCCGCCGACGACCAGGTCACCATCGCCGACGCCGCGCCCGCCGCCGAGCAGGCCCCGAAGCAGGCCGAGGCCCCGGCCGACAAGCAGGCCGAGAAGCAGGCCGACGCGCAGGCCGACGCCGCGGACAGGGGCACCGAGAAGGCGGAGCGGACCGACAGGCCGGAGAAGGCCGAGCGGACGGACCGGCAGGGCGGCCGTCAGCGCGGCGACAGGCACGACCGGGGGGCCGGCGAGGGACGCGGCGAGCGGCACGGCCGCGACCAGGGCCGTGAGCAGGGCCGCGACCAGAACGCCGAGGACGGCGAGTCCCAGGGCGGCCGCGACGGCGGACGCGACCAGGGCCGCGACGGCGGCGGGCGCCAGCGGCAGCGCGGCGGCCGCGAGCGCGGCGAGAGCCGCGACCGGGGCGACCGCAACGACCGGGGCGACCGCGGTGACCGGAACGACCGGGGCGACCGCGGTGACCGGAACGACCGGGGCGACCGGAACGACCAGGGCGGCGGCCGTCAGCGCGGCCAGAGCCAGGGCGGCGGCGGCCAGCACGACGATGACGACGGCGGCGGCCGGGGCCGGCGCGGGCGCCGGTTCCGCGAGCGCAACCGGGGCCGCGGCCGCGAGCGCTACGAGGAGCCGGTGATCACCGAGGACGACGTCCTCATCCCGGTCGCGGGCATCCTCGACATCCTCGACAACTACGCCTTCGTCCGGACGACCGGCTACCTGCCCGGCCCGAACGACGTGTACGTGTCGCTGGCGCAGGTCCGCAAGAACGGCCTCCGCAAGGGCGACGTCATCACCGGCGCCGTCCGGCAGGCGCGCGAGGGCGAGCGGCGCGAGAAGTTCAACGCGCTGGTCCGCCTCGACACCGTCAACGGGATGGAGCCGGAGCAGGCCAAGGGCCGCGTCGACTTCACCAAGCTGACCCCGCTGTACCCGCAGGAGCGGCTGCGGCTGGAGTCCGACCCCGGCATCCTGACCACGCGGATCATCGACCTGGTGTCGCCGATCGGCAAGGGCCAGCGCGGGCTGATCGTGTCGCCGCCGAAGGCCGGCAAGACCATGGTGCTCCAGGCGATCGCGAACGCGATCACCAAGAACAACCCGGAGTGCCACCTGATGGTCGTCCTGGTGGACGAGCGTCCGGAAGAGGTCACCGACATGCAGCGGACGGTGAAGGGCGAGGTCATCCACTCGACCTTCGACCGTCCCGCCGAGGACCACACCACGGTCGCCGAGCTGGCGATCGAGCGCGCCAAGCGGCTCGTCGAGCTGGGCCACGACGTCGTCGTGCTGCTCGACTCGATCACCCGCCTGGGCCGGGCCTACAACCTGGCGGCGCCGGCGTCCGGCCGCATCCTGTCCGGTGGTGTCGACTCGACCGCGCTGTACCCGCCGAAGCGGTTCTTCGGCGCGGCGCGCAACATCGAGAACGGCGGCTCGCTGACGATCCTCGCCACCGCGCTGGTGGAGACCGGGTCCCGCATGGACGAGGTCATCTTCGAGGAGTTCAAGGGCACCGGCAACATGGAGCTGAAGCTCAACCGGAGCCTCGCCGACAAGCGGATCTTCCCGGCGGTGGACGTCGACCAGTCGTCCACCCGCAAGGAGGAGATCCTCATGGCTCCGGAGGAGCTGCGGGTCGTCTGGCAGCTGCGCCGGGTGCTGCACGCGCTCGACACGCAGCAGGCGCTGGAGCTCCTCATCGAGAAGATGAAGGAGACCAAGTCCAACGCCGAGTTCCTGCTCCAGGTGCAGAAGACCACGGTCTCCGACGACCGCTGAGCGCGGCGCCGAGGCATGTGAGAGGCCCCCGTCCGGGCGACCGGGCGGGGGTCTCCCACGTTCGGGCGCCGTCCATGGTGGGGTTAGCCCCACCCCGGATCCGGCGGTCCGCGCCATGGTCGGTCCACCCCCTGCCCCGGCAGTCTGGGGATCGTAGGTTGGGAATGGGGCACGGAGGACGATGTGGGCGAGCTGACCAGAGAATCCGGCGGCGGTGGCGCCGTGGGGTGGGCCGCGACCCGGTGGGCCGCGGCGACGCGCGGCGGCGGGGACGCCCCGTCCGTCCTGAACGGGTCCTGGCACCCGGTGGCGATGGCGCGGTCGTCGGTGACCTGGCGTTCCGCGGTCTTCCTGGCCGCGAGCCTGGCGTTCGGGCTGGGCTGGTTCGTCGTGCTCGCCGTGGGCCTGACGCTGTCGCTCGGGCTGCTGATCATCTGGGTCGGTGTGCCGCTGCTGGCGCTGCTGATGATCGCGTGGCGGTTCGGGGCGATGCTGGAGCGGCGGCTCGTGCGGGCCGGGTTCGGCGTCCGCGTCCCGGACCCGTACCGGCGGATGCCGGCGGGCCGCAGCCCGCTGACCAAGCTCAAGGCCATGATGGTCGACCCGGCCACCTGGAAGGACCTCCTCTACCTCGCCGTCCTGTTCCCGGTGACGCTGGTCGAGTTCGTCGTCTCGGCGGCGGTGTGGGGTGCGACGGCCATGACGCTGTTCTTCCCGGTCGTCGTGGCGGTGAGCGGCGGCGCCGAGATCAACCTCGGGTTCGTCTCGTACTGGGCCGGCAACCCGCTGGAGGCCCTCGTGGCGATGCCGTTCGGGCTGGTGCTCCTCGCCCTCGCGATGTACGTGACGCGGGCGATGGCGATCGGCCACACGCTGTTCGCGGCGCTGCTGCTCGGCCCGAGCCCCGAGCAGGCCGAGAACGTCGAGCTGCGCAGGCGCACCGAGCACCTGCGGGCCAGCCGCGCCCGCGGGGTGGACGCCGCCGAGTTCGAGCGGCGCCGCATCGAGCGCGACCTGCACGACGGCGCGCAGCAGCGGCTGCTGGCCGTGGCGATGGACATCGGGCGCGCCCGCGCCAAGCTCGACGAGGACCCCGAGGGCGCGCGGGCGCTGATCGAGCAGGCCCACGCCGGCACCAAGGAGGCGATCTCCGAGCTGCGCGACCTCGCCCGCGGGATCTACCCGGCGATCCTCACCGACCGCGGCCTGGACCCGGCGCTGTCGGGCCTCGCCGGACGCGCCCCCGTCCCCGTCGAGGTGGACGTCGACCTGCCGGAGCGCCCCCCGGCCGCGGTGGAGAGCATCGCCTACTTCATCGTCGCCGAGTCGCTGGCGAACGTCGCGAAGTACGCCCGCGCGACCCAGGTGTCGGTCCGGGTGGCCCGCGAGGACCGCTGGGTCGTCGTCGAGGTGATCGACAACGGTGTCGGCGGCGCGGTCGCGCGCCCCGAGGGCGGCCTGTCCGGCCTCGCCGACCGGGCCGCGACGATCGACGGGATGCTGATCGTGGACAGCCCGCCCGGCGGCCCCACCATCATCCGCGCGGACCTGCCCTGCACCTGGTGAGCGAAGCGTCCTGCCCGCCACATAATGGGTGGATGCGGGTTGTGATCGCCGAGGACTCGGTGCTGCTCAGGGAAGGGCTCGTCCGGCTGCTCGACGACGCCGGGATCGACACGGTGGCGACCGTGGGGGACGGGCCGGGCCTGCTCGGGATCGTCGAGGAGCACGCCCCCGACCTCGCGATCGTCGACGTCCGGATGCCGCCGTCCTTCACCGACGAGGGCCTGCGCGCCGCGCTGGCGGTCCGCGAGCGCAGGCCGGGCACGCCGATCCTCGTCCTGTCGCAGTACGTGGAGGAGCGGTACGCGACCGACCTGATCGGCGGCGGTGCCGAGGGCGTCGGCTACCTGCTGAAGGAGCGGGTGTCGGACATCGCCGAGTTCATCGACGCGGTCCGCCGCATCGCCGCCGGCGGGACGGTCATCGACCCGGAGGTGATCGGCCAGCTGCTCGGCCGCCGCCGCACCGGCGACCCGCTGGAGTCGCTGACGCCGCGCGAGCGCGAGGTGCTCGGGCTGATGGCGCAGGGACGGTCCAACGGCGCGATCGCCGCCGACCTCGTCGTCACCGAGGGCGCCGTGGAGAAGCACATCTCCAACATCTTCATGAAGCTGGGCCTGCAGCCAGCGCAGGGCGGGCACCGCAGGGTGATGGCGGTCCTGGCCTACCTGGGGCGCACCGGCGGATGACCGCGCCCCGGCCGCCGTCCAAGATCGGGAATGACCGGTGACCTCGCCACGTTCAGGTATCTGGCACACTTGAGGTGCAACCGCTGCGGTACCGGTTCACGCTTCCCACATCTCCCATGGGCCTTCCCGTGGGCTGCGCGGAGGCGCCCGGCGACCGCCTGAGGCGAGGAGAACCCATGAAGCCCGACATTCACCCGAACTACGTCGTCACGACCGTGACGTGCACGTGCGGCAACACCTTCGAGACCCGCAGCACCGCCGAGAACGGCGTGATCCACGCGGACGTCTGCTCGAACTGCCACCCGTTCTACACGGGCAAGCAGAAGATCCTCGACACCGGTGGCCGGGTGGCGCGCTTCGAGCAGCGCTTCGGCAAGAAGAAGGCCGGCAAGTAGGGCGAGCGCCGCACACATACCAGGAACGGCCCGGGGGCACCTAGGTCCCCGGGCCTTTCGAAGCCGGAAACCGGAGACCGCCGCCGCCTCCGGGCCGGGACGGCCGGAACGGGTCAGGACACAGCGTGAATCTCGACGAACTGATCAGTGAGTACGCGGGCATCGAGGAACGGCTCGCCGACCCGTCCGTCCATGGCGACCAGGCCCTGGCCCGCAAGCTCGGCAAGCGCTACGCCGAGCTGCGGCCCATCGTCGAGACGCAGCGCGAGCTGGCGTCCACCCAGGACGACCTCGCCGCGGCCCGCGAGCTGGCCGGGGAGGACGCGGCGTTCGCCGCCGAGGCCGACGACCTCGACCGGCGCCGCGAGGAACTGGAGGAGCGGCTGCGCCGCCTGCTGGTCCCGCGCGACCCGAGCGACTCCAAGGACGTCATCCTCCAGGTGAAGGCCGGCGAGGGCGGCGAGGAGTCGGCGCTGTTCGCCGGCGACCTGCTGCGCATGTACCTGCGCTACGCCGAGCGCATCGGCTGGAAGACCGAGATCATCGACTCGCACCCGTCCGACCTCGGCGGGTACAAGGACGTCACGGTCGCGGTGAAGGCCAAGGGCAATGCCGACGAAGGCGTCTGGACGCGGCTGAAGTACGAGGGCGGCGTGCACCGCGTGCAGCGGGTGCCCGCGACCGAGTCGCAGGGCCGCATCCACACCAGCGCGGTCGGCGTCCTCGTGACGCCCGAGGCCGAGGACGTCGACGTCCAGATCGACCCGAACGACCTGCGCATCGACGTGTACCGCTCGTCCGGTCCCGGCGGGCAGAGCGTCAACACGACCGACTCCGCGGTCCGCATCACGCACCTGCCGACCGGCACCGTCGTGTCGTGCCAGAACGAGAAGAGCCAGCTCCAGAACAAGGAGCAGGCGCTGCGCATCCTGCGGTCGCGGCTGCTGGCGATGGCGCAGGAGGAGGCGGACGCCGCCGCGGCCGCCGAGCGCAAGAGCCAGGTCCGCACGGTCGACCGCTCCGAGCGCGTCCGCACCTACAACTACCCGGAGAACCGGATCTCCGACCACCGGGTCGGCTACAAGGCCTACAACCTCGACCAGGTGCTGGACGGGGACCTCCACAACGTCACCCAAGCGCTGGTCGACGCCGACATGGAACGGCGCTTGGCCGAAGCCCAAGGATCATGAGCGGAGCGAATCGGGGGGCGTGGGGGGTCGTCCCCCCTCGAAGGTGCGAGGTCATGAGCGGAGCGAATCGGGGGGCGTGGGGGGTCGTCCCCCCTCGAAGGGCGAGGTCATGACTCTGCTGCTGGACGAGATCGCCAGGGCGACCGCGCGCCTCGCCGACGCGGGCGCGGCCTCGCCCCGCGCCGATGCCGAGGAGCTCGCGGCGGCCGTGCACGAGGTGCGGCGCTCGGAGCTGCACGGCGTGCCCGACAGCGCGTTCGACGCCCGCTTCTGGGAGTACGTCGCCCGGCGCGAGGCGGGGGAGCCGCTGCAGCACATCACCGGCCGCGCCTACTTCCGCTACCTGGAGCTGAAGGTCGGGCCGGGCGTGTTCGTCCCGCGCCCCGAGACCGAGGTGATGGTCGGCTGGGCGCTGGAGACGCTCCGCGACATGGACGTCCGCGACCCTCTCGTCGTCGACCTCGGCACGGGTTCGGCAGCGATCGCCCTCTCCATCGCGCTCGAGGCGCCCCGCGCGCGCGTCCACGCGGTCGAGAAGGACCCGACGGCCTTCGTGCACGCGACCCGCAACATCGAGGAGCTGGACGAGCGCGGCCGCGTCCGCCTGCACCTGGACGACTTCGCGGCCGCCCTGCCCGAGCTGAACGGCACCGTCGACCTCGTCATCAGCAACCCGCCCTACATCCCGATGAGCGAGTGGGAGTACGTCCCGCCGGACGTCCGCGACCACGACCCGGCCGACGCGCTGTGGGGCGGCGGCGAGGACGGCCTGGACGCGATCCGCGTCATCGAGCGCACCGCCCGCCGGCTGCTGCGCCCCGGCGGGCACGCCGCCGTCGAGCACAGCGACCTGCAGGGCAACGGCGTGTACTGGATCTTCGCCGAGGAGAACGGCTGGCGCGACGTCCGCAACCGCCGCGACCTCACCAACCGGGACCGCTTCGTGACGGCGCGCCTGGCGACCGACTAGCACCGCTATCCTGGTCGGTGCTGTTTCGATGAGCGCCGCGCAGATGGGAAGACGGGCGATCGTGAGCCGACGTTATGACTGCTCAGAGCCGATGGAGCGCACCCGCGGGATCGCCGAGGCCGTATCGGCCGTGCGGCGCGGCGAGCTGATCGTCCTGCCGACCGACACCGTGTACGGGGTGGGCGCGGACGCGTTCGTGCCGCCCGCGGTGACGGCGCTGCTGGAGGCCAAGGGCCGCGGGCGGGAGATGCCGCCGCCGGTGCTGGTCGGGTCCGTGCGGGCCGCGACGGCCCTGGTGGACGACCTCGGCACCTACGGGCAGGACCTCATCGACGAGTTCTGGCCGGGGGCGCTGACGCTGGTGTGCCGGGCCAACCCGAACCTCATGTGGGACCTCGGCGAGACCAAGGGCACCGTCGCCGTCCGGATGCCGATGCACGAGCTGGCGGTGGAGATCCTCAAGGAGACCGGCCCGCTGGCCGTGAGCAGCGCGAATCTGAGCGGGCAGCCGGCGGCGCGCAGCGCCGGGGAGGCCGAGAAGATGCTCGGCGAGTCGGTCTCGGTCTACCTGGACGGCGGCCTGTCCGGGCGCGCCGACCCG
The DNA here is from genome assembly GCF_039529475.1 of Actinomadura chokoriensis. Lineage (NCBI taxonomy): Bacteria > Bacillati > Actinomycetota > Actinomycetes > Streptosporangiales > Thermomonosporaceae > Actinomadura > Actinomadura chokoriensis. The sequence continues at coordinate 539,367 of NZ_BAAAMW010000001.1, read as the reverse complement.
TCGACGATCCTCGACCTCACCGGGCCCGTCCCGCGCGTCCTGCGCAAGGGCGCCATCCCGGTGGACAAGATACGCGCCGTGGTGGGCGTCGTCCTCACCGACCACGATTTCGCCGGCGACGGGCTGAAGGAGCCCGCAGAGCCGGAACCGGCCAAGCCCTCCCTGATCAAGGAGGAGCCCGCAGAGGCCGTTGCAGAGCCGGAACCGGCCAAGCCCTCCTTGACCAAGGGGGAGCCCGCGCAGGCGCAGGAAGAGGCTGCTGAGGGCCTTGCGGACACCGCTGAGCCCGCCGGGTCCGCCGCCGAGGCGGCGGCCGGGCCGTCGCTGGTGAAGAAGGAGCCCGAGGACGGCTGAGCCGGGCCGTGTGAGGGCGCCGCGGAAAGCGCGAAGGCCCCGCCGGGCCGGGCGGGGCCTGTGCCGTCAGGCGAGCTGTGCCGTCGGGCGGCACGGCGAGGTCAGAAGAGCTTCTTGCCCTTGCCGTAGAGGTACTTGCCGGTCTTCTTGTTCCGGCCGCACTCCTGCACCCACAGGTGGCTGCTGTAGCTGGAGCTGACGCTGATCTTGACGGTCGCCTTGCCGTCGAAGTTGTACTTCGTGCCGTTGGACGTCACGCCGATGATCTTGAAGCGCGAGTAGTACTTGGTGCTGCCCTCGGTGAAGAGGAACCGGACGCAGGCGGTCCAGCCGTTCTTCTTGTCGTCGGCGAGGTAGCCCTTCACGTACGTCTTGCCGTTCTTGCGGGTGTAGGTACCCCAGGCGGCGACGTGACTGTAGGAGTTGTAGGGCTTCCAGCTCTTGGCGGCCGCCGCCTCGGCGGGGGCGCCCGCGACGGCCATGCCGGCCATCACGGTGCCGGCGGCCAGGGCCACTGCAGCGAATCGCCGCATAGATCCTCCAGGCTCGTTTTGGGGGGTTAGCGATCGATAACTTAGCAGTGCCCGACCGGTCATTTTTATCGCGGGCTTACACGCTGACCAGGGCAGGACGAAATCGGTGGACCGGCGAACCGATCGGGGGCACGGCGCGTCCAAGGGTCCGCGAAGCGCTTCGCGCCGGGCCGCCGCACGGCACCGGCCGCGTTACCCGGACACGATCACGGCAACAGTGGAACCATGCCTGACGTGCGTGGCCGTGTCCGGGGGCCGGCGATCTTCGCGGGCCTCCTGCTGCTGACCCTCGGGCTCCTACCGCCCGCGGGCGCCGCCGCGGCCGGCGGCGAGCGCATCCCGACCTACGACGTGGTGCTGACGATCGGCGCCGACGGGGTCCTGTACGTCCGGGAGACGATCACCTACGACTTCGACCAGGCGGGCGAGCACGGGATCGTGCGGAGCGTGCCGTTCCGCGTCGGCGACCGGGTCTACGACGTGCGCAACATCGGCAGCAGCTCCTCGACCGGGGCCCCGGCGCGCGTCCGGACCACGCGCTTCCTGCACGACGTGCGGATCAGCGTCGGCGACCGGCACCGCGAGGTCCGCGGACGCCAGGCGTACGTGATCGAGTACGAGGTGGGCCGGGCCTTCACCCCGCGCGCCGGCCGCGTCGAGCTGGTGTGGGACGCCATCGGGACGTCCTGGCGCGTCCCGATCGGCAACGCGGCGGTGCGGGTCGAGGCGCCGGTCCCGCTGCGGCACGTGAGCTGCCGGGCCGGCGCGCCGGGCGCGACGACCAGGTGCCTGCGCGACCGCGACGGCCCCTACGCCGTGGACTTCATCCAGACCCTGCTCGCCCCGCACGAGGGCATGGTGATCCGGGTGCGGCTGCCGGAGCACGCGATCGCGGTCGCCCCGCCGCGCTACGTCCCGCCGCGCTGGACGGGCGGCTGGCCGGGCACCGCGCTGCTCGTCCTGGCCATCGGCGCGGTGGCGCTGGTCGGACGGCTCCCGGCGCCGCGCCGGCGGGCCGGGGCGGGGCTGCTCGCGGCCGGCCTGCTGCTGATCCTCGCCGACGCGGGGGAGGAGGTCGCGGCCCGCGGGACGTGGGCGTTCTCGGTGGGCGACCGGTCCCTGGCCGGCCTGGCGCTGGTGATCGTCGGAGCCGGGATCATCTGCGCTCATCGGGCGGGTGGGTCTACAGTTGGTCGGTCTCGATGCGAACACATCGTCCCGCCCGGACGTCCAACGATGGAGACCCGCCCGATGGATCGGGTGCGCGGGGCGGGGTAACAGGGCGAAGGCAATCGGTCAGAGGAGGCGCAGGGGAGTGCGGGAGTACCTGCTCACGATCCTTGTCGCCGCCCTGGTCGCCTATCTGCTGACGCCGTCGGTGCGGCGGTTCGCCGTCTGGTTCGGGGCGCAGGCCGTCCCGCGCGATCGCGACGTGCACGTGATCCCGACGCCCCGGCTGGGCGGCCTCGCGATGTTCGGCGGGATGGCGGCGGCGCTGGTGGTCGCGACCGGGCTGCCGGAGATGCGCAAGGTCCTGGACGACGGCGACATCAGCGTCGCGAAGGCGCTGCTGCTGTCGGGCGGCCTGATCGTGCTGATCGGCATCGCCGACGACCGCTGGGAGGTGGACGCGCTCACCAAGTTCGCCGGGCAGGTCGCGGCCGCCGGGATCTTCATCATGCAGGGCATCCAGATCTACGTGATCCCGCTGCCGACGGGCGAGTCGCTGTCGCTGCCGCCCGCCTACGGGGTGCCGCTGACCGTGTTCGTCGTGGTCGCCACGATCAACGCGGTGAACTTCATCGACGGCCTGGACGGCCTCGCCGCGGGCGTCGTCGGGATCGCCGCGCTGGCGCTGTTCTCCTACGCCTACCTGCTGTCGAAGGCCAACGGGCTGACCACGCTGACCGGCGCGACGCTCATCGCCGCGGTCCTGTTCGGGATGTGCGCGGGCTTCCTGCCGCACAACTTCAGCCCCGCCAAGATCTTCATGGGCGACACCGGCTCGATGCTGATCGGGCTGCTGCTCAGCGCGTCCACGATCATGCTGACCGGGCAGTTCGACCCGGCCGTCCTCGCCAACGGGCTGTTCCCGTTCTTCGTCCCGGTGCTGCTGATCCCGGCGGTGGCCGCGGTCCCGTTCATGGACATGCTGCTCGCGGTGCTGCGGCGCACGAGCCAGGGCCGGTCGCCGTTCTCCCCGGACAAGCAGCACCTGCACCACCGGCTGCTGCAACTCGGCCACTCCACCCGCCGGGCCGTGCTGATCATGTACTTCTGGGTCGGGCTGCTGGCGTCCGGCCTGGTCGGGCTGGCGCTGTTCGACGCCGCGTGGATCACCCTCGGGATCACGCTGCTGGTCGCGACGGGCGGTGTCGTGCTGATGCTCCGCAAGCCGCGCCGCGCGAAGCCGGCCGCCGACCCGGGCACCGGCGACCACCCAGCGCAGCGGCCCACGATGCGGGTCTGACCGACTGTCTGAAGCAGGCCCTGAGCTGGGCTAAAGTCCAGGTGCGAGCGTCACCGGAGGGAGCCTCCCCGGCCCCGGATGCGCATTACCTCTAGGGTAATTGTGGACATACCGGACGCTTGTGATACCTTTCACGAACAAGAGACGACCACTGACCGTGACCAGCCGGAGCCCACATGCACACCTCCGAAGCTCGGATGCTCCGCGGCGCCGCGATTCCGACCGCGATCGTCGGGGTGGCCGCCGTCCTGATCGGCCTGCTGACCGCCGGCGCCAAGGGCGCCCTCGCCGCGGCACTGGCCTCCGTCGTGGTGATCGCCTTCTTCTCGGTCAGCGCGCTGGTGGTCTCCTGGGCCGCCAGGTACTCCGCGCAGACGATGATGCTCGCCGCGCTGGCGAGCTACATGGTGAAGATCCTCGCGGTGATGGTGCTGGTCACGACGATGGACGGCGTCTCGATCTGGAACACGACGGTGTTCGGCTGGACGGTCATCGGCCTCGCGCTGCTCTGGATCGCCGCCGAGTTCCGCGTCGTCCTGCAGCGGAGGCCCTACATTGACGAGCCCGAGAACGTCCTCGACCGGAGTCCGTGATGCAGGCCCCGCGGACGGCGCCTGCCCCTACGGACTACTCCAATATGACCACCGCACGGGTGGCCTGCTATCGTCCGGAGCGCGATGAGCGAGCAGAAACCCCGGCCGGAGGACGGCCAGCGGGAATTCGCCGACGTCGCCTGGTCCGTGCCCAGCTACCTCCTCTCCGGGATGATCATCTGGGGCGGCATCGGGTGGCTGCTGTCCACGTGGACGCACCAGACCTGGCTGATCCCCATCGGCCTGATCATCGGTGCCGGGCTCGCCGTCTACCTGGTCTACCTGAAGTACGGTCGCCACTCCTCCTGAGCGGCCCCGCCGCCGAGGAAGTCGCCGAGGAAGCCTTCGTGAAACATCACCACATTGATGAAGGGAACGCCGCGTGAACGCGCTGACGGTCCTCGCCACCGGGGGAGACGAGTTCAAAGCCCCGGGCCCGGAGCTGTTCGACTTCCCGCCCCTGTTCGCCGGCGGCCCGGAGTGGCTGACCAAACCCGTCGTGTTCGCGGTCGTCGGCTCGCTGCTGACCTGCGCCGTCTTCTGGATGGCGTTCGCCAAGCCGAAGCTCGTGCCGCGCGGCATGCAGAACATCGGTGAGATCGGCTACATGTTCGTGCGGGACGAGATCGCCCGCCCGTTCCTCGGCAAGAACACCGACCGGTGGATGCCGATGCTCATGTCGCTGTTCTTCCTGATCTGGTTCTGGAACATCTTCGCGGTCATCCCGATCATCCAGTTCCCGGTCGCGTCGCACATCGCGTTCCCGATCGTCCTGGCGGTGTTCGTCTACATCGTCAAGGTCTACCTGGGCTTCAAGCACCAGGGCCCGGTGAAGTACTTCACCAACATGATCCCCAAGGGCCTGCCGCTGCCGGTCTACTTCCTGCTGGTGCCGATCGAGTACCTCTCGACGTTCATCCTGGCGCCCTTCACGCACGCGGTCCGGCTCTTCGCCAACATGTTCGCCGGTCACACGATCCTGGCGTTCTTCAGCCTCGTCGGCTTCTGGTTCCTCTTCGAGAAGCCCACCGCGCTCGGCTTCGGCGTCGGCATCGTCGGCGTGATCGTCACGATCCTGCTGACCGCGCTGGAGCTGCTGATCCAGTTCCTGCAGGCGTTCCTGTTCGCGATGCTCGCCGCGATGTACATCCAGAGCGGCCTCGAAGCGGACCACTAAGCCCCCCGGGACCCCGGCGCCCCCGCGCCGGCCCCGCTCCGACAACTCGTTAGCCCAGACCGGCGGAGCCTCCGCCGGCCGACAGAAAAGGAATGAACCCATGACGGGAGCCGTCCTCGCCGCAGTCGAAGGCAACGTCACCTCGATCGGTTACGGCCTCGCGGCCATCGGCCCGGGCATCGGCATCGGCATCATCTTCGGCCAGGGCGTGAACGCCATCGCCCGCCAGCCGGAGCTGACCGGCGTGATCCGCACCAACATGCTGCTGGGCTTCGTCCTCACCGAGGCGCTGGCCCTCATCGGCCTGGTCGCGCCGTTCATCTTCCAGGGCATCTGACCACGGGTCCCATCTGAGGAAGGGCTGCAGACATGATCACAGCAGCTTCCGTCCTAGCGGCGGAGGAGAACAACCCTCTCGTCCCGCACCCGTACGAGCTGGTCGTCGGCATCTTCTCGTTCCTCGTCGTCATGATCGTCCTCGGGCGCATCCTCGTTCCGCGTCTGCAGAAGACGCTGGAGGAGCGGACCCAGGCGATCGAGGGCGGCCTCGAGCGGGCTGAGCAGGCGCAGAAAGAGGCCCAGCAGGTCCTCGATCAGTACAAGTCCCAGCAGAAGGCGGCCGCGGTCGAGGCGTCCAACGAGCGGCGCAAGGCCGAGGAGCAGGGCGCGCAGATCATCGCCGAGGCCAAGGAGAAGGCCCAGGCGGAGGCTCGCAAGATCGTCGAGGACGCGAAGAAGCAGATCGAGGCCGAGCGGCAGCAGGCGCTGCAGTCGCTGCGCGCCGAGATCGGCGCCATGTCGGTCGACCTCGCCGGCCGCGTCGTGGGCGAGTCCCTTGAGGACAGCGCGCGGCAGAGCCGGGTCGTGGACCGGTTCCTCGAGGAGCTGGAGAGCCGCGCTCGCACGCAGGAGCAGATCACATCATGACCATCACGGGAGCGGTGAGCAGGGCGTCGCTGGCCGAGGCCAAGGACCGGCTGGAGGCCGTCATGCCCTCCGCCGACCCGGCGGGGCTCGGCGGCGACCTGTTCGCGGTGCTGCACCTGATCGACCGCGAGCACGGGCTGCGGCGGGCGGTGTCCGACCCGGCGCGGGACGGTGCCGACAAGGCGCAGCTCGTCCAGATCCTGCTGGAGGGCAAGGTGTCGCCGGCCGCTCTCGGGCTGGTCGCCGACGTCGTCCGGCTGCGCTGGTCGAAGCCCTCGGAGCTGGCGGACGCGGTGGAGACCCTCGCGGTCACCGCCGAGGCCGCCCGCGCCGAGGCCGACGGCAGGATCGACGATCTGGAGGACGAGCTGTTCCGGTTCGGCCGGGTCGTCGAGGGCGAGGTCGCGCTGCGCAGTGCCCTCGCCGGCCCGGGACTGCCGGACGACCGCAAGCTCGGCCTGGTCAACGCGCTGCTGGAGGGCAAGGTCACTCCCGCGACGCTGACGCTGGTCACCGAGCTGGTGCTGCGGCCGAGAGGACGTAGCCTGGAAGGCGGGCTGGCCGAGTACGGCAAGCTCGTCGCCCAGCGCCGGCAGCGGCTCGTCGCGCTCGTCCGGACGCCGACCGAGCTGTCGGCGCAGCAGCGGACGCGGCTCGCCGCGGTGCTCGCCGCCGCCTACGGACACGAAGTACACCTGAACATCGAGATCGACCCGAGCACGATCGGCGGACTGTCGATCGAGATCGGGGACGAGATCATCGACGGCACGATCGCCGGACGGCTGGACGACGTCCGCCGGCGGCTCGGCGCCGGCTGAGGCCGGTCGAACCGGCTGCGTTGCCGAGTGCCGGCAGAGCTGACCCTTAAGGGAGCAAGAGAGGAATCATGGCGGAGCTGACGATCCGTCCGGACGAGATCCGGAACGCGCTGGAGCGCTTCGTCCAGTCGTACGAGCCCGAGGCCGCCGCGCGCGAAGAGGTCGGCACCGTCGTCGATTCCGGCGACGGTATCGCCCACGTCGAGGGCCTGCCCTCCGCGATGGCGAACGAACTCCTTGAGTTCGAGGACGGTACCCGTGGCCTGGCTCTGAACCTGGACGTGCGTGAGATCGGCGCCGTTGTCCTGGGTGACTTCAGCAAGATCGAGGAGGGCCAGAAGGTCCGGCGGACCGGCGAGGTCCTGTCGGCGCCGGTCGGCGACGCCTTCCTCGGTCGCGTCGTGGACGCGCTGGGCAACCCGCTGGACGGCCTCGGCCCGGTCGAGACGACCGAGCGCCGCGCGCTGGAACTGCAGGCCCCGACGGTCGTGCAGCGGCAGTCGGTGAAGGAGCCGCTGCAGACCGGCATCAAGGCCATCGACGCGATGACGCCGATCGGCCGCGGCCAGCGGCAGCTGATCATCGGTGACCGGCAGACCGGCAAGACCACGGTCTGCGTGGACACCATCATCAACCAGAAGGAAGCCTGGGAGTCGGGCGACCCGAGCAAGCAGGTGCGTTGCATCTACGTCGCGGTCGGCCAGAAGGGCTCCACGATCGCGAACGTCCGCCGCTCCCTGGAGGAGGCCGGCGCCCTGGAGTACACCACGATCGTGGCGGCTCCGGCGTCCGACCCGGCGGGCTTCAAGTACATCGCCCCCTACACCGGGTCCGCGATCGGGCAGCACTGGATGTACCAGGGCAAGCACGTCCTGATCGTGTTCGACGACCTGTCGAAGCAGGCCGAGGCCTACCGCGCGGTGTCGCTGCTGCTGCGCCGCCCGCCGGGCCGCGAGGCCTACCCCGGTGACGTCTTCTACCTGCACTCGCGCCTGCTGGAGCGCTGCGCGAAGCTGTCGGACGACCTCGGCGCCGGTTCGATGACGGGTCTGCCGATCATCGAGACCAAGGGCAACGACGTGTCGGCCTACATCCCGACGAACGTCATCTCGATCACCGACGGCCAGTGCTTCCTGGAGACGGACCTGTTCAACCAGGGCGTCCGGCCGGCGATCAACGTCGGCATCTCGGTCTCCCGGGTCGGCGGCTCCGCGCAGATCAAGGCGATGCGCAAGGTCGCCGGCACGCTGCGCCTCGCGCTGTCGCAGTTCCGCGACCTGGAGGCGTTCGCCGCCTTCGCGTCCGACCTGGACGCGGCCTCCCGCGCCCAGCTGGAGCGCGGCGCCCGCCTGGTCGAGCTGCTGAAGCAGCCGCAGGGCGCGCCGTTCCCGGCCGAGCAGGAGGTCGTGTCCGTGTGGGCCGGTACCTCCGGCGAGCTGGACGACGTCCCGGTCGCCGACATCCGCCGCTTCGAGCGCGAGTTCCTCGAGTACATCCAGCGCGAGGAGAGCGGCCTGCTCACCGCCATCCGCGAGACCGGCCAGCTCTCCGACGACGGCCTCACGAGCCTCAAGAACACCATCACGGAGTTCAAGAAGGGCTTCCAGACCAGCGAGGGCGACCTGCTGGCCGAGGAGCCCGTCGAGGCGATCGATGACGAGGACGTCGAGCAGGAGACGATCACCCGCGTCAAGAAGGGCTGACGGCCATGGCCGCACAGCTACGTCAACTCCGGCAGCAGATCAAGACGGTCAAGTCGACCGCCAAGATCACGCGTGCCCAGGAGATGATCGCGACCTCGCGGATCGTCAAGGCCCAGCAGGCGGTGACGGCGTCCAAGCCGTACGCGACGCAGATCACGCAGGCGCTGTCCGCGCTGGTCAGCCACCACGTCGGGATCGACCACCCGATCCTGCGGGAGCAGCCGACCGACACGCGCAGCGCGGTCCTGATCGTCACGAGCGACCGCGGATTCTGCGGCGCCTACAACGCCAACGTGATCCGCGAGGCCGAGTCGCTGATCAAGGCGCTGCGGGACGAGGGCCGCGAGCCGGTCCCGTACGTGGTGGGCAACAAGGGCATCACCTGGTACCGGTTCCGGGGCCGGGAGGTCGCGCAGACCTGGCACGGGTTCAGCGACCGGCCGAGCTTCGGGAACGCCGAGCAGATCGGCCGCCGGCTCACCGAGGACTTCCTCAAGACCGACGCCGAGGGCGGGGTCGGTGAGATCCACGTGGTCTACACCGAGTTCGTCTCGATGCTGACGCAGGCCGTCCAGGTCAAGCGGCTGATGCCGCTGGAGATCGAGGAGGCCGAGGCCGGCGAGGGCACCAAGGTCCCGCCGGCGTACGAGTTCGAGCCGTCCGCGCAGGCCGCGCTCGACCTCCTGCTGCCCAACTACGTCGAGAGCCGCATCTTCCACATGCTGCTGCAGTCGGCGGCGTCCTTCCAGGCGTCGGTCCGGCGGGCGATGAAGTCGGCGACCGACAATGCCAACGAACTGCTCGGGGTCTACACGCGCCAGATGAACCAGGCGCGGCAGGCCGCGATCACCCAGGAAATCAGCGAGATCGTCGGTGGCGCTGACGCGCTCGCCGAGTCTGGCGGGGAGTGATAATGACTGCACAGGTAGAGACGGCGACCGCGACCGGGCGCGTCGCGCGCGTCATCGGCCCGGTCGTCGACGTGGAGTTCCCCGCCGACGCCCTCCCGGACATCTACAACGCGCTCAACGTCCAGGTCACCCTGGGCGGCGAGGAGAAGACCCTGACCTTCGAGGTCGCCCAGCACCTGGGCGACAACATGGTCCGGGCCATCTCGATGCAGCCGACGGACGGCCTCGTCCGCGGCGCGCCGGTGTACGACAGCGGCGAGTCCATCGCGGTCCCGGTCGGCGACATCACCAAGGGCCACGTGTGGAACGCCCTCGGCGAGGCGCTGGACGCCCCGACCGCGTCGCTGGAGATCAACGAGCGGTGGGGCATCCACCGCAAGGCCCCGGCGTTCGACCAGCTGGAGTCCCGCACCGAGATGCTGGAGACCGGCATCAAGGTGATCGACCTCCTCGCCCCGTACGTCAAGGGTGGGAAGATCGGCCTGTTCGGCGGCGCCGGTGTGGGCAAGACGGTCCTCATCCAGGAGATGATCCGCCGTGTCGCCCGCAACTTCGGCGGCACCTCGGTGTTCGCCGGCGTCGGCGAGCGCACCCGCGAGGGCAACGACCTCTGGGTGGAGATGGACGAGGCGGACGTCCTCAAGGACACCGCCCTCGTGTTCGGCCAGATGGACGAGCCGCCGGGCACCCGGCTGCGCGTCGCGCTGGGCGCGCTGACGATGGCGGAGTACTTCCGCGATGTCCAGAACCAGGACGTGCTGCTGTTCATCGACAACATCTTCCGGTTCACGCAGGCCGGCTCGGAGGTCTCCACGCTGCTCGGGCGCATGCCGTCCGCGGTGGGGTACCAGCCGACGCTGGCCGACGAGATGGGCGTGCTGCAGGAGCGGATCACCTCGACGCGCGGTCACTCGATCACCTCGATGCAGGCGATCTACGTGCCCGCCGACGACATCACCGACCCGGCGCCGCACACCACGTTCGCGCACCTGGACGCCACCACGACGCTCTCCCGGAGCATTTCCGAGAAGGGCATCTTCCCGGCGGTCGACCCGCTCGACTCCACCTCGCGGATCATGGACCCGCAGATCCTGGGGAACGAGCACTACGAGGTCGCCCAGGAGGTCGTGCGGATCCTGCAGAAGTACAAGGAGCTGCAGGACATCATCGCGATCCTCGGTATCGACGAGCTGTCGGAGGAGGACAAGGTCACCGTCCAGCGGGCGCGGCGCATCGAGCGCTTCCTGTCGCACCCGATGTACGTGGCCGAGCAGTTCACCGGCCAGCCCGGTGTCACCGTGCCGAAGGACGAGACGGTCGCCTCCTTCAAGGCGATCGCCGAGGGCAAGTACGACCACCTGCCCGAGCAGGCGTTCTTCATGTGCGGCGGCATCGAGGACGTCGAGAAGAAGGCCAGGGAGCTGGAGAAGTAGTCGTCCCGGCGGGGCCGTCCCGGAACCGCGCGCTCTGCCGCGCGTCCGGGGCGGCCCCCGCTGGAACCGCTCCAGTATTCGCAAGGAGGCAGGCGTGGCAAATCTGAGGGTCGGGCTGGTCTCGCCTGAGCGCGAGATCTGGTCCGGCGAGGCCAAGATGGTGGTCGCGCAGACCATCGAGGGGTCGCTCGGCATCCTGCCGGGCCACGCCCCGGTGCTGGGCGTCCTGCTGGACGGCAGTGTGGTGAAGATCGAGCCGGCGGACGGCGGCACGCCGATCACGGCGGCGGTCGGCAGCGGGTTCTTCTCGATCGCCGCCGACGAGGTGTCGATCCTGGCCGAGCAGGCCGAGCTGGGCGAGGAGATCGACGTCGACGCGGCCCGGCGGGCGCTGGACGAGGCGCTCGAGCTGGCCGCCGAGGACGCGGTGCCGGAGCGGCGTGCGCGCGCCCGGCTGCGCGCGGCGGGCATCGAGGCCTAGCATCTGAGGTCTGGAGTTCGACGGACGGCGGGGGACGTGGGCGAGCACCTGGCACTGGACGTGGGCGGTGCCCTGGCCGCGCTCGTCCTCGTGGCGGCGCTGCTGTTCGTCTGCATGGCGGTGCGCCGCTGGCTGTTCACGCGCGGCGGCGGCACCGTGGAGTGCAGCCTGCGCGAGCTGTCCCCGGAGGGCGGAGCGCCGGGGGTGTGGCGGCTCGGCATCGGCCGTTACAAGGGCGATGAGCTGCACTGGCACCGTGTGTTCGGTTTCCGGAGAAGGCCCCGGCAGGTGATCCACCGCCGGGGCCTCGTCGTGTCCAACCGGCGCCGACCCGACCCGCAGGAGGCGGAGGGGCTGCTGCCGGACGTCAGCGTCATCGAGGTGCGCGACGGCGCGCTGACCGTGGAGCTGGCGATGGGCGCGGCGGCGCTGACCGGGTTCCTGGCCTGGCTGGAGGCGGCGCCGCCCGGCCTGCCGGTCGATCTGCACCAACCGGAGTGAACGGCCGCCGGGCTGAGCCGGTGGGACGAGCCGGTGGGACGAGCCGGTCGCGGGGCATGCGCGGGTAAGACGCCGGTAGAGAGTTGGCGTTGCGGCGCCGCCGCTGCTTGAGGCGGGCGGGGCGCGGGTCCAGGATCGCTGCTGGTCCCGGTCCGTCACCGTCCGCTGGAGTGCACGTGCGCAAGCTGATCACCGGCCGCAATCTCCTCACCGGCGCGGCCGTGGCCCTGCCCGCGCTGTTCCTGCCCGCGGCCCTGCCCGCCGCCGGCGCCGCGCCGGCCCGTCCCGACCTGGCGAAGCTGGTGACGCTCAAGGACGTCCAGGCGCACCTCGCGGCGTTCCAGGAGATCGCCGACTACAACGGCGGCAACCGCGCCGCGGGCACACCTGGCTACGACGTGTCCGTGCGCTACGTCGTCGGGCGGCTCCGGAAGGCCGGTCTCACCCCGAAGGTGCGCAAGTTCACCTACCCGTACTGGCGGGAGAAGTCCGAGCCGGTGTTCGCGCGGACGGCGCCGTCCAAGAAGACCTTCAAGCGGGAGAAGGACTTCCTCACGTTCGCCTACTCCGGGTCCGGCGATGTGACCGCGCCCGCGGTCGCGGTGGACGTCCCGGCGAAGGGCGAGGGGACGAGCGGCTGCGAGAAGGACGACTTCAAGGGCTTCAAGAAGGGCTCGATCGCCCTCGTCCAGCGCGGGACCTGCGGGTTCGCGACGAAGGCGGCGCGGGCGAAAGCGGCGGGCGCGTCCGCCGTGGTCGTTTTCAACAAGCCGGGGGAGAAGGGGCCGATCAACGGGACGGTGTCGAAGCCCGCCGGGCTCCCGGTCGTCGGCGTCACCCGCGAGCTGGGCGCCGAACTGGTGAAGGCGGCGAAGAAGGGCGGGCTGAAGCTGCGCGTGAAGACCGACACGGTGCACGGGAAGAAGTCGTCCGCGAACGTCATCGCCGACACCGAGCGGGGCGACGCGGGCAACGTGGTGCTGGTCGGCGCGCACCTCGACAGCGTCCCGGCCGGGCCGGGGATCAACGACAACGGCACCGGCGCCGCCGCGCTCCTCGCGATCGCCGGGAAGATCAAGGACCTCGGCAAGGGCCTGCACAACCGGGTGCGGTTCGCCTGGTGGGGCGCCGAGGAGGAGGGCCTGCGCGGCTCCGCGCACTACGTGGAGTCGCTGCCGGCGGGCGAGCGGTCGAAGATCGCGCTGAACATCAACCTCGACATGCTCGGCTCTCCCAACGGCACCCGCGGCGTGTACGACGGCGACCACTCCACCGGCGGCGGCACCCGGGCGCCCGCCGGGTCGGGGGCGATCGAGAAGATGTTCCGCGACTACTTCAAGGGGCGCCGGCTGCCGACGACCGAGAGCGAGTTCGACGGGCGCTCCGACTACGGGCCGTTCGTCGAGCGGGGCATCCCGTCCGGCGGCCTCGCCACCGGCGCCGAGGGGATGAAGACCGCCGCCGAGGCCAAGACGTTCGGCGGACGCGCCGGCAAGGCGTACGACCCCTGCTACCACGACACGTGCGACCGGCTGAAGAACGTGAACCTCAAGCTGCTCGACACGAACACCGACGGGGTCGCGCACGTCGTGCAGCACCTCGCCGGGACGACCGTCGCGGTCAACGGCGGCGCCCGGCTGGCCCTGCCCGTCGTCGCGTCCTACGAGCCGCTCTGGCAGGGGCCCTACCTGGTCCGCTAGTTGGGCGAGACGGAGATGCCGCCGTCGCGGGTGGTGAGCTTGATCCGCCGCTCGGCGCGGGAGTCCTCGTGGATCGCCGGATCGATCGTCTTGCGGCCGTTGTCGGTGGACGCGCTGATCGCGTAGGCCGGTTCGGCCGGCAGGCGCAGCTGGACGGAGCCGTTGTCGGTGTTCGCGTCGATGTTCGCGGGCGGTGCGCTGAGCCGCAGGTCGATGCCGCCGTCCTTGGTCCGGGCGGTGATCCGGTCGGCGGCCAGCCCGGTCGCGGTGATGCCGCCGTTGTCGCTGTGCACCTCCACGGTGGTGATCTTCCCGCCGAGGCGGATGCGACCGTCGCGGGAGCGGGCGGTCACCCTGTCGGCGGTGAGCCCGGTCGCGTCCACCGCGCCGTTGTCGCTGCGCAGGTCGGCGGTGGTGACGCGGCCCGAGACGCGCAGCGACCCGTCGGCGGAGGACAGGGACGCGGTGGACGCCCGCAGGTCCGTCGCGGTGATCGAGCCGTTGTCGCTGTGCAGCTTCACCGCCCCGGCCAGCCCGGACGCGACGATCGCCCCGTCCCGGTTGTCGATCTGCACGGGCACGGAGCGCGGCACCCGCACCCGGTAGGACACCCCGCACGACGAGGCGATCCCGATCGCCTGCGTCCCGCACTTCGCGGTGAGCGAGAGCGTGTCGCCCTCGACGGCGTGCTTCGCCTGCGGCCTGTTCTTGTCGTTGGACCAGCGCAGCCGCTCCTCGACCTTGATGCCGGGGGAGTCGGACGCGGTCACCTCGACCCGGCTCCCGGTCGTCTTGATCTTCAGCGCGGTGACGCCGGCCGGTGCGGTGTAGGAGCGCTCCTCGTGGCGCGTGCCGCCGAAGCTCACGTTGCCGCAGCCGGTCAGCGCCACCGCCGCCGCTGCCCCCGCTGCCAGAACGGCCGTGCCCGTCAGGGTCCTCACGTGCTCACTCCCGTTGTCGCCATGCCTTGTGACCGTGCACTCGTCCATGACCAGCCTGGCCTGGGCGGACCACCGTCACCAGGTGGGGAGCCGGTGAACCCGGGGTGGGGTTAGCCCCACCCTCAGCGCTCGCCGCCGGGCTTCCACAGCACGTCGCCGTGCTCGGCGTTCGCGACGCGGCACAGGATGAACAGCAGGTCCGACAGCCGGTTGAGGTACTTCGCGGTCAGCGGGTTCACCCCGCCCTCGGCGGTCTCGTCGGCGCTGCCGTGCGCCTCGATCGCCGCCCAGGTGGTGCGTTCGGCGCGCCGCGTCACCGTCCGCGCGACGTGCAGCAGGGCGCCGCCGGGCGTCCCGCCGGGGAGGATGAAGCTGCGCAGCGTCGGCAGGGCGGCGTTGTGCTCGTCGCACGCCTCCTCCAGCCGCTCGATGTAGGACGCCTCGACGCGCAGCGGCGGGTACTGCGGGTCGGGCACGACCGGCGCGCACAGGTCGGCGCCCACGTCGAACAGGTCGTTCTGGACGCGGGTCAGCAGCGCGACGACGTCCTCGGGGAGCGAACCGAGCGCGAGGGCCGTCCCGATCGCGGCGTTGGCCTCCTCGACGTCGGCGTACGCGGCGAGGCGCGGATCGGTCTTGCTCGTCCGCGACGCGTCGCCCAGCGCGGTGGTTCCGTCGTCGCCGGTCCGGGTGTAGATCCGCGAGAGGACGACGGGGTTGTCCCTGTTCTTCGCCATGGGACGCAGCCTAGCCCTGCCGCACGTAGAAGGCCGTTCGGTAGGGTTCCGGGAAAGACCCCGGAGGCCGCCGTGTACGACTACATCATCGTGGGCGCGGGGAGTGCCGGCTGTGTTCTCGCGGCCCGACTCACCGAGGACCCGTCCGTCAAGGTGCTGCTGCTGGAGGCGGGGCCGCCCGACGACGCGCCGGAGATCCACATCCCGGCCGCGGTGGCCTCGCTGATCAAGGGCCCCTACGACTGGGACTACGCGACGACGCCGCAGGAGCACGCCGCCGGCCGCAGCGTGTACTGGCCGCGGGGGCGGACGCTCGGCGGCAGCTCGTCCACCAACGCGATGATCTACATCCGCGGCGCCCGGCACGACTACGACACCTGGCGCGACGGCTTCGGCTGCGACGGGTGGGGCTATGAGGACCTGCTGCCCTACTTCCGCCGCGCCGAGGACCAGCAGCGCGGCGCCCTCCCCTACCACGGCGTCGGCGGCCCGCTCCGCGTCGAGGACCCGCGCTACAAGCACCCGCTGACCCGCGCCTGGGTGCAGTCCGCGAAGGCGTACGGCCTCGCGGCGAACCCCGACTTCAACGCCGCCGACCAGGACGGCGTCGGCTTCTACCAGGTCACGCACAAGCGCGGCAGGCGCTGGTCGACCGCCGCCGGCTACCTGCACCCGATCGAGAACCGGCCGAACCTCACGGTCGTCACCGACGCCCTCGCCTCCCGCGTCGTGATCGAGGACGGCCGCGCCACCGGCGTCCGCTACGAGGCCCGCGGCGAGACCCACTCGGCGCGCGCCGACGCCGAGGTGATCCTGTCCGGCGGCTCGGTGAACAGCCCGCAGCTGCTGATGCTGTCGGGGATCGGCCCGGCCGACCACCTGCGCTCCCTCGGCATTCCCGTCATCGTCGACTCCCCGGTGGGCAAGGGGCTCCAGGACCACCCGTTCGTGAACGTCATGTTCGCGACGCCGCGCACGAAGGTGCTGTGGGAGCAGGCGAACGCGCGCGCCTTCGCCCTGTACCAGTCTTTGGCGCGCGGGCCTTATGCGTCGAATGTCGCCGAGGCGGGTGGATTCGTCCGGACGGTCGAGGGCCTGCCCGCGCCTGACCTGCAGTACCACGTGCTTCCGACGCCGTTCGTGAACCAGGGGCTTACCGAGTCGTCCGAGCGGCTGCTGTCCGTGATGGTCACCGCCGTCGCGATCGAGAGCCGCGGCGCGCTGACCCTCCGGTCCGCCAATCCCTATGCCAAGCCGCTGATCGACCCGGCCTACCTCGCCGACAAGGCCGACCTGGACATCCTCGTCGCCGGCGTCCGGCAGGCCCGCGAGATCGCCGCGACCGGCCCGCTGGCGTCGCTGATCGGCGGCGAGTGGGCGCCGGGCGAGCAGGTCGAGTCGGACGAGGCGATCGTCGGGTTCATCCGCCGCCAGGTCGCGACGCTGTTCCACCCGACGAGCACCTGCGCGATGGGCGGCGGCGACGCCGTCTGCGACACGTCGTTGCGGGTCAGGGGCGTCGAGGGGCTGCGGGTCGTGGACGCCTCGGTCATGCCGTCCGTCCCGCGCGGGAACACCAACGCTCCGACGATCGCCATCGCCGAGCGGGCCGCCGACCTGATCCGGGGCCGCAGCCCGCTGAAGCCCGCGAACGCCCAGGACTAGGGACCCCGGGGATGGATGTCCAAGCCCGCGCCCAAGAGATGGCCGACGGGCTGGTCGCGTCGGGCGCCGAGGTGGGGCTGCAGATAGCGGCCTACTTACATGGCGAACTCATCGTCGACGTGCACGCCGGCCGCGCGGACGCGTCCACCGGCCGGCTGGTGGACGACCGGACCCTTTTCCACGCCCCGGAGATGGGACTGGTTGCGACGGTCGTGCATGTGCTGGCCGAGCGAGGGCTCATCGAGTACGGCGTCCCAGTTGCCGCGTACTGGCCGGAGTTCGGCGCCCACGGCAAGACCGACATCACCGTCTCGCACGTCCTCGCTCATTCGGCCGGAGTGCCGCAGGCGCCGGACGGCCTCGTTCCCGAGGACTTCGCCGACTGGGACGCACTGTGCGCGCGGGTCGCGGATCTGCGGCCGCTGTGGCGGACGGGCACCGCGGTCGGTGCCCACGTCCTGACATTCGGGATCATTCTCGGTGAGGTCGTCCGGAGGGTCACGGGGCATCCCATCGCCGACATTCTGCGGGAGGAGGTCACTGCGCCGCTCGGCATCGCCGACGATCTGTTCTTCGGCGTCCCGGCGCGGCACCTGCCCAGGCTGGCGCGCATGGAAGGCCACGATTCCACCGACCCCGTGGTGCACTTTCCCGAGGGTTCGCTCTTCCACCGGGTCGTCCCGCCCGCGTGGCGGGACGGTGCCGTGCTGGCGAACCGGACCGAGTACGAGGCCATGTCCATGCCCTGCTCCGGCAGGGGGACGGCTCAGGCTCTCGCGCGCATGTACGCCGCCCTGATCGGCGAGGTGGACGGCGTCCGGCTCATCCCGCCGGAGTTGACATCCCGCCTGTCCTCCATCATGACGGTGCGGGAGGACCGCGTGCTGGGCGGGCCCATTCCGAGAGGGCTCGGCTTCGGGGTCGCCTTCGTCGAGACGGCGTCCTACACCGCGTTCGGAGAGGTGAACAACTGCGGCGTGGCGTTCGCCGACCCGTCCCGCGGCCTCAGCATCGCCGTTCTGTTCAACCTGCTGGCGGTGCGGCTGCCCGGGCCCGGCTACGAGATCGCCGACGAGATCCGCGCGGTCCTCGGGCTGGAACCCCGGCTGATACAGGCGATCCGGCGACGCCAGGCGGACCGGGCGATCCGGCGGTTCCGCCGCCGGGCGGTGCGGCGGCGCCGGCGCGACTGGACGGCCTCCGACTGAAACGAAGAACGCCCCCGGCCCGGGGTACGGGCGGGGGCGTGGACCTTCGCGATCGGACCGCGAGCGCGGACCTTGGTGGTCGGGCCGCGCGGGCGGGCCTTCGCGGCCGGGCGGCGAGCGCGGACCCTCGCGGACAGGGCGCGGGCGTCACCGCTTGAGCGCCTTCGCGATGCGGGCGCGGCGGGCGTCCTTCGCCTCGGCCCGCAGCACGCGTACGCGGTCGTTGATGATCACCTTGTCGAACTCCGGGCGGATCATGCCGTTCTCCTTGTTCTTGCCGGGTTCTTGCCGGGTTGTTGCCGGGTTGTTCTTGCCGGGCCCTCGTGGCCCGACATGTACAAGGTTCTTCCTAAGCCCCCACCCTCCACATGGGGACGAAGCCCTATCTACGCCGCCTTAGACCGCCTTAGGTCGCGATGCCGGCCTAGGGGGAGGGCTAGGGGGAGGGCTGGGGGAGGGCCTGAGGCGTGGCCCCGTCTCGGGGCATTCGCCGGCCGTCCCGAGGCATTCGCCCGCGACGGGGGACTGGACAGGCGCGGCCCCGGTCTGCCAGGATCCGGCCTCATGATCTATGAAAGGGGCGTCGCCGCCCTCGTCCGGTGAGCGACTTCGCGCAGCGGGAAGCTGCCGACATCCGCGCGGAATGGCTCGGGCACCTGCTCTCCACCGCGCCCGCCGACCGCTCGGCCGCCGAAGCGGCCATCTCCGAGCTGTACCGGCTGATCGGGCTCGACCCACCGCGGTTCCACTGGGTCTCCTCGCCGCTCGCAGCCCTGGAGACCGTCCCACCGGGAACCCGCCTACGGCCGGACGAGACCGTGGAACGTCTCTCCGACTGGCCTCTGCCGGCGCGTTTCCGCAGCCTGATCAGCAGACTCTCCGCACAGCTCGATGTCGAGGTCATGCGTGGCTACCGCCCGCTGGACCCCATGTTGCGGCAATTGGTACGCGCGCCGATCGCGGCCTCGTCCCAGAGCACGCTCCGCCGGGCTCTGCGGTCGCCCAACGAGACCCAGTGGGTCGGGCCCTGGTATGACGCGCTGTGCGTCTCGTGGGTCGCCCACTACGACGCCGTTCGCCGGACGTCCGGTGTGGTGTTCACTCCCGAGCAGACCCGCCTCCTCGACCTGTGGGCCACGCTGGGCCGGTCGTCCGGCTGGTGGTGGCCGCGTGAGCACGTCTGCGTCGTGTCCGAACGGCCGGTCGAGGTGCACACCGAGGTCTGGGGCGATGAGGGGCAGGTGCGGCTGCACTGCCCGGACGGCCGCGCGCTCCGGTACGCCGACGGCTCCGACGTGCACGCCTGGCACGGCATGAGGGTGCCGCCTTGGGTGATCGACGATCCAGGCGTCGAGCGGATTGCGCGGGAGGCCAACGTCGAGGTCCGCCGCTGCGCCATCGAGAAGATCGGCTGGGGCGACTACATCGACCGCGCGGGCCTGCGGCTCGTGGCCACCGCGCAGGACCCCGGCAACCCCGGCTCGGAGCTCCGGCTCTACGACCTGCCCGAACAGACCAGGGTGCTGCTCGCCGTCAACGGCTCCGCCGAACGCGACGGACACCGCCGCCGCTATGGCCTGACCGTGCCGGGCGCCATCGAGGACCCGGTCGCCGCCGCTGGCTGGACCTACGGGCTGTCCGCCGACCAGTACTCCCGACTCGTCCGCCGAACCTGAAGGTGATCACCATGACCGTGACCCTCGCGTCCCTTTCCCTGCAGACCGGGCTCCCCGTCCTCGACCATCTCGAACAGTCGGTGAGCATCCCGATCGTCGATGGGATCCAAGCCCAGGGCGACCTGATCGTCATCCCCCTTTCCGAAATCTCGGCGTCCCTGACGTTCCTGCAAGGTGCCAACTGGACGGACGTCCCGCCCGAGGGCATCGAACTCCTCCGAGGCGGGGCGGGCGGCAACCCGCACACCCTCGTCGCCGACCCCGGCACCTGCCGCTGGACGAAGCACGTGCACGACTCCAGCGGCCTGGCCATAGGCGTCTTCGAGGCGTCCGCCCCCGTCTACCTGCTGCACCCCGAACACGGCGCCTCCGGCTGCACCCCGGGCCACTACGCCGTCCGCCGCCAACGCGAATACACAACGGGGGGCTGGGGCTCCCGCCTGGTCCTCGACTGACCCGCACCCCCCACGAGTCCCCCGGTGCCGCTAACCCGCCCATCTCCATAAGAACCGCCCCCGTCCCCACGGACGGGGGCGCAACTCACGAACGCCCCGCTGGCGGCCCGCGACGAAGGCGCCTTCTTGCCGCTTGTTGCCGTGAGTAGACGGCCGAGGGAGTAGCGCACCTTCTGCCCGGCTCTCTTGGTTATCGTCGCCACTGGCGTCGGACAGAGTTCGGGTTCTTTCCCTTAGTCCTATGGTGCGCTGAGGTAGGCGCGTTCTACTTATGCTTAGCCGCTTTCTGGCCGCCGTATATGCTCAGGGCGTGTGCGGGGCTGAGGTCTTTGTTTTACCGGTCTTTGTGTGGTTGCTGTGGGTGGGCGGCTGAGGTGGCCTTCCGAAGGCGGGCGTGCACGTGCGGGTGTGTCGTTGGCCGCTGTCACGTTGGTTGCGGTGGTCGGTATGGGTGGGGTGTTCATCTGCTGGTTGGTGCGTGGTACCGCTTGGGCCGCGCTACGCGCGGAAAAGCACTCGGCGAGGACGAGCGGTGGTCGAGGTCGTCGGTGGTGGCGCGCGCGAAGCGCGCGCTCGTAGCGGAGGGTTCGGCTTCGGGAGGGATAAATCGCCCGCCCCCGCACTAATTGCCTGCGCTTAGATAAGGCTGCTCTCAGTCATCGTCGGCTGTTGGATGATTGTGGCTGTAAGGGGCGTCCCCTTTCGTGGTGGCGGGTGGAAAAAGGTTGGTGATAGAAATGTGGCGTGTCCGGATTGTCTGGCGCTCTTGACGTGTGCGTCGTCTATAATTGGGAGCAGATGTTGAAGGTTGGGAGGTGAACCCCCGTGACCATGCCTGTCCAGGTCGCTGAATTAGTCAGTGGGCAGCGTGAATGGGTAGACCGGGGGTGGTTCCCGCCCGGCCCGCAATTGGCGATCTGCTTGTCCGGTGGGAAGAACCGGCTGGCCGACCTGACTGATGATGAATTGCTCCAGGTCGCTGCGGCGGCGCGGCGGCAGACCTCCTGGGCGCAGGCGCGAGAGTTGGCCGCGATCGCCGAACTCACTCGGCGCCGCACCGTTGAGGAGGAGTCCGGGGATCCCGACTACCGGATCCTCTCGGCCCGCGAGTCGGTCACTGAGGAGGTGTCCGCCGCCCTCACCGTCACCGGCAATGCCGCCGCCACCTTGGTCCATCTGGCTGAACAGCTCACCGGCCCCCTTGCTCGGACGGGAGACGCGCTGGAGGCCGGACGGGTTGACCTGGCCAAGGCACGCGTCATCTGCGACGTCACCGAACAACTCCCCGAGCACACGGCCAGACGGGTGGAGTCGGCGGCGCTGGAGAAGGCGTCCGAGCAGACCACCGGGCAACTGCGCCGCCGCCTCAATCGGATCGCGCGGCGTCTGGCACCCGAAGCCGTCGAAGAACGCAGGCGGGAGGCCGTCCGGCAGCGGCGGCTGGAGTTGTGGGACACCCCCTCAGGCACCTCTGACCTTGCGCTGTGCGACCTGGCCGCCGAAGACGCCCACGCCATCTACAACAAGATCACCGCTGCTGCGCACGGCATCAAGGGTGATGGCGATACTCGGCCTCTGAGCACCATCCGCGCCGATCTGGCCACCCGGCTGCTGCAGGGGCTCGAACTTCCCGAAGCCATCCGCGACCTGCTCGCTCAAGCGGGTGACGACGTCGGTTCGCCGGTTTCGGGGTTGTCTGGCCTCGCTGAGTCTGCGGCCGCGAGCGAGCTGCCGGGGGAGTTCAGCGCGGACGTCGGGGTTGCAGTTCTCGCGGACGAGGTCAACCGGCGTCTCCAGCATGTACGGGCGCGCGTCGAGCCTCGTGAACTGCCGCATGCCATCCGCCGCACGGTGCAGCGCATCCATGCCGAGTTCGCGGACGCCCGCGAGGTCGCCTGCCAGGGTGACGATGAGGTCCATGGTCGACCCGGGTATCGGCCGTCCGCCGCGCTGCGGCGAGAGGTCGAGGCCCGGCACGCTTCGTGCGTGTTCCCCTCCTGTAACCAGCCCTCTCACCGCTGCGACCTCGACCACACTGTGCCGTGGCGGCCGGGGATCACCTGCCGCTGCAACCTCGCGCCCCTCTGCCGACGCCACCACAGGCTGAAGCAGCGCACCGACTGGAGACTCTTCCAAATCTGGGCCGGGCTGCTGGTCTGGGTCACCCCGTCCGGCGCGTGGTACATCGTCCGGCCGGATCGGCAGTAGTCCTGGCCCGCTCCTCGCCGCAAACAAGTGTCGTGCCGGTGGATGATTTCTCACACATCGAATTATTTTTTACATCACCTTCATGTATTAATGTTGGTGTCCGGCGTCCGACCTCCTCGATCGGGGGGCGGGGCGCTGGGCTAGGTCGGCTGTGAAGGTGCGGGCATGGAGATCGAGTCGCTGGCGATGGCCCTTGAGCGGGAGCATCACGAGATCGATGCCGGAATCGAGGCGTTCATGGACGGGACGCGGGACGCCCTCGCGGGTGCCGTTCGGGCGCTGCGCCGTCACATCTACCTCGAAGAGGAGTTCCTCTTCCCGGCCTTGCACGCGGCCGGGCTGACGGCGCCGGTGCTCGTCATGCTGCGTGAGCACGCACAGATGTGGGCCACGCTCGACGCTCTCGACGCGGACCCGGACGACGGTGCCGCGAACACGCTGTGCCGCCGGCTCACCGTCCAGCTCCTGCACCACAACCTGAAAGAGGAGAAGGTCCTCTACCCGGAGCTGGAGCGGGTCGTGCCGGAACCGCGGGCCGAGCGGCTGCGGGCCTTCCTTGAGTCCGGAGAGATGCCCGCGGAGTGGGTGTGCGTGCGCGCGCGGGCCTGAGTGAACGGAGAAGCACGGTGGAGAAGCAGGCCGTCGTCGGCAACGCGTCCGCGCTCGCGGAGTTCAGTGCCGAGGGGTACTGCCCGAAGGTGCTGTCGGCGACCGACAGCACCAGGGTGATGGTCGTCGGCATGGAGGACGGGCAGGAGATCCCGCTGCACACGCCGGGCGTGGAGCTGGCCCTGGCGATCATGGAGGGGGCCGGGGAGGTGTGGGTCGGCGATGCCCCGCGTCCGGTGGCGGCGGGGGATCTCGTGGTCATTCCCGCCGGGACCACGCGTGGCGTGCGCGCCAAGGGGCGGCTGGTGTTCATGAACGTCGTGTCGCCGCCGCCGACCGCCGCGGACCACGACGCCGACCGTCGGCCCTGGCCGTCCGACTGACCGGACTGGGGCGCCGGACCGGCCGGGGTGGGGGAGATCGGGGCGGCCGGGCCCGTGAGCAGCGACGCCCATAAGTAGCTCAGGCCCGTCAGTGCTGCGCTCTTTCTCGGCATGACCATCGCTGGGGGTGATGACGGTCGCGTGGTTCGTTCGGGCCGTCAGGTGAGGTAGACGGTGTGCTCGGCGAGGGTCGGGGTCAGGTGCGGGGGGAGGTCGGCCATGGCCGAGACCTCTTCGGCCGAGGTGAAGGCGTGTACGTCCTGGCGCAGTCGCACGATCTGTTCGGCCTGCTCCCGGGTGATGCCGGGGACGGTCATGATCGCGGACGCCGGGGCGTGGTTGATGTCGACGATGCCGCCGTCGTCGAAGGTCCTCGGCAGGTCGGGACGGCCGATGCCCATCTCCAGCGCCGTCTGGGGGTCGTCGCGGGCGAGGGCGGCGGCGCGGGCGCGCAGGTCGCGGCGGTGGCGGGTCTTCTGTTCGGCCCGTTCGAGGGAGTCGGGCCGGGTGGCCAGGCCGAACACACGGTGCCTGATGGCCAGTGCGTGGAGCGTTCCGCCGAGCCATGACGGGATCCACGTGATGACGAACACGGTGTCGGCGGAGCTGCCGTTCTCGCTGTCGGCCGTCATCAGCATGGCCGTGACCAGGACGAGGTAGAGGAATGTCGCCGCCCACAGGCCGATGCTTCTCCTGCGGGCGGCGCCGAAGCCCAGGGTGAGGGGCGCGGCGTAGCCGAGGGTGTAGAGCGGGCTCAGAGCCCAGATGTAGCTTGCCGCGGTTCGGGCCGGGCTGGTCGTCGTCATGGGCCACCCCGTGAGTCGGTCGGCATCAGGGGACTTCCACGAAGCCCAGGTGGTCGTAGAGGCGGCGGGCGCGGCGGTTGCGGCGGGTCACGGCCAGGGAGAGCGAGGTGTGGCCCTGTTCGGCCAGGGCGTGCATCGTCGCTTGGACGAGGCCGCGCCCCAAGCCGCGTCCCGCGTGGGACGGGGCGGTGAAGAGGAAGGCCAGGAGCGGTTCGTCCAGGTAGAGGGTGACGAGGGCGCCGCCCACCGGACGGTCCTCGTGGTCGGCCACGAAGGAGGCTTCGGGGAGGAACGTCCCGTATTCGCCGTCCAGGGTGAGCTGGATCTCGCGTGCCGCGCCCGGGAGGTCGCCGACGTCGGCCTCGTCGGGGGTGCCGCGGTAGGCGGCCCACATGGCGGCGGCGAGTGCGGGGGTGTCGGCGGCGGTGAGCGGCCGAAGGCCCGGCGGGGGCGGCGGTGCCGCGCCCAGGGGCGCCCGGAGGCGGCTGCGCACGGGTGCGCCGAACGTCCCGGATGTCATGGTCGCCAGTCTAGGCGGCGCCCCCGGCGCGGGCCGGGGGCGCCGTGGTCGCGCGGCGGCGGGTCAGCGCTTGTAGCGGCGGCCGTGGAGCATGGTGACCAGGCCGAGGACGCGGGCCATCTCCTTCTCGGTGCGGCCGAACGAGGTGAGGTTCATCGTCGCGAACCGCTGCCGGGTGATGGCCTTCGGGCGGGTGAACTCGCGCAGCCCGTCCGCGCCGTGGATGCGGCCGAAGCCGGACTCGCCGACACCGCCGAACGGCAGCGCGGCGACCTGGGCGAACGCGGCGAAGGCGTTGATGGACGTCATGCCGGACCGCATCCGGCGGGCGACGTCCAGGGCCCGGGACTTGTCGCCGGAGAAGATCGTCCCGGCGAGGCCGTAGCTGGTCTTGTTGGTCCGCTCGACGGCCTCGTCGAGGTCCTTGACCCGGTGGACGGTGATCGTCGGGCCGAACGTCTCCTCGCAGACGGCGGACGAGTCGTCCGGCACGTTGGCGAGGACGACCGGCTCCACGTACGGCTTGCGCACGGACTCGGCCCCGCCGACGACCGCCTTGCCGCCCTTGGCGAGCGCGTCCTTGATGTGCCGCTCGATGATGTCGAGCTGCGACGGCATGGTGATCGGGCCGTAGGCGGCCTCGCGGTCGAAGCCGGGGCGCAGGTCCTTGGCCTTCTCGGTGAGCTTGCCGAGGAACTTGTCGTAGGCGTCGTCCACGACGTAGATGCGCTCGACGCCGATGCAGGTCTGGCCGGCGTTCGACATGGCGCCCCACAGCGCGGCGTCGGCGGCGGCGTCGAGGTCGGCGTCGGAGTCGACGATGCAGGCGTCCTTGCCGCCGCACTCGGCGACGATCGGGGTGAGGTTCTCCGCGCAGGCCGCCATGACGCGCTTGGCGGTGCGGGCCGACCCGGTGAAGGCGATCTTGTCGACGTGCGGGGACGAGGCGAGCGCCGCGCCCGTCTCGCCGAGCCCGGTGACCGTCTGCAGGACGGGGTGCTCGGGGATGACCGCGTCGAACAGTTCGGCGAGCAGCACGCCGACGCCCGGGGTGAACTCCGACGGCTTGAACACGACGGCGTTGCCGGCGGCGAGCGCGTAGCCGATCGAGCCCATCGGGGTGAAGATCGGGTAGTTCCACGGGCCGATGACGCCGACGACGCCGAGCGGCTGGTACTCCAGCACGCACTTCTGGTTGACGGCCATGAGGCCGGGGTAGACGCTGCGCGGCCCGAGGATCTTCTGCGCGTTGCGGGCGGCCCAGTCCAGGTGGGTGATCGCCATGATCGTCTCGAGCTGGGCGTCCTGCACCGGCTTGCCGGTCTCCTGGTGGATGAGCTCGGCCATCCGGTTCAGGTTGCGGGCGAGCGACCCCTTGACGTTGAGCAGGCGGAGCCGGCGCTCCTTCCAGCCGAGGGCCCGCCACCACTCGGCGGCCTCCCGGGCGCGTTCGACCGCCGCCGCCACGGCGGCACCGTCCTGGACGGGATGCTCGGCGACGACCTCGCCGGTGGCCGGGTTCAGGGACGCGAACGTCTCGGTGCTCTCCGTGGCCACGGACATGAGGAACCTCCCGGGAGGAGCCTGGTAAGTGAGTACTTGCGCCTGCGTACCGGCTAGTAAACCACCCTAAGCCCCCCGCCGGGAGTCGGGGATCCAGCTTCCGT
Source organism: Actinomadura chokoriensis (assembly GCF_039529475.1). Classification (NCBI taxonomy): domain Bacteria; kingdom Bacillati; phylum Actinomycetota; class Actinomycetes; order Streptosporangiales; family Thermomonosporaceae; genus Actinomadura; species Actinomadura chokoriensis. Next base: position 512,891 of record NZ_BAAAMW010000001.1, on the reverse strand, counting down.
GGAATCCGGCCGGAACGCGTCGCGGCAGGTGGACGGTCGCCGTGTGCGACAGGTCGGACGCGTCGAGCACGAGCAGTTCGGCCCCGGCGTCGCCGGACGCGATCGACAGCAGCCAGCCCTCGTCCTCCGCGCGTGCTCCCTCGGCGGGGACGAACACCGCCTCGCCGAGCTGCACGTCCGGTCCGCACTCGCGCGCCGACGGGCCCCCGCGCAGGTCGTACTTCACGATCGTGTTGCCGGCGACGGTGTAGAGGTAGCGGTGCTCCAGGCCCGTCCTGGTGTCGTCGTGGGTCGGGAACTCGACGTTGCGGTCGTCGAGCTGCTCTTCGGCGGCCTCCCCGGTGGCCGGGTCGAGAACCCACCGGTGCAGCTGGGCGCTCTCCGAGGTCACCGCCTCGGTCGCGGGGTCGACGGTGCCGCCGATCCCGCCCCAGAGGGAGGCGAACGACTCGGGACGGTAGCGGGCCCCGTCCAGGACGACCCGCCCGGCGGTGTCCTCGTGCGCGTTGCCGACATGGAAGACGTAGCACGGGTCGACCTCGAACCAGCGGACGCCGCCGGACCCGTCGCGCGGCATCACGCCGAGCCGCGCCCCGTACCCGTCGTCCCACCGGTACGGCATCCCGGACTCGCCGGACAGCGCCAGGTCAAGGTCGAACACCATCGGCAGGTCGAGCCACACGACATGGTTCTCGGTGATCGCGAAGTCGTGCATCATCGTCGGGCCGGGCACCTCGACCTCGCGGCTCTCCACCAGCGTCCCGTCCGCGGACAGCCGGTGGTAGGTGAGGTAGGGCGGGAACATGCCGTAGCCGAAGAACAGCAGGTCGCCGGTGACCGGGTCCTCCTTGGGGTGCGCGGTCATGGCCGTGGTGAGCCGCCCGCCGAAGTCGCACGGTCCGGCGGTGCCGAGCTCGGGCGTCACCTCGTAGGGGAACCCGTTCTCCACCAGCGCCCAGATCTTGCCCGCGTGCGGGACGACGTGCGTGTTCGCCCGCACGGCGCGCCGGTCGAAGCCGTAGTCGTCGCGGACGAACGGCTTCCCCTCGGTGAACGCCTCCGTCCGGACCCAGCGGTTGCGGTACCACTCGGCCCGGCCGTCCCGCAGCCGCACCCCGTGGAGCATCCCGTGGCCGGTGAACCAGTGCCCGCTCGGCTCGCCCGGCTTGGGGTTCGGGCCGTTGCGGAAGTACCGGCCGGTCAGCTCGGGCGGCAGCGTCCCGGTGACCCGCAGGTTGTGGGCGTCGGTCTCGTCGGGGACGGGGGCCAGATGGCCGTCCAGCCATGCGGCCGGCTTGTCCATGAGGTTCTCTCTCATCGCGGCGTTCCCTTCCAGTATCAGCGGGAGGACGGCTGGGCGGCGGCCTGGGCGACCGGCTGCCCGAGTTCGGTGGCGTGGCGCCCGCGCGCGCGGTCGGGGTAGCGGGCCGTGAAGACGGCGGGGACCGTGAAACCGGCGACCTTGACGGCGACCAGCAGCGCGGTGGCGTCCGGGGCCCAGTGCTGGACGAGGCCGAGCACGACCGCCATCACGGTGAAGCCCGCCGCCCAGACGGCGGTGATCACGCGGTTGATGCGCACGAACAGGGCGGTCGCGGCGATCTCCGCCGGGACCTGGCGGCGGGCGATGCCCGCGGTGAACGGGCGGTGGAGCAGGAGCGTCCCCCAGGCGGTGATCGCCAGCCAGCCGATCGCGAGGGAGGCGCCGTAGTCCAGGGCGGGCGAGCCGGGCACGGTGAACGCCAGCGCGGTGAGCGCCGCCATGTAGACCGAGGTCGAGATCTCCAGGATCAGCGAGTCGGCGCGGTGCCCCTGGCGGAGGTCCTGGCCGAGCAGCACGAGCGCCGTGACGAGCCCGGCGACGGCGCCCGCTTGACCGTCGAAGCCGCTCACGACCGCGAGCACGATCCACGGCAGGAAGGTTCTGGCGTAGTACTTCGGCATGGCGGGCGCCCTTCCGCGGCGACATTCCAGTTGTGACATGTCGAACGTAGACGTTCCAGTTCTGACATGTCAATACAGACTGGTAGAGTCCCCGGCATGAGTTTGCGACACGCGGTGCTCGGGCTCCTCGCCGAGCTGGGCGGCGCCAGCGGCTACGACCTGCTGAAACTGTTCGAGGTGTCGCTCGACAACGTGTGGCCGGCCACGCAGAGCCAGCTCTACGGCGAACTCGGCAAGCTCACCGACGCCGGGCTGATCGAGGTCGCCGCCGAGGGGCCGCGCGGCCGCCGCGAGTACCGGATCACCCCGTCCGGCCGGGCGGAGCTGCACCACTGGCTGATCGGCATCGCGCCCAAGCCCAACCGGCGGGACGAGACGCTCCTCCGCGTCTTCTTCCTCGGCGAGCTGACCCGCGCCGAGGCGCTCCGCTACATCGACGAGCAGATCGACGCGATCGGGGCCCAGGCCGCCGGCCTCGCGGAGGTCGAGAAGGCCGTCGAATGGGACGAGCAGGGCGGCATGGCGGACAACGGCCGCTTCGTCCTGGAGTACGGCAAGCGCTTCTTCGAGATGCGCCGCGACTGGCTGCGCTGGGTCGCCGCGGAACTCGCCGCCCGCGACTCCCGCGCGCCCGGCGAATCCCCCGAGCACTGACAGGGACGCGCCCCGGCCGGGCGCCCGGCCGGGCCGTGAGGCGTCAGTTCGTCCAGAACTGGAAGAGCGACAGCCCGACCCGGATGGGGATCTCGCCCAGGCCCAGCGCCTCCGTGATGTGGAAGACCGCGGTGAAGAAGGCGTCGTTGACGGGCCCGAGCCACAGCAGCGCGATCAGGATGAGGAAGACGTAGCCGCCGTAGGGGCTCACCTTGGCGACCCAGCGCTGCGGCAGGTACGGCTCGATGATCCCGAACCCGTCCAGACCGGGGATCGGCAGGAGGTTCAGGATGGCGGCGGTGACCTGGAGGAACGCCAGGAACGCCACGCCCAGCCAGAAGACGCCGTGGTCCTGGTGGGCGAAGTTCTTGTAGAGCACCGCGAGCATGATCGCGAACAGGACGTTCGACAGCGGGCCCGCGGCCGAGATCAGGCTGTGCCGCAGCCTGCCCTTGATGGAGTGCCGGTCGATCCAGACGGCGCCGCCCGGCAGGCCGATGCCGCCGAGCATGATGAACACCACCGGGATCACGAAGCTCAGCACGACGTCGGAGTACTTCAGCGGGTTCAGCGTCAGGTACCCCTTGGCGACCACGCTGCGGTCGCCCGACCGGTAGGCCGTGTAGGCGTGCCCGAACTCGTGCGCGCACAGGGACGTCATCCAGGCCGCGAGGACGAACCCGAACAGCGCGATCCGCGCCTCCTTGGCCGGGTCCTCCCCGTACCGCCAGGCGATCAGGCCGCACAGGACGGTCGCCGCCACGATCGCGAGGAACACCGGGCTCGGCCGGACGGCCGCGCTTCCTCGCGCCCCGTGTGCAGTCCCGTTCATCGTTCCCGGCCCCTCTCGCCGCGCCGCCGCTCTCCCGGCGCCCCGTCCCGCCCGATCGTCATTCGGAAGCTACCTGCTCCAACGCCGTGCCCGTGCGGCGGGTTTCCCGCCCGCGGGCGTCACGGCGCCGCGATCACCGGGACGACGTAGGTGCGCAGGAAGCGGCGCTGCGCCTCGGCGTCCCGGTCCCGGTCCATCACGATCAGCGAGGTGATGATCCGGAAGAGGAACTCGACCGTACCCTCCACCTCGATGTCGGCCCGCAGCATCCGCTGCCGCTGCGCCTGCGCGAAGTACGGCCGCACGTACTCGCAGCACAGGTCGAGGACGTGCTCGGCCGCGCCCGCGACCGCCGCCTGCATGTGGCCCGCCGCCTCCGGCACCAGGAAGTGCGCGATGGTCGGCTCGCCGCGGACGTACTCGATCGCGTCCAGCGCCCCCTCGACGATCGCCTCCGGCACCGACCGCTCGCGGCGCAGCCGCGCCGCCAGCCGGTCCAGGAACCGGTGCAGATCGCGCACCACCACGGCGAGGATCAGCTCGTCCCGGCCGCCGGTGATGCTCCGGTACACCGTCGCGCGCGACAGGCGCGCCGCCGCCGCGATGTCCTCGACCGTCGTCTTGGCGACACCGAAGCGGCGGAAGCACTCTTCGGCCGCGTCGATGATCCGCTCGCGCGTCGCGTCGGTGGTGACCGGGGGCATGGCAGCACATTACCGGCTGCCCGTCGGCCCCTAGTCCAGCGTGTACTCCAGCGCCCAGGCGTGGGATCCGTCCTCGGCGACGGTGATCTGGCCCAGGCCGCGGATGCCGGCCAGCTCCCCGGTCCCGGACGTGGGGACGATCAGCCACCGCAGCCACTGGGTGTCGGGCGTCCCGTCCTCGCTGCCCGCGCTGTGCTGCAGGACGAACCCGCCCTCCCGGCCGTGCAGGATGCCCTGCACCCGCTCGACCCCCACGTAGGCGACGGGCCCGGCGGGCGTCTCCACGGTGATCAGCTCGGTGGTGCTCGTCCCGACGAGGTCGCCGTGGAACTGCTTGCCGACGTGGACGCGGGTCAGCTTGGCGCCGTCCCGCTCGTCGTAGGGCTTCTCGGCGTCCCACGCCTCGATGTCGAAGCTGCCGCTGGCTTGAAACGTCATGCCCGCCATGATGCCCGCCGCATCCGGCGGCGGGGGAGGTCTCAGCGGCCCGACAGTCTTAGAAAAGGGTGCCCTCGTGCTCGATGCCGCGCAGCGCGTCGTAGTCGAGGGTGACGCAGTCGATGCCGCGGTCGGTGGCGAGGACGCGGGCCTGCGGCTTGATCTCCTGGGCGGCGAACACGCCGCGGACGGGCGCGAGGTGCGGGTCGCGGTTCAGCAGCTCCAGGTACCGGGTGAGCTGCTCGACGCCGTCGATCTCGCCGCGCCGCTTGATCTCGATCGCGACGGTGGCGCTGTCGGCGTCCCGGCACAGGATGTCGACCGGCCCGATCGCGGTGGGGAACTCGCGGCGGATCAGCGTGTAGCCGTCGCCGAGCGTGGTGATGTGCTCGGCGAGCAGCTCCTGCAGGTGCGCCTCGACGCCGTCCTTCTGCAGGCCCGGGTCGATGCCCAGCTCGTGGCTGGTGTCGTGCAGGATCTCCTCGATGGTGAGGATGAGCCGCTCGCCCGACTTGCCGTGCGTGACCGTCCAGCGCGCGGTGGCGCCGTTCTCCTCGTAGCTCTCCTCGCGCAGCGAGCAGGGCGGGTTCATCCAGTTAAGGGGCTTGTAGGCGCGGTCGTCGGCGTGGATGCTCACGCTCCCGTCCGCCTTGATCAGGATCAGGCGGGGGGCCATCGGCAGGTGGGCGGTGAGTTTGCCGGCGTAGTCGACGCTGCAGCGGGCGATAACGAGACGCACGCTGCCTCACCTTAGTCCCGGACGCGGCACGCTTCGGTCCAGACCGGCGAACCGGCGGCACTCTGCGTGGTCGGGGGTCCCCCCGATCCCGCCTAAGGCGCTCGGACCTGCGCACATAAGGCGTGCTGCCGATGTGGGGGCGGCCCCCTTAGGACGAGTGTCTTGGGTGTCGGGTCGTGCCGAGCGGCCCGGAACCTTCGGGAGACACCGTGTACCACCACGACATCATGCAGTCGATCATGAGCGAGCGGACCCGCGAGCTGCGGGCGCGGGCCGCGGCCGAGCGGGACGCCCGGTTCGCGCGCAGGGCCCGCGAGTTCTGGGCCGACCGCGCCGAGCGGGCCACCACCGTCCGCCGGGCGCGCCGCCACGGAGCGGCGCCGGCGCGATGACGCGCGCCCCTGGACGGACGGGGGCCGTCCAGGGGCGCTCCGTAGCGGAATGAAAATCTTTGTCAAGCCTGGAATTCTCCGGGCACCGTGATTAGCGTCGGCGGGTGGGTGTTCATCCACAAACGGCGAAAGGACCCCCCGCATGTCTCTCGACGTGACTCCGGAACTGCTTGAGACGGCGCAGAAGGGCGAGGTCGGCGAGGCCGACTTCGTCGAGTGCATCAGGACGTCCCTCCCGTACGCGTGGGACATGATCAGCGGGCTGGTGGCCCGGCTCCAGGTGGACGGCGGCGACTTCGCCGACAACCTCACCCCGCCCCCGGACGAGCAGGCCCGCGGCCAGCTCCTCCGCGTCCTCGCGAGCGACGCCATGCGCTCCACCCTGGAGCGCCACTTCGGCGTGAAGCTGGCCTTCCAGAACTGCCACCGCGTCGCCGTCTTCCCGACCGGCGACTCCTCCGCCTACCGCACGTTCACGACCCCCCGCGAGCAGATCCTCAACCAGTCCCCCGAACTCCGCGACTGCTGACCCCGCCCCGGCCGACGCGGTGCGGAAGCGACACCGCTTCCGCACCGTCCGCCGTTGCCTGCTCCGGCCACCGAGGGCCATTCCGCGGATGGACGAGCAGGAGAAGCTGCTCACCCGCATCTACGAGCAGCAGGTCCTCAACGAGAACATGGCCCGGGCGCGCGCCGAGCTGGCCAGGCTCCGCGACCGGCTCGACACCGAGTTCGCCGGACGCAACGACATCCGCAGGCTCGCCACCAGCCTGATCAGCGCCGCGGGCACGGCGGCCATCCGGGACCACGTCATCGAGGCCCAGACGATGATCCATGTGGCGGGGAGCCACATGGCCGCGGACGCGCAGCACTGGCTGGGCGCGGTGGTCGTCGCGATCGTCTCCGAGTACCTCGAGCACGAGAGCGCCGGTGCGAACGCCTGGGCCATGGCGTCGGAGGGGGACGCCGCCAAGAGCGACCTGTTCATGGCGCTGTTCTACTCGCTGGTCGGCAAGGACGACGCCGCCGCGATGAGCATGAACCAGTACCTCGGGAAGCTCACGCCGGAAGCACTGGGGCACGAGTTCTCCCATGCGATCAACGCGCTGGCCGAGGGCGAGCTCGGCCCCGACGCCCGCTCGTACGCCCACGAGACGCTGAGGAGATGGGACCGGGCCCCCGGCGGAGGTTCGCCACCGCCTGCGGAGCGGCGGCGGAGGACATCGCCGCACGCTTCTCCGAGCCCGCGGCCGAGGAGGGGGCCGCGCGCCGGCGCGAGCACTCGCGGCGCGCCCTCCGCGCCCTCATCTGGCAGCCCGAGCCGGACGAGATCGTCCTGCTGCGCCAGACCCGGCGCCGGGAACTGATCCTCGAGTGCGGCGGGAACCGCACGGAGGCGCTCGGACGCGTCCGAGGAGCGTGCCGATCCAGTGGGACGACTGGCTCACCGCGATCGACGCGGAGGCCCCCGCGCAGGCCGAGAGCGCGCGGCTCACCGACGAGGTGTGCGGGTACATCGCGAGCGTCAACCGGCTGCGGAAGCCGGGGCGCCTCAGCGTGTTCTGGTTCCTGGCCGGCGTCCTCCTCCCCGTGGGCGCGGCCTTCGCGGTGCGCGGCGCCGCGCTCTGGGGCATGGTCGCCGTCGGCCTGTTCATCATCGCGGCGGTGGGCCTCGACGTCGTCACCTATCCGGCCCGGCGGGCGAGGCGGGCCGACGAGATCGCCCGCGAGCAGCACCGCGCCGCGCAGACGATCCCCGGGCTCGTCGCCGATGCGCGCACGCTCCTGGAGCTGTGGGACCGCACCGCCGAGCGCGGGCTGGCGCGGCTCGACCGCACCCTCGGCGCCGTGGCGCCCGCCGGGGCCGGCCGGACGAGGCCGCTGTGACGTTCGGGGCCGGCACCGTCGTCGGCGGGAAGTACCGCCTCGAACGGCGGGTCAAGGAGGGCGGGCAGGGCGTCCTGTGGGAGGCGGTCGACCAGCGCAACGGCCTGTGCGTGGCGGTCAAGGTCTTCAAGAGGCAGCCGGACGCGGTGGTCGACTGGTCGCGGCGCGAGATCGGCGTCCTGCACGCGCTGCCGCCCAGTCCGTACGTCGTCGCCGTCCACGAATCGGGCAAGGCGCGCGGACGCGTCTACATGGCGATGGAGTGGATCGACGGCCGGCCCCTGGCGGACTTCCCCCGGCCGCGGCTGGAGCAGGTCCAGCGCTGGTGCCACCAGATCTGCCTGGGCCTGGCGCACTGCCACAGGTGGGACGTCTTCCATCGCGACATCACCCCGAACAACATCATGATCACGTCGGCGGACGAGGTGAAGCTCGTCGATTTCGGCATCGCCCGCTCCTCCGACACGACGATGACGCCCACCGGGCTGCCCATCGGCACGCCCCCGTACCTCGCGCCGGAACGGTGGCGGGGCGAGCGCGGCGACGACCTGGACGCGACGCCGGTCTCGCCCAAGGCGGTCGTCGGCGGCATCCCCGACGCGCTCGACCGGCTGGCCCTGCACCTGCTCGCGAAGGACCCGGACCGGCGGCCCCGGTCGGCGGACGAGGTCATCGCGCGCCTGCAGGAGATCATCCGGCCCCCGCTCGCCGACACCCCGGTCGCCCCATCGTCCGATCTCCCCCATGTCGATCCCGGCACCGTCGGACGGCTGCACGCCGCGGACAACGCCCTGTGGCTCGCGACGCGGAACTACGGCACGGACGACATCCGCACTCTGGAGGCCCGCGCGGAGGTCGCCGAGCAGATCGGCCGATCGGGGGACCGCGTCGGCGCGATCAGGGCCTATGACGAGCTCATCCCCGACTTCGTCCGCGTCTGCGGTCCGTACAGCAAGCGGAGCCAGGAGATCCGCCGGGCGCGGATGAACTGGGTTCTCGGGATCCCGCCGTCCCGGTGAGCGCGGCTAAGCCGGGTCGGCGGCGGCGCGGAGGCGGGGGAGGACCTCGGTGCCCAGGCGCGTGATGTTCTCCAGGGTGGCTTCGCGGGAGCCGGCGGCCTCCACCAGCAGGATCAGGTGGTCGATGCCCGTCTTCTCGACTGTGGACAGCAGGGACTCGACGCAATCGTCCGGGGAGCCGACGGGGTGGATGTCGCACATGCGGCGCGTGTAGGCGACCGGGTCGGGGGAGGGGCGCGGGCGGTCGTCCACGGCGACGTATCCCTCCAGGCCGGGGCCCAACCAGCGGGGCATCTCGTCCATCAGGGTCTTGACCGCCGCCGCGCGGGTGTCGGCCACCTGGGCCAGATGGGTGGAGATGTGCGGGAGGTCGGGGCGGCCGTGGCGGGCGACGGCGGCGGCCTTCTCGGCCGCGTCCACGTGCATGCCGAGGAGCATCGGCAGGTCGCGCTCGGCCGCGAGCCGTTCGGTGGCGGGGGAGGTGCAGGCGACCGTCACCGGTGGCGGGTCGGGTGCGTGCGGGACGAGCGGGACCTCACGGAAGCGGAAGTGTTCCCCCTCCCAGGAGACACGGTCGGAGCGCAGGGAAGTAAGGAGAAGGTCGAGGGATTCGGCGAAGCCGTGCTCGTAGCGGTGGAGGCCGGTGCCGAAGACCTCCAGGTCCCGCCATGGGCCGCCGCGCCCGACGCCCAGGTGGAAACGGCCGCCGGAGAGCAGCGACAGCATCGCCGCCTGCTCGGCGAGCGCCACCGGGTGCTGGGTGGACAGGACGCTCACCGCCGTCCCGACGTGGACCCGGGAGGTGGCGGCCAGGAGGTGCCCGGCCAGAAGCGTCGCGGATGGGACGACCCCGTACGACATGAAGTGGTGTTCGGCCAGCCATACGTCGTCGAACCCGGCGCGTTCGGCGGCGACGGCGGCCTCGACCGTGCGAGCGAGGGCGGCGGCAGAGTCCTGCCTGGGGAAACGGGTGGTGAGGACGAAGATTCCGAGGCGCACGTCCTCGTCGTACCCGGCAGCGGGTGTGCGCGAGCCCTCTGCAAGACTGCCCATCATGGATGAGGGTTCGTTCAGCAGGGTCGGGGTCGTCGGACTGGGCACGATGGGCGCGGGCATCGCCGAGGTGCTGGCGCGCGGCGGCCTCGCGGTCGTCGGCATCGAGGTGAACCAGGACGCGCTGGAGCGCGGGCGCGGGCACCTGGAGGGCTCCACCGGACGGGCCGTGAAGCGCGGCCGGCTCACCGAGGACGCGCAGCGCGAGATCCTCGGCCGGGTCGCGCTGTCCACCGACTTCGCCGACCTCGGCGACTGCGACCTCGTCATCGAGGCCGTCCCCGAGCGGCTCGACCTGAAGCGGAAGGTCTTCGCCGAACTCGACCGGGTCTGCCGGGAGGACGCCGTCCTCGCCACGAACACCTCGTCGCTGTCGGTCACCGACATCGCGGTCACCACCGGGCGCCCCACCAAGATCGTCGGCGTGCACTTCTTCAACCCGGCTCCGGTGATGAAGCTGGTCGAGGTCATCGCGACCGTGCTGACCGAGCCGGACGCCGTGGCCCGCGTCGCCGCCCTGGTGAAGGGCCTCGGCAAGACCCCGGTCACGATCGGCGACCGCGCCGGGTTCGTCGCGAACCGGCTGCTGTTCGGCTACCTGAACCAGGCCGCCGGGATGCTGGAGTCGGGGCACGCGACCCGCGACGACATCGACACGGCGATGAAGGCGGGCGCCGGCCTGCCGATGGGCCCGTTCACCCTCATGGACCTGATCGGCCTCGACACCTGCCTGGAGGTGCTGGACGCGATCTACGCCGAGTCCCGCGACCGCCGCCACGCGGCCTCGCCGGTGCTGCGCGAACTCGTCACCGCTGGGCTGCTCGGCCGCAAGACCGGCCGCGGCTTCTACACCTACGACGGGTCCGGTGAGACCGAGGCCGCGGCGGACGAGGGCGCGCCGCCGGTCGTCGGCATCGTCGGCGTCGGCCCGCTCGCCGACGCGCTCGCCGCGCTGTGCGACCGCGCGGGCGCCCAGGTCCGCGACTCGGCCGCCGACCTCGCCGGCTGCGACGTGGTCATCGAGGCGGCCGAGGACGCCGAGGCCGGGCGGGCGCTGCTGCTGGCCGCCGCGCAGGCCGCCAAGCCGGGCGCGGTCCTCGCCGTCACCTCCGTGGACGGCTCGGTGATCGAGCAGGCCATGGCCACCGGACGTCCCGCCGACGTCGTCGGGCTGCACCTGCCCGACCCCGCCGGCGCGCTCGCCGAGATCGCCGCCACGGTGCTGACCGGCCCGGACGTCGCCGACCGCGCCGCCGCCCTGCTCGCCCGGCTGGGGCTCACCACCGTCCGCTGCCGCGACCGCGCCGGGTTCATCGTGGACGCGCTGCGCTTCCCCTACCTGAACGACGCCGCCGCGATGCTCGGCGCCGGATACGCCGGCGCCGACGCGATCGACGCCGCGATGACGCTGGGCTGCGGCTACCCGACCGGCCCGATCGCCGACCTCGACCGGCTCGGCCCGGCCCGCGCCGTGACCGTCCTGCGCGCGCTGCACGCCGAGACCCGCGAGCCGGCCCTGTCCCCGACCCCGCTCCTCATCGAGCACGTGACGGCCGGCAAGCCGATCCGCTGACCGTCCTCCAGCCCCACATATCCTCATTGCATGAGCCCCCGCAAGAATCGCCGTGCCGTTTCCGGACGTCCCCCGAGCGGCGGCGGGTCGTGGGCCGAGGAGACCGAGGAGGGACCGGACGGCGAGTGGGTCGTCCGGTCGGTCGCCGGGGCCGGTGCCGCCAAGGCGTACCGGTGCCCCGGATGCGACCAGGAGATCCCGCCGGGCGTCGGGCACGTCGTCGCCTGGCGGGCGGGCGAGGGCGGCGACGACCGGCGGCACTGGCACCGCCCCTGCTGGCAGGCCCGCACCCGCCGCGCCCCCCGCGTCCTGCGCTCGCGGAACGCACCCCGTTACTGACGTAGCGGGGGCTCGGGGGTCGTCCCCCCGGATTGAGAGGAGACCCATGGCGGAGATCAGGGCGGCGACGGTGCTGCCGGCGCGGCGCGAGGAGATCACGCTGCACACCTCGGACGGGCTGGAGCTGGTCGGCGAGCTGGCGCTGCCGCCGGAGCGGCCGCCGGTCGCGACGCTGGTCTGCCTGCATCCGCTGCCCACGGCCGAGGGGATGATGGACAGCCACGTCCTGCGCAAGGCGTCCTACCGGCTGCCGGCCCTCGCCGACCTCGCCGTGCTGCGGTTCAACACGCGGGGCACGACGTCGGCGCGCGGGACGAGCCAGGGCGAGTTCGGCGAGGGCGAGACCGAGCGGTTCGACGTGGCGGCGGCGCTGGAGTACACCGAGTACCACGACCTGCCGCGTCCGTGGCTGCTCGGCTGGTCGTTCGGCACCGAGCTGGCGCTGAAGTGGGGGCGCGACCCGCTGGTGGAGGGCGTGATCCTGCTGTCCCCGCCGCTGAAGCGGGCCGGCGACGCCGACCTGGACGCGTGGGGCGCGGACGGGCGTCCCGTGCTGGCGCTCGTGCCGGAGTTCGACGATTACCTGCGTCCGGCGGAGGCGCGGGAGCGGTTCAAGCGCGTCCCGCAGGCCGAGGTGGTCGCGGTGGACAACGCCAAGCACCTCTGGGTCGGCGAGCCGTATGTCCGGATCGTCCTGAACGAGATCGTCAAGCGGGTGGCGCCGGCCGCCTACCCCCTCCCCACGGAATGGGACGAACCGGACGAATAAACCGCTGCGGCCGATCGCGGCCACACCCGTCACATCACTGCGATCGCGGGCGACCATGGCTCAATGACGGTGCAGCTGTACGCAAGGGATGTCGGTTCCGGCACACCGCTCGTTCTGCTGCACGCGTTCCCGCTGTCCTCGGCGATGTGGCTGGCCCAGCGCGAGGGCCTCGCGAACCGGTTCCGCGTCATCACCCCCGACCTGCGCGGTTTCGGTGGATCGGTGCTCGGCGACGACGAGCCGTCGGTCGACGCGATGGCCGACGACGTCGCCCGCCTGTTCCGGAGCCTCGGCGTGCGGCGCGCCGTCGTCGCCGGCCTGTCCATGGGCGGGTACGTCGCGATGGCGCTGTGCCGGCGGCACCCCGACCTCGTCCTCGGGCTCGTGCTCGCCGCGACCCGCGCGGCCGCCGACACCGACGCCGTCCGGGCGCACCGGCTCCGGCAGGCCGAGCGGCTCGACCGCGAAGGCGTCCCGCAGGTCCTGGTGGACGAGGTGCTGCCCGGTCTCGTCGGGCCCACCACCTACCGGCAGCGCGCCCTGGTGTACGGGCGGGTCCGCGGCCTCGTCCAGGCGACGCCGCCCGGCGCCGCCGCGTGGGCGCTGCGCGCCATGGCCGGTCGCCCGGACGCGTTCGGCACGCTCCGCGCCGCCACGGTGCCCGCCCTCGTCATGATCGGGGACGAGGACGCGCTCGCCACCGAGGACGAGGCCCGCGCCATGGCGGACGCGCTGCCGAACGCCGAGCTGCAGGTCGTCCCGCGCGCCGGGCACCTGTGCGCGGTGGAGCAGCCGGACCTGTTCAACCAGGCGGTCGCCGAGTTCGCCGCCGCCCTCGCCCGCATCGGCCGCTGAGCAGCGCGGGCCGAGCCGCGCGGCCCGCGGACGCCCCCGGCTAGAGCGTCTCCTGGCGCGGCATGACGACCTCCCGGATCAGCAGCGAGATCGCCGCCGCCGTCGGGATCGCCAGCAGCGCGCCGACCACGCCGAGCAGCGCCGCGCCGACCAGCGCCGCGACGATCGTCACCGCGGGCTGCACGTCCACCGTCCGCTTCATGACGCGCGGGTAGACCAGGTAGTTCTCCACCTGCTGGTAGATCACATAGAAGATCACGCAGGCGATGAGGTGGGTCGTGTCCCCGGTGAGGAACGCGACCAGGCACACGACCACCGCGCCGATCGTCGCGCCGATGAGCGGGATCAGGTCGGTCACCGCGACGATCAGCGCCAGCGCGAGCGCGTACTTCACCCCGAGGATCGACAGGAAGATATACGAGGTCACGCCCGCGATGAACGCGATCGTGAACTGCCCGGCGACGTAGCCGCCGATCCGGTCGAGGATCTCGTCGCCGAGCAGGGCGACGCGGGCTCTTCGCGAGCGCGGCGCGAGCTGGTAGAAGAACGTCTTGATCTGCGGCAGCGAGCTGAGGAAGTACAGCGTCAGGATCAGGATCGTGATCGTCTGGAAGATGCCGTTGACCGCGACCTTGCCGATGCCGGTGGCGGTGTCGGTGAGCGTCTTCTGGAAGTCTTCGCCGCTCACCGTCTTCTGGGCGCGGTCCAGCAGCCCGTAGCGCTTGTCCCACTCGGCGAGGGTCTTGTTGTCCTGCAGTTGCTGGACGTACTCGGGGATGTTGTGCCGCAGCTCGGTGACCTGCTCGGACACCGGCTGGACGAGCGAGGCGACGAATCCCGCGAAGAAGAGGATCACCAGCAGGAACACCGACGCGACCGCCGCGCCGCGCGGGAACCCGAACTTGCGCAGCCGCTCCACCCCCGGGTTGAGCCCGACCGCGAGGAACATCGCGACGATGATCATCACGATGACCGACTTGGCGTTCGTGGCCGTCTTCACCAGCATCCACGCGGTGATGACGCCGAGCGCGGCGGTGAACCCGAACACGAACGGGTGGGCGCGGCCGAGCGGCTGCCCGGGCCGGCCGAACGGGAACCGCTGGTCGACGCCCGCCTCGCGGCGGCGCTGCTCGACGTCGTGCGCCGGGTCGGGCGCGCCGGGCGCGGGCGGCACCTGCTCGGCGACCGCCGCCTTCGCCGGAAGCGTGACCGGGGCACCGGTCGCCGGATCGCGTTCGCCCACGGGCTCGTCCGTCTCCTCGGGCCTCAGCGCCCCGCTCGGTGCGACGCTCTCACCACCGTCGCCGGTGGTGCCGTCCTCGCCCTGGTCGTCGGCGGGCGGGGTGGGCGCGGGGACGCGGTCGCCGCCTTTGGGACGTCCCGTCCCGGGTGCCGCCTCCGGCTCGTCGTCGCGGGAGGTCTCGTCGGCCACGCCGCTCTCCTCTGCCATGGTGGTGAGACGAGGAAAAGCCTAGAGGCGTTTCACCGCCTCTAGGCTCTCCTCGACGCCGTTCTCAGGAACTCACTCCTGCCACCAGTCCTCGTCGTCCTCGTCGGGCTTCTTGGCCGGGGCCTGCTTGGCGGGCGCAGCCTTCGCGGCGGCCGGCTGCTGCTTCGGCTGGGCCGGGGCCGGCTTCGGCTCGGCGGCGGGGATGGCGGGCTTCTCCGGGGGCGCGGCCAGCTCGGGCTCGGCGCCCATCGTCGGCGCGACGCCGCCGATGAGCTGGCGCAGCTGGTTGAGGTGGCTGGTGATGCTGTCGCGCTGGCGGGTCAGCTCGTCGACCTGGCGCTGCGCCGCCGTCCGGACGCGGTCGGCCTCGGCCTTGGTCTCGGCGAGCAGCTGCTCGGCCTGCGCCTTGGCCTCGGCGATCACGTTGTCGGAGTTCTTGCGGGCGTTGGCCATCAGCTGCTTGGCGTGCGAGTCGGCCTCGCGCCGGGTCTGCTCGGCCTGCTGGGTGGCCTTCCCGGCCCGCTGCTCGGCGGACGCGGCGCGCTGCTCGGCCTCGGCGACCAGCTTCTGGGTGGCGGCCTGCGCGGCGGCGTGCCGCTCGGCGTCCTGCCGGTCGGCCTCCTCGCGGCGGGCGGCCAGCTGGATCTCGAACTCGGCCTCCGCCTGGGCGCGCTGGGCCTCGCTCTCCTCCAGGATGCGCTGCGCCTGCGCGCGCATCTCGTCGGCCTGCCGCTTGGCCGTGGTGAGGATCTCGTCCCGCTCGCGCTTGGTGGACGCGCGCAGCTGCGCGACCTCGCGCTCGGTGGTGGTGCGCAGCTTGGCGATCTCGCGCTCGGCGCTCGCCCGCTTCTCCGCGACCTCGTGGTCGGCGGTGGCGCGCAGCTTCGCGACCTCCCGCTCGGTGGTCGAGGTCAGCTCGTCCGCCTCGCGGTGGGCGGAGGTGCGCACCTCCTCCGCCTCGCGCTCGGCCGCGTTGCGCATGTCGTCGCCCTCGCGCTGGGCGTTGGCGCGCAGTTCGGCCGCGTCGTTCTCGGCGGTGGCGCGCTGCTCGGCGGCGTCGACCTTGGCCGCGGCCTTGATCTCGTTCGCCTCGGAGCGGGCCGCCTGGACCAGCTCGGTCGCCTGCTCCTCGGCGAGCCGCAGCAGCTGCTCGATGCGGGCGCCGAGACCGGAGTAGGTGGGACGTTCCTGCTCCTGCAGCTGACGGTGCGCGTCCGACAGCTCCCGCTGCAGGGCGCTGGTCTGCTCGCGGGTCTGCCGCACCTCGTTGTCGAGCGACTTGATGTGCTCGTCGACCTGGTGCCGGTCGTAGCCGCGAAGCACCACGTCGAACTCGCGCGGGGGCGTGTCTTCAAAGAAGTTGCTGAGCTGGGCGTCGATGTCGGACTGCATGTGGCTCAATCCTGATGTGACGGGGCTACGGGTGGTTCCGGGGACCGGTTGAACGCCTGACATGACGGGCGCAGTGCCCCAGGACCTCTTCCGGTGGATGAAGCGTACTCCGGACACTGCCGTGTTGGGGGCTCATCTTGACGCGCTGCGTGGAATGTCCGGTTTGTTGGCGTGTTCAGCCGTGATGAAGGTCCCCAGGTGTCAGGGGGCAAATGCACCAGATGTGTCCGAACGGTCACAGAGCGGCGGTCGGCGCCTGACTGCCCGTGACCGTGATATCGAACACGTCACGATCCGGGCGCGCCCGCGGCGCGCCCGCCCAGCAAGATCATTCCGCGTCGCGGCGCTTCTGCACGAGCTCGGTCAGCACGCCGTGGCAGTCCTTGGGGTGCAAAAAGTTGATCAAGGATCCCATGGATCCGTTGCGCGGCGCGTCGTAGAGCACCCGCACGCCCTTGCCGGCGATGGCGGCGGCCTCGCCCTCGACCGTCCCGTCCGTGCCGAACGCGATGTGGTGGACGCCCTCGCCGTTCTTCGCCAGCCACTTGGCGACGGCCGAGTCCTCCCGGATCGGCTCGATGAGCTGCAGGTAGCTCGCCGCGCCGTCCCCCGTCTCGTTGATCTTGAGCATGCACTCCCGGACGCCCTGCTCCTCGTTCACCTCGAAGTGCGCGTCGGTGAAGCCGTAGGTCGCCTTGTAGAACTCGACGGTCGCCTCCAGGTCGTGACAGGCGATGCCGATGTGGTCGATACGGGTCAGCATGGGCTTTCTCCCTATTAAGGCGGCCGGGCGGGGGCGAACGGAACCGAACGACGTTCCCCTGGGTATGGTGGCAAACGTCGCCGCAGCACCACCCTGGAGGGCCCCCACAATGACCGCCACGTCCGTGATCGTCGCAGGCGCGCGCACCCCCATCGGACGCCTGCTGGGCTCGCTGAAGGACTTCTCCGCGGCCGACCTCGGCGCGCACGCGATCAAGGCGGCGCTGGAGCGGGCCGGGGTCTCCGGCGACCAGGTGCAGTACGTGATCCTCGGCCAGGTGCTGCAGGCCGGCGCGGGGCAGATCCCGTCCCGGCAGGCGGCGGTCAAGGCGGGCATCCCGATGAGCGTCCCGTCGATCACGATCAACAAGGTGTGCCTGTCCGGGCTGGACGCGATCGCGCTCGCCGACCAGCTCATCCGGGCGGGCGAGTTCGACATCGTCGTGGCGGGCGGCATGGAGTCGATGACCCAGGCCCCGCACCTGCTGCCGAAGTCGCGCGGCGGCTACAAGTACGGCTCGATCGAGGTCCTCGACCACATGGCCTACGACGCGCTCACCGACGCGTTCGACGGCATCGCGATGGGCGAGTCGACCGAGCACCACAACGCCAGGCTCGGCATCTCCCGCGAGGAGCAGGACGAGTTCTCCGCCCGCTCCCACCAGCGCGCGGCCGAGGCCATCAAGAACGGCGTGTTCGACGACGAGATCGCGCCGGTCGAGATCCCGCAGCGCAAGGGCGACCCGATCGTGTTCGCCAAGGACGAGGGCGTGCGCGGCGACACCACCGTCGAGGGCCTCGCCAGGCTGCGCCCCGCGTTCAGCAAGGACGGCACGATCACCGCGGGCTCGTCCTCGCAGATCTCCGACGGCGCCGCGGCCGTCGTCGTGATGTCGAAGGCCAAGGCCGAGGAGCTCGGCCTCACCTGGCTCGCCGAGATCGGCGCGCACGGCAACGTCGCGGGGCCCGACAACTCGCTGCAGTCCCAGCCGTCCAACGCGATCCGGCACGCCCTCGGCAAGGAGGGCCTCACCGTCGACGACCTCGACCTCATCGAGATCAACGAGGCGTTCGCGTCCGTCGGCATCCAGTCGATGCGCGACCTCGGCGTCGGCCCCGAGAAGGTCAACGTCAACGGCGGCGCCATCGCGCTCGGCCACCCGGTCGGCATGTCCGGCGCCCGCATCGCGCTGCACCTCGCCTACGAGCTGAAGCGCCGCGGCGGCGGCACCGGCGCCGCGGGCCTGTGCGGAGGCGGCGGCCAGGGTGACGCGCTCATCCTCCGCGTGCCGACCGCCTAGTCCTGACCGCGCCGGTCACTGGGCATCGGCCTGCTGGATGGTGACCTTCGTGAAGCCCAGCGCCTTCAGCATGTTCTCCAGCATCAGCTTCGTGTTCGCGTCGGCCTGCCGCGCCAGGTTGCTCTGCTGCGCGGCGGACTGGATCTTCTGGGACGCCAGCACGTAGAGCTGCTGCTGGTTGTTGGGGTTGCTGCTGAAGAAGTCGCCGAAGCGGTCGATGAGGCCGCGCTCGGTGGCGTAGACGTAGCTGGTCTTCGGGTCGAGGTTGGTGTTCTCCAGCTGGGCGCGGGGGAGGGTGATCGTGGCGGCCGTGCGGTCCTCGTTGACCTTGACGGCGCCGGAGCCGAGCTTGGAGAAGTCCACGTAGGCGTCCACGGTGCCGTTGCCGACGAACAGGGTGCGCTTGCCGCGCAGCGAGCCGGGCAGGAACTTGGCGTCCTTCTCCAGGTCCACGATGACCTGGAAGCTGCCGCTCGCCGCCTCGTAGCGGTGCAGGTCGCGGATCGACTTCAGCAGGACGGGCCCGCTGCGGTCCTTCGTCTCCGTGCCGAACGGGTTCAGCCAGCCCGGCAGCCCGTGCAGGGCCTGCTGCGCGACCAGGACCAGCGCGACGGTCGCGACGACCAGCACGAGCGGGGTGAGCAGGCCGCGCCGGGGCGACCGGGACGGCGTGGGGGGCGCGTCGTTCTTCGGTTGGGGGCGAGCCATGCACCAAGCATTCCCGGCATCTGCACCCCTTACCTGGCGGACCGGTGAGGTCGGCGTGGGCGCCGGTGTGATCAAGGCCATAGGCCCGGACGAAACCCCAGGTGAAGACGGTCCGTTGTGCCGGGCGTGGACATGATTCGTGTTTTCCGGTTCGTCTCCGTCGCGGAGGCGATCTCGTTCCTGCTGCTCCTGCTGGTCGCCATGCCGCTGAAGTACGGCGCGGACGCGCCGGTGGGCGTCCAGCTGATGGGGCCGCTGCACGGAGTCCTGTTCATGGCCTACGTCGGCCTGGTCTTCCTCGTCCGCGAGCAGCTCCGCTGGGACCTCAAGCGCACGGTCCTCGCGCTCGGCGCCGCCGTCCTGCCGGTGGCCCCGTTCCTGGTGGAGCGCCACTGGACCCGGCCGCCGGCGCCCGCCGCCGAGCCACAGCCGGCCGGACGGGCCTGAGCTTCTGCGTGGCCGCCGGCTGCTGGGGGTGGCAGCCGCGGCCACGCAGGGGAAACCTTCACCTCGGGGGGTTCGCGCGGTCCAGCGCCCGGTGGAGGGCCTTCTCCGTCGCGCGGTGCTTCTTCGGCGCGCGGAAGTCCTTGGGGCCGAGTGTGCACGTGCGGTACGCGGTGAAATGGCGGCGCAGCCATGCGCGGCGCTGGCGCTCGGTCAGGGACGCGAACCGGTGGGCCGCGCGGTCGTCGGTGATGGTCGGGGGGTCGTCGCCGACCAGCCACGCGTCGATCAGCACCCCGTAGCCGTCGGGGGACGTGCAGGCGCGGGGGTCCTTGAGCGCGCCGCTGATCTGCCGGACGACCCGCGCCGCGTACCCGGGGGAGAGGTTCTCGTCGAGATGGACGGTCGCGACGCCGTCCAGCACTGACACCGGCGCCCACGCCGGACGCTGCCGCACCGCCGTGAACTCGCCGGGCGTGCCGTTCAGCCGCGCCGCGAGCGGGACGACCGCCGCCGTCAGCCCGGGCAGCGCGCCCCGCAGCGCCGGATGCACGCAGATGGTCACCGGCCACTGCCGGCACGCGGGCGGCGCGGGCGCGGCGCGGACCGCCGCGCCGGCGGACCCGTGCAGGCCCAGCGTGGCGGAGCCGGTCGCGGCCAGCGCGGCGGCGAGCGGCAGGACGAGCAGGAACCGCCGCGTCGCCCACAGCACGTACCCGAGGATCAGCGCCGCCGTCAGGCCCGCCGTCCAGAGCACCTGGTCGGCGAACACGCGGGGGCGCAGCGTGGTGAACAGGTCGATGCGGGGGAACGCGGCCGGGGGCAGCAGGCTCCACCACGACACGCCGGGGATGCGCGCGGCCGCCCACATCGCCGTCGCCCCGAACACCAGCGCGGCCGTCGCGCGGTGCGGGACGACGCGTCCCATCAGGTATCCGACGACGACGTGCAGGACGAGCGCGCCCGCGCCCGCGATCGCGCCCAGCGGATGCGGGTGCCCGGCCTCCGCCTGCGCCAGCGTCACGGCCACGACGAGCGCCGTCACCGCGGTGTAGGAGACGAGGGCCGCCGTGGACAGCAGCAGCAGGTCGAGCAGCGCGCCCGTGGCGGGCGAGCGAGCGGTGAGGTCGCGCAGGTAGTCGAGCGGACGCTCGCGGACGGCCGCCCACGCCGCCAGCCCCGCGGCGACGGGCCCGAGGAAGCGGACGGCGTTGACCAGCGCGATGACCGTGTTGTCCCAGTAGGCGGCGGAGCGGACGAGCGCCGGCAGCGCCGCCGCCGTCCCGACCGCGGTGAGGACCGGCACCGCCACCAGCAGTGCCGTGCGACGGGCGTCCAGCCGGAGCACCCGCCCGAGGTCAGACACCGGTGGCGCTTCCGGCGGGCAGCGGGAACCGCGGCAGCGCCGGCCGCCCGGGGCGCCGGCCCCGGCGCCGCCCCACCGCGCCCCCGCCCCGCCGGCCGGGCGCGGGGTCGAGCGCGCCGGTGCGCTGCTGCTCGGGTGCGCGGTCGCCCTGCCGGTCGTTCCGCAGGCCGTTCTGGAGGCCGTTCTGCGGGTCGTTGCGCAGGCCGTTCCGCAGGTCGGGCGTGCCGGCGTTCCGGCGGTCGAGGGCGCCGACGCCCTCCCGGTCGAGCGCGCCGACGTGCTGCGGGTCGAGCGCGCCGACGTGCTGCGGGTCGGGGACGCCGGCGCCGACGCCCGCGCCGCGGCGGTCGGCGGCGGAGCGGCCGCGGCGGGCGGCGGAGGAATGGGTGGGCTGCTCGGTCAGCCGGCCGCGGGCGAGCGTGAACAGGCGGTCGCACCAGCCGGTGAGCGTCTCGGTGGCGTCGGCGGTCACCACGACCGTCGGCGCCAGCGCGCGCACCACCGGGATCAGCTCCGACATCGCGGCCGTCAGCGTGGAGCGGCCGGGGCCGGCGGCGCCGGTGGGCCACGGCTCGGCGGCGGCGCACAGCGCGCCGAACGGGTCGTCCAGCAGCACCGCGCTCGGCTCGTGGACGCAGGCGGCGGCGAGCCCGGCGCGCAGCCGGACCTCCGGCGGCAGCAGCGCCAGCTCCGTCCCGGCGGCGTCGGCGAGGTCGAGCCGCTTCAGCATGGAGCGCGCGGCGGACGCGCTCTGCCGCTTGTAGTACGCCGCGTAGGCGACGAACTCGCCGGCCGTCATGTTCTCGGCGCGGGAGAACCGGGCCGGCAGGTAGCCGATCCCGGCCCGCGCGGCCCGCAGCCCGGCGGCGTTCGATATGTCATGTCCGAGAATGCGCAGCAGGCCGGCATTCGGCCTGCGCAAGGTCGCGAACGTGGCCAGCAGAGTGGATTTACCGGCACCAGGTGGACCGGCCAGGCCGACCACGCCTTCGGGTACGCCGAAGGTCACCGGGCGCAGGAGCCACCGCCCCCCGCGGCGGACACCCATTCCTCGGGCCACGATCACGGAATGATCCGCGATCACAAGTGTTTCCCCCCGTTGCTCGTCATGCGGTCGCGGCGCCGGCATGGACGCTCCGGTGGCCCCGGGTCCCCCAACCCGCCACGCGGTGCTCCGCCGGGCCGGCCCGCCGCTCGGCGGGCACCGGCCCCTTTTGCCCGGCCGCGATGCATCGACATCATGACTATAACCGGGCTTGGTGATGGCTGTCAGCAATCTTTTTGCCTTTACGGCGGCGCGTCTGGATTCTTTGCCTTCCGCGCCGAAGCGGAGAATTCAAAAATGGCCGACAATTCCCGATTTGTCTGATGGAGCGGGGGCGCGCCGGACGCCCGGTACCGGCGGCGCGCTCCGCTCGCAGCGTACGGACGCACGGTGCGGTGCGGTCATGGGGCAGGATGGACCCATGCCTTCTCGGGACTTTTCGTTGCACGGGGCCATCGACCTGGGGGCGCGCCAGGCGGCCGCGCGGAAGCAGCAGGAACGCCGCGCCCAGGGCGGCGGCGCCGCGCCGGCGGGCGCCGCGGGCGCCGCCGGCCAGTACGTCGTGGACGTCACCGACGAGACCTTCAACACCGAGGTCGTGGAGCGGTCGCAGTCCGTGCCCGTCCTCGTCGACTTCTGGGCGGAGTGGTGCGGGCCGTGCAAGCAGCTCGGCCCCATCCTGGAGAAGCTCGCCGGCGAGGCGGCCGGCGCGTGGGTGCTCGCGAAGGTCGACATCGACGCGAACCCGCAGCTCGCCGCGTACATGCAGCAGATGGGCGTGCGCGGCATCCCGTTCGTGGCGGCGGTCGTCGCCGGGCAGCTGCTGCCGTTCCTGAACGGCGCCGCGCCCGAGCCGCAGGTCCGCCAGGCCATCGACCAGCTCTTCGAGGCGCTGCGCAAGGAGGGCATCCTGCCGGACGCCCCCGAGGGCGAGCGTCCCGCGGCCGACGCCGCGCCCGCCGCGGACCCGGTGTACGCCGAGGCCGAGGACGCCCTGCAGCGCGGCGACCTGCCCGCCGCCAAGGCCGCGTTCGAGCGCCTCCTCGCAGACGACCCGAGGGACGGCCAGGCCAAGCAGGGCCTCGCGCTCGTCGAGCTGAGCCTGCGCGTCGGCTCGCTCGACCCGGAGCGCACCCTGCAGGACGCCGCCGACAAGCCCGGCGACGTCCAGGCGCAGATCAGCGCGTCCGACGTGGAGATGGTGTCCGGCCGCATCGACGAGGCGTTCGACCGGCTGCTCGCGGCCGTGCGCGCCAGCGCGGGCGATGACCGCGACGCCGCGCGCAAGCACCTGCTGTCGCTGTTCGAGCTGCTTCCGCCGGACGACCCGCGCATCGGCCGGGCCCGCCGCGGCCTGCAGTCCGCCCTGTTCTGACCCGCGGATCGTCCCCGGATCGTCCCCGGTCGTCCGCGGGGAACGAGCCGGGGCGATCGGGACACCCCGCCGCGATGTTGCGCGTATGCTCGATGAAATGACCGTGCCCGGACGGTCCGCATGCAGCACTTCCATGCGGCCGGCCCCGCCGGTCCGCGGCTCCGCAACCTCGTGGTCGACATCATCGCGATCGATGCCATGAGGCCGCCCGTGACCGCGGGCGGCGCGCCCGGGACGAGGACAACCCGGAGCAGCAAGGAGCAGTCGTCGTGGCGAGCGTGCCGAGCGTGTCGTACTCCATCACCGTCCGGCTGGAGGTCCCGGCCGGCGGCAGGGCCGTGAGCCAGATCACCCAGGTCGTCGAGAACGCCGGCGGCATCGTCACCGCCCTCGACGTCAACACCGCCGGCCACGAGACGCTGCGCATCGACGTGACGATCGCCACCCGCGACACCCAGCACGCCGAGGCGATCGCCGGGGCGCTGGAGGGCATCGAGTCCGTCAAGATCCACAAGGTCAGCGACCGGACCTTCCTGATGCACCTCGGCGGCAAGATCGAGATGCAGTCGAAGGTGCCGCTGCGCAACCGCGACGAGCTGTCGATGGCCTACACGCCGGGCGTCGCCCGCGTCTCCCTCGCCATCGCCCGCAACCCCGAGGACGTCCGGCGGCTGACCATAAAGCGCAACAGCGTCGCGGTCGTCACCGACGGGTCCGCGGTGCTCGGCCTCGGCAACATCGGCCCGGAGGCGGCGCTGCCCGTCATGGAGGGCAAGGCGGCGCTGTTCAAGCGGTTCGCCGGGATCGACGCGTGGCCGATCTGCCTCGACACCCAGGACACCGACGAGATCGTCCGGACCGTCCAGATCCTCGCGCCCGCGTTCGGCGGCATCAACCTGGAGGACATCTCCGCGCCGCGCTGCTTCGAGGTCGAGGCCCGGCTGCGCGAGCTGCTCGACATCCCCGTCTTCCACGACGACCAGCACGGCACCGCGATCTGCGTGCTGGCCGCGCTGACCAACGCGCTGCGCGTCGTCGGCAAGGAGCTCGGCTCGGTCCGCATCACGATGGCGGGCGCGGGCGCCGCCGGCACCGCGATCCTGAAGCTGCTGATGCACGCGGGCGCCCGCGACCTGATCGTGTGCGACTACCGCGGCGCCGTCCACAAGGGCCGCGACGACCTGGACGACTCGCTGCGCTGGATCGCCGAGCACACCAACGCGTCCGGCTACGCGGGCGACCTGCGCGGCGCGGTGAAGGACGCCGACGTGTTCGTCGGCGTCTCCGCCCCCGGCATCCTGAACGGCGACGACATCGCGACGATGAACGACGGCGCGATCGTGTTCGCGCTCGCCAACCCCGAGCCCGAGGTGGCGCCGGACGAGGCCCGCGAGCACGCCGCCGTCGTCGCGACCGGCCGCAGCGACTACCCCAACCAGATCAACAACGTGCTGGCGTTCCCCGGCGTCTTCCGCGGGCTGCTCGACGCGCAGGCCGACGTCGTCACGATGGAGATGCTGGCCGCCGCCGCCACGGCGCTCGCCGAGGTCGTCACCCCCGAGGAGATCGGCCCCAACTACATCGTCCCGAGCGTCTTCCACCCGGACGTGGCGACCCGCGTCGCCGGCGCCGTCCGCGAGGCCGCCGGCGGCCGCCCCCGCACCGAGGCCTGACCCCCGGCCTCGTCGGTTCGCCTCGTCGGTTCGCCTCGCCGGTCGGCCTAGTCGGTCTTCTCGCCGGCGAACATCTTCTCGCGGCGGCGGGGCCAGATCCCGCCGTACCAGAAGATGATCGCGCCGGTGAGGATGATGCCGACGCCGGTCGCGGCGCGCGCCCACAGGACGGTGTCGGGGCCGGTGTGCGGCAGGTTGCCCGGCGGCGTCTCGGTCGGCGCGCCCGCCCCCGCCTTCTTGCAGTTCGCCTTGACCGCCTTGGTCTCGATGCGCTTGTTCGCCCAGGTGACGGCGAGGTCGGTGCGGCGGTCCTCGCGCAGCTTGACCGAGACCGTCCGGGTCGTGCCCGGGCGGATCTGGCCGGGCTCGGCGGCGCCGCCGTCGTCCCGCTCGACGGAGAAGTCCTCGGTCTGCGTCCCGGTGTTGCGGATCTTGACGTTGACGGTGCGCTCGGGGCACGACACCGCGCCGATGCTCGCGGTGACCGGACGCGCGGGCGGCTTCGCCGTCCCGGACGTGGTGGGCGTGGCCGACGGCGACTTCGCGGTGCCGGACGCGCTCGGGCTCGCGGACGCGGTGGAGGAAGTCGGCTCCGCCGACCCGTCCGACTTGAAGAGCGCCGGGATGGCGATCAGCGCCCCGATCACGATGAACACGGCGGCGATGATGACCCTGGGCAACTGCATTCCGCTGTCCTCCCGGCGCGCACCAAGCGGATGGCCGATGATCCTAGATCATTCTTAACCCAGGACCTTGTGGTGCCGATATCCCCATCGATAGGAATGCGTAACAGGCTAACGAGCGAGGGGACGTGCCGCCGGAGGTCCGCGCAACGCATGATGGAACCCATGGAAGACGGCATCAGGGTGGGGCTCCTGCTGGTGGCGACCCCTCAGCTGGAGGATCCGAACTTTCGCCGCAGCGTCGTCCTGCTCGTCGAGCACGATGTCGGCGGCGGGACGCTCGGAGTTGTCCTCAACCGGCCGACCGAGGTTCCCGTCGACCGGGTCCTGCCGCCGTGGGGCGATCTCGCGACCGGGCCCGCCGTGGTGTTCCAGGGCGGCCCGGTCGCACTGGAGCACCCGCTCGCCCTGGCCCGCCTCCCCGGCGAGGACGAGCCGCTCGGCTGGCGCGCCCTGGACGGCGGCGCCGAGGTGGCGCGGGTCGGGGTGGTCGACCTTGAGGCGCCGCCGGGGCTGATCGCGGCCGAGTTGCTGCAGCTGCGGGTGTTCGCCGGGTATGCGGGCTGGTCGGCGGGGCAGCTGCTCGGCGAGGTGCAGGACGGCTCCTGGTACCTGGTGCCCGCCGAGGCGGGAGACGTGTTCGCCGCCGACCCCGAGCGCCTCTGGCAGGACGTTCTGCGCAGGCAGGGCGGTGATCTGGCGTTCGTCTCCACTTTTCCCGACGACCCCACGCTGAACTAAGGTGAAGACGTGAGTACGAAGATCCTTCCCGAGAGCGACACCCAGCAGGATGTCCGGCCGGACCTCTCGCACGGTGACGGCGACCACGAGCGGTTCGCCCACTACGTGAAGAAGCAGAAGATCACCGAGAGCGCGGTGACCGGCACGCCGGTGATCGCGCTGTGCGGCAAGGTCTGGGTGCCGAACCGGGATCCGAAGAAGTACCCGGTCTGCCCGGAGTGCAAGGAGATCTACGAGTCCATGCAGCCGGGCGGCAAGGGCGACAAGGGCGAGTGACCCGCCGCTGAGGCGCGGCGGGCGGCGCGCCGCCGTTCCGGGCTGCGCGCTTCCGGGTCCCGCGGTGGGGGCATACCGCGGGACCTCGGACTTCTGACATACGGCTTCTGACATACGGGCCCTCTGTGCTGGAGGGCTTCTGACATACGGGGGATGAATGCGGCGGCTGGCCGGGGTTTCGCTATGCGCACTGATGACCACGGTGTGCACCGTTCCGGGTGCGGTGGGTGACCGGCCGCGAGTACGACCCGTACCGGCCGCCGCCCGGGACGGTGCCGCCGTACGGCACGGCGACTGCGTGCACCGCTCGAACGCCCGGACCGTCCGCCCGCGCGACCGGGCCGACCTCGGCCGCGACCAGGTCGTCGGCATGCTCGCCGACCTGCGCCGCACGCTCCTCGACCGGTTCGGGACGTCCGACGAGGGGCGGCTCGACGCGTCCCGGCGGATGGCGCGGCGCCTGGTCGTCCCGGTGCGGTTCCACGTCGTCCACAGCGGGCGGAGCGGACGGCTGTCGAAGAAGGCCGTCCGGCGGCAGATCTCCACCCTGAACGCCGCGTACGGGGGCAGGAAGGGCGGCGTCGACACCCGCGTGCGGTTCCGCCTGGCCGGGCTCGACCGGACGGACAACGCGGCCTGGTTCCACGCCCCCGAGCGCCACGAGCGCGCGATGAAGAAGCACCTGCGCAAGGGCGGGCGCGGCACGCTCAACGTCTACACGGCCGCCGCCGGGTCGGACGTCCTCGGCTTCTCCACCTTCCCGCAGTGGTACGCGGAGGACCCGCGCATGGACGGCGTCGTCATCGACTACCGCAGCCTGCCGGGCGGCTCGTACGGGCCGTTCGGCCGCGGGTACACGGCCGTCCACGAGATCGGGCACTGGCTCGGCCTGCTGCACACGTTCGAGGGCGGCTGCGTCCCGCCGGGCGACGGGGTGGCCGACACCCCGTACGAGGCGGAGCCGGCGCAGGGCTGCCCGGACTCCCGCGACACCTGCCCGCAGCGCGGCGACGATCCCGTCCACAACTTCATGGACTACGCGCACGACTCGTGCATGCACTCCTTCACCGCAGGTCAGGGCCGCCGCATCCGGGCGTCGTGGGCGGCGTACCGGTCCCGCGGGCACGGCCGGCACCGTGTGGATCCGGGCACAGCCGGGCCGACCGGGGCACGAACTGTCGGTGCGGCTCGGTAGCCTTCAATGACCGTGAGCACCTTCGCCGCATCGAGCATGCCCCCCGCGTTCCCCGAACGGGCCGCCTGGGGGACGGCGTCGTCCCTGCGCGCCTGGCAGCAGCAGGCGCTGGAGGCCTACTTCGGGACGGACGGCTCCGAGCCCGGTCCGCGCGACTTCCTCACCGTCGCGACGCCCGGCGCCGGCAAGACGACGTTCGCGCTCCGCCTCGCCCGCGAGCTGATGGAGCGCCGCACCGTCCAGGCGATCACGGTCGTGTGCCCGACCGAGCACCTGAAGCGGCAGTGGGCCGAGTCCGCCGCCCGCGTCGGCATCAAGATCGACCCGGAGTGGCAGAACAGCGACGGCCCCATCGGCAAGGACTTCCACGGCGTCGCCGTCACCTACGCCACGGTCGCGGCCCGTCCCGCCCTGCACCGCAACCGCACCGAGTCGCGCAAGCACCTCATCATCTTCGACGAGGTGCACCACGCGGGCGACGGCCTGTCGTGGGGCGACGCCGTCCGCGAGGCGTTCGAGCCCGCGACCCGCCGCCTCGCCCTCTCGGGCACCCCGTTCCGGACGGACATCAACCCGATCCCGTTCGTCCAGTACGAGGAGGGGCCGGACGGCATCCGCCGCAGCCAGGCCGACTACACCTACGGCTACGGCCCGGCCCTGGCCGACGGCGTCGTCCGCCCGGTGATCTTCCTGGCGTACGCGGGGGAGATGCGCTGGCGCACCCGCGCCGGCGACGAGATCACCGCGACCCTCGGCGAGCCGCTCACCCAGGACCAGATGGCCCAGGCGTGGCGCGCCGCGCTCGACCCGAAGGGCGACTGGATCAAGCAGGTCCTGGCCGCCGCCGACCGCCGCCTCACCGAGCTGCGCCGCGCCATCCCGGACGCGGGCGGCCTGGTCATCGCCACCGACCACGAGACGGCCCGCGCCTACGCGGGGATGCTCAAGGCGGTCACCGGCCAGAGCGCGACCGTCGTGCTGTCGGACGACCCGACCGCGTCCAAGAAGATCAAGAAGTTCGCCGACACCGAGGACCGCTGGATGGTCGCGGTCCGCATGGTCTCCGAAGGCGTGGACATCCCGCGCCTCGCCGTGGGCGTCTACGCCACCTCGACCAGCACCCCGCTGTTCTTCGCGCAGGCGATCGGGCGCTTCGTCCGGGCCCGCAAGCGGGGCGAGACGGCGTCGGTCTTCCTGCCGTCCGTGCCGACCCTCATGGGCCACGCCTCCGAGATGGAGGAGGAGCGCGACCACGTCCTCGACCGTCCCGTCCGGGAGGACGGCCTCGACGACGAACTCCTGGCCGAGGCCAACCGCAAGCAGGACAACCCGGACGTGGGCGAAGAACTCCCCTTCGAAACGGTCGAGGCGTCGGCGACGTTCGACCGCGTCCTCTACGACGGCGGCGAGTTCGGCATGCACGCCCAGCCGGGCTCCGCCGAGGAGGAGGAGTACCTGGGCATCCCCGGCCTCCTGGAGCCCGACCAGGTGTCGGCCCTGCTGCGCAAGCGCCAGGCGGCCCAGATGGCCAGCGAACGCAAGCGCAAGACCGGCGACCCCCGCGCGGACCGCACCGCCGCCGAGGACATCGCCGCCCTGCGCCGCGAGCTGAACGGCCTGGTCAACGCCTGGAACCACCGCACGGGCCAGCCCCAGGGCGTCATCCACAACGAACTGCGCCGCGCGTGCGGCGGCCCGCCGGTCCCCCAGGCCAGCGCCGCCGAGATCCGCGACCGCATCGCCAAGATCCGCGACTGGGCCGCCAAACGCCGCCACTGACCTCGGCGGGTCACTCTGCCTTGGCGGCCTCCAGGACGGGGACCGCTGCGGCCCGGCGCGCGGGCAGCGCCGTGGTCGCGAGCGTCGCCGCCGCCGCGCCCGCCGCCACGGCCGGGAACAGCCACCACGGCGGGTCCGGCCGCAGGAACGAGCTGCCGGTGGTCACGTACAGCAGCGTCTGCGCGCCCATGGCGATCACGAGGCCGATGATCGTGCCGAGGGCGACCACGGTGGCCGCCTCCCAGCGGACGATCGCGCGGATCTGCCGCGCCGTGGCGCCCACGGCGCCGAGCAGCCCGAACTCGCGGGTGCGTTCCGCGACGCCCATCGACACCGTGGTCGCCATCCCGAGCAGCGCGAGCAGCAGGGCCATGCCGATGAAGGTGCGGGTCGCCCGCAGCGGCCGGGTGAGGGAGGACGACGCGGCGTCCACGTAGGCGTCGCGGTCGAGGACCCGGACGCCGGGCACCCCCGCCACGGCCCGCGCGAGGGCCTCGGACGAGCCGCCCCTGACCAGGACGGCCCGAGTCGCCGCGTTGGCGTCCAGCTCGTCCATCGTCGCCGGAGCGGCGAGCGCCTGTTCGGCGAACAGGTGGGAGGGGTCGTGGTAGGCGTCCGCCACCGTGAGCGCGACGCGGCCGTGGGCGGCACGCACGGTGATCTCCTGGCCAAGCCGCAAGCCCCGCTCCTTCATGACCGTCGACGACAGGGCGATCTCTCCGGGGCGCAGCGCGGGAGGGGCGCCGCCGAGGCGCAGCAGGTCGCGCAGCCCCGCCTGCTCGACGCCGGTGACCAGGAAGCGGAACGGTCCGGGGTCCTCGCCGGGGGACGGCGGCGGCGCGAGCGTGACCTCGGTCTGGGTGAGGGCGGTCGCGCGGGTCACTCCCGGTGCGTCCGCGACCTTGCCGACCACGTCGCGGGCGAGGGGCGCGGGGGCGCCTTCGGGGGTTTCGGCGGTGGCGGCGACGGCGTGCTCGGCCGCCATGACCTGCCGTCCCGCCTCCGCGAACCGGTCGTTCACCGACTGCGTCACCAGCGTCACCGAGGCGACCAGCGCGACGCCCAGCGTCAGCGACGACGCGGCGGAGGAGACCCGGCGGGGGCTGCGGGTGATGGTGGCGTGCGCGAGCCGTCCGGTCTCGCCGCCGAGCAGCCTGCCGGCGCGTCCGACCAGCCCGCCCAGCGGCGCGACGAAGAACGGGGTGAGGACGGTCAGTGCGGTCATGGCCGGCATGGAGCCGAACAGGACCATCAAGGCGACACCGAAGGTGCGGTCCTGGCCGGGCGGGTCGCTGACGCGGATCGCGGTCGCCACCGCCCACCAGAAGCCCGCACCGGCGAAGAGCGCGAGCGCGGCGAGCAGCCGGGGCCAGCGCCGCTCCGGGGTCTCGGCGACGGTGCTGCGCAGCGCCTGCACGGGGGAGACGCCGGCGGCGCGGCGCGCGGCCCGCCACGCGGCCAGCTGGGTGACGACGAGGCCGGCGGCGGCCGGGACGCCCAGCGCGACCCAGCCGAACCGGGGACCGGCGGCGGAGACGTCGAAGCCGTCCCGGGCGAACAGCCGGGTGATCAGCGCGGACAGCGGGAAGCCCGCCGCCACGCCGCCCACCGCCGCGATCGCGCCCAGCACCAGCGCCTCCAGCCGGACCAGCCGGCCGAGCCGGCGCGGCGTGGCGCCGATCGCGCCGAGCAGCGCCAGCCGCCGGGTCCGCTGCCGCACCAGCGTGCCGAACGTGGTGGCCACCGTGAACAGGCCGACGAAGACCGCCACCAGGGACAGCCCGCCGATGACGCCGGCGACCGAGGCGCCCTCGCCCGCCGCGGCGGCGGCCTGCGCGTCCCGCACGGACGCCGCGGTGCGGACGGTGGCTGCGCCGCCGAGGTCCCGGGCCAGCTCGCCGCGCAGCCGCTCGGCGGGCACGCCGGGGGCGGCCTTCAGCCAGACGCTCTGCCATGTGCCCGCGGGCAGCCGCGCGGCGCGGCGTACGGTCTCGGGCGGCGCCAGCACGAGGTTCCCGGCGGCCACCGCGTCCCGGCCGTGGACGGTGACGACCCCGGTGACCGTCACCCGCCGCGTCTCGCGGGGCAGCGTCAGCGTCAGGGCGTCACCGACACCGGCCTTCCCGGCGCGAGCCATGTACCGAACGACCGCCACTTCTCCGTCGGCAGCGGGGGCGCGGCCCTCCTCCAGCCGGTAGGGGGCCAGTTCCGGATGGGGCACCCAGGGGCGCAGCAGCGTCCGGCCCTCGGCCGCCGCCGTGATCGCGCGTCCATCGGAACCGGTGGCGGTGACCGCCACCGCGGCGTCCCCGGCGGCGGCCGCCACGCCGGGCCTGGACGCGACCCGGTCCAGCCGGACGCGGCCGTCCGGCGGCGCGCTCGGGTCGTCGGGATCCGCCGTCCCGCCCTGCACGAGCACGTCGGCGCGGAAGTACTCGCTCGCGTCGCCGCCCGCCACCGCCTCCTGCGCCCGCAGCGCGAACTGCAGCGAGCCCGCGATGAGCGCGATCGACCCCAGCGCCGCCAGCAGGGTCGCGGCCAGCCGCCACCGCCCCTCGGCGACCGAACGACGCGCAATGAGCCACATGGCGCCCCCCATGGCGTCCCCCAACCCGATCACACAAGATAATCTCAACTGAGACTATATCGTGCGAGAGCGGACTCCGCCGTCGAGCGGGCGTGAAGTCATGGTGCGGCTGATCGCGGCCCGAGTACGCTACGCCGGAGTCCGAAGGGTAGGTGGCAGGCATGGCCGACGTGGTGTTGGACGAGGTCATGGGCGAGTTGGCCGGGCTCGAGGATCCTAAGATCCGCGCGGTGAACGCGAAGCACGGTGACGACCACGGCGTGAATCTGAGCAGGCTGCGGGCGCTTGCCAAGCGGTTGAAGACGCAGCAGGAACTCGCGTGCCGGCTCTGGGAGACGGGCGACGGCGCGGCGAGGCTGCTGGCGATTCTCGTCTGCCGTCCCAAGGCGTTCGGGCGGGACGAGCTGGACGCCATGGTGCGCGAGGCCCGCACGCCCAAGGTGCACGACTGGCTCGTCAACTATGTGGTGAAGAAGAGCCCGCACTCCGAGGAACTGCGCCTGACCTGGTTCGCGGACCCGGATCCAGTGGTGGCGAGCGCCGGCTGGGCGCTCACCACCGAACGCGTGGCGAAGAGGCCCGGCGTCCTTGACCTTCCCGGTCTGCTCGATGTCATCGAGGCGGAGATGAAGGACGTGCCGGAGCGCCTGCAGTGGGCGATGAACGCCTGCCTGGCCCAGATCGGCATCGACCATGCCGAGTACCGCGCTCGCGCCATCGACATCGGTGAGCGCCTGGAAGTGCTCAAGGACTACCCGACCCCGCCGGGCTGCACTTCCCCGTTCGCGCCCATCTGGATCAACGAGATCGTGCGCCGCCGGCACGAGGAGTAGGGCCGAACGACCGATCGGACGGGTGCCTCGGCGCGTGACAGGCTGCCGTCCGGGTCCGGGACGGGGCAGTGATCAGCCCCCGGACCGGTGACCGTCTGGCGGGGGTGACGGCCGGACCGCAGCGGGCCATGACGGTCGCCTGGCCCAGCAGGCATGCGGCGAGTGCGGTCATGACGGCCGCGTACGCGGGCGCGGGCCAGTGGGCGTTCGTGAGCGCCAGATGGACGAGGAGGGAGAGGACGATCCCGCGGCCGACGATGGCGATCGCGGCGATGAGGTGCTCGTCGCGCCGCGCGCCCCGCTCGGCGGCCAGGGCGCGGAGGAGCAGCAGCGCGGCGGTCAGGTACGCGGCGTTGACGGCGGCGAGGTGAACGGTGGGGTGCCGGACGGCCGCCACCAGCACGACCGTCCCGGCGATCCAGCAGAGGGCGCTGAACGCGCAGGTCCAGCGGCGGCCGTGCCGGACCAGGAACGTCCGCTTGCCGAACATCTCGTCACCGCGGACGTCGCGGAAGTCCTTGAGCAGGATCCGGCCGATGAAGCCGACGTAGAGCCCGGCGAGCAGCAGCAGGTCGTCCCGTCCCAGCGAGTCGCGTACCGCGAAGATGCCGATCAGGTAGGGAACGGCGACAAAGCAGGCGGGCAGCACGAGCGGCGCCACCACGCCGCGGGCGGCCAACCGGACCGGACGGAGCGAATATCCGGCGCTGACGGCCAGTCCCAGCAGGGTCACCACCGAGGCCGGCCAATGCAGGGTGAGGCTCGCCAGCAGCGCCAGGACACCGGCGGTGGCGCCGATCAGTGCCATGTCCCGGCGATGCGCGGTGCCGGCGGCGAGGGGACGTCCCGGGTCGCCGGGCAGGTTCACCCGGTCGATGGCCGCGTCGGCGAGGTCGTTGCAGGCCACCGAGAACACCAGGAATCCGAAGACCACGACGAGCGCCCGGGCCAGCAGGACGCGGTCTTCGCCGTGGCCCGCCTGGGCCAGCCCGGTGACGGTGAAAAGCCCCAGCAGGACCACGACCGCCGGACGGGCCAGGCGGACGACCAGGAGCAGCCGCGCGATCACTTGTTGCTCCCGAAATTGGACATGGTGGTGACGGCGAGGACGAAGGCGCCGATGACCGCCAGCCCGCCGATGGCCAGGATGACCGCGATCACGATCGCCACCCCGGTCACCAGCCTGCGAATCGCGCCGCCGGAAGATTGCCGGTCCATTTGCCCGAACCTGCCACAGGCCGCCGTCCGCCACATGGGGTCACCTACTCAGTTCGACTGAGTACCTCTACGTGAATGGCCGAAATATCGGCGCCGGCCAGAGCGGAGCCCAGGTGATATCCGGGCCCGGGCAAGGGCGGACGGGCCACGGTGGTGCTGTGGAGCCCCGGCGATGCTGGCCGTGGCCGGGGCGGAGACGTGGGTGGGGCTTGACCAGGCCCTGCGCACGCACGCGACGGTCCTGCCGGAGGGCGATGAGCTTTCCTGGTTGGTGGCCGCCTGCTCACGGGACGGCCATCGGCGGGAGTCGGCGGTCGCGGATCCGGCGATGGGCGCTGGCGAGTGGTCGCTGCCCGTTCTGGTGCTGCGGACCGCCGACTGGGCGCCGCAGGCACGTGAGCGCGCACGGTTCGGCGGCTGGCGTATCGGCTCTGGCTGGCGCCGGGTCGCGCCCGGCATGAGGAGGTCATGCGTGCCGCCTTGGGCGAACGCGATGGTGTCTGCCGGCTTCGCTGCGCGGAGTAGCTGACGTTCGAAGCCGTCCGCGAACGGCGTGTTGACGTCCTGGAACGGCTGTTGAGCCGGGGCGACACGAGGGGCAGGATCCAGATCGTCGGCATGCTCGCCGATCCGGCTCCGGTCGTGGTTCGTGCGGTCGAGCGGGCGCTGCATGGCGGGCCCTATCAGGGTTCGGCGCCCGCCGCGCCGATCACTGCGGCCGTTCCGCCCCGGGCCCCGGGAGGTCGGCCAGGAGCATCGTGACGATGTCGTCGATGATCGCTGCGGCCTCCCCGGCGGGCATGACCTCGGGAACGGTGTCGGCCGGGCCACGCCGGAGATCGAGCCAGCCGAGGTAGGTCGTGTAGGCGATCACCGCACGGCGCCGCGCGGCCGCCGGGGGCAGGCCCAGTTCCCGGTAGAGCGCGGCGATGTAGCCGATGCGCTGCGCCGTGACCCGGTGCAGGACCGGCATGACCACCGGATGGTCGGCGTGCGCCATCAACGCGGGCTGCAAGCCGGGCACGGCCTCGTTGTCGAACGCGCCCCGGATCAGCCGTTCGAGCCGCTCGGCCGGGTCGCCGATGCCGTCCAGTTCCTCGATGACCCCCGCCGTGGCCTCCCGCTCCCACTGCTCGAGCGCCGCCTTGAGCAGGGCGTCCCGGTCGGTGAAGTGCCAGTAGAAGCTGCCGCGGGTCACGCCGAGGCCGCGGGCGAGCGCGTCCACCCGGACGGCCCCCACACCGCCCTCGACCAGTGCGCGCAGCGCCGCGTCCGTCCAGTCCTGAGGTGCGAGCCGTGCCCTTGACATGTCCATACACTACTGTATGGTACGAACCATACAGGGGTGTGTGGACGCCGATCAGGGATGCGAACCGACCATGCCCAGTTCCTCGACCAGCGGCGCGGCCGTCCGCGAGATCGCCGGCAGGCTGATGGAGCGCGCCCACTGGACGTCCGGGCGGCTGGCCGCTCACCAGCGCGAACGCCTCGACGGGCTGGTGCGGCACGCGGCGGCGAGGTCGCCCTACTACCGCGGCTTGCTCGGCCCCGCCGCCGCGCGCGTCAGCGGCGTGCGACTGCGGGACCTCCCCACATTGCCCAAGGCGACCCTGATGGAGCACTTCGACGAGATCGTCACGGACGTCCGGGTCCGGCGGGGCTCTGCGGGGGCGGACCCCGCCGGCTCCCGGCTCGCCGGGGGGCACCGCGCGTTCGCCACGTCCGGAAGCACCGGCCGGCCCGGCGTCATCGTCTACTCCGACGCGGAGTTCGCCGTCTGGACCGCCTCCCACCTGCGCATGCTGGCCGGCATGGGGATCACGCCCGCCATGCGCGCGGTCGGCATCGGCGCGCCGAGCCCCGCCCACCTGTCCCGGCAGATGCTCTCGGACGCGGCGGCGGGACAGGCCGGGGCCGCCCCCGACCTCAGCGTCGCCACGCCGATGTCCGCAATGGTGGCCGCCCTCAACGACTACCACCCCGACGCGATCTCCACCTTCCCGAGCACCGCCGCGCTCCTGGCCGAAGAGCAGCTCGCCGGACGGCTGCGCATCGCCCCGGCCGTCGTCGCCGTCGGCGCCGAAGTCCTCACCGACGACATGCGCCGCCGCATCCGCGAAGCCTGGGGCATCGAACCGCACCAGGCCTACCTCGCGGGGGAGGCGCCCCTGATCGCGTCGACGCTCACAGGGCAGGCGGACATGCGTTTATGGGAGGACCTGCTCCTGCTGGAAGTGGTCGACGCCGAGAACAGACCCGTCGCCCCCGGCGTCCCGGGGCACAAGGTGCTGATCACGAACCTCGTCAACCACGTCCAGCCGCTCATCCGCTACGAACTGACCGACATGGTCACCTGGTCATCGGGCCCCGCCGGGCAGCCCTTCCGCGTCCTCTCGTCCATCGAAGGCCGCAACGACGACATCATCGCCCTGCCGACTCCCAGCGGTGGCAAAGTAGCCATCCAGCCAGTACTGCTACGGGCACCGTTCACCACGTTCCCCGAGGTGAAGCAGTTCCAGGTCACCTATGACGGCGAAGAACTGACCGGACGAATCGTGCTCCGCACCAGTTCCCCGCCGGACACACCCGCCCGCGTGCGCACCGCACTCGCCCGCGAACTTCGGAAAGCCGGCGCGACACCGCCGCCGATCACCATCGTCCCCGTCCCGGAAATCCCCCGCGAAGGCGGCCACGCGGCCAAGTTCAAGCTCATCAAGAACAACACCCGCTGACCGCTCCCGTCCGGCAAACCCGCCGGTGCCGGGAATCACCCGATGCCGTGACCTTGTCGCCACCGACGGCTTCTTCGGATTCGACCAGTGGTTCGTTTTCGATAGCCCCGTTCGCAGTCTAGGAATTCAGGCTGAGTCGGTCGCCGAAGGGGAATCGGTCGTCTTCGTCGTGCGGTAGCGCGGTGCGGACGAAACACCGGTACAGCAGCAGTTCGCGGCGCTCGTCAAGGGGATCGGGGGAGGTGAGGCGGTCGGCAGGGTCGGCTGGAGGGTCTTCGCCGATGTCCACTTCGCCGTCCCAATTGAGGTGCAGGCCGTCTTCGTCTGAGTAGAAGCGGGGGAACTTCGTGCGCCATTGCGAGTTGGAACCCCAGCCGTCCGACAGGTCACTGGTCGAACGCGGCTCGCGGCGGAAGGGAGAGAACGCCCCGGCGTGCTCGAATGGCGTCAGCCCGATGTCGGTGAAGAAAGTCGTGTACGCGGCGCGCCCGTCACGCTCCAGCGCGTACAGCTTCATGATGCCCCACAGTTGTTCGTCATCTCCCGAGTACCCGCCGGCGGGTATCCGCTCCCGCCTGCGCAGGGGCGCCAGATCGGCGAGGTGGGCTGCCGCCGTCCGGCGCTGACCGGCCAGATAGCCCCAACGTCCCGCGTCGTCATGGTGGTCGTGCAGCCCTTCGTACAGGCGGCGGAAATACCACCAGTCGAGTTCCATGGCGCGATCATGGCCCCGTCCGGGAAGCAGCGGCAACGCCATTACGTGACGGTTGCCCGGTAGGTACCGTGCACATGTGGCGGAAACCTGGGACGAAGCGCAGCTCATCGCGGACGGCTTCGAGCGTGCGTACACCGAGCTGGATTGGTACGACGGACCGCGCGCCGGTATCGCCGATGTCGGTGGCGAGCCCCACTACTTCGAGCGCTACGACGATTACGACGACTACAACGATGACCACGACGACCGCCCCGATGAGGAGTTCAAGGTCTGGCCCGCGAGCAGTGCGGCGCTCGAGTTGGAGCGCGAGCAGTGGCGGATCTTCGCCCGGTGGTACGAGCGCCATGACGCGGGAGCGGCGAAAATGGAGACCAATCCGACCTCGGGCGGGGTCGACGCCCGCTACGACGAGCTGGAGTTGCTCCTGGCGCGGCACCGGCAGGCGCCGGACGACACGAGGCGACTCGCGGGCGAGGTGCGGTACTGCGGAGCAGGACCCTATGCGGTCGAGGGGCCGAATTACTGGTTCCGGTGGCGTCCAGGTAGGTGAAAAGCGCCGGGAGCGCCGCGCTCTGTCGTTCCCCGGTGGCCGGTACGTCCGCCGCACGCCGTCCGGTCAGCGGACGGCGGGAGTCAGGCTCAGGGCCTTGATGATGTGTGCGACCGTCTCCTCCGGGGTGCCCGTGATGGGGGCCAAGAGGACGTCCTCGTCAGGGGACGGGAGTTCCAGGTCGGCGAACTGGGTGTCCAGGAGCTCCGCCTTGAAGAAGTGGCCCTTGCGGGCCTTCATGCGGCCCGCGATGAGGTCGCGGTCGCCGTCCAGGAGCACCATGGCCACGTCCGGGTTCCCGCCGGCCAGCAGGTCGCGGTACTTGCGCTTCAGCGCGGAGCACGTGACGACGCCGGGACGGTCGGCGGCGAGGCGCTCGGTGATCCAGGCGGCGATGGAGCGGAGCCAGGGGAGGCGGTCGTCGTCGGTGAGGGGGTGGCCCGCCC
Source organism: Actinomadura chokoriensis (assembly GCF_039529475.1). Taxonomy (NCBI): domain Bacteria; kingdom Bacillati; phylum Actinomycetota; class Actinomycetes; order Streptosporangiales; family Thermomonosporaceae; genus Actinomadura; species Actinomadura chokoriensis. The sequence continues at coordinate 474,422 of NZ_BAAAMW010000001.1, read as the reverse complement.
GCATCTTCGCGATGTTGGCCTCGGAGTGGAAGGCGTCGGCCTCGGCGTAGTCCCAGCCGAGGCGTTCGGCGAGCAGGGTGCCGATGGTGGTCTTGCCGCTGCCGGACACGCCGGCGACCAGGATGACCTTGGGGGGTGAGGTCGGCATGGTCAGGCGCTCACCACCGGGGCGCCGGACAGCGTGACGCCCTCCGCCCGCAGCTCGTCCAGCGCGCGGTCGACGGTGGTCTTGCCGACGCCGGCGGTGAGGTCGAGCAGCACGGTGGTGCGCAGGCCCGCGCGGGATGCGTCGACCGCGGTGGCCCGGACGCAGTGGTCGGTCGCGATGCCGACGATGTCGACGGTGTCGACGCCGCGGGCGCTCAGCCAGTCCGACAGCGGCGTCTCGTCGTCGGAGAAGCCCTCGAAACCGCTGTAGGCGGCCGTCTCGCGGCCCTTGCTGAACACCGCCTCGATGGGGGCGAGCGCCAGGTTCGGGTGGAAGTCGGCGCCGGGGGTGCCGATCACGCAGTGCGGCGGCCAGGAGTCGACGAAGTCGGGTTCGGCGGAGAAGTGGGCGCCGGGATCGAGATGGAAGTCGCGCGTCGCGACGATGTGCGCGTAGTCGGCGGCGCGCCCGGCCACGTGCTCGGAGATGCCGGCGGCCACGCCGGCGCCGCCGGCCACGGCCAGCGAGCCCCCCTCGCAGAAGTCGTTCTGCACGTCAACGATGATCAGAGCCTTCTTGCCCATGACCGCTCCCTGTTACCGGTTGCCCCGCAACCGACCGTACCCCAGGCCCGCGTGGATACGGCGTTATGGGCGGGGCCCGCCGTTGACGGATTCGGTGGGGACGGCGGGCTCGCCCTTGGACAGCTGGAGCGCCGTCGCCGGCAGCTCCGAGATCGAGCGGGCGTGCCGGTCCCTGGCGTCCTGGAGCGACTCGCGCCCGACGATCTCGCCGTCGCGGACGAGCGGCACCTGCAGGACGCGGTCGCGGGGCCCGTGCGCCGCCGGGCCGGTGGAGACCGTCTCGGCGTAGGCGACGCCGTGGCCGTCGATGCGGCGGACGGCCGTCTTGCGCCCGCCCCGGCTCGGCTTGCCCGTGGAGCGCTTCGCGACCGGGCGCATGGGGGCGGCGTCGTCCGGGCCGTCGGAGCGGGCGACGAGCTTGTAGACGAGGGACGCGGTCGGCGCGCCCGAACCGGTGACGAGGGACGTCCCGACGCCGTAGCCGTCCACGGGGGCGGCGGCGAGCGCGGCGATGCCGTACTCGTCCAGGTCGCCGGTCACCACGATGCGGGTGCCGTGCGCGCCGAGCGAGTCGAGCTGCTCGCGGACGCGGCGGGCCATCACGCCGAGGTCGCCGCTGTCGATCCGCACGGCGCCGAGGGCGGGACCGGCGAGTTCCACGGCCGTCCGGACGGCCCGCTCGACGTCGTAGGTGTCGACCAGGAGGGTGGTGCCGTCGCCGAGCGAGGCGAGCTGCGCCTCGAACGCGTGCCGCTCGCTGTCGTGCAGCAGGGTGAAGGAGTGCGCGCTCGTCCCGGCGGTCGGGACGCCGTACAGCCGGCCCGCCTCCAGGTTGGACGTGGTCGTGAACCCCGAGATGTAGGACGCGCGGGCGGCGGCGACGGCGGCGCGCTCGTGGGTGCGCCGCGACCCCATCTCGATGATCGGCCGGCCCTGCGCGGCCTGCACCATCCGGGACGCGGCGGACGCGATCGCGCAGTCGTGGTTCAGGATCGACAGCGCCAGCGTCTCCAGCAGGACGGCCTCGCCGAACGTCCCCTCGACCACCAGGATCGGCGAGTCCGGGAAGTAGCAGTCGCCCTCGGCGTAGCCCCACACGTTCCCGGTGAAGCGGTACTTCTCCAGCCACCGGGCGGTCGGCTCGTCCACGATCCCGCCGGCGGTGAGGAACTCCAGTTCGGCGGCCTCGAACCGGAACGCCTCGATCGCGTCCAGCAGCCGCCCGACGCCCGCGACGACGCCGTAGCGCCGCCCGGCGGGCAGGCTGCGCGCGAACACCTCGAAGACGGCGCGGCGGTCGGCGGTCCCGCTGCGGAGCGCGGCCTGCAGCATGGTCAGCTCGTACTGGTCGGTGAGCAGGGCGGTGCCGTCAGCAAGGTCCACAAGTGGCACCTTAAGCCCGACTGTGGGCACCATGGGGGTGCGGGCCCGCGCACCCGGCGGGGGAACGGCGCGTGGCATCGGGTGCGGCGGGCGGACCGAGAACGCGCAGAGAGGGGGCGATCCGGGCAATGAGCGCCATGAGCACGGCGCCCGCGCCGGTGGAGCTCGAACGGCCGGACGCCGAGGAGGACGTGAGCGCCGCCCGGCCCTGGCTGGCGATCGTCTGGAACGACCCGATCAACCTGATGTCGTACGTCACCTACGTGTTCCAGGCCGTGTTCGGCTACCCGAAGACCAAGGCGGAGAAGCTGATGCTCGACGTCCACCACAAGGGCCGCGCGGTCGTGGCGAACGGCACCCGCGAGGAGATGGAGCGGGACGTGGAGATCCTGCACTCCTACGGGCTGTGGGCGACGGTGAAACGGGACGACTGAGCCGATGACCGAGGTGGAGAAGACCCGCGAGGGCGTCCGGGTGCGGCTGGAGGCCGACGAGGCGGCGCTGCTGCGCACCCTGATGGAGCAGCTGCTCGCGCTGATCGGCGACGCGCCCGCCGCCGACGACGAACTGGCCGCGATGGGCATCGCGGAGAACGCCGAGAAGCCGGACGACCCCGTCCTCGCGCGGCTGTTCCCGGACGCCTACCGCGACGACGGCGAGGCCGCCGGGGAGTTCCGCCGCTACACCGAGATGGGGCTGCGGGACGGCAAGCGCGAGGCCGCCGGGACCGTGCTGGGAGCGCTGACCGACGAGGGCGCCGACGTCGTGCTGGACGACGAGCAGGCGCAGAGCTGGCTGCGCGCGCTGAACGACGTGCGGCTGGCGCTCGGCACCCGGCTCGACATCACCGAGGACTGGTACGACCAGGCCGACCGGATGGACCCGCTCGACCCGCGCGCGACCCTGTTCACCGTCTACGAGTGGCTGACGATGCTCCAGGACGGCCTCGTCCAGGTCTTGTGGGAGCCGTTGCCTTAAGCTCGGGGCCATGCTGACGATCGAGCGCGCCCTCGTGGACCAGATCATCGCGCACGCGCGCGCCGACCACCCGGACGAGGCGTGCGGCATCATCGCCGGTCCGATCGGTTCGGACCGTCCCGTCAGGTACGTGGCGATGGAGAACGCCGAGCGGTCCCCGACCTTCTACCGGTTCGACTCCCAGGAGCAGCTGAAGGTGTGGCGGGAGATGGACGACCGGGACGAGGAGCCGGTGGTGATCTACCACTCGCACACCGCCACGGAGGCGTACCCGTCCCGCACGGACATCTCGTACGCGTCCGAGCCGAACGCCCACTACGTGCTCGTGTCGACCCGCGAGGACGACGAGACCGAGTTCCGGTCGTTCCGGATCGTGGACGGTGAAGTGACCGAAGAAGAGGTCACCGTCGTGGACGCCTACGAGGGGTAAGGCGGAGCGGAATCGCGGGGTCGCGGCCGGTAAACTGGTCGACATGTGGACGAGCGGGCATGAGACGGGCGGCGCGCGGTGGCGTGCCGGGTCCGCCGCCGTGCCACCCGTGCAGAGCTTCCTGTTCGGGCACTCGCGCGCCGAGGTCGTCTACGACTGTCGCTGACGCGCTGATCACGCCTGGAATCATCCCGCTGCCCGCCCGGTTGCAACGCGAGAGGGCGGGGAGCCCCGTACGACGTAGAAGGAGATCACCGCGATGGCGATCGAGGTCCGGATCCCGACGATCCTGCGCAACCTGACCGACGGCGCGAAGGCCGTCGAGGGCAAGGGCGGCACCCTGGACGAGCTGTTCAGCGACCTGGACAGCCGGCACGCCGGCCTGCGCGACCGGCTGGTGGACGACAAGGGCCTGCGCAAGTTCGTCAACGTCTACCTGAACGACGAGGACGTGCGCTTCCTCGGCGGGCTGGAGACGCAGGTCGCCGACGGCGACAACGTCACCATCCTGCCCGCCGTGGCCGGCGGCTGAGCCGGGCCGGACGAGCACCGATGCGCTTCGACTCGCTACTGGACTCGCTCGGCCGCACGCCGCTGGTCGGCCTGCCGCGGCTGTCGCCGAGCGAGGACGTCCGGATCTGGGCCAAGCTGGAGGACCGCAACCCCACCGGCTCGGTGAAGGACCGCCCCGCCTTCTACATGATCGAGAAGGCGGAGAAGGACGGGCTGCTGACGCCCGGCTGCACGATCCTGGAGCCGACGTCCGGCAACACCGGCATCTCCCTCGCGATGGTCGCCAAGCTGCGCGGCTACCGGATGGTGTGCGTGATGCCGGAGAACACCTCCGCCGAGCGCCGCCAGCTGCTGGAGATGTGGGGCGCGGAGATCATCTCGTCCCCGGCGGCGGGCGGCTCGAACGAGGCCGTCCGGGTCGCGAAGGGGCTGGCGGCCGAGAACCCCGACTGGGTGATGCTCTACCAGTACGGGAACGAGGCCAACGCGCTCGCGCACTACGAGACGACCGGCCCGGAGATCTTGGAGGACCTGCCGACGGTCACGCACTTCGTCGCCGGCCTCGGCACGACGGGCACGCTGATGGGCGTCGGCCGGTTCCTGCGCGAGCGGGTGCCGGACGTGAAGATCGTCGCGGCGGAGCCCCGGTACGGCGACCTCGTGTACGGGCTGCGCAACATCGACGAGGGCTTCATCCCCGAGCTGTACGACGACACGGTGCTGACGACGCGGTTCTCCGTCACCTCCGGGGACGCGCTGCGCCGCACCCGCGAGCTGCTGGAGCAGGAGGGCATCTTCGCCGGCATCTCGACGGGCGGCGCGCTGCACGCGGCGATCGGCATGGCGAAGAAGGCGGTGAAGGCCGGCGAGCGGGCCGACATCGCGTTCGTCGTCGCGGACGGCGGCTGGAAGTACCTGTCGACCGGCGCCTACGGCGGCACGCTGGAGGAGGCCGAGGCCCGCCTGGAGGGCCAGCTCTGGGCCTGACCGAGGCCCGCCCCGAAGCCCGCCCCCGCCCCGCCCCCACCCCCGCCTCCCGTTGATCTGCGGCGTGTTGTTGTTATGGCGGGCCGGATAACAACAACACGCCGCAGATCAACGGAGCGGGGCGGGGCGGTGGCGTGGTGGGGGCGGCACGGTAGAGTCGTTTTCGAACGTGATTCTAGAACCGGGGCGGCCGCGGCCCGGGCGACGTGGGAGTGTGCGGATGAGCGGGTTCGGCGAGGCGACCGCCGTGCGGCGGGTCGGCGAGGGCCGGTACGAGGCCGTCCTGGACGCGGGCTACGCGATCGGCGAGGCGATCAACGGCGGCTACGTGATGGCCGTGCTCGGCCGCGCCGCCGTGGACGCGTCCCCGCACGCGCACCCGATCTCGACCGCGACCAACTTCCACCGCGTCACCAAGGCGGGCCCCGCCGAGGTGGTCGTCGAGCCCCGCAAGGAGGGCCGCACGGCCGCCTCGGCGCTGGTGTCCCTCGTCCAGGACGGCCGGACCGCCGTGGACGCGCTGATCACCACCGGCACCCTCGACACCGCCGCCGAGCCCGCCTACGCCGGGGCGGCGCCGCCCGTGCCCGTCCCGCCGCTGGAGGAGTGCACCGACTTCCGGCCGCCGACCGGCGGCGGCGGTTTCGCCGACGCGGTCGACATGCGCTTCGACCGCACCACGATGGGCTGGCTCGACGGGCAGCCGAGCGGCAGCCCGGAGATCCGCGCCTGGTTCCGGCACGCCGACGCCTACGAGATCGACGCCTACTCCCTCGCCCTCGCCGTGGACGCGCTGCCGCCCGTCGCGCTGAACCTCGGCGCGCAGGGCTGGGCGCCGACCGTCGAGCTGACCTGGCACATGCGGGCCGTCCCCGAGCCCGGCTGGCTCGCCGTGCACGGCACCGGGCGGCTGCTCGCGGACGGCTGGTTCGACGAGGAGGTCGAGGTGTGGGACACCGCCGGCCGGCTGGTCGCGCAGAGCCGGCAGATCGCCCGCGTCCCCCGCGGCCGGTCCTGACCCGGCCACCGCTCCGGCGTTTCGCCGCACCGGACATCCGGATCATGCGCGCGTCCCTTGACCTGGACGGTTTTCCGGAGCGTTACGGTGTGATGTCCGACGCATGACGCACCTGTGCGGGGCCGTGTCGCCTAGCCTTGTGCACCATGTCAGATCCATCCCGGGGGGACGGCCTCCCAGACGCTCCCATCGGGATCTTCGACAGCGGTTTCGGTGGGCTGACGGTGGCACGTGCCATCCTCGACCAGCTGCCGAACGAGCCGATCATCTACCTCGGCGACTCGGCCCGCCAGCCGTACGGGCCGCGCCCGATCGCCGAGGTCCGCGCCTTCGCGCTCGACATGCTCGACCGGCTCGTCGACGAGGGCGTGAAGATGCTCGTGATCGCCTGCAACAGCGCCAGCGCGGCGATGCTGCGGGACGCCCGCGAGCGCTACGACGTCCCGGTCGTCGAGGTCATCAACCCCGCGACCCGGCGGGCGGCCCGCGCCACGTCCAACGGGAAGGTCGGGCTGATCGCCACGCAGGCGACCGTGACGAGCCGCGCCTACGACGACGCGTTCGCCGCCGCCCCGCACATCGAGCTGGTCAGCGCCGCCTGCCCGCGCTTCGTCGAGTTCGTCGAGGCGGGCGTCACGATGGGCGGCGAGCTGCTGGAGGCCGCCCGCGAGTACATGGCGCCGATCGTCGACGCCGGCTGCGACACCCTCATCCTCGGCTGCACGCACTACCCCCTTTTGACGGGCGTTATCTCGTATGTGGTGGGAGACGGGGTCACACTGGTCTCAAGCGCCGACGAGACCGCCAAGGACGTGTACCGAGTGCTCCACGACCGGGGGCTGGCCCGCCCCGGGGCGTCGCCCCGGCCGCGGCACCGGTTCCGTGCGACCGGTGACCCCGTCGTGTTCGCCGAACTCGGCCGCCGCTTCCTCGGACCGGAGATCGGTTCGGTGGAGACGACGCCGGGCGGGGCCGTGCCGGACGAAGCCGTGCCGGACGAGGCACTGACCACCTGATTCCTCGGGGACTCTAAGAGGAGGAGTGAGCGTGCGGGTCACTGTGATCGGCTGCTCCGGCAGTTACCCGGGGCCGGACAGCCCCGCGTCCAGCTACCTGATCGAGGCGGACGGATTCGCGCTCGTCCTCGACCTCGGCAACGGGGCGCTCGGGTCGCTGCAGCGGTTCCGCTCCATCTACGAGATCGACGCCGTCTGCATCTCGCACCTGCACGCCGACCACTGCCTGGACATGTGCGGGTACTGGGTGGCGCGCACCTACCGGCCGGGCGGGGCGCCGCCGCGGATCCCGGTGCACGGCCCCGCCGACACCGCCGCCCGGCTCGCCCGCGCCTACGACCTCGAACCCGACCCGGGCATGACGGAGACGTTCGACTTCCACCCCCTGCGCCGCGGCCCCTACGAGATCGGGCCGTTCCGGGTGACGACCGCGCCGATGCCGCACCCGGTCGAGGCGTACGCGTTCCGCATCGAGCACGGCGGCAGGGCCCTCGCCTACTCCGGCGACACCGGCCCGTCCGACGCGCTGGTCGAGCTGGCCGCGGGCGCCGACCTGTTCCTCTGCGAGGCGTCCTTCCTGGACGGTCCGGGCCACCCGCCCGAGCTGCACCTGACCGCCCGGGAGGCCGCCGAGCACGCCGCCCGCGCCGGGGTCGGCGGGCTCGTCCTCACCCATCTGGTGCCGTGGAACGACGCGGACCTGTCGCTCAAGGAGGCCAAGGCGGCGGGCTACGACGGCGAAATCGAGCTGGCGCGCGTGGGGGCCCGGTACACCCTCTAGCGACCGCTAGGGTTGTCCGCATGGCCCGCCCCGATGATCGCGCTTCAGACCAGCTCCGCCCCGTCCGGATCCAGCGCGGATGGCTCGACCACGCGGAGGGCTCGGTGCTCGTCGAGTTCGGCCGGACCCGCGTGCTGTGCGCCGCCTCCGTCCAGGACTCGGTGCCCCGCTGGCGGCGCGACAGCGGCCTCGGCTGGGTCACCGCCGAGTACGCGATGCTGCCGCGCGCCACCAACACCCGCAACGACCGCGAGTCGATCAAGGGCCGGGTCGGCGGGCGCACCCACGAGATCTCCCGGCTGATCGGCCGGTCGATCCGCGCGTGCCTCGACATGAAGGCGCTGGGGGAGAACACCGTCCAGCTCGACTGCGACGTGCTGCAGGCCGACGGCGGCACCCGCACCGCCGCGATCACCGGCGCGTACGTGGCGCTCGCCGACGCGGTGAGCTGGATGCGCGAGCGCAAGCTCCTCAAGGGCGACCCGCTGATCACGTCGGTGTCGGCCGTCAGCGTCGGCGTCGTGGACGGCGAGGCCCGCCTCGACCTCTGCTACGAGGAGGACTCCGCCGCCGGCACCGACATGAACGTCGTCTGCACCGGCGACGGCCGGTTCGTCGAGGTGCAGGGCACCGCCGAGGGCGCCCCCTTCGACCGCGCCGAGCTGGACGCGCTGCTCGACCTCGCCGCCGGCGGCTGCGCCGACCTGACGCGGCTCCAGAAGGAGGCCCTCGGCCGATGAGCCGGATCGTCCTCGCCACCCACAACCAGGGCAAGGTCGCCGAACTCCACCGCATCCTCGGCGACCTCGACGTCGTCGGCCTGGACGAGTTCCCGGGCGCCCCCGACGTCGCCGAGACCGAGCTGACGTTCGCCGGCAACGCGTTCCTGAAGGCCCGCGCGATCGCCGCGTTCACCGGCCTGCCCGCCGTCGCCGACGACTCCGGCCTGTGCGTGGACGCGCTGAACGGCATGCCCGGCGTGCTGTCCGCCCGCTGGTCGGGCCGCTTCGGCGCCGCCACCGGCGACCGCGACGCCGCCAACCTGCGGCTGCTGCTCGACCAGATCTCCGACGTCGCCGACGACCGCCGCGCCGGCGCGTTCGTGTGCGCGGCCGTCCTCGTCACCCCGGACGGCGCCGAGCGCGCCGTCGAGGGGCGCATGCACGGCACGGTGATCCGCGAGCCGCGCGGCACGGGCGGCTTCGGCTACGACCCGATCTTCGTCCCGGACGGCGAGACCCGCACCACCGCCGAGATGTCCGCCGCCGAGAAGGACGCGATCAGCCACCGCGGCAAGGCGTTCCGCGACCTCGCCGCCCTCATCCCGGACGTGCTGGCCGCCGGCCGCGCCTGACCCGCGCGCGGGGTCTCCCGCAAGAAATCGCGGCGGCGTGACAACCCGGCGGAGGCCGGCGGGGGTTATCGGGGGTGTAAGGACATCTCCCCCGAGGAGCACCATGACTGACAAGCGTCGCATCCGCCGCGGGCTGCTGCTCGTGCTGGCCGGGCTCGGCGGGACGGGCCTCGCCGCCGCCGGGATCTGGCTGGCCGCCGGTTCCGGCTCGTCCCCGAACGCCGCGCCCGTCGCCGCCCGCGAGGCGGCCGCCGCCGCGCAGCCGGCCTCGCCGGTGCCGTCGCCGACCTGCGGGACGTTCCGGCCGCGCCCCGGCACCCCGTCGCCGGTGCCGTCGCCGCCGCCCTGCGAGGGGTCCCCGGCCGCCGTCCCCTCGCCGTCGGCGCCGCCGCCGACCGTGACGCCGCCGCCGGTCCCCTCCCCGTCGGCCCCGCCGCCGACGGCGACCCCGTCGCCTGTGCCGCCGACCGTGACCCCGTCGCCCTCGGCCCCGACCGCGACCCCGTCGCCCGTGCCGCCGGCCGCGACCCCGTCGCCGGCGAAGCCCTCGCACGGCGGGTAGGTGCGGTCTGTCCACGTTGAGCGCCCAGGAGGTCCGCGGGGCGGAGGCCACGTTCGAGGAGTTCGTGGCCGCCACCGCGGGCCGGCTGCTGCGCACCGCCGTGTTCCTCGTCTACGACCGGCACCTCGCCGAGGACCTGCTCCAGACCGCCTACGAGCGGGTCGCGCGGCGGTGGGGACGGCTCGCGGGCGGGGACCCGGAGGCGTACACGCGCCGCGTCCTGGTCAACCTCGCCATCGACGAGAGCAGGCGCCGGGCGCGGCGCCGCGACACCCCGGCCGGGTCCGTCGCCGACCTGGAGCGGCTCGCGGGCGCGCCCCCGGCGCCCGGGGCCGCCGGGGGCGACCTCGACGAGGTGCTGCGCGCCCTCCCGGCGAAGCAGCGCGCCGTCGTCGTGCTGCGCTACTGGTGCGACCTGAGCGAGCACGAGATCGCCGAGACGCTCGGGATCTCCCGGGGGACGGTGAAGAGCCACACCGCGCGGGCCATGGCCGCGCTGCGGGAGCACATGAAGGAGGGGCGCGCGTGAACGAGGACCTGGACGCCCTGCTGCGCGACCACTACCGCGCCGCCGCCGACGAGATCCACGCGGACGCCGGCACCGTCCGCCGGTTCCAGGACGCGGGGCGGGCCGCCGCGTCCGCCCGGACGAGCGTGCTGCGCCGCTGGACGTTCCCCGCGCTGGCCGCCGCCGTCACCGCCGCCGTGCTGGTGGCGGCCGCCGTCCTGTTCTGGCCGGGCGCGCACCGCCCGGAGCCGCCCCGCCCCCTGGCGCCGCCCGCCACACCCGCGCCGGCGCCGACGCCGTCCGCGGAACCGTCCGCGCAGCCCTCCGCGCCGCCGACGGCGACACCGAGCCCCAGCCCGAGCACGGCGGACAGGCCGCCCCGGAGACCCGTGCCCGCGCATGCCGTCGCGCCCACCGCCACACCGGCCCCGTCGACGGCGACGGCGACCGCGACGGCGGGACCCGGCGGCCCGGGCTAGCGGCGCTTGTGCAGGCGGACGTACGTGCCGTCCCAGCCCGCGCGCAGTTCCATCAGGTCGACCAGGAGGCGGACGGTCCACAGCCCGAACCCGCGCTGGAGGGCGGAGTCGGGCGGGATGAAGCCGGTCAGCGGGCCGGGCCGCCAGAACCCGTGGTCGGCGATCTCGCAGACGAGGTCGGGGCCGTGCCGCCACGTCCACAGGCCGATCGGCGGGGTGCCGTGCTGCAGCGCGTTCGCGGCGACCTCGTTGACGGCGGTGACGAGGTTCTGCGCGGACTGCCCGGCGAAACCGTGCCGGCCCGCCCGCTCGGCGACGAACGAGCGCAGGGCGTGCAGGTCGGCGCCGTCGATGGCCAGGTACTCGGCGTCGTGCGGGCGGTCGAAGCGCAGCCCCCGGTCGAAGCTCGACCCGAAGGTCTCCGGGTCGATGTACTCGGCGTTCTCGCCGTCGTGGCCGGGGGCCAGCAGCAGCGGGTGGGTGCGCCGGGCCTCGGCGAGGATGCGGGGCGGCAGCGCCGCGTCGTAGGGGCACAGCGCGCGGGCCTCGGTCTCGCCGAACACCACGTTGATGAGCGACTCGTACCGGATCCACTCCAGGGTCTGCCGCTCGTCCCAGCCGTCCCAGACCGGTTCGGCGAGCGCGCACACGCCGCGCGGGCCGCTCCGCTTCACGATGGCCTGGTAGTCGCGCAGGGTGCGGACGGGATGCCGGTAGAAGGCCGCCGAGTCGATGTAGGAGACGTCCTCGCCGCCGACCGTGTCGCGCAGTGCGGTCAGGCCGGATTCGCGCGCCACCGCGATGACGGTCTGGCCGCGCTCCAGCCCGGATTTCAGGAAGGGCACCGTCACCGACAGGAAGTCGTCGGTGCCGTCGTACAGGAACGCCTTGTGCTCCAGCGTCATCAGGCGAAGTCCTCCGTCTCCGGGAGCCCTCGTCCGGCACCGCGGGCGATGCCCGGGAGCCGGTGCCAGCCGACCGTCGAGATGAGGTTCTCCACGTTCGGCCTGAGGTGGTCGAGGACGAGCGATCCGTCGGCGGGCAGCCGGACGGCGTGCCGGGCCAGCAGGTTCAGCCCGCCGAGGTCGATGAACCCGAGCCGGGACAGGTCCAGGTGGACGCTGCCGCGCTGCGCGCCCACCTGCATGAGCGTCTCGGCGAGCACCGTGTGCCGGGCGGCGTCCAGTTCCCCCTCGATCCGCAGCCCGGCCGGCTCGAAGGTGCGCACGATCTTCAGCACGCCGTCGTCGAATTCGGGGTTCACTTCCACGAGGACCTCGTGTGTGTCGCGGAGGGCGTCGAGCTGGTCGGGCGGGCACGCGCGCCGGTCGATCTGGCAGATCGCCATCGCCATCGTGCTCGGCGAGACGGTGTCGCCGACCTGGTGCTCGCAGCCCAGCATCCGGCCGAGGTCGGAGCCCGCCTCGCGCAGCAGCGGGCTGTAGTCGGTGGTGATGCGCACCGCGCGGAACCCCTGGTCGAACGCCTCCTCGACCTCCCGCGCGATGGCGTCGAGCATCATGGCCGGGACGAACGCGCCGCTGCGGTCGCGGCACGCGTCCCGCGAGACGACCAGCAGCCCGCGCGCCCGGACGGCCTCGGCGATGTCGATCTCGTCGCCGGTCTCGGGCCCGAGGCCGGGCAGCCGCTCGGCCGGGACGTCGGTGACGTACACGACCTTCTCGCCGGTCAGCAGGCCCTCGCGCAGGAAGGGCCCGATGACCCGGTCGCGTTCCTCCGGGCCGGAGTAGGCCAGCCAGCCGTGATCTCCGGGCCGGACGTCGCTGACGGGACGCTTGGCGAACCAGGGTGTCTCCATGGCCTGCCCATCGGGTTCGGGGCGGATCTGTTCAGCGTACGCCGCCGGAGCGGTTTTGGAAGCCCAACGCATGGAGTTCCTCACCCTCCGTCTATCGCGCCGTCCGTTGCGGCTGGTCGGGGGAGCGTGAGCCGCAGCCGCACGACGGTGCCCCCGTCGCCGGTGCGGATCTGGACGGTCGAGCACAGCAGCCGCACGGCCCACAGCCCGAACCTCCCGCCGGACGAGGTGTCGGCGGGACGCGGCGGGAGCAGCCCGTATCCGGCGCCGGGCGGCCAGCGCCCCGCGTCGGCGACCTCGCAGAGCAGCGCCGGCTCGCGGTCGGAGTCGTCCGTCCACATGCGCAGGACGATCGGCGGCGCGCCGTGCCGGAGCGCGTTGGTGACGACCTCGGTGACCGCGACCAGCAGCCGCTGCCGACCCTCCTCCGGCAGCGGCGTCGGCCGCGCGCAGTCGGTGACCCAGGCGCGCAGCCAGTACAGGTCGGGCCGGGCGTCGAGCTCCAGCGCGTCGGCGCCGGACGGCGGCGGGGGCAGCGGGTCGGCGTCGCAGCGGGCGCAGAACGTCCACGGGTCGATGAAGCCGGGGTTGCGCAGGGTGCGGGTGCCGCGCACGGTCTCCGGGTGGGTCTTGCGGGCCGCCGCGACGACGCCCGCGGGCAGCGAGGCGGCGTACGGGCACAGGACGGCCGCGCCGGTGCCGCGGATCGCGATGTTCAGCAGCGCCTCGGCCCGCTCCCACTCGACGACCTCCAGCGGCGACCGCGACGCCCACGCCGGCTCGCCGAGCAGCCGCAGCCGGCGGCCCTGCCGGCTGCTCTCGTCGGCGTCGCCGAGGCAGTCGGCGAGCGTCCGGGAGGGGTGGCGGTACCAGGTGGCGGCGTCGCGGAACAGCACCGCGCCGGCGGCCGGGCCGAGGGCGTCGCGCAGCAGCATCCGCTGCGCGGACCCGCACACGGCGAGGACGCGGTCGCCCGTGTCGACGCCCTCCCGCAGGAAGGGCACGGCGCCGCCGAGGAACTCCTCCACCCCGTCGTAGGGGAGCACGCGATGCGTGAAATCGTCGCTCACGACGGCTCCGCCGATTGTGTGATCATGGTGTCACCGACTGTGCGTGCCGGACGGACCCGACCAGCCTAGCCCCCGGTCCGGGGCCTGCCGAGCCCCCTTTTTCAAATGCCGCCGCCGGTCGTGAGGGGGCCCGTCCGCAACCCCGGAGGCGGCCTGTCCCTTACCGGGCGCGCGGGCGCGGCGGCGGGTGGAGGACGGCGCGGAGGCCCGGAGCGAGCCGGGCGATTAATTCATCGGGCTTCATCGACGCGGTGGGTTCCACGCGGAGGATGTACCGGACGAAGATCAGCCCGGCGAGCTGCGTGCCGAACGCCCCGGCCCGGGCCTGCGCGCCGGGCCCGCCGATGTGCTCGGCGATGCGGTCGACGATCTCGCGTTCGAGGAGGTCGCGCAGCAGCCGGGACAGGTCGGGCTCGGCCACCGCCGCGCGCACCAGCAGCACCAGCCGCGCGCCGCCCTCCGGGTCGTCCCACGCGGTCAGCAGCGCCCGCAGGACGCGTTCGGGCAGCGTGGCGGGGTCGCCGGGCAGCGCCCCCGCGAGCACCTCCGGCGGGTTGGCGACGAGGCCGAGCACCGCGCCGAACAGTCCCTTCTTCGACCCGAAGAAGTAGCTGATCAGCGCCGCGTCCACGCCCGCCTCGGCGGCGATGGAACGCATCGTCACCGGCCCGTAGCCGTCGGCCAGGAAGCGGCGGCGCGCCACGGTGAGGATCGCCTCGCGGGTATCGGGGCTGCCGCGCCGCCTGCCCCGCGTGCCCTTCCCCGACCCCGTCCCGGATTTATTCATCAAGATTGAAATATAGCCCGGACGGACGCGAGGGTCGAGGCATGAACACCACAGCTCCGGAGGGCCCGGGCACCGTCCACCGCGCGGTGCTGCCGGCCGTGATGCTCTCCCTCGCCACCGTCGTGTCGGCCGTGGCCTCCCTCAACACAGCGGTCCCGTCCATCGCCCGGGACACCGGTGCCGGGCTGACCGAACTGTCCTGGATCATCGACGCGTACGCGCTCGTCTTCGCCGCGCTGCTGCTGCTCGGCGGCGCCATCGGCGACCGCTACGGGCGCCGCCGCGCGCTCGCCGCCGGACTCGTGGTCTTCGGCGCGGGGTCGGCCGCGGCGGCGCTCGCCAGCGACCCGAACTGGCTGATCGCGATGCGCGGCGTGCTCGGCGTCGGCGCGGCGCTGGTGATGCCGGCGACGCTGTCGACGATCACCTCGACGTTCCCGGACGCGCAGCGCACCCGGGCGGTCGGCGCCTGGGCGGGCGTCGCCGGCGCCAGTGCGATCTTCGGGCTGCTGGTGTCCGGCAGCCTGCTGGAGGCGTGGTCGTGGCGGTCGGTGTTCTGGATGAACGTCGTCCTCGCCGTGGTCGCGCTGGTCGCGACGCTCGCGGTCGTCCCCGAGTCGGCCGAGCCGGACGCGCCGCGGTTCGACGTGACCGGCGCCGTGATCACCGTCGCCGGGCTCGGCGCCGCCGTCTACTCGATCATCGAGGCGCCGACCGAGGGCTGGGGCAGCGCCCGCACCCTGCTCGGCCTCGCCGCCGCGCTGGTGATCCTCGCCGGGTTCGTCCTGTGGGAGCTGAAGCGGCCGAACCCGCTGCTCGACCCCCGGCTGTTCCGCATCCGCGCGTTCTCCGCCGGCGCCCTGTCGCTCACCCTGCAGTTCTTCGCGTTCTTCGGCTTCGTCTTCATCATCCTGCAGTACCTGCAGCTGGTGAAGGGCGACAGCGCCCTCGTCGGGGCGCTCAGCCTGGTGCCGATGGCGCTGACGATGATGCCGTTCGCCCGCGTCGTCGCGCCCCGCGCGGCGGCGAGGCTGGGCCCGCGCCGCGTCATCACCGCGGGGCTGCTGCTGGTCAGCGTCGGGATGCTGGTCTTCTCCCTGCTGGACGAGGACAGCACGTACTGGCTGCTGCTCGCCGGGCTGCTCCCGCTCGGCGCCGGGGCGGGCCTCGCGATGACGCCCGCGACCGCGTCCATCACCGACGCGCTGCCGGCGGACAAGCAGGGCGTGGGCTCGGCGATGAACGACCTGGCCCGCGAGCTCGGCGGCGCGCTCGGCATCGCCGTCCTCGGCAGCCTGCTGCAGTCGTCCTACCGCGCGAACCTGGACCTGGACGGCCTGCCCGGCCCGGCCGCCGAGGCGGCGCGCGCGTCCCTCGCCGGAGCGGTGCGGCTCGGCCCGCAGGTCGCCGAGCAGGCGCGGGCGGCGTTCGGGGACGGCGTCCAGGCGGCGTTCCTCACCGCGTCGATCGCGCTCGCCGTCACCGCCGTCATCGTCGCGGCCCTGTACCGCGCGCCCCGCCCGGACGCCGCGAATTCCGTTGCGGGCCCCGCCGATCAAGCCGCTAAGCTGACCGAGGAGGGCACCGGCGGGCGTGGCGAAATCAGGTATACGCGGCAGGTTTAGGTCCTGTTGGTGGCGACACCGTGGGGGTTCGAATCCCCCCGCCCGCACCCGGCCCGCGCGTGAGGCGCGGGCCGAGGCGCTCGGCCCGCAGGCGGGTTCAGACGCCGAGGTCGCGGCGGAGGCGCTCCACGTGGCCGGTCGCCTTCACGTTGTAGTACGCCTTCTCGATCTTGCCTTCGGCGTCGATGACGAACGTCGACCGGATGACGCCGACGACGACCTTGCCGTACAGCTTCTTCTCCCCGTACGCGCCGTACGCCTTCAGGACCTCGGCGTCCGGGTCGGACAGGAGCGGGAACGTCAGCCCCTCCTTCTCCCGGAACTTCGCCAGCTTCGCCGGCTTGTCGGGGGAGATGCCGACCACGGTGGCGCCGGCGGCGTCCAGCTCGGCCAGGCTGCCCTCGAAGTCGACGGACTCCTTCGTGCAGCCGGGCGTCATGGCCGCCGGGTAGAAGTAGAGGATCACGCGCCTACCGCGCAGCGAGGCCAGCGACACCGCGGCCCCGTCGGCGTCGGGAAGCTCGAAACCGGGGGCGACGTCTCCCGGCTGCAGCCGCTCGGACACCCTGACCCGCCTTTCGCATTCGATGGTGGAACCCACCGTACCGGCCGGGGTTGGGCGGACGTCCACGGGCAAGACCTGCAACACTGTTCGGATCATGCTTCACTCGCGGCCTCGCCCCGCCGCGAGTTCGCCCGACACGGTAAGGAAACGGCATGGCTGACTGGAGCAGCGACCCGGAGGAGGTGGAACGCCATATCGAGCGCTCCCGCCGGGAGCTCGCGCGCGCGGTCGACGAGCTCGCGGACCGGCTCAGTCCGCGCAACGTCGCGCACCGGGGCGTCGAGCGGGTGAAGGAGGAGGCCGACCAGGTCGTCAAGGCGTTCGGCGCGCTCGTGCGCCCGTCCGACGACGATGAGGACGGTCAGGGCGGCGTCGACAAGCGGGTGCTGCTCGCGGGCGTCGGGGCCGCGGTCACCGTGACCGCCCTGGTCCTCTGGCGCCGTAGGCGCAAGCGCCGCTGAGACCCATCCCGACGGCGCCGGTCCGCGGTCCGCGGCCGGCGCCTTCGCGTGCCGGGCCGGGGCGGACGGAGTGCGCGAGCAGCGCGGCGACGGTCCGCAGCTCGGCGAGCTCCGCGCGGCAGGGCGGGCAGCCGCGCAGGTGCGCCGACAGCGCGTCGGCCTCGTCGCCGCCCAGCCGCCCGATGGCGTAGACGCCGAGGCCGAGCCGGTACACCCCGCAGTCGGTTCCTCCCACACCCTGGAGTACGGCAGGACGCCCCGCGCCGTTCAGCGGAACTGGGGGAGGTGGTCGCGGTGCACGGCGAGGCCCTCGTCCAGGATCTTCTCGGCGGTGTGCTTGCTCCGCACGAACGGGTGCGCCATGAGCGCCTGCAGCGCGGTGCGTCGGTCGCCGGTCACGGCGGCGTCGGACGCGAGCCGCTCGTAGGCGTGGATCGCCTGGGTGAGGCCGCGCACCGGGGCGGGCAGCGGGCCCATCGTCAGCGGGACGGGCCCGGACCGCCCGACCAGGGACGGGACCTCCGCGATCGCGTCGGCGTCCAGCGAGGAGACCGCGCCGTTGTTGCGCGTGTTGACGATCATGCGGCGGCCCTCGTCGCGGTGCAGGGCGCAGATCACGTCCACGGCGAACTCGCCGTGCTCGCCGCCGCCGCGTTCCCGCGACGGGTCGGGGTCGGGTTTGCGCGACTCGGCGGCGACCTGCTCGTAGTAGCCGGGCAGCATAGTGAGGATGTCCTGCGCGCGGGTCGTGCCCTTCGCCCGCAGCTCCTCGACCACCTGGTCGTGGAAGAAGTAGTACTTGGCGTAGGAGTTCGGCAGGAAACCGAGCGTCTTCGCCAGTTCCGCCATGCGGGACGGGTCGCGCCACGGGGTCGCGCCGCCGCCGGGGACCTCCAGGTCGTCCAGCAGGAGCGGGAGGTCGACTTCGCGGCCGTCGAGCCGGAGCCGCTCCGCCCAGGTGGCGTGGTTGAGGCCGATCCAGTCGGCCTCCAGCCCGTCGGACGGCAGCCCCAGCAGCTCGGCCCACATCTCGGTGTCGCCGATGTACTGGTCGCACAGGCCGATGATCCGCGCGCCGGTCCGGCGGGCCACGGCGTCGGTGACCACGTTCGTCGGGTTGGTGTAGTTGACGATCCACGCGCCCGGGTCGGCCTTGGCGGCGACGTCCAGCAGGACGGGCACCGACCGCAGCGCCATCAGGAACCCGCCGGGGCCCGCGGTCTCCTGCCCGACCACGCCGTGCTTGAGCGGGATCGACTCGTCCAGGTGCCGCGCCGCCAGCCCGCCGGGACGAAAGGTCGTGAACACATACGACGCGCCGTCCAGCGCCGCCTTGAGAGCGGTGTGCGACGACACGGTGAACGCGGCGCCCCGCGCGGCGAACATGTTCCGCGCGAGCCGCACCATGACCTCCAGGTGCGCGGAGTCGATGTCGTAGCAGGCCAGCTCGGTGCCGGCCAGGTCGTCGGCGCGGTGCAGCAGGCCCCGGACGACGCCCGGCATGTAGCCGCTGCCGGCCCCGACGATCGCGATCTTCACCGCGGCTCCAGGTCGGGCTGCGTCGCGGTGAAGCGCGCCTCGACGGTCGCGCGGACGATCTGCGTCTCCGGCTCCAGGTCGATCGGCTCGGGCTCCTCGGCGCTGTCGCCCAGCCCGCGCCCGTACGCGGCGGCCAGCGCGACCGGCGCCTCCGGCGTGCGGCCGACCCCCTCGTCCGACAGCTCCACCAGGCCGGTGAGCCGCGCCCCGAGCGCCTCGGCGTAGCCGCGCGCGCGGGCCACGGCCTCGTGCGCCGCCTGCCGCGCCGCCCGCTCGTACACCTCGCTGTCGCGCCGCAGCTCCCACTCGGGCCCGCTGACGAACGTCCGCTCCAGGTCGCCGAGCCGGGTGACCAGCTCCCCGAGGACCGCGAAGTCGACGACCGCGATCTTGATCCAGACGGTGCCCCGGTAAGCCCGGACGTCGCCCTCGCGCCGCTTGTACTTCAGCAGCGGCGTGATCGCGAGGCCGCCCGTCTCCACCTTCTCCACGGCGTCCCCGTACGACCTGACGAGGTCGAGGCACCGCTGGTTCCGCTCGGTGAGCCGGTCGAGCGCCGCCCGCCGGTCGGACTCCTGCGACTGGACGTGCACCGACAGCCGCGCGACCTCCGGCTCGGCCTCCAGCACCGCCTCACCGCGAACACTGATCAGGGGAGCATCCATCCCCCCAACCTACGTCCTACAGGAACGTCCGGCCCTCGCCGCGGTAGGTGGGGACGGTCTTGACCAGGCGGTCGCCTTCGATGAGGTGGAGGGCCTCGAAGCGTTCGCAGAGTTCGCCGGCCTTGGTGTGGCGGAACCAGACGCGGTCGCCGAGGGAGAGCAGGTCGGCGGCGTGGCCGAGCAGCGGCGTCTGCACCTCGCCGGCGCCCTCGTTGGGGTCGTAGGACAGCCCGGTCGGCAGGTACGGCTGCGGAAGGCGGACGGCGTCGGCCGGGCCGGACGCCAGGTAGCCGCCGCCGAGGCAGGTCGCGACGCCGGGGGCCGGGCGGCGGACGACGGGCAGCGCGAACAGCGCGGCGGGGCGTCCGGTGAAGTTGGAGTACTGGTCGAACAGGTGCGGCTGGTAGAGGCCGGAGCCCGCGGCGACCTCGGTGACGGCGCGCTCGGCTGCGGTCTTCTCGACGCTGCCGGTGCCGCCGCCGTTGACGAACTCGAGGTCGGTCAGCTCCCGCACGGCCCGCACGATCGCGGCGCGCCGGCGGGCGAGCTCCAGCCGGGACTGGCGCTGCATGGCGCGGATGACGCGGCCGCGCGCGGGGCGTCCGGGCGGGACGTCCCCGACGCCGGCGATCTGCGACTCGTAGGCCATCAGCCCGACGAGGTCGAGGGAGGGGCGCTTGAGGATCCGCTCGGCGAACGCGCACACCTCGGCGGCGGTCCGCAGCGGGGAGCGCAGCGCGCCGATCCGGACCCGTCCGCCGAGGGGGCGGTAGGAGGCGTCGATGTCGATGCAGACGCGGATCCGGCGGTCGCCGGCGGCGGCCTCGATCAGTTCGAGGTGCCCCGGGGAGTCGACCATCAGCGTGATGACGCGGGCGGCCGCCGGATTGTCGGCGAGCGCCGCGATGGCGGTGCGGTCGGCGGTCGGGTAGGCGACGAGGATGTCGTCGCTGACGCCCTCGGCCGCGAGCCACAGCGCCTCGGGCAGCGTGAACGCCATGATCCCGGCGAAGCCGTCCATCGCGAGGGCGTCCTCCAGGAGGGCCCGGCAGCGCACCGACTTGCTCGCGACGCGGATCGGCTTGCCGGCGGCGCGGCGGACGAGGCCGGCGGCGTTGGCGCGGAAGGCCGCCAGGTCGACGACGGCGAACGGCGCCTCGATCGCGGCGGTCGCCGCGTCATAGCGGTCCCGGAGGTTCATGGCGGTCACACTGCCACACTACCGGCTAATGTGAAAAGCTCTCACGATCCGTCGCGGGGGTGGGCGGCGAAGAAGTCCCACAGCATGGGACCGGCCTCGTCAGGCCACCGGTGCCCGCCGCCCTCGATCTTGCAGAACGTCACCGCGACGCCCTGCGCGCCCTTGCCGGTGCTCTCGCAGTTCGTGCCGGCGCCGAGCGCCTTCACGGTCTTGTGCGGCTCGGGCAGACCGGCGAGCCTACGCCAGAACTCGACCGCCTTGGACACCGGCGGGAACGGGCGCTTGTCGTTGAAGTCGCGGTTGCCGCCGCCGTTGAACGGGACGCTCCGGTCCGCCGTCCCGTGGAAGATCATCGCCGAGACCGGGCGGTCCGGGTCGCAGGGGGTGACCAGCGCGCCCTCGACGACGCCGATCGCCGCCACCTTGTCCGGCTTCTCGCAGGCCATCTTGTACGCCATGCCCGCGCCATTGGAGAACCCGGTGACGTAGACGCGCTTCGGGTCGGCCAGGCCGGCGCCGGTGAGCTTGTCGATGAGCTTGGTCAGGAACCCGACGTCGTCGATGTCGCCGACCTTCGCGGCACCGCAGCAGTCGCCCGCGTTCCAGGTGGTCATGAACCCGTCCGGGTAGGCGACGAGGAAGCCGTGCTCGTCCGACAGTTCGTCGAAGCCGCTCAGGTCCTGCATCTTGCTCATGTTGGCGAGGCCGCCGTGCAGGGCGATGACCAGCGCGGGCGGGTCGGCGGGCTTGCCGTCCTTCCATTCGCCGTCCGACACCTTGGCCGGGACGTGCAGGAGGAACTCGCGGTGCCCGAACGTGCCCACGTCCATCTTCTGCTTGTGCGTGCCCTGCGCGGTGGGGACGCCGTCCACCTTCGCTGGGCGCCCGCCCTCCCCGCCCTTCGTGCCGTGCTCCTCGGTGCAGCCCGCCAGGACGAGGGTGACCGCCAGTACCACGAGCAGGATTCGCCGCATGGAGGCAAAACTAACCTCAACGGACACCCTCAAACTACTCATGAGTAGACGAAGCCGGACGTGCCGCCGCGGTGCCGCGTGGACGACGTGGAAGGACGGCGGCGGGACGCGCGGGAGCCGCGTAAGCTCGGAGGCACCGTTCTGAGCTGCCGCGTCGCGATAAGAGTGAGTCCCTTGAACGAATTCGTCCTGACCCTGTCATGCCCCGACCGGCCCGGCATCGTGGCCGCCGTCTCGGGGCTGCTGGCCGAGCGCGGATGCAACATCGTGGAGAGCCAGCAGTTCGGCGACGGCGAGTCCGGCAGGTTCTTCATGCGGGTCCAGTTCGCGGCCCTCGACGACACCGACCCCGACGAGCTGCGCGGCGCGTTCGCGTCGCTGGTGCCCGAGCTCGGCCTGGAGTGGCGGCTGCACGCGCTCGCCGAGCGCCCGCGCGTCCTGATCATGGTGTCGAAGGGCGGGCACTGCCTGAACGACCTCCTCTACCGGACGCGCTCCGGGCTGCTCGACATCGACATCGTCGCGGTCGCGTCCAACCACCCCGACCTGCGTCCGCTCACCCAGTCGTACGGGATCGACTACCACCACCTGCCGGCCGGGTCCGGCGGGAAGGCGGCGCAGGAGGCGGAGATCCTCACGCTGGTCGAGCACTACCGCGCCGACCTCGTCGTCCTCGCCCGGTACATGCAGATCCTCTCCGACGACTTCTGCGCGAAGCTGCCCGGGCAGATCATCAACATCCACCACTCGTTCCTGCCGAGCTTCAAGGGCGCCCGCCCCTACCACCAGGCGCACGCGCGCGGCGTGAAGCTGATCGGCGCCACCGCGCACTACGTCACCGCCGACCTGGACGAGGGGCCGATCATCGAGCAGGAGGTCGCGCGGGTCGACCACACCCAGAGCCCGGAGGAGCTGGTGGCGGTCGGGCGCGACGTCGAGTGCCTGGCGCTGGCCCGCGCCGTCCGCTGGCACGCCGAGCACCGCATCCTGCTCAACGGCGACCGCACCGTCGTCTTCCGCTGACGCCTCAGTCTCCGCCTCTGCTGACGCTGACCTGCGGTTTTCCGTGAGATGTCGGCATGGCGAGTTTCACTCCGCGTGGTCATGCCTCACGATGAGTGAGGATGTCGGACGTGCCGATGGCTCACGGGGGTGGCTATGGCCGAGGCGTTGGTCCATGACCTGATCGAGGAGGAGCGGAGCAGGCGGGAGGCGCGGCGGCTGGCCGTCCGCGCGTTCCGGCCGCGGCGCGCGTTCGCGGGGTTCACCGCGGCGCTGCTGGTGACGGCGGCGGGCGGCGCGGCGGCGATCGAGCTGCTGGCCGCGGCGCTCGGGTCCGCCGTCCATCCGGTGCCGGGCGTCGCGACGCTGCTGGACGTCCTGCGCCGGTACTCCTGGCGCGACCCGGACGTCCTGGTCGTCGCGGGGGCGGTCGCCGCGCTCGGGGCCGCCTTCCTGGTCGCGGCGCTGCCCGGCCGGCTGCGCGGGGTGCCGCTGGACGGCTCCGACCCGCGCCAGGCCGGCCTCATCGGGCGCGCCGCGCTGCGCCGGACGCTCGCCGACGCGGCCCTGGAGGTCCCCGGCATCGAGCGCGCCCGCGTCCGCGGCCTGTCGGTCTTCCGGCGGAGCCTGCTCGTCCGGGCCGCGACCCACTACCGGAACCCGTCGAACCTGGCCGACCTCGTCCGGGACGCCGTCGAGGCGCGCCTGGACCGGATCGAGCCGATGCACCGGCCGCCGGTCGACGTCCGGCTCGGCTGGCGGAAGGACTGACGATGCGGATCGCGATCGCGATGACCGGGGCGGTGCTGCTGCTGGCCGGCGCCTCCGCCGCCGCCCTCGGGCTGGGCGCCTTCGACGCGTTCGGCGCCCTGTCGGGCCGGCCGCTGCTCGACCCGGCGGCGGTGCGCTTCGCCGGCGGCACCGGCTGGTTCCTGCCGGCCGCGGCGGGCGCCGCCGAACTGCTGGCCCTCGCCGGTCAGCTGTGGCTCGTCCTGCAGGGCCGGGCCCTCGTCCACCAGTGGTGGCCCGACCTGGACGCCGAGACCCGCGTCCGCGCGCGGACGGCCGCCGCCGTCCTCGACCGGGACGTCCGCGCGCTGCCCGGCGTCGAGGACGTCCGGATCCGCCTCACCGGCACGGCCGACAAGCCGCGCCTCCTGCTGAACGTCTCCTGCGCCGGCGACACGCTCGTCGGCGAGGTGTACGGGGAACTCGGCGCGGGCCCGGTCGAGCGCTACCGCAACGCGCTCGGCATGCCCGACCTGCCAGTGGTCATCCGCTTCCGCCCGACCTTCCCCCGCCCCCGCCGCCACCACCCGCACCCCGAAACGGCCTGACCCCCGAACGCCCGCCCGATGCCCGGGTGCTGGGCTTCCGGCCGAGCGCCAGTGCCGCGCGCTTGGCGTGCCCGACCTGCCAGTGGTCATCCGCTTCAGCCCGCAGCCCTCGATGGACTGAGGTACGAACGGCCGCCCGGTGCCGGGGCGCTTGGCACCGGACGGCCGAGCTCTCACCCCCAGCCCAGCCCTGCTGCCCCACCGGCTGGGTTCGTGCCCGGCTGATCTTGTGCCGCCCGGTTTCGTGCCCGGCTGGCTTCGTGCCTGGCTGGGTTCGTGCGGATCGGTTTCGGGCCGCTTGGGGGCGGGTGGGGCACGGTGTTCTCCTCGGTGGCGGGGTACCGGGATCGGACGCGCCTGGCGTTGCGGTAGGAGTAGGGGGAGGAGCGGCGCCCGTCCCGGCTGGGGACGGGCGCTCGCTCGTCGGCGGGCGCCCATGCGCCGGGACGGGCGGCGCATGCACACGGCGGGCACCCGCGGTGGGGGGAGGGCCGCGCAGGTCGGGAGCATGATCGGCGGGGCCGTGGTCCTTGCACCCGACACTATGCGCGCACCTGTGACGGCCGTCACGCTTGTGTACATTTCGTTCACGGCGTGTTCCGAGGAGGTGCGAGGGCCGATGCGGCGTCCCCGCTGGGCGGTGCCCGGCAACTGGAGCGTGGCCCGGCAGCTGCTGGTGCTGCAGGCCGCGGTCGTCGGGCTGCTCGTCGCGGCCGGCGCCGTCCTGGCCTACCTGGACGCGGGGCGGTCCGCCGACGACGGCGCGCGGCAGACCGTCACGGCGGTCGCGGTGAGCATCGCCGACGCGCAGAACGTCCGGGCGGCGCTCGCCGCGCCGGAACCGAGCGCGCTGCTGCAGCCGTACGCCGAACGCGTCCGGCACGACACCGGCGTCGACTTCATCACGATCATGAGCCCGGACGGCATCCGCTACACCCATCCCAACCCGGCCCGGATCGGCGGGCACTTCGTCGGCAACACCGCGCCCGCCGTCGCCGGCCGGACGTTCACCGAGACCTACACCGGCACGCTCGGCCCGTCCGTCCGGACGGTCGCGCCCGTCTTCGACGACCGGCACGAGGTCGTGGCGCTGGTCGCGGTCGGCATCACCGTCCGGGTGATCACCGGACGGCTGCAGCAGCGGCTGATCGCCCTCGCCGTCGTCGCCGGGGTCGTGCTCGCCGCCGGGATGGCCGGCAGCTACCTCGTCTCCGCGCGGCTGCGCCGGCAGACCCGCGGCGTCGCGCCCGGCGAGCTGCGGGAGATGTTCGAGTACTACGAGGCGATCCTGCACGCCGTCCGGGAGGGGCTGCTGATCCTCGACCGGTCGGGCCGCGTCGTGCTGTGCAACGACGCCGCCCTCGACCTGCTCGATCTGCGCGCCCACCGGCCGGACGGCCGGGCGCGGGCGCGGCCCGGCCGGTCCCCGGTCCGGCACGCGCTCGACCTGCGCGGACGGCGCGTCACCGACCTCGGCCTGCCCGCCGAACTGGTCGCGACCCTCGTCGCGCCGGAGCCGCGCGCGGACGAGATCCATGTCGGCGACACCCGCGTCCTGGTGGTGAACACCTCGCCCGTCCGATCCCGCGACCGGGCGATGGGGAACGTCGTCACCTTCCGCGACCACACCGAGCTGCAGACCCTGACCGGCGAGCTGGACACCGTCCGCGGGTTCGCCGAGTCGCTGCGCTCGCAGGCCCACGAGGCCGCGAACCGCCTGCACACGGTGGTGTCGCTCGTCGAGCTGGGCCGTCCCGACCAGGCCGTCGAGTTCGCCACCGCCGAACTCGCGACCGCGCAGCGCCTCACCGACCGGGTCGTGGACTCCGTCACCGAGCCCGTCCTCGCCGCGCTCCTGCTCGGCAAGTCGGCCGAGGCCGCCGAGCGGGGCGTCGAGCTGGTCATCACCGAGGACACCGCGATCGAGGGGACGGTCGAGGCCCGCGACCTCGTCACCATCCTCGGCAACCTGATCGACAACGCGGTGGAGGCGGCCATCGGGAACGCGTCCGTCCGGGCGCCCCGGGTCGTCGTCAGCGCCCGCGAGGACGCCGGTACGCTGCTGCTGCGGGTGTCCGACAGCGGGCCGGGCATCGAACCGTCCGCCGTCCCGGACATGTTCCGGCGCGGGTGGACGACCAAGACGTCCGGCGGCTGGCCGGTCGGGCACGGGCTCGGCCTCGCGCTGGTCGGCCAGACCGTCCGGCGGCGCGGCGGCGAGGTCCGCGTGGGGCACGACACCGGCGCCGTGTTCACCGTCCGACTCCCCCTGGACAACCCATGATCGAAGTGCTCATCGTCGAGGACGACCCGGTCGCCGCCGAGGCGCACCGCACCTATGTCGAACGGGTCGCCGGGTTCGCCGTCGCCGGGGTCGTCCACTCGGGGGCGGACGCGCTCCGGTTCTGCGAGCGCTCGACCGTCGACGTCGTCCTCCTCGACTTCTACCTGCCGGACACGCACGGCCTCACCGTCTGCCGGGCGCTCCGCGCCGGTGGCCGCGACGTGGACGTCATCGCCGTCACCTCGGCCCGCGACCTCGCGGTGATCCGCTCGGCCGTCTCGGTCGGGGTCGTGCAGTACCTGCTGAAGCCGTTCACCTTCGCGTCCCTGCGCGACAAGCTCGACCGGTACGCCCTCTTCCGGGAGCAGACCGTGGGCGCGGGCGAGGTCAGCGGCCAGGCCGACGTGGACGGCATGCTCGCCACCCTCCGCACCCCCGACCACCGCACGGTCCCGAAGGGCATGAGCGGCGAGACGCTCCAGGCCGTGACCGACGTGCTGTCGGCCGCGTCCGACGGCCTGTCCGCCGCCGCGGCCGCCGACCTCACCGGCGTCTCCCGCGTCACCGCCCGCCGCTACCTGGAGTACCTGGCGCAGAACGGCCTGGCGCACCGCAAACCCCACTACGGTCAGGTCGGCCGTCCCGAAGTGCGCTTCTATCCCGGCTAGACGGGGTACCTACGGGACGACAGTGCATGCGACATCGGGGGAGTTGTCGTGACCGAGAAGCCTGGCAAGCCCGAGGCAAGGGCGAAGAACGAACCGGAGCGCGAGGACCCGCCGCCGCCCCGCGCCGAACCCGCCACGGGCGCGCCCCGGAAGGGGAAACCGGGGGACGCCGCCCGCAAGATGCGCGCGATGTTCAAGGGCCGCTAGCCGCCGCACCCAGCGCCCGGACGCGAGTCGTCCGGGCGTTTTCGCGTGCGGTTTTGACGCCCCCTTTGAGACCCATTGGGCGGTTATATCCGCGTACACGACTAACGTCCGAAGTGAACGCAAACGTCGAAGGCATCGAGGAGGCGTGCTTGTCCCACCGTGAACAATCGGGCGGCTCCACCCAGGGGCCCTTCGACGCATGGAGGGAACGGACAGACCACGGCATGGGCCCCTCCCGCTGAGCGGCCCGACGACCCGGGGACCACGGCACAGCACCGCGGCCCCCGGGTCCGCTATTACCCACCGCCCAAGACGATCGCCGCCACCCCAGCACCACCAGGTCGGTCTGTGGAGCTGGAACTGGCCGCCGTTCCGGGCGGAGTTCGTCGCTGAGTTCGGTCGGCGGCTCGGTGGGCATCGTGTGGCGGTGCTCGCGGGGAAGCTCTGACGCGGCCCTCTGCCGGGTGTGAGGTAGGGCACGGGGTGTGGTGGGTTGTGTTTTCCAACTTGATCGGCTGATACTGCGAGAGCGAGTTGGAAAACACAACGGAGGTGGTCGTGGTGCGGGACGCGGTGATCGTGGAGGCCGTGCGGACTCCGGTGGGCAAGGGGAAGGCGAACGGCTTCCTGCACGAGGAGCTTCCGGTCGATCTGCTGGCGCGGACGCTCAAGGTGCTCGTTCAACGCGCCGGGATCGAGCCCGGCGACGTCGACGACGTCATCGGCGGGGTCGTCACGCAGGTCGGCGACCAGGCGCTCAACATCACGCGGACCGCCGTGCTCGCGGCCGGGTTCCCCGAGAGCGTCCCCGCCATGACCGTCGACCGGCAGTGCGGATCGTCCCAGCAGGCCCTGCACATCGCGGCGCAGGGCGTGCAGAGCGGCGCCTACGACATCGCGATCGCGTGCGGCGTCGAGTCGATGTCGCGGGTGCCGATGGGGTCGAACGTCCTGCCGGGGAGCAACCCCTGGGGGACGATGCTCGCCGAGCGGTACCCGGACGGCCTCGTCGGGCAGGGCATCAGCGCCGAGCTGATCGCCGCCCGCTGGAGGTTCGCGCGCGAGGAGCTCGACGCCTACGCCCACGAGTCGCACCGCCGCGCCGCCGAGGCGTGGAAGAATGGGGAGTTCGACCGGGAGGTCGCCTGGACGGGGCAGTGGGACGAGACCGTCCGCCCCGGGACGTCACCGGAGGCCCTCGCCGCCCTCACGCCGGCCTACTACGACGAGCGGACGGCCGAGCGCTTCCCCGAGATCGAGTGGAAGATCACCGCCGGCAACGCGTCCCCGATCAACGACGGCGCCGCCGCCGTCCTGGTCATGGGCGCGGACATCGCCGAGCGCCTCGGCCTGCGCCCCCGCGCCCGGTTCCACGCGTTCGCCGTGACCGGCGACGACCCGCTCCTGATGCTCACCGCGATCATCCCCGCGACCGAGAAGGTGCTCCGGCGGGGCGGCCTCACGCTGGACGACATCGACCTGTTCGAGGTGAACGAGGCGTTCTCGCCGGTCGTCCTGGCCTGGCAGCGCGAGACCGGCGCCGACCCGGCCCGGGTCAACGTGCGCGGCGGCGCGATCGCGATCGGCCATCCGCTCGGCGCCAGCGGTGCCCGCATCATGACGACGCTGCTGCACGCCCTGGAAGACCGCGGCGGACGGTTCGGGCTGCAGACCATGTGCGAGGCCGGCGGGCTGGCCAACGCCACCGTCATCGAGCGGCTGTGACCCGCGGCTAGGCTGCGGGGCATGCCGAAGGACGCCCACCCGCGCGAATGCTCGGTCGCCGACACCCTGGACCTGGTCGGCGAGCGCTGGAGCCTGCTCGTGATCCGGGAGCTGAGCTACGGGGTGCGGCGGTTCGACCAGATCGTCCGGAACACGGGTGCGGCCCGCGACATCCTCACGTCCCGGCTGCGCAAGCTGGAGGCGAACGGCATCATCCGGCGCGAGCGCTACAGCGACCACCCGGTGCGCTACGAGTACCACCTGACGCCTGCCGGGCTCGAACTGTGCGACGTGCTGCTCGTCCTGATGCGGTGGGGCGACCGGCACCTGCACCCGGACGACCCGCCGGTCCGCTGGCAGCACTCGTGCGGCGACACGCTCAGCCCGCTGGTCATCTGCGGCCACTGCGGCAACGAGGCCCGCATGGGCGCCCACTCACCCACCGGCCGCGGCGCCCGCACCTCCTGACCCGGCCGCGTCCAGGAGCGCGCGGGCGCCCGCCCGCGCCCGCGCCGCCGCGGCGGGGTCGCCGTGGATGCCGGCCATCACGATGGCGCCCTCCGCGAGCAGGTAGATCGACTCGGTGGCGGACGGCGCCACGGGCGCGACCAGGGCGGTGACCTGGGCGTGGAAGGCGCGCTTGTGCGCGCGCGCCGCCTCCGCGATCGCCGGGGCCGACGGGCCGAGTTCGCCGTGGGCGTTCACCCAGGCGCAGCCGCGGAAGCCGGGTTCGGCGAACCAGGCGCCGAGCCAGTCGAACAGCGCGAGGACGCGCTCGCGGGGGTCGGCCACCGCGTCCAGGTGGGCGGCCAGGTCGCCGCGCCAGCGCAGGTCGCGGCGCTCCAGCACGGCGACGATTAGCGCCTCCTTGGTCGGGAACAGCCGGTAGATGCGCTTGAGGGGCAGCCCTGCGGCGCTCCGCAGGTCGTCCATGCCGACCGCCTGGATGCCCCGCCGGTAGAAGAGGTCCTCCGCGGCGTCCAGCAGCGCCCGGCGGTCCAGGGCCTGCTGCTCCTCGGTGATCGCGGCCGGCATCGACACTCCCGCTTGACGTTGAGAACGGTCGTTCCCTAGGTTAGGCGACAGTGATGGAGAACGTACGTTCTCAATATGAGGAGGCCGTGATGCCCGAAGACCGCCCGCCCTACCCGCCGTTCACCGAGGAGACCGCCCGGCAGAAGGTGCAGTCCGCCGAGGACGCGTGGAACACCCGCGACCCGCAGAAAGTGGCGGGCGCCTACACGGTCGACTCCGTCTGGCGGAACCGCGACCGCTTCGTCACCGGACGGGACGAGATCATCGCCTTCCTCACCGGGAAGTGGGAGAAGGAGCTCGACTACGCGCTGCGCAAGAGCCTGTGGGGATTCCGCGAGAACCGGATCGCCGTCCGGTTCCAGTACGAGTGGCACGACGACGGCGGCCAGTGGTGGCGCAGCTACGGCAACGAGCTGTGGGAGTTCGACGAGCACGGGCTGATGCGGCGCCGCGAGGCGAGCATCAACGACGTGCGCATCGACGAGGCCGACCGCCGCATCCACGGCCCGCGCCCCGAGAGCGAGCATGGGACCGACATCCCGCTCCGCTGACGCCAGGCGACCGGCGTCAAGCGACGCGTCAGGCGACCGGACGGGCGGCGATCCGTCCGGCCGCCTCGCGCAGCGCGTCCGATGGGCGTGCCGATCGCGCCGGGCGCAACCGCCACGACCCGGACGCCGCGCGGCGTGAGTTGCACCGCCCAGCTCCGAACCCTGCCGCCGGCGTCAAGGTCAAGCCGTGTCAGCCGGTCTCCGATGCGTCCTGCGAGGACGCCGACCGTGCCGTCCATGAGGAACTCCAGCGCGATCAGCACGGCCCCGAGGGCCGGGGGTCAGTCGAGGCAGAATTCGTTGCCTTCGGGGTCGGCCATCACGATGTGGCCGGCGCCGAGTGGGGGTGCGGGCTCGTGGCGCTGGAGGCGGGTGGCGCCGTGGGAGACCAGGCGTTCGGCCTCCGCCTCCAGCGCCTTCATGCGGGCGTCGCCGTCCAGGCCGGGGGCGGCACGCACGTCCAGGTGGACGCGGTTCTTGGCCTGCTTGCCCTCCGGCACCCGCTGGAAGAACAGCCGCGGCCCGGCGCCGGCGGGGTCGGTCAGCGCCGAGGCGTCGTTGCGCCGCTCCGGCGGGACGCCCATCGCCGCCAGGGCCTCGTCCCAGGACGCGAAGTCCCCGGGCGGGTCCTGGAGCCGGTAGCCGAGGGCCTCGGCCCAGAACGCGGCCAGCGCGGCGGGGTCGGCGCAGTCGAAGGTGATCTGGATATCGCGGGCCATGTCAGCTCGCCTTCCTGTGCAGGTAGAGGTACTCGGCCTCCCGCGAGGGGAGGCCGTCTAGGCCAGTCTTTCCCCTATTGCGGACAGGTACGTTCCGCGATCTGTGGAACGATGAGCCGCGTGACCGCCGAGGGGACGACCGAGCGGGTGCTGCGGCTGCTGGCGCTGCTGCAGCGCCGCTCGTCCTGGACCGCCGCCGAGATCGCCGAGCGGCTGCAGGTCACCGACCGTTCGGTGCGCCGCGACGTCGAGCGGCTCCGCGCGCTCGGGTACCCCGTCCACGCGACGGCGGGCGTCGGCGGCGGCTACCGGCTCGGCGCGGGCACCCGGCTGCCGCCCCTGCTCCTGGACGACGAGGAGGCGATCGCCACGGCCGTGTCCCTGCGGCTGGCGTCGGGCGGCACCGTCGCCGGGACGGGCGAGGCGGCGCTGCGGGCCCTCGCGAAGCTCGACCAGGTGATGCCGCCCCGGCTGCGCGCCGAGGTCCGGGCCGTGCACGGCGCCACCGAGACCCTCGTCGGCCCCGGGGCCGAAGTCGACGCGGAGCTGCTGGTGACGCTCGCGCGGGCCTGCCGAGACGCCGTCCGGGTCCGGTTCCGGTACGCCGCCCGCGGCGGCGAGGAGCGGGGGCGCACGGTCGAGCCGGTGCGGATGGTCGCCACCGCCCGCCGCTGGTACCTCATGGCCTGGGACGTCGACCGCGGCGACTGGCGCACCTTCCGCCTGGACCGGATGCGCGATGCCGCGCCGACGACCTGGCATTTCCGGCCGAGGGAGCATCCGGACCCGGTCGCCTACGTCCAGCGCTCCGTGACGGAGGCGCCCTACCGGTACCTCGCCCGCGTCCGGCTCCGCGCCGCGTCCGACCAGGTGCGCGAGCTGATACCGCCCCAGGTGGGACGTGTCGAGGACGACCGCGACGGCTGGTGCCTGCTCACCGTGGGCGGCGACGACATCGACTGGCTCGCCGTGCACATCGCCCGCCTCGGCTTCACGACGCAGATCCTGGAACCGCCGGAGTTGCGCGCCGCCACCGCCCGCCTCGCCCGCCGCCTGGCGGAGATGTCCGCGAACGGCTGACCGTACGGATCAGCATTCGATGACGTTGACGGCGAGGCCGCCGCGCGACGTCTCCTTGTATTTGTCGAGCATGTCGCGGCCGGTGTCGCGCATCGTCTTGATGGCCTTGTCGAGGGTGACGAAATGGCGCCCGTCGCCGCGAAGGGAGATGCGGGCGGCGCTGATGGCCTTGATGGCGCCCACCGCGTTGCGCTCGATGCACGGCACCTGGACCAGCCCGCCGACCGGGTCGCAGGTAAGGCCCAGATTGTGCTCGATGCCGATCTCGGCGGCGTTCTCCACCTGCTCCGGGGTGCCGCCCAAAATCTCGGTGAGGCCGGCGGCCGCCATGGAGCAGGCGGACCCGACCTCGCCCTGGCAGCCGACCTCGGCACCGGAAATGGAGGCGTTCTGCTTGAACAGGACGCCGATCGCGCCCGCGGTCAGCAGGAACCGGACGATGCCGTCGTCGTCGCTGGGCAGGAACCGGTCGTAGTAATGCAGGACGGCCGGGATGATCCCGGCGGCGCCGTTGGTGGGAGCGGTGACGATACGGCCCCCGGCGGCGTTCTCCTCGTTGACGGCGAGGGCGAAAAGGGTGACCCAGTCCATCGCGTGAAGGGGATCCGAGGCCTTCTCGGTGGAGAGCTGGCGGTGGAGCTGCGGTGCGCGGCGGCGCACCTTCAGCCCGCCGGGCAGAAGGCCCTCGCGGGCGCACCCCCGCGTCACGCAGGCCCGCATCACCTGCCAGAGGTTCAGCAGGCCCTCGCGGATCCCCTCCGGAGACCGGCCGAACGCCTTCTCGTTCTCCAGCGTCAGAGCCGAGATCGACAGGCCCGTTTCGCGGCAGCGGTCCAGGAGGTCGGCGGCCGTGTCGAAGGGGTGCGGCAGGACGGTGTCGTCCGGCTTTATGCGGTCGGCGCCGGTGGCGTTCTCGTCCACGATGAAGCCGCCGCCGACCGAGTAGTACACCTTCGAGCGCAGTTCCTCGCCGGAGTCGCCAAGGGCGGTGAAACGCATGCCGTTGGGGTGGCCGGGAAGCGATTCCTTGCGCTCGAAGTGGAGGTGCTCGTTGACCACGAAAGGAATGTCGTGGTCGCCGAAAAGGCTCAGCGCTCCGCGTTCGCGGATCGCCGCCAGGCGTTCGTCCACCCGGTCGACGTCGACCAGTTCGGGCTTGTCGCCTTCCAGACCGAGGATGACGGCCTTGTCGCTGCCGTGGCCCTTCCCGGTGAGGCCGAGCGAACCGTAGAGGACGACCTGCACCGACGCGGTCTTCTCCAACAGGCCGTCGCGTTCCAGGCCACGAGCGAAACGGTGCGCCGCCGCCATCGGGCCGCCGGTGTGGGACGACGAAGGGCCGATCCCGATTTTGAACAGGTCGAAAACACTGATGGCCATGAGCTACCTCGTTGTAGCTGCGCCCCCTCCCGCTGGCGGAAGGGGGCGCGGAGACGTCACAGGTTCGGATAAAGGGGGTGCTTGTCCGCCAGGGCCTTCACCCGGGCCGACAGGGCGTCCCGGTCGAAGGACGGCTGCAGCGCCAGCGCGATGACGTCGGCGACCTCGGCGAAGTCCTCGGCGGTGAAGCCGCGGGTGGCGAGGGCCGGGGTGCCGATCCGCAGGCCGGAGGTGACCATCGGCGGGCGCGGGTCGTTCGGCACCGCGTTCCGGTTCACCGTGATGCCGATGTCGTGCAGGCGGTCCTCGGCGTCGCGCCCGGTGAGCTCGGAGTCGACCAGGTCGACCAGGACGAGGTGGACGTCCGTCCCGCCGGTGAGGACCTTCACGCCGGCCTTGGCCGAGTCCTCGGCGAGGAGCCGCTCCGCGAGCAGCTTCGCGCCCTCCACGGTGAGCGCCTGCCGGGCCCGGAACTCCTCCGACGCGGCGATCTTCAGAGCGACGGCCTTGGCGGCGATCACGTGCTCCAGCGGGCCGCCCTGCATGCCGGGGAACACCGCCGAGTTGATCTTCTTGCCGTACTCCTCGCGGGCGAGGATCAGCCCGCCGCGCGGCCCGCCGAGCGTCTTGTGCGTGGTCGTGGTGACGATGTCGGCGTACGGGACGGGCGACGGGTGCAGCCCCGCCGCGACCAGGCCCGCGAAGTGCGCCATGTCGACCATGAGCAGCGCCCCGACCGAGTCGGCGATCTCCCGGAACGCCGCGAAGTCGAGCTGCCGCGGGTACGCCGACCAGCCCGCCACGATCATCTTCGGACGGTGCTCGGCCGCGAGCGAGGCGACCTCGTCCATGTCGACCAGGCCGTCCTCCGCGCGGACGTGGTACGGGACCACGTTCAGCGTCTTGCCGGAGTAGTTCAGCCGCATCCCGTGCGTGAGGTGGCCGCCGTGCGCGAGGTCGAGCCCGAGGATCGTGTCGCCGTGCTGCAGCAGCGCGAAGTACACCGCCGTGTTGGCCTGCGCGCCGCTGTGCGGCTGGACGTTCGCGTGCTCGGCGCCGAACAGCGACTTCGCCCGGTCGATGGCGAGCTGCTCGGTGACGTCGACGTACTCGCAGCCGCCGTAGTACCGCTTGCCCGGGTACCCCTCGGCGTACTTGTTCGTCAGGACGGAGCCCTGCGCCTCCAGCACCGAGACCGGCGCGAAGTTCTCCGACGCGATCATCTCCAGCGTGGACTGCTGGCGGCGCAGCTCCGCGGCGACGGCCTCGGCGACCTCCGGGTCGGCCGTCGCGAGGGAGTCGTAGAGGCTCATGCTTCCTCGATCAGCTTCTCGTAGGCGGCCGAGTCGAGCAGGTCGCCCGGCTCGTCGGAGATCCGCACCTTGAAGATCCAGCCCTCGCCGTACGGGTCGTCGTTGATGACCTTCGGCTCGTCCACCACGGCGGCGTTGATCGCGGTGATCTCGCCGCTGACCGGGGAGTACAGGTCGCTGACCGACTTGGTGGACTCGACCTCGCCGCACGGCTCGCCCGCCTCGACGGTGTCGCCCTCCGACGGCTGCAACTCGAGGTAGACGATCTCTCCGAGGGCGTCGGCGGCGTGCGCGGTGATGCCGACGGTGACGATGCCGTCCTCGCCGCCGAGGCCGGACACCCACTCGTGCTCTTCGCTGTAGCGGAGCTGCTCCGGAACGCTCACGATTCTCTCTCTTTCAGGAACGCTTGTAGAAGGGCAGGTCGACCACGTCCACCGGCTCGGGGCGGCCGCGGACGTCCACGGCCAGGGACGTGTCCTCGACGCCGCTGTCGAGGTAGGCCAGGGCGATCGGCCTGCCCAGTGTGGGGGAAGGGGCGCCGCTCGTCACGATCCCGCACGGCGTGCCGCCGGACGTGACGACCTGGTACCCCTTCCGCGGCGCGCGACGCCCGCGCGCGACCAGCCCCACGAGCCTACGGCCCGGCGGGGTCTGCGCCTGCGCCGCCAGGGTGGTCTTGCCCACGAAATCGACGGCCTTGTCCAGCTTCACGACCCGGCCGAGGCCCGCCTCGAACGGCGTCGTCTCGGCGGTCAGCTCGTTGCCGTACAGCGGCATGCCCGCTTCGAGGCGCAGCGAGTCGCGCGCTGCGAGCCCCGCCGGGACGACCCCGTCCACGGCGGCGAACGCGCGCCACAGCGCGGCGGTGTCGGAGGCGTCCGCGAAGAGCTCGAAGCCGTCCTCGCCCGTGTAGCCGGTGCGGGCGATCAGGGTGTCGACGCCCGCGACGCGTTCGGCGAGGACGGCGTAGTACTTGAGGTCGGCGACCGGCGCGTCGGTGAAGCCTTCGAGGATCTCCTGGGCGCGGGGGCCCTGCAGGGCGATCAGCCCGTAGGCGTCGGTGCGGTCGTCGACGGCGGCCTCGTAGCCGGCGGCCCGCTCGACCAGCGCGTCCCGGACGACGGCGGTGTTCGCCGCGTTCGCGACGACCATGAAGGTCTGTGTTTCGCCCCCATGGCTACGCCCCGCCACCCCCCGGTCGGCGAGCCGGTAGACGATCAGGTCGTCGAGGACGCCACCGTCGGGCGCGCAGATCATCGTGTAGCGGGCCTTGCCGACCGGCATCGAGGACAGGTTCCCGACCAGCGCGTAGTCGAGCGCGGCACCGGCGCCCGGCCCGGACAGGAAGATCTCTCCCATGTGCGACAGGTCGAACAGCCCCGCGCCGGTGCGGACGGCCTCGTGCTCGGCGGTCTCGCTCTTGTAGCGCAGCGGCATCAGGTACCCGGCGAAGTCGACCATGGTCGCGCCGAGGTCCCGGTGGACGTCGTGCAGCGGCGTGGTCTTCGGGTCGGCGGACGGGTCGGCGGACATCGGTTCGGCTCCTTCGTCGCGGGCGCGCGTGGTCCATCGTCCCACTCGCGCACCGGGCGTCGCGGTGCCTCCCCCTCTGTCATCTGCGCCTGAGAGCTTCACCCGCCGCCGGGCGGCGGGTTTTCACCTTCGGCGGGGGACCGGGTCCCCGCTTTCCAGAGGTCGCCTGACCCGTGCGGTCCGTGGGCCTGAGAGGTTCCGGGGAGGATTTGCTCCTTCGGCGTCCCACACCGGCTGCGTGGGACTCTCCCGCACGGGGTCGTCGGCTGGCCGCCAATCTAGCAGCGGCCCCCGCCCTGCGACCACCCTCCGTCAGCCCGCCGGCGGCGACGCCGACATCGACTTCACGCACGCCCGCAGGGCCGCCTTGATCTTTTCGAGGTCCTGCTTGTCGGGCGTGGTCGACGGGTTCGGGCTCGGCAGCTCGACCCCCTGCTCGTGCATGCAGTTGTTGAACCTCTCGGTCGCCCGCGACACCTCGGGCACCGGCGTCGCGGCGGTATTGCCGGGCGCCGTGCCGGGCGGCGCCGAGGCCGGTGCTGAGGCGGCCGGTGAGGGCGGCGGCGACGCGCCCGCGTCCCCGCCGTCGGAGCCGCCGCATCCGCTCAGCGCCAGCACGAGCACCAGCACGCCTACGTGACCGCGCTTCACAGGGGACCTCCGTGCTCAGGGGGTGAGATCGGCCCATGATGCGCGGGTGGGGCGGTGCCCGGCTATTCAGGCACGTGCCAATGACGCGCGCACGATTTAGCACCCTGCCTCAAAGGGGGCTCGCAGGCGCCCGGGATGCCGCGTCCACGCGTTGACTTCAACCGAACCGGGGCCGTTCGCGTACTCTGTTTTGGTCATCGAGATCACCCGCGGTGAGCGCGGGTGCACCGAGCTGAGGGGCATTGCCGGATGGTCTACCTGGCAGGGATGCTGATCCTGTTCTTCGGCCTGCTGGTGTCCATCGCGCTGCACGAGCTCGGCCACTTCTCCTTCGCCAAGCTCTTCAAGGTGCGGACGACCCAGTTCATGGTCGGCTTCGGCCCGACCATGTGGTCCAAGCGCAAGGGCGAGACCGAGTACGGCGTCAAGTGGATCCCGCTCGGCGGCTACATCCGCATGATCGGGATGCTGCCGCCGCGCAAGGGCGACGCCCCCGGGCAGGTCCGGCAGATCAGCACCGGTCCGTGGCAGGGCCTCATCGAGTCGGCGCGCGGCGCCGCACTGGAGGAGATCCGCCCCGGCGACGAGGACCGCGTCTTCTACGCCAAGAAGTGGTGGCAGAAGCTGCTCATCATGTTCGGCGGCCCGGCGATGAACCTGGTGCTCTCGGTGATGTTCTTCGCGATCCTGCTGATGGGGATCGGCACGATGCGGTCGCAGCCGGTCATCGGCGAGGTCCTCGAATGCATGGTGCCCGCCAGCCAGTCCCAGACGACGGAGTGCCCGAAGGACGCGAAGCCGACGCCGGCCGCGCAGGCCGGGCTCAAGGCCGGCGACCGGATCGTGGCGTTCGACGGCAGGAAGATCGACGGCGACTACGAGAAGCTGCAGGTCCTGATCCGCGACAACGGCGGCAGGACGGTCCCGATGACCGTCGAGCGCGGTGGGCAGGACGTGAAGCTGAACGTCCCGATCACCCGCAACCAGATGTACGACCTCAAGGACCACGACAAGGTGGTCAACGTCGGGTTCCTCGGCATCACCCCGATCCAGGCGATGGAGCGGCAGGGCCCGGGCGCGGTCGCGAGCACGATGGTCGACCTGACCGCGCGCACCACGGGCGCGCTGGTGCGGATGCCGCAGAAGATGGTCGGCGTCTGGAACGCCGCGTTCAGCGATGAGAAGCGCGACCCGAACGGCCCGGTCGGCGTCGTCGGCGTCAGCCGGATCGGCGGCGAGGTCGCCGCCTCCCAGGACTACACCGCCGCCGAGAAGGTGTCGTTCTTCGTCATGCTGCTCGGGTCGCTGAACCTCGCGGTCGGGCTGTTCAACCTCATCCCGCTGCTGCCGCTGGACGGCGGCCACATCGCCGGCGCCCTGCTGGAGGCGGTCAAGAAGGCGTTCGCCAAGGTCTTCCGCAGGCCCGACCCCGGCTACGTGGACGTCGCCAAGGCGCTCCCGGTGACGTACGTGATGGCGGTCGTGCTGATCGTCATGGGCGGCCTGCTGATCTACGCCGACCTGGTGAACCCGGTCACGGTCACGGGATAGCGGGCATCTCGCCCGTCTTCAGGAAGCCGTCCAGCGCGGCCAGGAAGGGCGCTATGTCGAGGCCCTGCCCGCCGAGCCACGCGTCCGACCCGTAGGTGCCGGCGTAGCGCTCGCCGCCGTCGCAGATCAGCGTGACGACGCTGCCGCGCTCGCCGCGCGCCCGCATCTCCGCGATCAGCTCCGCCGCGCCCCACATGTTGGTGCCGGTCGAGCCGCCGACGTTGCGGCCGCTGACCGCGCTCGTCCAGCGCATCGCCGCGATGGACGCCGCGTCCGGCACCCGGATCATCCGGTCGATGACCGTCGGCAGGAACGACGGCTCGACGCGGGGCCGGCCGATGCCCTCGATCCGCGAGCCCGCCGCCGTCCGCTCCGGGTCGCCGTCGGCGAACGAGCCGTGGAACGCCGAGCCCTCCGGGTCGACGACCGCGAGCCGCGTCTGGAACCGCTGGTAGCGCGCGTACCGGCCGATCGTCGCGGACGTCCCGCCGGTGCCCGCGCCGACCACGATCCAGGACGGCTCGGGGAACCGCTCCAGCCGCATCTGCTCGAAGATCGACTCGGCGATGTTGTTGTTGCCGCGCCAGTCCGTCGCGCGCTCGGCGTAGGTGAACTGGTCCATGAAGTGCCCGCCGCACTCGGCCGCGAGCCGCCGCGACTCGTCGTAGATCGCGGACGGGTCGTCCACCAGGTGGCAGCGGCCCCCGTAGAACTCGATCAGCTGGATCTTCTCCGGACTGGTCGAGGCGGGCATCACCGCGGTGAAGGGCAGGCCGAGCAGCCGCGCGAAGTACGCCTCCGACACCGCCGTGGACCCGCTGGACGCCTCGATGATCGTCGTGTCCTGCCGTATCCAGCCGTTGGCCAGCCCGTACAGGAACAGCGACCGCGCGAGCCGGTGCTTCAGCGAACCCGTCGGGTGGACGGACTCGTCCTTCAGGTACAGGTCGATGCCCCACTCCGGCGGCAGCGGGAACACGTGCAGGTGCGTGTCCGCGCTGCGGTTGGCGTCGGCGTCGACCAGCCGGATCGCCTCGGCGATCCACGCCCGGTAGCCCGGGTCGCAGCGGTCCACGGTGCGGCTCACGGTGATGTTCTCCTCGATCGTCGTTGATCGGCCGGGTCCAACGATATCCGCGCATGTCACGGTGCATCATGGAGGCAGCGGGGGGCAGATGATCGAGATGTTCGACGAGCGGATCCTGGCGACCGGGCGGCTTCCGCTGTTCGGCTTCTTCGTCGCGTTCCTGGTGACGTTCATGCTGACGCGGGTCAACGTGCGGCTGATCCGGGCGGACGTGCGCTGGTGGTTCAGCAACGTGACGGTCGGCGACCTGCACATCCACCATGTCGTGTTCGGCGTGGTGCTGATGCTGGCGGGCGGGGTCGGGAGCCTCGCCGTCCCGGACGCCTACACCGGCCTCAGCGTCGCCGCCGCCGTCGTGTTCGGCATGGGCTCCGCGCTCGTCCTGGACGAGTT
The DNA here is from genome assembly GCF_039529475.1 of Actinomadura chokoriensis. NCBI lineage: Bacteria > Bacillati > Actinomycetota > Actinomycetes > Streptosporangiales > Thermomonosporaceae > Actinomadura > Actinomadura chokoriensis. Next base: position 434,456 of record NZ_BAAAMW010000001.1, on the reverse strand, counting down.
CGCGCTGATCCTGCATCTCAGCGACGTCTACTGGACGGAGAAGGGCCGCGCGTCCGTCGACGCGGTGTTCGTCGCGATCGCGGTGACGGGGCTGCTGCTGCTCGGCATCCGCCCGCTCGGCTACGAGGGCATCGCGCCCGACCCCGGCACGGGCATCCTGACCCGTGTCTACGTGGTGTCCCTCGTCGTCAACCTGGTCTTCGCGGTGATCACCCTGCTCAAGGGCAAGATCTGGACGGGCCTGATCGGCCTGTTCATGCCCGCCCTCCTGATCGTCGGCGCGATCCGGGTGGCGCGCCCAGGCTCCCCGTGGGCGCGCTGGCGCTACCCCGAGGACTCGCGCCGCCACCAGCGCGCCGTCCGGCGGGAGCGGCAGTTCCGCCGGCCGCTGATCCGCGGCAAGATCTGGGTGCAGGAGTTCATCGCGGGACGCCACGACCTCATCCCGCCCGAACTGCTGCAGCGCCGCGCCGACGCCGCCGAGCGCGCCCGCCTCGCCCGCCTCCGCCGCCTCGAGCGCGCCGAGCGCCGCGCCGCCGCCCGCGCGGAGCGCCGCGCCCTGGTCCGCGACGAGCGCACGGCCGCCGCCCGCGCGGAACGGCGCGCCGCGCGCCGCGCCGCCCGCCGGGCCGCCCGCCGCGCCGCGACGCCCGCCGCGGCCGCGACCGCGCGGAACGAGGCCCCCGGCCGCACGGACGACCCCGCACGCACGGACGAGCGCGCACGCACGGACGAGCGCGCCGGCCGGCGCCAGCCGGGCGCCCGGACCCCGTCGCCGCGGGTGACCGGCCGGGCCGCGTCCCGCATGCGCGCCCGCGCCGCCGCCCGGCGGGCGAGCCGCCCCCGGGACAGGTTCCCCTCCGGCTTCCGCCCCGGCGGCCGCCTGCCGCCCAGCCCGCCGCCCCCTCCGCCGCCCGAAGCGGCCCCCCTCGGCGAGAAGCCCCCGAGCGCGAACGAAGACCCTCCCTGACCCCGGCCGCACCGCCCGCCGCCACGTCCGGACGGAGAGCCCGCCGGCACCGGCCGACCGGCCCGACCGGAGGGCGTTCGCATCGCCTGACCGCGTCGTCGCGGCCTAGTCCATGACGGGGGCGACGGCGCGGACGGTGTCGATCGTGTCGGCTTCACTCGCGGACTTGTCGGGGCGGTAGCGGAGCACGCGCGCGAACCGCAGGGCGATGCCGCCGGGGTAGCGGGGGCTGTGCTGGACGCCGTCGAACGCGATCTCCACGACGAGCTCGGGCCGGACGTGCACCGTCCAGTCGTCCTCGCGGACGGCCAGTGCGCGGAGCTTCTCGGTCTGCCAGGCGAGCAGCTCGTCGGTGAGGCCCTTGAACGTCTTGCCGAGCATCACGAACCCGCCCGTCTCGGGATCGCGCGCGCCGAGGTGCAGGTTGGACAGCAGCCCCCGCCGCCGCCCGTGCCCCCACTCCACGGCGAGCACGACGAGGTCGAGCGTGTGCCGGGGCTTCACCTTGATCCACCCCGCGCCCCGCCGCCCGGCCGTGTAGGGCGTGTCGAGCGACTTGATCACGACGCCTTCGTGCCCCCGCGCGACGGCCTCGTCGAACACCTCCTTGGCCCGCACGGGATCGCCCGTGACCACCCGGGGCATGCGCAGCTCCTCCGGCACGACCCGCGCCAGCGCCGCGTTCCGCTCCGCCCCCGGCGCGTCGAGCAGATCGGCCCCGTCCAGGTACAGGACGTCGAACAGGTACACGCTCAGCGACACCGGTTCGGTGTTCTTCGCCGTGCGCGTCGCGGTGCGGGCGGCGGTCACCTGGAAGGGGTGGGGACGACCGTCCGGACGCAGGGCGATGAGTTCGCCGTCGAAGACCGCCTCGCGGACGGGCAGCCGCCGGACGGCCTCCACCACCTCCGGGAGGCGGGAGGTGATCTCGTCGAGGGTGCGGGTGAAGACGCGGACCTCATCGCCCGAGACGTGCACCTGCGCGCGGATGCCGTCGAGCTTCCACTCGACCGCGGCCTCCGCCTTGAGCTTGGCGAACGCGTCGTCGACGGACGGTGCCGACGCGGCCAGCATGGGCTTGATCGGGCGGCCGACCTCCAGCGTGAAGGCGCGCAGGCCGGCGACGCCGTCGGCGAGGGCGGCCGTGGCGACCGGCCCCAGCGAGCCGCGGAGCATGAACGCCCGGCGCACCTCGGCGGGCTTCACCTCGGCGGCGGCCGCGATCGCCTCGGCCATGACGCCGTCCAGCGCGCCTTGGCGCAGTTCGCTCGCGAGGAGCCTGATGAGGAAATCCTGCTCGGGACGAGTAGCTCGGCCCATGACATCGGCGACGAGTTCGCGGCGGCGGGCCACCGAGCCGGGCCCGGACACCGCGCCGATCTCGGTGAACGCCGCGTCCACCTCGTGGACGGTCAGCGACGGCCCGGCGGCGGGCGGCGGGACGTCCCGCAACGCGGCGTACCCGACCCCGATCTGGCGTTGCGGCAGCTCACCCGACAGGTAGGCGACGACGATGGCGGCCTCGTCGGCGTCGGCGCGGCGCAGGCATTCCGCGAGCGCGGTTACCTTGGCCTTCCGGCCCGAGGTGCCCGCCACCGCCCCCGACGTCCGCGCGATGTCAGCGATCAGCACCCCTCCATAGTGACCCGGAGGTCTGACAATCAGCACCGTCAGGGGGGCCTGGTCAGCGGCGGCGCGCCTGACTACGTTGACGGGAGGCGGGCCATGACGCGACGGGGGAGTGAGGAGCGGGACGTGGGGCTGCAGCGTCCGGTCGAACCGTTCCACCGGCCGTACGCCGGGCCGGAGCCGCCGTCTCCGGGGCGCCGGCCGAGGCGGCTGGTCGCGCTGCTCGTGGCGGCCGCCGCGTTCGCCGCGGCCGCGGTCGCGGTGTTCCTGGTGGCGCCGGGCCGCGGCGGCGGCACCGACCGGGCCTCCGTGGAGCCCCGGCACACCGCGCCGAGGGCGTCCGAGCCCGCGCAGCGGATCGTCACGGCCCTGCCGCCGCCGTGCGGGACGGTGTCGGAGGGCACCGTGGCGAAGGCGGTCCCGAAGGCGGCGAAGCGGCAGAGCGCGAACTCGACGCTCACCACGTGCACGTACTCCTCGACCGGGTCGGCGTTCCGCTGGCTGCGGGTGGAGGCGCGGCTGTACGCGCCCGCCTACACCGCGACGCCCGTCCGGGACGCCGAGAGCTACTACGACGCGCAGTGGGCGCAGGCGCACGACGCGCCGCTCGTCCGGACGATCGCGCTGGAGCGCGCGGGCGGCGTCGGGGACGAGGCGTACCGCTGGTTCAAGGCGGACGAGGGGCAGCCGACCGTGGTCGGGCAGGTCACGGCCCGGGTCCGCAACGCGGTCTTCACGGTCAGCTACAGCGAGCAGGCGCCGCCGAAGGCGCGGGGGGCGGAGCGGGAGCGGGCGATCCTCGCCACGGCGACCGCCGCCGCGCGCGAAGTCTTCACCGCGCTAAATGATTTCTGACCTGATTCGGCCGATCATGGCATATTTTCTGTCAGCACCTTCTAAGGTGATTCGGTAAAGGGGAGGCGGTATGCCGATCATGCTCCCGCGCCAGGCAACCGATCGGCGTACTGGTAACGCCTGGGAGGAGGAGGCGACGTCGTGACCGTGCAATCGGTTGGAGTGTCCTGGGTGAGATAGTCCCAGGCAGGCGCACATGTACCCCCGATGGGCCGCGGAGTGGACCCCCGCTCCGCGGCCCTTTGCGTGCCGGCGGCCGAACCAATGCGCGCATTACCGAACTGCTTTCTAAAAAGCCTTTCGACATCGAGATAAATGGCCGCCGGGCGGAACGTGTCACGCCTCCAGTAGACCCGAGCGGACCCACACGTCACGGGCCCGCCCGTCCAGGAAGCCGACCTCGTCGAAGAACGCGGTGCACTTGCGGAACGCCCACGCCATCGTCGCCCGCCGGTGCGGGCTGCGCGCCGCGACCCGCCGCGCGAGCTTCGGGTCGAGCCCCACCGCCGTGTAGCAGGACGGGTGGATCACCTGCGTGGCCATCAGCCGCGTCGCCTGCGCCATGCCGTAGGCCGCCGCCCGCCGCTGGAACGCCGGCGCGTTCGCGACGAGCCGCTTCAGCTCCTCGCGCGCGTACTTGATGTGCCGCGCCTCCTCGATCACGTGGATCCGGGTGACCTGCCGGATCATCGGCTGCACGTCCTCGTCCGGGAACGTCAGCCGCTGGAACGCGTCGGTGAACTCCTCGACGACGAGCGTGCCCGCGAACATCGGCATCGGGTCGTAGACGGCCCCGAACAGCTTCGCGAAGTGGTACTCCAGCGCCCGCGGCCGGTGCGTGCGCAGCCCGCACGTCCGCACCATCCGGCCGAACATCTTCGAGTGCCGGCACTCGTCGGCGATCTCGGTCAGCGCGTACGCCACGTGGTCGCTGTCGTAGCGGTGCCGGTAGGCGTGCATCACCAGCGACTGCATGAGCAGCATCTCCGACCAGATGCCGAACGAGGCGATGCTGCACATCTCCCGCTTGGTCAGCTCGACCCGCTGCCGGTGCGTCAGCGCGTCCCACAGCGGCGTCTCGTAGACCGACACGAGCTGCGGCGGCATGTAGAACGCGTCCGGGTCCTGCGGGGCGTCCCAGTCGACGTCCACGTCCGGGTCGAAGGAGTGCTTGCGGGACGTGCGCAGCAGCCGCTCGGCCACCACCTCCCGATGCGTCAGCTCCAGCGTGTGGTCGCCGTCCTTGCACCTGATCCGCGCCGTCCAGGTACGCGGACGGCCGTCGGGCAGCAGCACATCGGGGGGCATGGATCCTTCACCTCGGAGAGTGTCGGGGGCCGCGCCCGGCGCGGGCGTCAGCCCTGGGGGGCGGGGATTCTGGCCAGGAGGCGGACGGTGGCGGGGGACACGCGCGACAGCGCGTGCAGCAGGTGGCCCTCGAAGTTGACCGGGACCACGGCCTTGTTCTTGACGATGGCGTCGACGACCCGCTCGGCGACCTTCTCCGGCGGGTAGTTGCGGAGCTGGATGGCCTTCTGGCCGCGCTGCTTCAGCCTCTCCGGGGACCCGGTGCTCCCGTCGGCGAAACTGCCGTTCCTGACCAGGTCCGTGCTGACGAAACCGGGGCAGACGGCGGTGACGCCGATGCGGGAGCCGGCCAGTTCGGCGCGCAGGCATTCGCTCAGCATCAGGACGGCGGCCTTCGTCGTGCAGTACGCGGGCATCACCCGCCACGGCGCGAACGCCGACGCGGAGGCGATGTTGACGATGTGGCCGCCGAAGTTCGGCTTGTCGGGCTTGTTGGGCAGGGCCTGGACGCGGTCGCGCATCTGCTTGCCGAACAGGCGCGAGCCGTGGATGACGCCCCACAGGTTGACGTCGACGACCCGGTGCCAGTCGTCCAGCTCGGTGTCGAGGAAGGAGCCCGCGACCGCGATCCCGGCGTTGTTGACGACGATGTCGGGGACGCGGTGCGCCTCCTTCACCTCGGCGGCGAACGCCTCCATCGCGGCGGCGTCGGACACGTCCACCCGGTAGGCGGTGCCGCCGGCGCCGACCGCCTTGGCGCGGGCGGCGGTGCGCTCGGCGGCGGGCAGGTCGATGTCGGCGGCGATGACGCTCGCCCCGCTCCCGGCCAGGGCGAGCGTGATGGCGCGGCCGATCCCGCTGCCGGCTCCGGTGACGACGGCGAGCGCTCCATCGAAATGCGCGAGTGGCATCCAGACCTCCGAGGTGTGCGGACCGAGTGATCGAGGACCGAGTGATCCAAACGTACTCAGTCAGCCCGCGGCCGCGTCGGCGATGGCGGCGTCGGCGATGACCGCGTCCACCTCGGCCTTGCGGGCGGCCTCCTCGGCGGCGAACCGCTCGCTGTCGAGCTTCTCGGCGATCTCCTCGTCCTGGTTCATGAGCGCCTCCAGGTCGGCCTTGGACATGTCGAGGACGCCCATGTCGTCGTAGACCTGCTGGATCCGCTCGCTCCACAGCCCGATGTCCTTCACGCACGGGACGATCCGGCTGAACAGAAGGCTCTGGAACATCCGCATGTACGGGGAGTTCTCCACCATCTCGTCGACCTCCTTCGGGTCGATCCCGAAGTTGGTCCAGATCTCCCGGCCGCGGATGCGGTCGCGCATCAGGTAGCAGCCCTCGATGACGAAGTCCTCGCGCTCGCGGAGTTCGGCCGGGGACAGCTGCTTGTAGTAGTCGCGCAGCGCCAGGCGGCCGAACGCGACGTGCCGGGCCTCGTCCTGCATGACGTAGGCGAGGATCTGCTTCGGCAGCGGCTTGGTCGTGATGTCGCGGATGACGCCGAACGCGGCGAGCGCGAGGCCCTCGATGAGCACCTGCATGCCGAGGTAGGGCATGTCCCAGCGGGAGTCGGTGAGGGTCTCGTTCAGCAGGTCCTGCAGCTTGGTGTTGATCGGGTAGACCATCCCGACCTTCTCGTGCAGGAACCGGGTGAACAGCTCGACGTGCCGCGCCTCGTCCATCGTCTGGGTGGCGGAGTAGAACTTGGAGTCGAGGTCGGGGACCGACTCCACGATCCGCGCGGCGGTGACCATGGCGCCCTGCTCGCCGTGCACGAACTGCGAGAACTGCCAGGACGTGGAGTGCCGCCGCAGTTCGCCGCGCTCCTTCTCCGACAGCATGTCCCAGTACTTCGTCCCGTAGATGGCGAGGGACTGGTCGGGGACGCCGAGGACGTCGTGCGGGTCGACCTCGAGATCCCAGTCGATGCGCTTGACGGAGTCCCACTGCTTGTCCTTGCCCTTCTGGTACAGGGCGAGGAGCCGGTCGCGGCCGTCGTCGTACTCCCAGGTGAACCTGGCGTCTCCGGCCATCGGCACGTTCCAGGTCTCGGACGGGACGGGGTCGGTGTAGAGGTCGTGGGTCGACATGGGCACTCCTCCCCGAAGCGCGAACGTACGCTGTACGTCTAACGTACGATGTACGTACGGTGTCATGGGACACTTACCGGTGTCAACGACGCAGAGAGGAGCGGCGGGTGGCCTCCGACACACCGCGTCCGGCCGACACCCCGCGCCCGGCGCTGACCCGGGACCGCATCGTGCAGGCCGCGGTCGCGCTGATCGAGCGGGAGAGCGCCGAGGCGCTGTCGATGCGCCGCGTCGCGGCCGAGCTGGACGTCGCCGTGATGTCGCTCTACAACCACGTCCCGAACAAGACCGCGCTGCTGGAGGGCGTCGCCGACCGGGTCGTCGCGGGTTTGGAGCTGGACGCCGACCCCGCCCAGTCGTGGCAGGAGGGCGCGCGCGCCCTCGTCCGCGCGTTCCGCAAGGTCGCGCACGACTACCCGCGCTGCATGACGATCGTCCTCACCCACAAGGTCGACACGGCGGCGGGCCTGCGGCCGATGGAGCGGGCGCTCGCGCTCGCGGACGCCGCCGGGTTCGACGCGGCGACGGCCGTCCGCATCATGCGCGCGCTGCTCGCCTACGCGATCGGCGCCCAGATGCGCGAGGCCGGCATGGAGCAGATGCTCGGGCACCTGGAGGAGACCGGCGTCGAGTCGTGGAACAACCTCGACCCCGACGAGTTCCGGCATGTCATCGCCTACGGCCCCGAACTGGCCGCGCACGACCCCGAGAGCGACTTCGAGTTCGGCCTCGACCTGCTCATCTCAGCTCTGGAGGCGCTTCCTCGCCGATCGGCGGCGGAGCCGGAGTGAGGTAGGGGCTGAGGCCGCGCCGGCAGAAGTCGGTCATGTGCCGGGCCGCGTCCTCGGCCGACACGTCCGGACGGCTGGTCAGCCACAGCGCCATCCGCTCGCTCGCCCCCATGATGATCTGCGTGTACGCCTCGATCGCGTCGGCGGGCGCGGACGGCGCGAACGTCGCCAGCACCCCCGCGATCAGCTCGCTCTGCTGCCGCCGGGTCGCCTCGACGGCCTCGGCGGTCTCCGGGGACGCGGCCGTCGGCTCGCGCAGCAGCATCGAGAACGAGTCGCCGTGGGAGTCGATGAAGGAGAAGTAGGCGACCATGCCGCGCCAGAGGATGTCCTCGGGGTCGGTGGCGCCCGCCATGGCCTTCTGCGTCACGTCGAGCAGCTCCGCCTTGGACCGGCTCACGCAGGCCACGAGCAGGCCGTCCTTGGAGCCGAAGTACTCGTAGAGCATCGGCTTGGAGACCCCGCAGCGCTCGGCGATCTCGTCCATCGAGGTGGCCTGGTAGCCGCGCTCGCCGAACACCGCCTCCGCCACGTCCAGCATCTGCTGCTCGCGCGCCGCCCGGGACATCCGCTTGCGGCGTGGAGGGTGCGGTGTGGCGGCACTCACAGGGGAAACCTCTCTGTTGGACCTACCGTCAGTAACCTACTCCAGGTAACTTACCCCGAGTAGGTTACGCGAGAGGATGGGTTATGAGCGAGCGTGCCCCGGCGATCGTCATCATCGGTTCCGGCTTCGCCGGCCTCGGCATGGCGATCAGGCTCAAGCAGAACGGCTTCCACGACTTCGTCGTGCTGGAGAAGAGCGAGGCGCTCGGCGGGACGTGGCACGACAACACCTACCCCGGGTGCGCCTGCGACGTCCCGTCGCACATGTACTCGTTCTCGTTCGAGCTGAACCCCGGCTGGTCGCGGATGTTCGCGCCGCAGCCGGAGATCCGCGCCTACATGGAGCGGACGGCCGACAAGTACCGGGTGCGCGAGCACATCCGCTTCGGCGCGCGGGTCGAGTCGATGGAGTACGACGACGACGCCAGGCGCTGGAACGTGGCGCTCGCGGACGGCGCCGTCCTCACCCCGAAGGCCATCGTGTCCGGCATCGGCGCCCTGCACGTCCCGTCCTTCCCGGACCTGCCGGGCATGGAGCGGTTCCAGGGCACCGCGTTCCACTCCGCCGAGTGGGACCACTCCTACGACCTCGCGGGCAAGCGCGTCGCCGTCATCGGGACGGGCGCGTCCGCGATCCAGTTCGTCCCGCAGGTCGCGAAGCAGGCCGCCGACCTCGTCGTCTTCCAGCGGACGGCGCCGTGGATCCAGCCGAAGCCCGACCTGCCGATCCCCGCCCCGGTGCGCACGGCGTTTAAGCGGGTGCCGGGCGCCGCCCGCGCGTTCCGCAACGGCATCTACTGGGCGCTGGAGGCGCGCGCCGTCGGCTTCACCATCGACCCGCGGCTGTCGACCCCGCAGGAGCAGATCGCCCGCCGGCACATCCAGAAGCAGATCGCCGACCCCGAGCTGCGCGCGAAGGTGACGCCCGACTACACGATCGGCTGCAAGCGGATCCTGCTGTCCAACGACTACTATCCGGCGCTGACCCGCCCGAACGTGCACCTGGAGACGTCCGCGGTCGCGGAGGTCCGGGAGAACTCGATCGTCACGGCCGACGGCCGCGAGTACGAGGTCGACTGCATCATCTACGGCACCGGCTTCAAGGTGACCGACGCGCTCAACGAGCTGCGCGTGACCGGCCGGGGCGGCACCAAGCTGCAGGAGATCTGGGCGGACGGCATCGAGGCGCACCACGGCACCACCGTCCCCGGCATGCCGAACTTCTTCATGCTGCTCGGCCCGAACACCGGCCTCGGCCACAACTCCGTCGTCTTCATGATCGAGGTGCAGATCCGGCACGTGCTGAGCTGCCTGCGCCTCCTGCAGGACGCGGGCGCCGACGCGATCGAGCCGAAGCCGGAGGCGTCGCGCCGCTTCAACGACCGCATGCAGAAGCGGTTGCGCCGCGCCGTCTGGAACGAGGGCGGCTGCAGCAGCTGGTACCTGGACGACCAGGGTGTCAACCGCACCCTGTGGCCGGGCCACACTTTCGAGTTCTGGGCCGGCTCCCGCAAGGCCGACCCGGCCGAGTACGTCATCACCCGCTGATCCGCCCGCTGAGCGGACGACCGTCCGGGGCGCCGCGCGGTGTCCCGGACGGGCCGCGCGGCGGCGGCTCGGGTGCCGCTACTTCTCGGGCGCGAACATGGGCCGGAAGCCCGCGACGAGCTGCCGGATCACGGGCCGCTGCTCGGCCGGGCTGCGGCCGCGCAGGTCGTGGATCGGGTCGAGGCCGTCGTAGTACGGGGCGAGCGCCAGGAACGGCAGCAGGGTCATCAGCCAGGTGGCGAGGACGGCGAGGTCGGCGTCCTCGCGGATGGCGCCCTCCGCCTTCCACAGCTCCAGCGTCGGGTGGATGACCTGCAGGTAGTGCTGGTTCGCGGTGTCGCGCACCACCGACCGGACGCTGTTGTCGAGCTCGAAGTTCGTCGCCGCGGTGACGCCGCGCTCCAGCGGGTGGTCGGCCATGTACTCGGTCCAGTCGCACAGGACGTCGAACAGCCACTCGTCGAAGGACTGGTCGAAGTCGATGCGCGCGATCCGGCGCTCCATCTCCTCGCGGACGCGCCGGGACGCCTCGTCGACCACGAACGCGAAGAACTCCAGCTTGTCGCTGAAGTACTGGAACAGCGAGCCCTTGGCGATCCCGGCCTCGCGCGCGATCGTGTTCAGGCTGCCCGTCGAGTACCCGTGCTCCCCGAACTCGCGCATCGCGACTTCGAGCACCCGTTCGCGCTTGGCGACGTTGAGGCGGAACCAGGTCGACGTCGGCATGGACTCCTTCGACTTCCCGTAAGGAACCGGTAACCAGAACGTCAGGATAACGGTCCATGCCGTCCCGTGTGACCTGAACCCCACCGGCCCCCTGCGGAAGGTGCGCCCCGCCTGGGGTCAGCCCTTCCGGCGGCCGAGCCGCCGGCGGCGGTACAGGCTCGCGGCGCGCAGGGTCGCGTCGAGGGAGAACCGGGTGTCGGCGTCCTCCAGGCTGTCGCCGAGGTACCCCTCCAGCTGGCGGAGCCGGTACCGGACGGTCTGCGGGTGGATCTTGAGCCGCTCGCCGATGTCGACCGCGGTCGCGCGGGTGGTGACGGACTCGGCGAGCGTCTCCACGAGGCGCTTGCGCTGGCCGTCGGAGACGTCCCGCAGCGGCTCCAGATGCCGCCGGGTGAGCTCCTCGACCAGCGGCGGGTCCGACAGCAGCCACATGGTCATCAGGTGGTCCTGGCAGGGGATGAGCGAGCCGTCCGGGATGATGCCCTCCTCGGCGAGGCCGAGGACGCTGCGCGCCCAGCGCAGCGAGTGGGTGGCCCGTTCCAGCGGCAGGGTCAGCCCGAGCACGCAGCTGGCGTCGGACAGGGCGGCGCGCAGCATCGTCCGCCGGTCCGCGGTGAGCGGTCCCGGGACGAGCACGCACGGCTCCGCCGAGTCGAAGTCGGCCAGGACGTCGGCGTCCAGCGCCGAGCGCGTGCACGGCGCGTCGGCCGCGATGGCGATGAGGGTGGCCTCGGCGGGCAGCGGCCACCAGCCGGCGGACTTGGCGAGGTCCTCGATCGCCTCGGGGACGACGGCGGGCCGCTGCAGGATCAGGTGCAGCAGCCGGCGCCGCTCCTCGCGGCGCCGCACGTCGGCGTGCCCGGTGGCCTGCTGGTAGCCGAGCCGCGCCTGGGCGACGGCCTCCTCCAGGTAGACGAGCATGGCGTCGACGGCGGCGGCCACGACGGAGGTGGGGACGTGCTCGCGCTCGGCGAGGACGGCCGTCCGGCGCCACGCGACGTGGAAGGCGATCCGGGCCGCGGCCTGGAGGTGGTCGAGGCTGCGGCCCTCTAAGGCCTCGAAGCGGCCGAGGGTCCGGCAGGTCTCGTCGCGCTGCGCGGTGCAGGAGGCCGGGTCGGTGACCCAGTCCAGGAAGGTCGGCAGCAGGATGTCGGTGCAGAGCTGGAGGGTCTGGTCGTAGGTCGGGTCGGGCCGGTCGTACTCCGGGATGTTGCGTTTGATCTCGGTGACGACCTCCTGCGTGACATCGCCCAGTTCCGCGCGCAGCAGGTCGAGGAAATCCTGGAAGCCGGTCTGACTCGTTTCGTGTCCGGACAATTCCAAAGCCTGCACCATGTGAAACCAAACCTCCGCATCAGGCCGGCCGGATGCCCGGGCGCCGCCGCCGGGGACGGTGGCGCCGGATGGGTTGCGCCGGGCGGGAAGCAACATCCGGGGCGGGATCGGGGACACCGCGAACATAAGTTCGCCAGTCGCGGCTGGCAAGGGCTTCCCGTTCGATCGGACGAGAGACCGCGCGGTTTTGCGCGCGATGTGACAAGAACGCCGTTCGGTTGCTGGACGGGTGACAAACCCCGCGCCCGCCGGGGCTCCGTGCCGCCGGGCCGCCCCCGGCGTCCCCCCGCCATCCTACCCGCTGGTAATCACCGGCGACGGATCGGGCGAGATCGAACACTAAGCCGGTGACAAATTCCGGCCGCCATTTACCGGATTGTGCCAATAAGTTCGTGCAGGCTATTGAACGCCGCGTCTATTGCGCCGTAGCGTCCTCGCAACCTCCTTATTTTTGCGAGCGTGGTGTCGTTGGGAATTGAAGTCGTCGTCGAGGGGCTCACGAAGGTATTCGGCCGGCAGACGATCTGGCGGGACGTCACCCTCACCCTCCCCCCGGGCGAGGTGAGCGTGCTGCTCGGGCCGTCCGGGACCGGCAAGACGGTGTTCCTCAAGTCGCTGGTCGGCCTGCTGAAGCCCGAGGAGGGCCGGGTCATGATCGACGGCATCGACATGGTCAACGACCGCGACCGCGAGGTCTTCGAGGCCCGCAAGCGGTTCGGGCTGATGTTCCAGGACGGCGCCCTGTTCGGCTCCCTGACCCTCTTCGACAACATCGCGTTCCCGCTGCGCGAGCACACCAAGAAGAAGGAGTCGGAGATCCGGCGGATCGTGCTGGAGCGGATGGAGATGGTCGGCCTCGGCGGCGAGGAGCGCAAGCTGCCCGGCCAGATCTCCGGCGGCATGCGCAAGCGCGCCGGCCTCGCCCGCGCGCTCGTCCTCGACCCCGAGATCATCCTGTGCGACGAGCCCGACTCCGGCCTGGACCCCGTCCGCACCGCGCACATCTCGCAGCTGCTCATCGACGTCAACGCGCGGATCGACGCGACGATGCTGATCGTCACCCACAACATCGACATCGCCGCGACCGTCCCCGACAACATCGGCATGCTGTACCGCCGCGACCTCGTCGCGTTCGGCCCGCGCGAGGCGCTGCTGACCAGCGAGGAGCCGGCCGTCCTGCAGTTCCTGCACGGCGACACCCACGGCCCCATCGGCATGTCGGAGGAGAAGGACGCCGCGCTGCTCGCCGCCGAGGCCGCGGCCCCGGCCCGCACGCACCGCACCCTGGAGATCCCGCCGCAGCTGCGCCCGACCCCCGGCACACCGCCCCGGCAGGCCGAGCGGCGGCACGCGATGGCGGTCGACGCGATGATGCCGCGGCTCTCCTACCAGGCCCAGCAGGCGATCTACGCCAACCGCAGGAACATGCAGGAGGGCAGCGCCGATGCGAACTGAGGCCCCGACCGCACGGCGCGGCGACGCGCGCGTGCCCGAGCGAGCGGAAGGAGACGCGCGTGGCCGCACCTGACGCCGCCGTCCCCGGCGCCGGCGCGCTGCGCCAGACCGGGCGGCTGTTCGCGCTCGCCGGGACCGTGCTGGCGCTGTCGTTCCGGCGCCCGTTCCAGGTCCGCGAGCTGATCCAGCAGTTCTGGTTCATCGCCTCGGTCGCGATCCTGCCGACGGCGCTCGTGTCGATCCCGTTCGGCGCGGTCATCTCGCTCCAGGTCGGGTCGCTGGCCAAGCAGCTCGGCGCGCAGTCGCTCACCGGCGGCGCCAGCGTCCTCGCGGTGGTGCAGCAGGCGAGCCCGCTGATCGTGGCGCTGCTGATCTCCGGCGCGGCCGGGTCGGCGATCTGCGCCGACCTCGGCTCCCGGACGATCCGCGAGGAGATGGACGCGATGGAGGTGATGGGCGTCTCGCCCATCCAGCGCCTCGTCGTCCCCCGCGTCCTCGCCTGCATGGCGGTCGCGGTGCTGCTGAACGGACTGGTCTCCGTCGTCGGCGTCGCCGGCGGCTACTTCTTCAACGTGGCGATGCAGGACGGGACGCCCGGCGCCTACCTCGCCTCGTTCTCCGCGCTCGCGCAGCTGCCCGACCTCTACATCGGCGAGCTCAAGGCGCTGATCTTCGGGTTCATCGCCGGGGTCGTGGCCGCCTACCGCGGTCTGAACCCGAGCTCCGGCCCGAAGGGCGTCGGGGACGCGGTCAACCAGTCGGTGGTCATCACGTTCCTGATGCTGTTCTTCGTGAACCTCGTGCTGACCGCCATCTACCTGCAGGTCGTCCCCCCGAAGGGAGCGTGACATGGCGGTCCCCGGGGCTCGCCGCCTCCGGCCGGTGAAGCTGGTCTCCTGGCTGGACCAGCCCGGCGACCAGCTCGGCTTCTACGTCCGGGCGCTGCTGTGGACGCCGCGCGCGCTGCGCCGCTACCTGCGCGAGTCGCTGCGGCTGCTCGGCGAGGTCGCGTTCGGCAGCGGCGCGCTCGCCGTCATCGGCGGCACCGTCGGCGTCATGATCGGCATGACGGTCTTCACCGGCGTCGTCGTCGGCCTGTCCGGTTACGCCGCGCTCGACCAGATCGGGTCGGCGGCGTTCACCGGGTTCGTGTCGGCGTACTTCAACACCCGTGAGATCGCGCCGCTGGTGGCCGGGCTCGCGCTGTCGGCCACGGTCGGCGCCGGGTTCACCGCGCAGCTCGGCGCGATGCGGATCAACGAGGAGATCGACGCGCTGGAGGGCATGGGCATCCAGTCGGTGCCCTACCTCGTCACGACCCGGATCATCGCGGGCACGGTCGCGATCATTCCGCTGTACGGCATCGGGCTGCTCAGCTCCTACCTGGCGTCCAGACAGGTGACGCTGTGGTTCAACGGGCAGTCGGCCGGCACCTACGACCACTACTTCAACATCTTCCTCGCCCCCGAGGACGTGCTGCTCTCGTTCGCCAAGGTACTGATCTTCAGCGTGATGGTGGTGCTCGCGCACTGCTATTACGGCTACCGCGCGGTCGGCGGCCCCGCCGGCGTGGGCGTCGCCGTCGGCCGCGCGGTCCGCACCGCGATCGTGCTGATCAGCGTGACGGACTTCTTCGCCAGCCTCGCCATCTGGGGCGCCACGACGACGGTGAAGGTGACGGGCTGACATGGCGAAACGCAGGACCCGGCACGTGGTCGGGCAGCGGCTCACCGGGGTGGCGTTCCTGCTCGTCCCGGCGCTGCTGATCTGGCTGTCGATCGCGATCTACGACAAGCAGTTCACCGACGCGACGATGGTGACGCTGCGGACCTCGACGGCGGGGCACGAGATGCATCCGATGGCGGACGTGAAGGTCCGCGGCGTCGTGGTCGGCGAGGTCCGCTCCATCAAGGCGGACGGGTCCGGCGCGAAGATGGAGCTGGCGCTGAAACCGGGGATGACCGACCGGATCCCGGCGGACGTCCAGGCGCGGCTGCTGCCGACGACGGTGTTCGGCGCCCGGTTCGTCTCGCTCGTCCCGCCGCCGGGGTCGGCGGGCCGGCCGATCGCCGACGGCGACGTTATCTCCGAGGACCGCAGCCAGAACGCGGTGGAGCTGTCGGAGGTCCTGAACCACACGATGGACCTGCTGAACACGATCCAGCCCGCGAAGCTGTCGGCGACGCTGAACGCCATGTCGCGAGCACTGGAGGGGCGCGGCGACCAGATCGGCCGCAACTTCGAGCAGCTCGACGCGTTCCTGCGCAGGCTCAACCCCGAGGTACCGGCGCTCACCCGCAACCTGGAGGAACTCGCGAAGTTCACCCAGCACGCGTCCGACGCGGCGCCCGACCTGCTCCAGGCGCTCACCGACTTCACGGTGACCAGCCGGACGATCGCCGAGCAGCGCCTCGCCCTCGCGAGCCTGTACGACGCGGTGTCGAAGTCGTCCGCGGACCTGGAGGACTTCCTGCGCGCCAACTCCGGCAACATCATCGAGCTGGCGTCGGCGAGCCGCGGGAGCCTGGAGCTGATGCGCCGCTACGCGCCGGCCGCGCCCTGCACGTTCCGCACGTTCGCCGACTTCGTCCCGAAGATGGACAAGGTCCTCGGCAAGGGCACCGACCGGCACGGCGTCCACGGCGTGATCGTGTCCATCCCCTCCAAGGGCCGCTACGTGCCGGGCAAGGATGCGCCCCGCTATGACGGCGGCGACGGGCCCCGCTGCCCGAGCGTGCCCTACCTGGCGTCCGGCGACGGGGTGCGCGTGCTGCCGGCGGGCGGGGTCCCCGGCAAGGCGGGCGCGGCCGGGGGCGGTCTCGGCCCGGCGAACTCCGCGTCCGAGAACGACCTGGTCAACGAACTCGCCGGGCCGGCGCTCGATGAAGTCCCCGAGGAACTGCCCGACTGGTCCAGCGTGCTGGTCGGGCCGATCTACCGGGGCACGGAGGTGACGGTCAAGTGAGGCTCACCGGACAAGGGATCAAGGGCCTGGGGTTCCCGCTCGTCAGCTCGCTGATCTTCATCGTGGTGACGGTGCTGGCGACGGCGCTGCTGGCGTCCAGCATCACCGGCGCGACGAGCGGAGACCGCGTCACCTACTACGCCAAGTTCACCGACGTGGCCGGGCTGCATCCGGGGCACGGGGTGCGGATCGCGGGCGTCGAGGTCGGCCAGGTCGAGGAGATCAAGGTCAGCGACCGGCGGCTGGCCCGGGTGAAGTTCTCCGTCGACAGGGACCGGCAGATCCCCGCGTCGGCGACCGCCGCCGTCAAGTACCTGAACCTGGTCGGCGGCCGGTACATCGCGCTCGGCCAGGGCACCGGCTCGCCGGGACAGGTGCTGAAGCCCGGCGGGACGATCCCGGTCGAGCACACGGCCGGGACGCTCAACCTCACCCAGCTGTTCCAGGGCTTCCAGCCGCTGATGCAGGCGCTGTCGCCCGGGGACGCCAACAAGCTCTCCGAGTCGATCGTGAAGGTGCTCCAGGGAGAGGGCGGCACCATCGAGAGCCTGCTGCGCACCGTCGGGCAGCTGACGACCACGCTCGCCGCCAAGGACAAGGTGATCGGCCAGGTCATCACGAATCTCGACAGCGTCGTGCAGACCGTCAACGGGCGGGATGAGCAGCTCGTCGACCTGATCGGCACGCTGCGCCGGTTCACCTCCGGCCTCGCCGCCGACCGTGAGCCGATCGGCGAAGCGCTCGGCTCGATCGCCGACCTGACCACCGCCACCGCGGGGCTCCTCCACGTCGCGCGGGACCCGCTGAAGGACGACATCGTCCAGCTCGGCCGGCTCAGCGACAACCTCGACCGCGACGAGCCGCTGCTGGAGCGCTTCCTCCAGCGGACGCCGGCGAAGCTCGACACCTTCGGCCGCCTTGGTTCCTACGGGTCGTGGATGAACTTCTACCAGTGCGAGGTGAAGTTGATCGGCGTCAGCTATGCCGGTTCCGACGTCACGAACGAGCCGCCGCCGACCGGCCTCCCGATCAAGGACGCGAGGTGCCGCGGATGACGCCCCCGACGCCGCCGACTCCGCCGCCGGGCGGACCGACCCCGACCGGACCGCCCGGCGGCGGCTCCACCCCGAGCGGGCCGGGTGCACCCCTGCCGCGCGCCCTGCCGCGGATGAAGAAGGGCCGGCCGCGGCTGAAGCCGCTGCGCGAGCGCAACCCGATCGTGGTCGCCGTCATCGGCATCGTGATCCTGCTCGTCCTCGGCACGCTCGCCTACCGCGCCGACCGGCTGCCGGTCATCGGCGGCGGGACGACCTACAGCGCCTACTTCTCCGAGGCCGCCGGGTTGAAGGAGGGCCAGGAGGTCCGCGTCGCCGGCGTGAAGGTCGGCAAGGTCACGGGCGTCTCGCTCGCGGGCGACAAGGTCAAGGTCACGTTCCGGGTCAAGGACACCTGGGTCGGGAACCAGACCCGCGCCGCCATCATGATCAAAACGCTGCTGGGGTCGAAGTACCTCCAGATCGACCCGGTCGGCTACCGGAGGCAGAACCCGAAGGAGCCGATCCCGCTCGACCGGACCGTGGCGCCCTACGACGTCACGACCGCGTTCCAGGACCTGGGCCGGACGTTCGAGGACCTCGACACCGCCAAGCTCGCGCAGAGCCTGGAGACGATCTCCACGACGTTCGAGGACACCCCGGCGAGCGTCCGGGTCGCGCTGCAGGGCCTGTCGTCACTGTCGAACACGATCGCGTCGCGGGACGCCGAACTGGCCCGGCTCCTCGCCGGGACCAAGAAGCTGTCGGGCACCCTCGCGGCGCAGAACGCCCAGTTCGAGACCCTCTTCAAGGACGGCAACCTGCTGCTCGGCGAGCTGCGCCGGCGGCGCGAGGCGATCCACGCGCTGCTGGTCGGCACCCAGCGGCTCGCGCAGGAGCTGGTCGGCCTCGTCAACGACAACCGCCGCACGCTCGGCCCGACGCTCGACTCCCTGGAGCGGGTCACCGGCGTCCTCCAGCGCAATCAGAAGAACCTCGACCGCGCCCTGGAGAAGGCCGCCCCGTACGTCCGCGTCGTCGGCAACTCGATGGGCAACGGCCGCTGGGTGGACGGCTACCTGTGCGGCACCGTCCCCGAGGAGTACCTGGAGAACGGCAGGTGGAAGCCCACCGGGAACGCCTGCGAACCGCCGCATCTGACGGGAGGACGGTGACATGGCGTCCCCCACGACGCGCACGGTGAGGCTGCCGAAGCTCGGCTCGCCGATCCGCGACCACCGGACGCGGGTGGTCCAGGCGCTCGTCGCGATCTTCGTCCTGCTGGTCGCCGTCGCGCTCGTCCCCTTTCTCGGGGGCGGGCCGACGCACAGGATCACCGCGTACTTCGCCACCGCGATCGGCGTCTACCCCGGCTCCGACGTCCGGGTCCTCGGCGTCAAGGTGGGGTCGATCGAGAGCATCGAGCCGATCGGCGACCGGGTCAAGGTGGAGATGAAGGTGGACGAGGACGTCGACGTCCCCGCCGCCGCCCGCGCCATCGTGATCGCGCCGAACCTGGTGTCCGACCGGTACGTGCAGCTCGACCCCGCCTACAGCGGCGGCCCGAAGATGGCCGACGGAGGCTCCATCGACGTGGCCGACACGGCGACGCCGATGGAGCTCGACCAGCTCTACGACGCGGTCCGCAAGTTCTCCGGCGACCTGGGGCCGCAGGGGCTCAACGCCCGGGGCGCGCTGTCGGACGTCATCCGGGTCGGCGCCGCCAACCTCGGCGGCAACGGTAAGGCGCTCAACACCACGATCGCCGACCTCGGCAAGGCGTCCCAGACGCTGGCGGACTCCAGCGGAGATTTGTACGCGACCGTCGCCAACCTCAACGAGTTCAGCAAGATGCTCCGGGCGAACGACGGGCAGATCCGGCTGGCCGAGAACCAGCTCGCCGAGGTGAGCGGGTTCCTGGCCGCGGACCGGGACGAGCTCGGCGCGGCGCTGCGGGAGCTGGCGCGCGCTCTCGCCGAGGTGAAGGGGTTCATCGGCGACAACCGCGAGGCGCTGAAGAAGAACGTCGGCAAGCTCGCCGACGTCACCCAGGTCCTCGTCGACCAGCGGGCGTCCCTCGCCGAGATCCTCGACACGGCGCCGCTGCTGACGCAGAACGCGCTCAACGCCTACGACCCGAAGACCCGCTCGCTGATGACCCGCGGCAACCTCCTGGAGATCACCAAGGCGTTCGGCAGCACCAGCCAGCCGGGCGTCGACCCGCCCGCCGCCGACCGGCGTCCGGTCTGCGCGGTGGCGGCCTCGGCGACCAGGACGCTGCGGGAGCAGTGCGAGCGGCTGGAGAAGGACGGGCTCGTCGCCGTCCCGCCGGGGCGGACGGCCGACGTCCCGGCACTGCCGCTGCCGCCCGCCGGACAGACCTATGCCGGCCCCGGCGGAGAGGGAGGCCGCTGATGCGGATGCCCCGACTCGTGATCGCGGCGTGCACCGCCGTGACCGTCCTCGCGGCGGGCTGCTCGGTGCGGCTGGAGGACGTCCCGCTGCCGGGCGGCGCCGACCTCGGCGACCACCCCTACACGGTCAAGGTCCAGTTCGAGGACGTGCTGAACCTCGTCCCGCAGGCGGCCGTCCGGGTCAACGACGTCCCGGTCGGCCGGGTGAAGAAGGTCGCGCTGCCGAAGGGGGCGTGGCAGGCCGAGGTGACGCTCATCGTGAACGGCGACGTGCACCTGCCGGCCAACGCCACCGCGAATCTGGAGCAGTCGAGCCTGCTGGGGGAGAAGTACATCAAGCTGGCCGCGCCCGCGACCGCGCCGTCCCCGCAGCGGCTCACGGACGGTTCGGTGATCCCGGTGTCCCGCACGACGAAGAACGCCGACACCGAGGAGGTGTTCGGCGCACTGTCGCTGCTGTTGTCGGGCGGTGGGCTCCCGCAGATCCGGACGATCAACAAGGAGCTGAACCTGGCGCTCAACGGCCGCGAGGACAAGGTCCGCTCGGCGCTGGAGAACGTCAACACGCTCACCAGCACGCTGAACGCCAACCGGCAGTCGATCGTCCGCGCGCTGGACGGCCTCAACCGGCTGTCGTCGACCGTCTCGGCCCGCAACGGGCAGGTCACGACCGTCCTGGACGACCTGTCGCCGGGGTTGAAGGTCCTGGAGGACCAGCGCGGCCAGCTCGTCGAGATGCTGCGCCGGCTGGAGAAGCTGTCGGACGTCGCCGTCAAGACGATCAACGCCAGCGAGGACGACACGGTCGCGAACCTGCGGGCGCTGTCGGTCATCCTGCGCAAGCTCGCCGACTCGGGCCGGGACCTGCCGAAGTCGCTCGAGGTGCTGCTGACGTATCCGTTCACGGACGAGGCGCTCAAGGCCGTCAAGGGCGACTACCTGAACGGCTACCTGACCGTCGTCGCCGACGAGAGCAGCAACTGCGTCATCCCGCCGGTGGGCGACACAGCGGAGAAGCAGAACCGGGCGCAGGCCCGTGCTCTGGCGGCGGCCCCCCTCTCCGGGCCGCTGCCGACACCGTGCCCGGGCGTCGGCTCCGGCGCCGAGACCGGAGCCGCGACCGCGCCGTCGACGCCGGGGTCGACGGCTCCGGTGGCGCCCCCGGACGACGACTCCGGCGACCGGCCCGCCCTGCCGCTGCCGCCGCTCGGGGAGGGAGACTGACATGCTCACCGCCGTCACCCGCGTCAAGATCGCCGCGTTCATCGTCATCGCACTGATGGTGGTCGGCTACATCGGGACCACCTACGCCGATCTCGGCCGCTATGTCGGGCAGCGGGGCTACTACACCGTCCGGCTCGACCTGGCGAACACCGGCGGCCTCTTCGAGGGGTCCGCGGTGTCGTACCGGGGCGTCACCGTCGGCACGGTCGGCAAGCTCGACCTCAGCCAGGACGGCGTCATCGCCGAACTCCGGATCGACGGCTCGGCCCCGAAGATCCCGAAGGACCTCCAGGCGGTGGTCGCCAACCGCTCCGCCGTCGGCGAGCAGTACGTCGACCTGCGCCCCCGCGCGGAGGCGGCGCCCTACCTGGCGCAGGGCACCACGATCCCGCGCAGCGCCAGCACCGTCCCGGCACCGGTGAACGAGACGCTCAAGAGCGTCAACGACCTCGCCGCCTCGCTGCCGCTGAACGACACCAAGATCCTCATCGACGAGCTGGGGCTGGCGTTCGCCGGGCAGGGCCCGCACCTCCAGCAGCTCCTCGACACCAGCGCCCGGTTCGTGTCGGCCTCCGATGCGGCGTTCCCCGAGTCCCGTGCGCTGATCCACAACGGGGAGGCGGTGCTGCGGACGCAGAACGAGATGTCGGCGGCGTTCCAATCGTTCGCCTCCAACTCCAGCCTGCTGGCGCGGCAGCTTCGCGATTCCGACACGGACCTGCGCGAGGTCATCGCGGCCGGGCCGGGGGCGGCGAACGAGATGTCCGGCCTGCTCCACGACCTCGACCCGAGCCTGAGCGTCCTGCTGGCGAACCTGCTCACGACCGCCCGCGTGGGCGAGCCGCGCCAGGCCGCCATCGAGGAGCTGCTGGCCAACCTTCCGAAGGTCGCGGGGGTGGGCTCCACCATCGTGGCCGGCGGTGAGATCCGGCTGGGCCTGGTGAACACGTTCTTCAACCCGCAGCCGTGCACGCGCGGCTACGGCGGGACCCAGTACCGCGACGGGCTCGACCTGTCGGCCCCGCCCCCGTTCAACACCGATGCGCACTGCGCCGAAAGCCCGCGCACCGGCATCAACGTGCGCGGTTCCGCCAACGCACCGCGCAAGGGCGTCCCGGCCGCGGCCCGACCCGGCACCCTGAGCGGCCCGAGGCAGGCGAACCTCCTCGACTCGCTGGGCCTGTCGAGCCCGGCGCAGCCGACGTCGCCGGCGGGCCTCGCGGCGCTCCTCGGTCTGGAGGGGACGAGGTGACCGGCGGGGCGCCGACACCGGGCGGGCGCGTCCGGGTGATCCGCTGGATCCGACCGGCCGGGTACGTCCTCATCGCCGCCGCCACCGCGCTCCTGTGCGTGTCGCTGTGGTCGCTGGCCCGGTCGGGGCGCGGCGCCGACCACGATCTGGCCACCGCGCGGGACGAGGTGAGCCGCACGGCCGTCCGCGACCTCGCACTCCTCAACAGCGTCGATCCGAAGGTGGCGGACCTGGACCTGCAGCACTGGCTGGACGTCGCCACCGGCCCGTTCTACGAGGCGCTCAAACGCGACATGCCGAACGCGCGGGCGAAGGTCGCCGACCAGGCCGCGCGCTCGCGCGGCAAGGTCACCGCGCTCGCCGTCACCCGGCTCGACCGGTCCGGTGGCGAGGCGACCGTCATCGCCTCCGTGCGCGTCTTCACCGATCCCACCGGCGACGCCGCGCAGGGCACCGAGCAGCGCAAACGCTACGAGGCCGGCATGCGGCGGGTCGGCGGCGTGTGGAAGGTCAGTTCGCTGAAGCCGCTGACGCCGGGGGGGAGCGGGCCGTGAGCGTCACCGAGCAGGACCGGCCCGCGCGCCGCGTCCCGATCCCCCGGAAGAAGAAGACCGCCCGGCGCCCCTTCGGCCATGCCGCCAGACGGGTCGCCGAGCTGGGGTGGCCGGTGGCCCTCGCCCTGGCGATCTGCCTGTCCGCCTTCGCCGTCGACGGCTGGGCCGACAGGCGGAGCGAGGGTTCACCGGCCGCCAACCGAGCACTCGTCGACGCGGACCGGACCGCGGAGGTCGTCGCGGACGTGTCGGCGAAGGTCGCGCGGATCTTCAGCTACGCGCACACCGACCCGGCGGCCACCGAGCGGGCCGCCCGCGCCGTCCTCACCGGGCGTGCCGCCGCCGACTACGAGAAGCTCTTCGGCCAGGTGAAACGGCAGGCGCCGCTGATGAAGCTGTCCCTGACGACCCGTGTCGCCAAGGCGGGGCTGATCAACCTGTCCCGCGATGGAAAGGCCGTCCTCATCGTCTTCCTCGACCAGAGCGCGACCCGTGCCGGAAAGCCCGCCGGCGCGCCCGTCGCGGCGCAGCTCATCGTGACCGCCCGCGAAGACCACGGCTGGCGCATCAGCGACCTTCGGGCCGCCTGAAGGAAAGGGGTGGAGTTCAGGTGACCGAGATCAGAACCGCCGACCCGGCGGCCGGCGAGTCCGCGGCCGGGCCGGAGGAATCCGGAGTCCGGACCGACGACGCCGAGGCCGGGACCGCGGACGCGGAGACACCGGACCAGTCGACACCGGACCGGGAGACATCGAAACGGGAGACACCCGACCGGGAGGCATCGGCCGAGGAGACGCCGGAGCGGGAGGCATCGGCCGAGGAGACGCCGGCCGAGGAGACGCCGGCCGAGGAGACGTCGGCCGAGAAGACGCCGGAGCCGTCCCGGCCGCTCTCCAGAGACCCGCTCGTCAGGGTCGCCCTGGCGGTGACCGTGATCGCCGCTCTGGTGTGCGCATGGTTCGGCTACGCCTACTACTCGGCGTCCCATGACGAGTCCCTCGGGTACGCGGCCGAGCGCGACCGGGTGCTCGCCGCCGCCGACCAGGCGATCGTCAACCTCAACACCCTCGACTACCGGAACGTGGACGCGGGCCTGAAGCTCTGGCAGGACTCGTCGACCGCCCAGCTCTACGACGAGATCGCCAAGGGCCGGACCCAGCTCACGAGCGACATCCAGAAGGCGAAGACGATCAGTACGGCCGCGATCGCGGAGTCGGCGCTCACCGAACTCGACACCCGCGCGGGGAAGGCGTCCGTCATCGCGGCCGTCCGCATCACGATCACCCGCGCCGACGGGAGGCCGTCGAGCAACCTGCGCCGGCTCGCCGGACAGCTCACCCGGACCTCCTCGGGCTGGAAGCTGTCCGCCCTCGGCCAGGCCCCGACCGGAACCCCCTGACGAGGAGGACTCATGGCAGTGATCAGCAGCCTCGGGCGCACGGTCCCCGGCGGGGGCCGCGGCCGCCTCGTCGTCCTCCTGGGCGCACTGACGATCGCGTTCGGCGTCGGCGCCGCCTGGCTGCACGGGGAGGCCGGCGATCTGACCGGCGCTCCGTCCGCCCGGAACGGCGCACTGACCGACAATGCCGGCACGAGCGAGGTGAAGGGACAGATCACCTCCGCCGTCAACACCGCGTTCTCCTACAACTACGCGGACGTGGGGAAAACCGAGAAGGCCGCACGGGAAGTGCTCACCGGAAAGGCCGTGCAGCAGTACGAGCAGCTGTTCGCGCTGGTTCACCGGCAGGCACCGGAGCAGAAGCAGGTCCTTACCACGACGGTCACCGACTCCGCGGTCAAGTCATTGGCCGGAGACCGGGCGCGGCTCCTCGTTTTCGCGGACCAGCGCAACACGCGCACCGACAAGAACCAGACGTCCTACTCGGCCGCCGTCATCGCCGTGGACGCCGTCCGAATCAATGGTAAATGGAGGATCGGAAACATTGACCCGCTGGCCGGCTGACTCGGCCGCAACGGGGAGTAGTGCCCGTGTTATGCCTGGTCACAATGCAGGGGTGGGGATCCCGCGGGTTATCACCGACTGACAGCGCCGAGCATGTCACATGTCATTGAATCGCGCCTTGAGTGACAATTTGAAAGAACCGGATTTTTTGCCGAAGAGAATCCCTGGTCGGATATTGATAAGTCCGGTTCGGGCGCGTATGTTCATATTTGCAAACCGGATGGGACGGGGTGGTCTCAGGGTCGGATCCGTCCAGCAGGTTCTGGTGGACGCCGGCCGGGTTTCATCCTCCGGTTCCCGCTCCTAGGAGGCCCGCCTCGCAAACCGCAGTTCAGTTTCCCTACGAGTATGACTCCCCCCCCACGAAGGGACACCCACTGAAATGCGCAAGCTCACCCGAAACGTGGCACTGGCGGCCGCAGCCGCCGCAACGGCCATCGGCATGACCGCCACCCCCGCCCTGGCCGCGAACTGGAATGTCACCAACGGCGGTTCCTTCACTGCCAGCAACGTCGGCATCCTGATCGCCCAGGACCTCAACACCGGTGCCACCGTCACCTGTGACACCGCCAGCGCGTCCGGCAGCACCACCAACGGCTCCTACGCGACCGGCGCCAACATCGCCTCGGTCAGCGGGATCAGCTTCGGTGACACGACCACGCCCGACGGCAACTGCGTCGCCCCGGGCTCGCTCACCGCGGCACTGGACGCGCAGAACCTCCCGTGGCACCTCAACGCCGACACCGAGGACGCCAACCACGTGGTGTCGGGAACGCTGACGGGCATCAAGGCCCAGCTCACCGACAGCAGCGGCTGCAAGGCCAACATCACCGGCCCGGGCGGCGGCACCGGCACCATCGAGGGCAACTACGACAACGGCGACGGGAGCCTCTGGGTGACCGGCGGCGACCTCATCGTCCACTCGTTCGTGTCGGGCACCGAGCAGAACTGCGACCCGACGCTCATCCAGCCCGGTGACGAGATCTTCCTCGACGGGGTCTTCCAGATCAACGGCACGGCCCCCGGTATCCACCTCGGTCACTGATCGAACGCCGGGCGGCAGCCGGCCGCCGGGCGAGTTCCAGAGTGGGCCGCACCTCGTTCCACCGCGAGGTGCGGCCCCGCCCCCATGACGTCACGAAGGTCCATGCCCATGCAGTGGAAAGCTCGCACCCTCGGCCTCGGCGCCGTGTTCACCGGACTGTGCACCGCGGCCGGCCTCGCCGGCGCGGTTCCGCCCGCGCACGCCGACCTCAGTGCGCAGCTGACCTTCCTCTGCGCCGGCTCCACGGGCACCACCAAGGTCAAGGCCGCGGTGATCGCGCCGGGCTCGCTGGAGGGGCGGGCCGGCGAGCAGGTCAGCATGGGCAAGATCGCGCTGAGCCTGGCGGTGCCGGTGGCGATGCTGCCGGACCGCGCCGGTGACCGGCCCGGCGAAGCCCCCGTGACGGCGGCACCGGGCCGGCCGACCGTGAACGTCGGCGGCGCCGCCCGTCTCGCGGTCACGGTGACGCAGAACGGGCGCAGCACCGACGCGGCGTGGTCGGACGTCGCGTTCGACGCCTCCTCCGCGCTGGCCGTCGAGGACGGCACGGTCAACCTCGGCGGGACGGCGACGGCTCCGTCACTGGTGCCGGCCGAGGCCGGCGACCTGGTGTGGACCGTGCGCGGACTCACACTGGCGCTCAGCACCGGCACCGGCGAGGAGCCGCGGCAGGTGACCTGCGCTCCGGAGGGCGACGGCGTCATCGGAAGGCTTCCGGTGAAGGAGGGGGCCGCACCGGCGCCGGGGGCACGGAACTCCCTGCCCGCGAACGGCCTCTCGGCCGCCGCCGCTCCCGAGGTCAACCCGGAGTGCGAGGTGATCCCGGCTGCGGACGGAAAGACATGGGGTTTCAACCAGGATCCGCGGCTGAAACTGTGGGGCGCCGACGGAGAACCGGGCGGGGACTACCCGTCCTATGTGATCACACCGGGGAGCGATCCGGACGAGCTGGAGGCGAGGCCGGCGGATGTCGGCGCATTCTGCATCCGGGCCTCCGGGTTCACCGATATCAAGAAGTTGCACGCATCCAGCCCGCTCGGAGCGGAAACACTTCTGCGGCGCGGTGTGGAATACGTTACGTTCAAGAGCCGTCCGCCGGTGCCCAGTACGAACTACATTCAGCACCGCTCCTACAGCATGGTCAAGGAAGCGCGCAGTGTTTCCACAGCCCTGGGATTCGGCTTCATGCCGACTCTGGCGGCGACGTCCGTCCGCCAGGTGAAGCCGCCGGGGAGCGGACCGGACGGGCGAGTCGTCGGGAACTTCCGGAACGACCTCGGCAGCAACGGAAGTCTGCCGACTCCCGACTGGCTGCCCAATGACGTCGCCTGGTCCAGGTCGTTCGTCCAGGTCAAGGTGAACGACGTCCAGGTGAACGGCACTCCGCTGAGAATGGGAGAGTCGTGCCAGACCGCCCCGACGGTACTTTTCCTGAAAAGCGACCTGGGCAGCATAACGAGGGGCGGCGTCGACGTCAGCGAAGGATCCACCTTCACGGGAACGGTGAACATTCCTCAATTCTCCGGCTGCGGCGTTGGAGAGGATCTCAGCCCGCTGTTGAGCGCCGCCATCTCCGGCGGGGGGAACACCGTCAAGGTGGACGCCGGCAAGTGGTGCGCCGCGACTCGGGATCCGAGTGACTGCACCTCGGAGACCGAACCGCCGCCGGAGACCTACACGATCAAGCCCGGTGGCAGATGGGTCGTCGAGTCGAAGCAGTTCACCATCCCCGGTTCGGTGCCCACCTCCTCCATCGTCTGCGACTCGTTCTCGATCGGGTTCGATCTGCCCAAGGCGCACTGGACCGGAAGGCTGCACATAGCGAGTACGTCGGACATCAGGCTGTCCGGTTGCGAATTGCGCACGGCAGCTGGTGTCGAGCCCGTGACCGTCACGAACAACGGTCCCCTGACCCTGAGCATCGACGGCATCGTGGGGGACGCCGTATCTCTCGAGATGGCCGGGCTCAACCTCGAAGTCGAGCGCGGCGGGCAGAAGGGCTGCCTGAAGATGGGCCTCGAGGCCGTCTACATCGATCGAAGCGGCCCGCGCCCCGTGCGCAAGAATGCAGAAGTCCCCGCGAAGGTGACATATTTCGTCCCCAAGGACGGGGGAGCGGCCGAGACGGCCATCAGGCTCTACACCTTCGATTCCAGCGCTTGCACCGATGTGCCCGGGTTCGATCCCGCGAGCCCGCGCCAGCTGATTCTCTCACCTACCTTCACCTTCAGTCCGAAGCAGACCTTCGTTCGGGCTTGGTGACACATGGACGGCGACCGGAAAGGAGGAGAGCAGCCCAGCAGTTCGGCAACGTCGGCTTCGCCAGGCCGATGAGGACGTGAAGAACCGTAATTCGAGAGGAAAGAATATGCGGTCCATGAAGAAGAGTAAGCGCGTCGCTCGACTGGCGCTGCCGCTGGCCGGCGTGGCCACCGCCATGGCGCTGACCTCGGCGATGCCGGCGCAGGCCGCGCCCGCCCTGCCCGCCCTCAACCCCGACCCGATCCCGGCGTCGTTCGACTTCAGCGACTGTCCGGCGCTGCTGCCCGGCTACACCAACGCGGGCTCGGTGTGCTTCAGCACGGTCGTGACGAGCGGGACGTTCAAGCTCGGCAACTTCGACCAGACCATCGACCAGCCGATCCGGATGACGTTCGCCACCCAGTACAACCCGACCGAGCGGAAGAACACCCCGGTGTTCGGCAAGATGCGGGCCGAGAAGATGCTCGTGCAGCCGGGCCTCTTCGGTGACCCGTTCCTCAGCGCCGTCTACGCGCAGCCTGAGTTCGCGGGCCTGTTCGAGATGCCCCCGAGCACCGACTACAAGCTCAAACTGGGCCTGAAGGTCCGTCTGATCAATCCCTTGCTCGGGGGCTCGTGCCGGATCGGTTCGGACAGCAACCCGATCACCCTCAACCTGACGACGGGGACCACGAGCCCGCCGGCCGGGGTCGAGCCGCTCACCGGTGAGGCCGCGCAGATCGTGAAGGTCGAGCTGCCGATGGTGGTCCGGTCCGCCAAGCACGTGGACAACACGGCCCCCGCACCGGGCGCCAAGGGCTGCGCGCTGAACGGCGGTCTGGTGAACAGCGTCGTCAACCTGGTCGCCGGCCTCCCGAACGACGCGGGGGACAACGCGATGGTCTTCAACGAGTACATCGCGTCCAAGTCCTACACCGCGCTCGGGTCCTAGCCCACGAGGCGGTCCGGGGCGTGCGCGGCACCCTTCCCCGCGCACGCCCCGGAGGGCTCTGAGGCTTCGGGCCGTCGTGCCCGGAGGTGGGTCGTGCCTGCCCGCCACCACCCCCAGGGCAGGCACGATCACACACGTCACCAGGGGTGTCGGTTTTCGCCAGGGCCGACGCGGATGTGAAGAAGCGTAGTTCGCGAAAGGAAATGGACATGCGGTCCGCGAAGAAGACCAAGCGCGTCGCCCGGCTGGCGCTTCCGCTCGCCGGCGCGGCCACCGCCGTGGCGATGGCCGCGGTGGCCGCCCCCGCCCAGGCGGCCCCGGCGCTGCCGGCGCTGAACCCCGACCCGATCCCGGCCACGTTCGACTTCAGTGACTGCCCGGCGCTGCTGCCCGGCTACACCAACGCGGGCTCGGTGTGCTTCAGCACGGTCGTGACGAGCGGGAAGTTCCAGCTCGGCAAGTTCGACCAGGACATCACGTCGCCGATCCGGATGACGTTCGCCACGCAGTACAACCCGACCGAGCGCAAGAACACCCCGGTGTTCGGCCAGATGCGTTCGGAGAAGATGCTGGTCCAGCCGGGCATCTTCGGCGACCCGATCCTCAGCGCGGTGTACGCCAAGCCCGAGTTCGCGGGCGTGTTCGAGTTGCCGCCCAGCACCGACTACCGCATCAAGCTCGGTCTGAAGATCCGCCTCACCAACCCGTTCCTGGGCGGGAAGTGCCTGATCGGCAGCGACAGCAACCCGATCGTGCTGAACCTGACGACGGGCACCACCAGCCCGCCGGCCGGGGTCGAGCCGCTCACCGGTGAGGCCGCGCAGATCGTGAAGGTCGAACTGCCGATGGTGGTCCGGTCCGCCAAGCACGTCGACAACACCTTCGGCGTCCCCGGCGCCCAGGACTGCGCCCTCGACTGGGGCCTGGTGAACGCCATCGTGAACTCGCAGGCCGGCGTCCCGTCCGACCCCGGCGAGAACGCGATGGTCTTCAACGAGTACATCGCGTCCAAGTCCTACACCGCGCTCGGCTCCTAGCCCACGAGACGGTCCGGGGCGTGCGCGGCACCCTTCCGCGCGCACGCCCCGAAGGGCTCGGACACCACGGACCGTCGTGTCCGGAGGTGACTGTTGTGCTGATGAGAATCATTGGCCTGCTGGCCGTGGCGGTCTCCCTTTTCGGATGCGGGTCAGGCGGCGGAGACTATAGTCCCGGGGGATCGGCCCATCCGACTCCAGCGCCGAGCGAGACGACGGGCATGACGGCGAGAGGGATTCCACCGACGAGCATGACGACGGCATCGACGAGGGGCGGGCCCGTGACAGGTGTCGAGTACGCGACGGCGAAGCGGGTGCTCGACCGGCACCGTGCTGAGCTCATGCGAAAAAAGGGTGTGGTGGGAACGGGCATAACCGCGGTGGATCGCGGCGGCAGGACGGGACCGAGGATCTGGGGGATCGTCGTATACGTGAGGAGCCTGTCCGGGCTCGACATACCGGAATCGCTTGAAGGAGTACCTCTGAAGAGGCACCTCAGCGGGTCGATCGACCTCCGGTCCGGAGGCCATTGAGTCAAGGCTAGGGGCTCCTGATGATGCCGTAGGGCGCCAGTCTGAACGTGCAACCGATGACGACCTGGTCGCTGCCTTGGAGCGAACACGAGCCAGTAAAGCTTGAGACGCTCAGATGAGTGTAGTCAAAGACAGTGATCTCGCCGGTGGAGTTATCGTATGTGGCATCGACTCCGCCGGAGTCGCCCGGTGAGTCGGTGACGGTGACGTGACAGCCGTTGGAGACCTCTGCGTTGATGGTGATGCCAGAGACCCGTCCGGTGGTGATGCCCGTCCTGGCATCGTAGGCGCGAGCGTTGAACTTCCAGGGCAGACCCGCTGCGACGATGGTCACCTCGTAGCCTTGCGGCGCGGTGCACGCGCCACGGGCGTTTGCGGAATTCTTCAACTCGACGCTGTCGATGGAGACGATGCCGTTTCCGGAGAGACCGGTTCCGCGTCTAGCGCTGACCTTCGCTCTCACGCTGTCGCATTGGGCCCACCACGGCCCGGCAGTACCGATGAAGACTTGGCTGTTGACGGCAGTCGAGACCCCGCTGAGCGGGACGCTCCAGGTGAGATTGGATTCCGCGGCCTTGTAGCCGGCGGTTCCTGAGCTCAGGGTGAGAGCGAGAGTGCCCGCAAGCGCGGTGAGGAGGAGCGGCTTTCCGGTGAGCAACTGCCCGAAGGTTGCGTTACGTAATTGCGCAATCGCAGTACTGTACATATCATGCCGCCGGTAGAAAGGCGGGCGGCGTTGACTGGGGCTGTTTCGCCGTCTTGAGCATGGTAAGCACCTGTACCGGTTTGGTCACATCAGGGTCTTGGCTTTTTGGGTGAGACCTCTGTCTACTTGAGAGTAGCGCCGGCGTCCAAAAAAATCTGCGTCCACTTCCGGCCATCTGTGCCAGTGCTCGATGCCCTTGACAGGGAGCAAAGAAAGGTTGACCGTGGCGCACATGGGACCGATTGATCTTGAGGGCGGGCAGGTTATCGGGACAATGGCATGACCAGACCAGAAGACTGGCGAAAAGCACGGCCACTGGCGGCCCAGGCCAAGAAGAGAATCTGGGCCCGCCACGGCCGCGACCCCAATGTCGTCGGTGTTGCATTCGGTGCTCCGAGGCGTGGTGGCGAACGACTGGACACCCCCGCGTGCGTCATCTACGTGGTGCGCAAGAAACCCGAGGATGAACTGGCCAAGGCGCAGGTTCTGCCGCGGTCGGTGACGGTCGGCGGCAGCCGAATAGAGACGGATGTCGTCGAGACGGGCCGTATATACGCGCACGAGTACCGGGATCGCGAACGGCCGGCGCTCGCCGGCCTGAGCATCGGCCATGGCAACATCACCGCCGGCACCCTCGGCTGCTACGTCCTGGACAAGGCGAACGGCAACCGGCTGTCCATACTCTCCAACAACCACGTGCTCGCAGATATCAATCGAGGAGTGGCCGGAGACCCCATCTACCAGCCCGGGCCGGCCGACCTGCCGAAGGCGCCGGAGAATATAATCGCGAGGCTCACCAGGTTCGTGCCGATCGATTTCGGCGGGACGAACTACGTCGACTGCGCGGTGGCCGATCTCGACGTGGACTGCGCGGTCGTCGATGACGTGCGCGGCGACATGACCCGGCCGAGCCGGGAGCAGCCGGCCGTCGGCCTGCTGTTCGCGGGGCAGTCATTCGACGGGGTGGAGACGCGGACCTTTCTCTGTCCGATCAACGAGGTCGCCGCACGGCTCAACGTGGAGATGACGGCCGGAGCCGGCGCCCGGTCCGCCGTCCGGCCCGAGGATGCGCAGCCGCCCGGGGCACCGGTGCAGAAGACCGGCCGCACCAGCGAGTACACCACCGGCCGGATCGTGGACATCGACGTCATGTTGGAGATCAACATGGGCGATGGGAGCTCGGCCCTTTTCGACAACCAGATCGCCGTCACCGGAATGAGCTGCCCGGGTGACTCCGGGTCGATCGTGTGCCGGGGCGGGTCGGGGGCCGTGTCCACGATGAACTGCGGATGTGTCTTTCTCGCCGCGGCCGAGGAGTTCACCGGGGTGCCGTGGTCCCAGGAGTGGGAGCCGATCCGGTACGCGCGGGACAAATACCTTGCCAATTCGCTGACCGGGCGCTGGGTCATCGACACGTTCTTCGACAACCGGAATCAAGAGAACCTGGTCACCCGAGTCCAGGACGGATACGAGGGAGAGGTCCCGGAGGAGGACCGCGCCTTCGTCCAGGCGGTCTACGGCCAGTACTTCAGCGAGGTGAAGGTGGCGCTCTACGCCCCCGACCGCGACGACATCCGGGTCACTCAGCAGCATGTGACCGAGACTCAGGACGCCATCAACAGGGCACGCAAGTACATGCTGCCCGAGGAGGCCGACGCGGTACAGGAGGTGTTCGAGCTCTGCCGGGACAGGGTGCTCGGCAAGAACGGCCGCGAGCTCATCGCGCTGCTCGACGACGAGACGCTGTACCAGCGGATCAGGGAGATCGCCGCCGCGTCCGACTCGATCTCCGATCCCTATGCCTGAAGGCGGTGGGCACATGGGTTCCCGGCCCGGCGGAGGTTCGTCCGGCCCGGACCTCGGCTGGCTCACCTATGGTCGGGCGCACGATCTGCTGTCGTCCCTCGACGGCACACTGGTGACGTTCAGTCGGTCTGACGATGTACGGCTGTCCGAGGTCGCGGAACATCTGGTGCGGCGAGGCGGCAAGCGGGTGCGTCCGGCACTGCTGTTCACCGCGGCCGGGGCCGCCTCACGTGTCGGGGCCCCTGCGCCGGGTGCCGGCTCCGAGTCCGCCGCCGAGGACGCCGATCTGCTGACGGCTGCCGCGGCGATCGAGCTTCTGCATGTGGCCGCGCTCTATCACGACGACGTCATGGACCGGGCCGACATGCGGCGCGGCGCGTCCACCGTCAACGCACTGCGCGGCGACGCCGAGGCCCTGACGGCGGGCACGTTCTTGTTCGCGCGCGCGATCCGAATGCTCGTGGAACTGGACGGGCGGCTGGCCGGCTGGGCGGGCCAGAGCGCGCTGGCCCTCGCGCTGGGGCAACTCCAGGAGGCGGAGAACGCCTACAACGTCGGCCATCGGCTCGACTCGTACATCCAGATCGCAGCCCGTAAGACGGCTGCGCTGTTCGAACTCTCCTGCCGGGTCGGCGCTCGTCTGGCCGGCGCCGGCCGGGAGACCGCGGACGCCCTCGGGCTGTACGGCCGGGGCTTGGGGCTGGCTTTCCAGGCGGCCGATGACACGCTCGACATCACCGCCGAGGGCGGTCTCGGCAAGCGTCCGGGCATCGACCTGCGCGAGGGGGTCTACGGGCTGCCGGTGCTGCTGGCGCTGCAGCGCAAGACCGCGGAGGCCGACCGGCTCCGGCGGATCCTGGAGCGGGACGCCCTGGACGAGGCCGCTCAAGCGGAGGTACGGGACCTGGTCATCGCCGCCGGAGGCGTGGCCGGGGCCGTCAAGGTCGCGCACCGGTACGGGCAGGAGGCCGTGGCGCAGATCGCCGTACTGGCCGACTCGGATGCCAAGGAGTCCCTGATACGGCTGCCGCAGTACGTGGTGCTCCGGCGACATTGAACCGGCCCGCTGGAGGCGCGGCAGGTTCTGCGAGGACGGATCACCGACAAACCGAGGAGCAGGACGGAGACGACGAAGATGCCCCGACGAGACACGCCCCGTTCCGTGGACGGTGCGCGGACGCAGACCCGGCGCGGATTCCTGCGCTCAGCCGGGCTGGGGATCCTCGGCGCCGCGGCGGCGGTCGGCCTCCCCGCGGCGATGCCGGCGGCTCCGGCCGCGTCCGGCCGCACGGTCACCGACGCCCTGGCCGGTGC
This sequence comes from Actinomadura chokoriensis, assembly GCF_039529475.1. Taxonomy (NCBI): domain Bacteria; kingdom Bacillati; phylum Actinomycetota; class Actinomycetes; order Streptosporangiales; family Thermomonosporaceae; genus Actinomadura; species Actinomadura chokoriensis. The sequence continues at coordinate 400,100 of NZ_BAAAMW010000001.1, read as the reverse complement.
CCGGCGGCTCAGTTACCGAGCGGTGGCCGAAACCGTGGCCGGCCTGCGGGGCTCTGACCGCGGAAGCGATGTGACGACGGCCGAGGAGCGAATCGTCGCCTGGTATGCGAAGGCGACCACCGCTGAGCGCACGGAGATCGATGCGGCGCTCGACGCCGTCACCGAGGTGCTCGGCGCCGTCGGGCGCTCGTCACGGGAGACCCGCGACCGCGCCGTCCGCTTGGCAGAGCACCTCACCGGACCGCAGGAGAGGCCGCTCACCTCCGCGATCGGTCTCGCCGTGAGCGGGTTGGCCGGTGAGCAGTCCAGGCCGGTGGACGCGTACTCGGCCGGGCGCCTGTACGCCCGGCTGATCCGGGTGCTGCCCGAACAGCGCGGTCCCGGCCGCATGCGGGGCCCCGAACGGGCCGGGAACAAGTCGGTGCCCTGCCTGCAGCAGGCGAGCTGAGCCCAGATGGCCGGGAGCCGATGATGGACGACGCGGATGTGGTGATCGTGGGAGCCGGTCCGGCCGGGGCGGCGGCCGCGTACCATCTCGCGCGGCGCGGCAGGCGGGTGATCCTGCTGGACCGGTCCGCCTTCCCGCGCGACAAGCCCTGCGGTGACGCGGTCACCCGGGCCGGTGTGCGGTTGCTGGCCGAGATGGGCGTGCTCGCCGATCTCGGCGGGACCCGAGTCATCGGCGGGCTCAGCGTCTCGATGGGCGCGAAGGGCCGGCGCAGCACACGCGACTTCCGCTACGGGGACGACGGGTACGGGATCGTGGTCCCGCGCGCCGTGCTGGACGAGGCGATCGTCGCCCGCGCCGTCGGCGCCGGTGCCGACTTCCGCGATCGCGTCCGGGTGGCGCGGCTGGTCCAGACGGACGCCGGCGCGGTTCGCGGGGTCGAGATCGCCGGCGGGGCGGGTGTCCTGCAGGCCCCCGTGGTCGTGGCCGCGGACGGGGGTACCTCGGTCCTGGCCAGGCGGTCCACGCGGGAAGGGCGGCGGCAAGGCCGGTACGGATACGCTGTCCGCGCGTACTTCGACCTCCAGGAGGCGGGTGGGCTCGACGACCTTTTGCGCTTCGTCATGCCGCTCGCGCATCCGGCGACCGGGGCGCGGCTTCCCGCCTACGGCTGGATCTTCCCGATGGGTCCGGATCGGATCAACGTCGGCGTCGGCGTCGCCGAGCGGCAGCCCGGCGTGAACCTGGCCGACATGTTCGCCGGGTTCACCGATGAGCTGCGTACCAACCTGCCGGGCTTCGCCGCCGCCCGGCAGACCGGACCGTTGCGCGGCGCCCCCCTGTGCACCGGCTTCGTGCCGGAGCGGTCCTGGGCGCCGGGGCTGCTCCTGGTGGGAGACGCGGCCGGCATGATCAACCCGGCGACCGGGGAGGGCATCAGCTTCGCCCTCGAATCAGGCAAGATCGCGGCGGAGGCCATCGACGCCGGGCTCGAGACCGGGCGGACGGACGACTTCTCGGCCTACGCGACATGCCTGGCCCGCAGATTCAGCGGCCATCTGGAGACGGGCCGGCACGCCGCCGTCCGGCACCGGCTCGCGTGGCGGGTCCTTGAGGACACGTTCGAGTCCGACCGGCCGATCTTCGCCCTGGTCCGGCGCACCACTCTCTCCCCCGGCCCCGGCATCGACTCACGGGCGCAGGCAGTGTCCGCCGACCTGCGCGGCTGCCTGCGCCCCGGGCTCGGCCTCGGGTCCCAGCTGGTCGTGGCCAGTGAGATCCTCGCCGACACGGTCCGCCGTGACTGGCCCTTCCTGGCGCGGCTGCACTCGATGACGACCGACGAGCATGTCCTCGCGCGTCCGGCGCTGTTCGTGCTGCTCGCCGCGCGCTGCCGGAGCGACGGCGGCGGTGCGCCCCGCGCGACCTCCGGGGCCGATACGGCATCCGATCGTCTGATCACGCTGGCGGCTGCGGCCGACCTCGCGGCGATGGCGGTGCTGGCCGCCGCCAGCGTGGACGTACACCCCGCCGCGGCCGCCCCCGCCGGGCCGAACTGGGGGACGACCTTCGCCGTCCTCTCCTCCGACCTGCTGCTCGCGCGGGCGCTGGCGCTCTGTGCGACCACGAGCCCGGAGCTGGCCGCACAGGTCGCGTCTGCCGTCGAGGAGGCGTGCCGGGGCCGGATTCGCGAGCTGGCCGCCCACCGGCTCAGTACGCCGCCCGAGCCACGCCGGTGGCTGGAGCTGTCGTCGCGGTCGGGGCTCGCCGCGCTGGCCGCCGCCTCCTGTGAGCTCGGCGCCCGTGCCGCCGGGGCCGCCGAGGAGGTGATCGCGGCCCTCGGTGCGTACGGCCGGAGCATCGGCCTGGCGGTCCAGCTCCTGGAGGACGACCGCCGCCTGTCCGGCGGCACCGATCAGCTCGGTCGCGATGCGCTGGCCGATCTCGACGAAGCGTCCCCGTGCGCGCCCTTCCGGCTGGCACGGGTGCATCTCGGGTCGCGGCTGGAAGCGGTTCACTCTTTCGCGGGCGACACCCGCACCCGCGCCGACCGGGCGGCCGAACTGGTCCGCCTGATCGGCACGACCACCGTGCTCGAGCAGACCCGCGGCTGGATCCGCGAACTCGTCGACGAGGCTGAGCGAGCCCTCGAACGAGTCCCCCCATGCCCTGCCCGTGACTCCCTCGCCGCCATTGCGCAGCAGGTGCGGCGCCACGCGGGCGGTGCGGACCCCGCGTTCACCCCAGGGCGGACCGACCCGACCAGCGTTCACGCACGAAGGGCACAGTCATGAAACGCCGCCTCATCCCCCTTCTGGCCCGCTGCCTCACGCTGGCGCTGGCGCTTTCGCTGACGACCGTGCTCGCCGACCAGGCCGGCAGCGGCGGCAGGGCGGCGGCCGCGCCGCGATCGCCGGCCCTCGCGGCGAAGGCCGCCGACCCGGCGTCCCCGCAGGCCGGGCAGTTCTACTCGGTACGGGGTCGGGCGGCCGGCCCACTGGACATCGCCGCCGGTGCGACCGCCACGGTGAAGGTGGCGGGGGTGGCCGGCGTGCCGGCATCGGGAGTGGCCACCGTCGCGCTGAACCTGGCATCGAAGGGCACCAGCGCAGCCGGTTCTCTCGTGGTGTTCCCCTCCGGGGCGGCCGAGCCGGGGGCGGTCGCGTCGGCCTATCGCGGCGATATCTACGTCCACAACCTGGTGACCGCCAAGGTCGGCACGGACGGCCAGGTCAAGATCGCCAACCGCGGCGGGGGTGTTGTTCGGGTCTATGCCGATCTGTACGGATACACGCTCTCGCAGGCCGGTACCGCGGCCGGGAGCGTCTACGTCGCGCTGCCGGGATCCTCCCTCCTCGGAAGGACCGATATTGAAGCCGGTGCTACGTATACCTTCAGACCTCTCGGAAAAGGCGGCATTCCCAACTCACTCTCCGTGACTCACATCGCGGTCACCGTCAACGCCGGCTCGTCGGGCACGGGAAAGATCACGTTTTACCCTTCGGGAACCGCCCGACCTGCCCTGCCCAACCTGGATTTCAGCGGGAACAACCCGGCGCGGAACTTCGTGATCGTCCCCGTGGGCGACGACGGCGAGGTGACCATCAGTGCCACCGGGGCCGCGGCGACCATCTACGTCGACGTGGCCGGTTACTACGTGAAGCCCTCGACCACCAGGACCGGCGCGGTCGCTCGGCCTCTGCAGCCGACCCGGATCGCCACCAACGTGAGCATCGGGGAGTACAGCAGTCACACCTTCGCGCCGCTGGGCAAGGGGGGTGTCCCCACGGACCCCGGCGTCTGGGCGGTGGGCATCAACGTCATCGTCAAGGGCAATGCCGGCACATGCTGCTACGCCGTGATGGTCAACGACGCGCTCACGGTGGAATACGCGGGGAGCGCGACTGCGAGCGGCTACACCACGGCCAAGATCGGTGACAACGGTACGATCAACGTCCGCAACGCGGGCCCCGCCGTTACGGTGCAGATCGACGTGTTCGTGTACTACACCGGGCCGACCAAACCGGGGGCTCCCGGCGATGTCACGGGAGTCCCCCGGCACCAGGCGGTGCAACTGACCTGGCAGCCGCCCTCCGAGGATGGCGGCTCCCCCATCACCGGATACAAGGTCACCGCCTCTCCCGGCGGGGCCACCGCCACCACGTCCGGTGAGGCCACGGCCACCGTCCGCGGGCTGGAGAACGGCCGGGCCTACACGTTCACCGTCACGGCCACCAACCTCGTCGGGACCGGTCCGCCGTCTGCGCCATCCGCGGCCATCACGCCGGTGGCGGGCCGGGTGCCCGGCCAGCCCACCGCCGTCACCGGAACCCCTGGCCACGGCCAGATCAAGGTGTCGTGGAAGGCGCCGGCCGATGATGGTGACGATGCGATCACCAGGTACACCGTCACCGCCGCGCCCGGAGGCGAGACCGTGCGCACCCATTACGACGAGACCGAGGCCACGGTGACCGGCCTCGTCAACGGAACACAGTATGCCTTCACGGTCACGGCGACCAACGGCATCGGCACCGGTCCCGCGTCGGCGCCCTCGGACCTGATCGCCCCCGAGCCGCCGCGGGCGCCCGGCAAACCCCTGATCACCGAGGTCTTCCCGCGGGACGGCGCGGTCCGGGTGAGCTGGAGCCCGCCGGAGACCGGAGCCTCCGGTCTCACCGGATACCGGGTCATCACCAACCCGGGCGGGGAGCTCACCGCCGTCGAGCCGGACAAGACCGAGGCCACGATCACCGGCCTGACCAACGATGAGTCCTACACCTTCTCCCTGGCCGCGATCAACGACTTCGGCTACGCGGTCTCGCGGGCCTCCGATCCGGTCACCCCCGTTGCGCCCGACGTCCCGCTGCCGCCGGCCGGTCTCCTGGCGACGCCGCTGGACGGACGGATCGACGTCCAATGGGTGGAGCCCCCCGACGGCGGAGCGCCTGTCACGGGCTACAAGCTGACGGCCGAGCCCGGGGGGCACGCGGTGGACGTGCCCGCTGGTACGACCGTGGCTCCGATCACCGGCCTGACGAACGGCACCGCCTACCTGGTGAAGGTGGTTGCCACGAACAAGGCCGGCGACAGCAGGCCGTCCGAGCAGGCCGATGTCGTACCGGACGCGGCGCGGCCGCCGGGCGCCCCGCGAGAGATACAGGCGGGCGTCACCGCGACCGGCTCGGTGGCGCTGAACTGGTCGGTGCCCAGCGACACCGGCACCGCACCGATCACCGGTTACACCGTCACGGCCTCGCCGGGCGGGGCGACCACGACCACGACCGGTACGACCGCGACCATGACCGGGTTGGATCCCGCAAGCCAGTACACCTTCACCGTCCGCGCCGCCAACACCCACGGGGCGGGACAGCCGAGTGCGGCAACCGACCCGCTCACCCCAAAGCTGACGGTAACGGCGAATCCGCTGGTGGTGCTGTCGGAGGCGTCTGTCAAGACCCTGCGCGCCGCCCACAAGGACGGGACTCTCTACTTCGAGGAGCCCACACCCCAGGTCGCCGCCCTCACCGTCGGCTCCATCGTAGTGATCACCCCCACAGGCAAGGCTCCTGACGGCGTCTTCCGCACGATCACCGGAGTGACCCGGCGGGCGGGGCTGCTGATCCTGTCGGCACGCCAGGCGGCGCTGAACGAGGCAGTGACCGACGGCGGGTTCTCGATGGACGCCTTCCTAGGGGCAGACGACACGCCTCAACTCGAGGCGCTGGGCCCCGGCGTGCGGATTCGCCGCCCCACGATCCGCGGGAAGACCGTCGACCAGGGCGCGCCCTCAGGCGGTGTGACCCCGCGAGGCGTATCGGTCGGCATTCGGGATGGCAGCCTGGTGCTCGAATTCTCCTACGCCACCGAACCGGACTCGGAGGGACGGGTCGGCAAGGTGGAAGCGTGGTGGACCTTCACCCCGCACATCCGTCCGAGAGTGTGGGTGTCTGCAGGAAAGATCTATATGGACTCCCACCTGTCGCTGGCCTACGCAGACGAATACCGGGTGAAGTTGGGCATCGGCGCCGAACTCAAGATCAGCAAGGATTTTGCCAAGATAAAGTTTCGCCGCAAACTGCTCTACTACGTACCGCCGCTCTGGGTGCAACCCACCTTCAACCTCCGGTTCGACATCAGAATCGAGGACTCCGGCGGTGTGACCGTGGCACTGCAACACGATCGGGAGGTCGGTGCGCACATCTGGAAGGACGACACGGGCCTCCACTTCGAGAAGATCGACAGGGACGGATCCAACAAGGGAGTCCATGCCAGCTTCTATCTCGATGCACTCGCCCATGCCGCAGTGCTGGCGGAGTTCACGCTGATCTTCGACGAGACCGGCGGTCCCGGAATAGGCGTCGGCCCGTACATCGAGGCGAAGGCGGACACCACACAGAATCCCTGGTGGGAGGTGAGAGTCGGTATCCGGGTCGATGCGTACTTCCGGTTGAGTAAACTCTTAGGCGAGGGCGAGGCGCGGCTCGACCGCCTCATCAACCTCTTCTGGACCCTGCTCCACGCCGGCGGGCCGTTCATCGGGCTCACGGTCGAGCCCGCACGTACTGAGACCGACGTCAATGTGCCGGTCGCCTTCACGGCCAATTTCGCTGGAATCCCGCCGGGACCCGTCACCTGGAAGGTCACCTCGGGGCCGGGGACCATCGATGCCAACGGCCGCTTCGTCTCATCTGAGAGAGGTACCTCGGAGATCACGGCCACCAGCGCGGGCTATAGTGCGACCGCCTTGGTCTACGTGTTGTGCCGAGCCGGAACCCTGGCCGCCGTGAGCCCGGCGGCCGACGGGCCCGACCCGGGAATCAGCCCGTCCGCACCCCGCGGCGTCACCGGCGTCCCCGGCCCCGCGTCGGCGACCGTCTCCTGGACCCCGCCCGAACGGCCGGGACCGCTGCCCGTCCGCGAGTACGCGATCGTGACCAGCCCGGCCACCACCACGACTTATGTGCGCGGGGACGTGACGAACGCCGTCCTCGACGGCCTGTCGCCGTACCAGCGGTACCATTTCACCGTTTACGCGCTCAACGACGCGGCGGTGGGCCTGCCGTCCGAGCCGAGTGCGGGTGTCGAGCCCGGCGACTCGATCATCCCGATCGATGTGGTGACCGTGACCCCTTCCTCAACCGTGTTCGGAGAGCCCGCGCCGGCCCGCCGAGCATCGGTGCTGCTGCCGCCCGTGCGGCCGGCACGGGAGTGCTGCTCATGAGACCCGATGACCTTCCCGACGAGTTCACTGAAGGCGCGTATATCGCGCGTCAGACCTGGCGCAGCAACTTGCCGATCCTGGTCATCCTCGGCGCCGTGGACGTGTTCGTGCTCTATCAGACCATTCGGAAACCCGGGCTCGGGGCGGGCCTCGCACTAATGGGGTTCGGCGGGTTCACCGCGCTACTCGCCTTTTTCGTCATGAGATCGGTGCGCCGTGGTGAGGTTTCGTTCGCGGTGGACGCCCGCGGCGTCTATTTCGGCTACAGCGGCAAGGACATTGAACCAGAACTGATCCCCTGGTCATGGATCGATCGTATCGTGACCTTCGATCGGATAGTGCACCACGGCGGCCTGAAAGGGTACGCGGGAGTCGAGCTCAATGAAGCCGGTGTCACTGCCCGAATGGGCCGCCTGCCTAGGCCACCTGAACTGCCGCCGCCGACCGCTGCGGAACAGGAGTTCAACGAGGCGCTCTTTCGTCCCTGGCTTCACCGGCTGGCGGCTGAGCCGTCGCTGGTGTCGCAGGAAATCCAAGGCTGGCGGCTGGATAAGGAGAGGCTGACCGAGACGGTCATGCGCCACTCGCCCGATACGCCGATTGCGCAGCTCCTCACCCGCCGAGATCCGAACATCGTGGGCATGGCGGCGACGGCCTGGCAGGTGCGCCAGAACCTCCGACGACTCGCTGAACGGGACGACGACCAGAGGAAAGACGACAAGCGATGACGTGCCGCCAGTGCCGACGGCCTCAACTCGCCCGGCGCACGACGGCGAACTCGTAGGAGTGGCATGGCAACCGCAGCTTTGAAGGACCGGATTCCGTTCGAGACCAGCCGGCCGTGGGTGATCGGCGCAGTTCTCCTCTGCGCGGTCGGGACGCTCGGTGCGGTCGCCAATTCGGCGCACCCCAGAGGGGAGGTCGGCCGCGCGGCCGGGTTCGCGGACGTCCTGCGCATCAATCCGGGCGTGGTGTCGGTCGGCCAGACCGCCGTGGTCGCGGTGGTGATGGCCGCCGGGTTCGCGGCACTTTGGTGGTCGCTGCGGAGGAGCTGGCCGTGGTTGCTGGTCGCCGGCGTGGCTCTGACGCTCCCCACCGAGTTCGTGAACGTCGTGGCGCACAACGAGTTGTTCGGCGGTGCGGCCTGGTTCTACTTCGGCTCGGTCACGGCCGGGGCGCAGCTGGTGCTGTTGGGCACCCTGGGCGCCGGGCTGCGACTCGTCGACATCGGGGCACCCGGCGCGGGGGCGATTCTGATCGGGGCGGGCGCGGGCGCGCAGGTCTTCGGCGCGGCCACGGACGTGTGGATCGCGCACATCCAGATCGTCCAGCCCCGGGGTCTCTCGATCGACTTCGCGGAGGCCGTCCAGGTCCTGCTGCACCTCGCGTTCCTGGCAACCGCGATAGGCGGCGCGGTACTCCTGCTGGGCCTGTACTTCCGCTATGGCGGACGGCCCGAACTGGCCGGGCCGTCCGAAGCGAAGCCCGCGATGGAAGCCCGGACGGCGATCGCGGGCGCGGCGGCGGCCCTTGCGTTCGTCCCGGCCGCCGCCATGGCCACGGTCAAGGGCGGGTTCGGCGTCGGCGCGTGCTGGCTCCTGCTGGGCGCGGGCCTGGCGGCGGCAGCCGTCGCAGGGCTTCGCGCGGCGCTCGGCACTGTCGTCGCGTCGGCGATCGTCGTCGGAGCCTCCGGCCCGGCGAGCGCGCTCATCCAGGGGATGAACACGAGCTTCGTCGGCATGTGGTTCCTGGTGGCGCTCGGCGTGGTGGTCGGGACCGCCGCCGCGTTCTCGCCCTGGCGAAATTGGGCCGCCTTGACCGGATGCATGGCCTGCGCCGCCGCGCTTGCCGCCATCATGCTGATCCGCCCGGACGCCGTGACCGTGCTCATCATCGTTCTCCTCACCGCCACCGTCACAGTCGCGATCGCTTCGCTCGGCACCTGGCTGACCCAGGACGGCCTTTCCCCGGCCGTCCTGGGGCCGCTGCTCTTCGCGACCGTCATCGGAGCCTGCGGCCTCCTCGGAGACTGGCAGGGAACCGGCCGCCGGGGACCGAACGAGGAACTGTTCCGCGAGCCCGGCCACCTCTGGCTCTACACCGCCCTGCTGCTCCTGGCGGGTGTCGCCGTCATCGCACTGGACCGCTGGCGTGCACGTCCCGCCGCAGCAGATTGACGTGCCGCGGCGGTCAGCGATCGCCGGAGTGCAAGGAGGTATTCGCGCCGAAGCCGAAGCCCTCATGGGCTCCGTCACGGGGACGCGGCGGAGTCGGAACGTCCTCGGGCTTGGTGGCGCGCGTGTCGGGCGGGACGGTGTGCGGGACCTCGAACCAGACCCGCAGCCGGCCGTCGTCGAGCTGCTCGAACCCCCACGACTTGGCGAGCATCGCCAGGATCGGAAGGCCGCGCCCGTGCTCGCCGTGCGGGTCGTCCCGGTGATGCGGGACGCTGCTGCCGCCCTCGTCGGTGACCTCGATCCGGATGTTGGACGTGTCCACGTAGGCGTCCACCTCCACGAGGTGGCCCTCGCCGTGAACGATCGCGTTGGTCAGCGTCTCCGACAGAAGGAGGACGCTGTCCTCGCAGGCGCCGTGCTTCGCGCCGAGGAACGGTTCGAGCCGTCCCAGCAGCCACCGCCGCCCGTTCGCCACGTTCTGCGGCGCGGACGGGATGACGCACGTCCCCAGGTGCTTCATCGGGCCCGCACCGCCCACGCGACCCGGGCCGCGGCCTCGCCCACGTCCCCGGACATGCTCCACTGGTCGCCGAAGGCGTAGAGCCACCGTCCCCGGTGGTCGACCGCCGCGACCCCGAGCCACCTGCGCGGCCAGGCCCGTCCCGGCACCCACAGCACCGCCTCACCCCGCGACGGGTGGACGAGCATGGACGCGCACTGCTGACGTTCCCCCAGCTTGAGACACAGATCAGCCAGGAGGCTGAACCGCACCACGTGCGGTCGCTGATCCGCTGACATCGTCGGACGCCCCTTCTCCAGGCACGCGAACGACCACAATTCACCCGACCTTCTTGTGTGATCGCTCATCTACCGTGCGTAATTTTCGCTACGGTCAGAGCATGAAGCGGACGGTCTGAGTTTGTAAACCCAAAGAAGTGAACTCGCTCAAAGAATCATGGTCCGCTCGATGGGTATATACGAAGTGGAGGTACGAACGTGGCAAGTCGGACGAGCCCCACGGTCCGCAGGCGGCGCCTCGCGGCTGAAATGCGGCGACTGCGCAGAGAGTCGGGAAAGACCCGCGAAGAGGCGGCCAAGTTCGCGGACATCGCCCCCGCCACGGTCAGCCGCATCGAGGCCGCCGTCCACGCCCCGAAGGTCGCCGACATCATGGCGCTCTGCAAGTTCTACGGCCTGGACGACGACCGCACCGAAGTCCTCGTCACCCTCGCCCGCCAGAGTCGCCAACGCGGCTGGTGGCACCAGTACTCCGGCTCCATCCCCGACTGGTTCGAGGTTTACGTCGGCCTCGAAGAGGAAGCCTCCGAGGTCCTTCATTACGAGCCGGAGGCGATACCTGGCCTCCTGCAGGTCGAGGGGTACATCCGGGCGATTTCTCTCGCGGGCTTGGAGGCGCCGCCTGACGAGGAGCTTGAGCGTCGTGTCGCCCTACGGCTCAAGCGTCAAGAACGCCTCACCGGCAGCGATGCTCCAAAGGTGTGGGCAATCCTCAACGAGGGCGCGATCCGCAGGCAGGTCGGCGGGCGCGAGACGATGCGCCAACAACTCGACCACCTGACCTCTTTGTCGCAGCTCAATCACGTCAACATCGTTGTCCTGCCGTTCAGTGCTGGAGCTCACCCAGGCATGCACGGACCCTGCACCCTCCTTCGGTTTCCCGAACCCGCTGACCCAGACGTCGCGTATGTCCAATACCGTCGCGGGAGTGTTTACTTGGAGGACCCATCCGATATCGGCCATTACGTCGAGGTTTTCGACCACCTTCGTTCGAGGGCACTCGGGCCAGACGAGTCGCGAGCCCTGATCGCAAGGGCGTCCGGCGAGATGTCCGAGGCGTGACAACCAGGAGAGTGTAGGTCAGCATCATGGACATATCCCGCGTTACCTGGCGGAAGAGCAGTTGGAGCGCCGACGAGGGCAACTGCGTGGAGATCGGAGCGTGGCGGAAGAGCAGCCACAGCATTGGTAACGGTGGTGAGTGCGTCGAGATCGGAGCGTGGCGCAAGAGTAGCCACAGCACGGGCAACGGCGGCCAGTGCGTTGAGGTGGCCTCAGAGCGGGCGGTGGTGCTCGCTCGGGACTCAAAGGACCCGGACGGACCAGTGCTCGGCTTTGGCGTCGACGCCTGGACTGCCTTCCTCGACACCGTGAAGAGCGGCAGCCTCGACCCCGCGTAACGCCCTCCCACCCGACGCCGTCCCGCGTCCCGCCCTCCCACGTGGGATGTCTTCCCGCGTCCCACCTCCCTCGTCCCGCCCTCGATCCCGCCCTCCCGCTGTCCCACGCCCCCATCCCACGCCCCCATCCCACTCTCCCGCGCGACGTCCTCCCGCACGACGCCCAAATCAGCCAGCGCCCGCCGCCGACCGCCGACGGCTGGCCGCCGGCCGCCACAACCGAACCGAACAACCGCCCCGGACGTGACCACAGCGTCCGGCGCACGCCCCTCCCCGCCCGGCGATGATCCCGGCCCGTCAGACGGAGCCGCCAACTCGTTGATCTGCGGCGTGTTGTTGTTATGGACGCCCCCATAACAACAACACGCAGCAGATCAACGAAGCGGCGGGGGCGGGGCCCGGGGGTGGTGAGGTCGCAGGGCGCGGCCTCGTGCGTGCTGGCCCGGTGGTCGGACGAGGCCGGCTCGTTGCGCGATCCGAAGTCGTCGGCGAGGCGGTCACCGAGTCTCCGCATGCCGACTCACGGCTCCCTGACTGCCCCTCAAGCGCGGAACCGGGGCAGCCGCGACCTCCCCCTGGCGGGAACGCGGCGGCGTCCGACGCGTCCAACGCTTCCAATGCCTCCGACACGTCCGGCGCCTCCGACACGTGCGACACGTCCGACACGTCCGACGCGTCCGACACGTCCGACGCGTCCGGCGGGGTTTGTTGATCTGCGGCGTGTTGTTGTTTTGAGGTGCTTGATAACAACAACACGCCGCAGATCAACGAGTGGGATACGGCCCAGTCACGGGACGTGCGGCGTGGTGCTGCGGCGGTTATGAATTGACGGTGAGAACCCCCCGCGATATTCCACATACTCTCCAAAATCGTCCATTTCGGTCGGCTGAGGCGGTGCAGGCGGGCGTGACGGCTCAGCAGCTCCGATCCCGGCTGTACCGGCATGTGCTCCACGACGTGTACGCGCCCGCGAGCCTGGACGATTCCATCCAGGTCCGTTGTGATGCCGCCGCGCTGATACTCCCGCCGGACGCGGTCTTCTGCGGGGTGACCGCCGCTCGCCTGTACGGCGTACCGGTGCCGGACAAGGACCTGCGAGTCCACGCGGCCGTACCGGCCACGGCGTCCACCGTGCCTCGCATCAAGCAGCTGAAGCTGCACGGCTATGCGATTCCCGCGGGGCAAGTGCGCAAGGAAAAAGGCCGCCGCGTGATCGGCCCAGAGCGGCTGTTCCTCGAACTGGCGGCCTCGGTGCCCCGCATTGACCTCATCATCGCGGGCGACCACCTGCTGAGGCAGCAGATCAGCACGCGAGAACTCCTCAACGCATTCCTGAAGGACTGCTACCGGCGTCGCGGAGTCAGAAAGGCCAGGCTCGCCATGACTCATCTGGAACCACGAAGCGATTCACCGCCGGAGACGCGGCTGCGGATGCTGATCGTCGACGCCGGCCTTCCCCGTCCCGTCGCCAACCAGGACGTCTTCAACGACTGGGGCGTCTGGCTGGCGCGTCCCGACCTCTCCTATCCCGCTGTGAAGATCGCCATCGAGTACGAGGGGCTGCACCACCAGCAGGACTACGGCCAGTACAGCCGCGACATCGAACGCGACGGCCGGTTGATCGACGATGGCTGGGTCGTCATCCGCGTGAACAAGGACGGACTGTTCCGCAACCCCCGGCAGGTGGTGAACCGCATCCGCAAGGCCCTCAGCGCCCGCCGCCCGTCCCGTTGACCTGCGGCGTGTTGTTGTTATGGGTGCCCTCATAACAACAACACGCCGCAGATCAACGAAGCGGGCCGTGGGTGGTCGACGTGCCGTATCTGCTCGCCCTCGTGCATCCGACGGCTGGCGGCTCCACCTCCGCGGTGCCGGTCACCCTGCCCCGCATAGCAGGTGTTCGGCGTGAGACTCCAACGGCGGAGTGCGTCCGGTATGGCGGCCGCCGCACAGTTGCCGTGCGGCTAGCCCGCACGCAGCGTACGGAGGCCGGAAAAGCGCCTCTCGACGCTGATGGCCGAGCCGCGGGTCGCGCGCATGCGCGCGTCAGCCGAAGATCTCGTCCAGGGTCTGGGACTTGAAGGCGCGACGCATCCAGGTCCGGATCTGCTCGTAGTCCCGGCAGGTGGTGATGCGCTTGCGGAGGGCATCGTCGACAGTGAACCCCAGTGTGTCCAGGACGGTGAAGAGTACTTCCGCGCCCCCCTTTGCCTTGCCTCTGGCATAGCTGATCTCATCCAGGCGGGATCGCGCGGACTCGGAGAGTTGTGAGCGTATGTACCGCTGGTACCGCCAGGCGTCTCCGAGGTCCACGACCGACATCGCTTCGGCAAAGGCCGTGAGGACGGCGTCCTGATCCGGGCCGTCAGCGTGGGCGAGGATGCTCAGCACGGTCAGTTCCGGCATTGCACGGGCCTTGTCGAGGTCGGTGACGGCGGGTACGTCGGCGAGGTTCAGCGCCCAGGGGCGCAGGACCCATCCCTCATCGAGCCCGCACTCGATCGGCTGGCGGCACCATTCGGCCGTAGCCTCGTCCGCACACAGGACCACCATGGTGACCGGGCACTTGTAATAGGCCCGGTGACGCGCCAAGTAGGACGGCCAGGAGTAACGCCTCTCCGTGATGATCTCGGAGAGGAGCTCCACATGAATCATGAGGTCCGGCTGATCCAGGTCACCGATGAGGACGGTCGCCATTTGGTCGACGAAACCTATCCACGGGACCGAGATCAGATCGTACCGGGGGAGTTCGATCCCGGACGCCTCCTGGTAGAGCTCCACCACCAGGTCGGGCCGGTTCCGAATCATGTCACGCAACTTGTCATATTCGACGGGGGGCATGAGATGGACGCTAACGGTACTCGGGTGACGGCGGGGCGAGAGAATCGCTACATGATGTAATGACGGAATTGTCCCTGGCGGTCTCCCGGATGCAGAACCGCGGCCCGCCCTGGAACGGCGAGCCGCGGTTCGGACGTACGCGTGTCAGTCGAAGATCTCGCCCAGGGTCTGGGCCTTGGCGACGCGGCCAGTCCAGATGTCGAGTTGCTGAGGGTCCGTGCAGGCGGTGATGCGTCGTCGCAGTTCGTCGTCGATGGCGAACCCGTGTGATTTGAGAACAGTGAAGAGGCTCTCGGCTTTGCCTTCGGCGATGTACTTGAGGGCGAAGTCGCTCTTCCACTCGTAGACGTCCGCTTGCATGATCTCCTCCAAGCAGTCTCGCGCGGCTTCGGAGAGCTTCGACCGCACGTAGTCATGGTACTTGCTGCCCCTGTCGCGGTCCGTGACCTCCAGAGCCTCGGCGAAGGCGGTCAGGACTTCTCTCTGATGAGGGCCGTCCGCGTTGGCGGGGGTGCACAGGATCGCCAGTTCCGGCAGCGCGCGTGCCTTCTCCACGTCGGTGATCGCTGGCGCCTCGGCGAGGTTCAGTACCCAGGGGCGCAAGGCCCATCCCTCGTGCCCGGTCTCGATCGGCATGCGGCACCAGGCGGACGTGGCCTTGTCCGGGCACAGCACCAGCAGCGTCACCGGGCACTCGCGGCGGGCGCGCAGCGTGGACAGGTAGACCGGCCAGACGAAGCGCTTGCGCGGGTCCGGTCTGAGTTGGTTCTCCACGACGATCGCGAGGTCCGGGCGCTTCGGCTCGCCCAGGATGACGACCGTGTCGGCCCGGTACTCGGTCGGGTAGTTGTCGGTGAAGGAGTCCGATCCAAGTCCGATGTGTTCGCATTCGGGGGGTTTGATGCCAGATACGGCCTGCAGGAGCTCGGGAGCCAGCGCGGGCTGGTCCTTGAGCAGGGCGATCGGCAGCTCGTGGTCGGCGGAGGGCATGACACGGACACTAACGGTGTCCGACTGACTACGGTGAGGGAAAATCGTTACATGGCGCTATGGCGGAGTTGTGGCCATAGTTCCGACTGCGGCGGGCTGTGACGGCCGGCTCCGAGTGATCCGGCGACGCCTCGCGGTCGGGCGGCGGCTCGCCGGGACTCCTGCCGCGCCGATTGGCGGACGGGGCGCGAGTGGCGGCTGTAACGAGGCGGCTGCGGTATTCCGGTGGCATTGTCGTTTGCTGATCATTTGGTGTGCGGGCTTTTGTCTCCTGGTGAGTACCGGCGTTATTACTCCCGCGTAGATATCGTCCGGAATGGTGCAGCCCACGATAATCCTGGGCTACCGTTTAATCATGCGGAATTTCCGGGACGGGAGGGGGACCGAATGACGGAGACCCTCACCGGCAGAGGGGGCCGTCCCGGGGCCTTGCCGCCGCAGGTCATCGCGATCCTCAGCGCCGAGCTGCCGTCGCTGGCCGGGGAGATCATGGGGGAGATCCGGCGGGCGGTGCCCGAGTACGCCGAGCGGGACGGGACGGCGGTGCCCGACGCGTTCCGGGTCACCGTCGAGCAGACCATGGCGGCCTTCCTGAACCAGATCTCCGGCAGCAGCGTCGGCCACGAGCGCCGCGACGAGCTGTGCCGCGAGCTCGGCCGCACCGTGGCCTACGAGGGACGGACACTCGACGCGCTCCAGGCCGCCTACCGGGTCGGGGTGCAGGTCGCGTGGCGGCGGGTGGCGGCCGTCGCGCGCGACAAGCGGCTGCCCGCCGAGGTCATGACCCGGCTGGCCGAGGCGCTGTTCGCCTACAACGACGAACTGGCCTCGCTGTCCGTCCAGGGGTATCTGGAGGTGCGGTCGGCGGGGGACGAGCCGCCCGGCGACAGGCGGCGGCTGCTGCGGCTCGTCCTCCGGCCGGGCGCGGCGACCGGTGCGCTCGCCCGGACGGCGAAGGCGGTCGGCTGGGAGCTGCCCGGCACGGTGGCGATGGTCGCGATGCCGACCGGGGCCCGCTGCATCCGGGAGGCCCTCGACGCGGACGTGCTCGTGAACCTCGCCGACGCGGCCCCCCACCTGCTGATCCCCGGCGGGTACGGCCCCGAGCGCGCGGCGATGCTCGGCCGGGCCTTGCCCGAGCGCCGGTTCGCGGTCGGGCTGACCGTCCCGCTGGAGGAGGCGGGCGACTCGCTGCGCTGGGCCCGGCGCGCCCTCGCCCTCGTCGAGGCGGGGCTGCTGGAGGACGGCGGCCCGACGCTGTGCGAGCGGCACCTGCTGGAGCTGTGGCTGCTGTCGGACGGCCCGCTGCTCGACCAGCTCGCCCGCCGCGAACTCGCCGCCCTCGCCGGCATGCCGCGGACCCGGCGTATGCGCATGACCGAAACCCTGGGGGCGTGGCTGGAGGCGCAGGGGAACGCGGTGGAGGCGGCCCGCCGGCTCCGGCTGCACCCGCAGACCGTCCGCTACCGGATGCGGCAGATCAGTGTCACCTTCGACCGGCAGCTGACCGATCCGGCGGCGCGTTTCGTGTTGGACGCCGTGCTGCGCGCCCACCGAATGCGGGAGCGGCGAACGCCCTGAAAGAGAGCACGTCCTAATTGGGAGCCGAATGTGGCGGCAACGCCACAGACTGCTGATTTTACTCTGCCTTTACCTTGACGCATCGTATTTGATCTAAGTTCAATGTGCTTCAACTCACAGAAAGCGGGGGGTGCGCTGGGGTCCCCCGCTCGGCGCGCCCACCGCGTTACGCCATACGGCCGACCGCCCGGACGGCCGGGTGCCCCCGCCCGGCGACATGCCCCGGTCCGCGGCGGCGGCGCCTTGGAGGTGTGCCCATGGCACAGCAGGCATTGACGCGGGGGACGGTGGAGCGCCGGGCCAGGCTCCCGCGCCGGCTCGCCCTGCTGATGCGGCCGGAACTGCCCAGTCTCGCGCAGGAGATCATCGAGGAGGTGCGCCGGTCGATCCCCGAGTACGGGCGACCGCTCAAGGACCCCTACGTCGAGGCGCTGCGGATCGGCGTCGAGCGAGCCCTCGCCGACTTCGTCGACCGCGTCGCCAACCCGCTCGCCCCGCGCGAGCGCCACCACGAGACCTACCGCAGGCTCGGCCGGTTCGAGGCCCAGGAGGGGCGGACGCTCGACACCCTCCAGGCCGCGCTGCGCATCGGCGCGCAGGTCGCCTGGCGCCGCGTCATGAAGGTCGGGCCGCGCCGCCGGGTGGCGCCCGAGGTCATGGCGCAGCTCGCCGACGCGCTGTTCGCCTACATCGACGAGCTCGCCGCGCTCGCGCTGGAGGGCTACCTCGACGCCCGCCCCGACGGCGAGGCCGAGGCGCACCGGCGGCGGCTGCTGGAGCTGCTGCTGCGCCCGCCCGGCGCGCCCCGCGTGCTGGCCGAGGCCGCCGAGCAGGCCGGCTGGACGATCCCGGACGAGGTGACCGCCGTCGTCGCCCCGCCCGGCGCCCGCTACGTCCGGGCCGCGCTGGACGGCGACGTCCTCGCCGACCTCACCGCCACCCAGCCGTTCCTCGTCGTCCCCGGGAGGCCGACCCCCGAGCGGCGGCAGGCCCTGCTCCGCGTCCTGCCCGACGGGCAGCTCGTCATGGGCATCCCGGTGCCGCCCACCGGCGTCGCCGACTCGCTGCGGTGGGCGCGGCACGCCCTGCGCCTGGTGGAGACGGGGATCCTCGAGTACGCCCCGGTGATCGACTGCGAGGACCACCTCATCACCATCTGGCTGCTGTCCGACCAGGCCCTCATCGGCCAGCTCGCCCGCCGCCACCTCGGCGAGATGGACGGCCTCGCGCCCCGGCAGCGCGACCGGCTGCTCGACACGCTGCGGGCCTGGCTCACGACCCGCGGCACCGCCACCGAGATCGCCGCGGAGCTCGGCATCCACCCGCAGACCGTCCGCTACCGGATGCGGCAGGTCGAGAGCACGCTCGGCGACCGGCTCGCCGACTCCGAGGCGCGCTTCGCCATCGAGGCGGTGCTGCGCGCGATGCGGCTGCGCGAGCGGGCCGACGCGGCGCCGCGGGCGGCCGCCGGACAGGACCGGGAACCGCCCGCGGAAATAAGCACCGGTTGATAAACCGCAAAAGCGGCGCCGGTCGAATATGAGCACCTCGGACGGACCTTGACACGCGGGGTTGATCCGCCGAATCACCGCATGCTTCCATCAAATTCAACGCAATTTCGGCAGGACGGCCGCGAGGCGATGGAGGTGCGTTCGGGGTGCGCTCACGATCGGCTGTCTCGGTCCTGGCCGGACTCGGCGCGGTCACGCTCGTCGGCGCCATCGGCGTGCACCCGGTGCTCGCCGACGAGACCCCGACGCCGACCGCCACCGTCAGCGACACGCCGACCGACACGCCCACCACCGACACCCCCGCCACGGACCCGCCGGCGACTCAGGAACCGACCGACCCGCCGACGTCGGACCCGCCCACCGATCCGCCGACGTCCGACCCTCCGACGGACCCGCCGACGTCCGATCCGCCCACGGACCCGCCGACGTCCGACCCTCCGACGGGGGAGCCCACCGACCCGCCGACCGGGACGCCCACCGACCCCCCGACCGGGACGCCGACGACCCCGCCGACGACCCAGCCGGGCAAGCCGAAGACGCCCGTGCTGTCGCTCGCGCTGACGGTGTCGGAGGCGACGATGCGCCCCGGGGGCTCGATCACCGCGACCGTGCGGGTGGCGTCGGCGAACGCGACCGCGACCGGCACCGTGCTGAAGATGTCGGCCTCCGGCGCGACGGTCAGCCCCGGGACGCAGAACCTCGGCAGCGTGGGCGCCGGCGGGGCCGCCGCGATCGCGACCGTGCGGGCGCCGTCCAACGCGAAACCCGGCGTGATCACCGTGCGCGCGGCCGTGTCGGCGGCCAAGGCCAGGAGCGTGTCCCGCAGCTACAAGCTGATCATCACGTCGCCGTCCGGCGCGCTGCCGCCGGGGATCAGCCCGACCCGGTTCCCGACCGGCGTCCCGGCGCTGACGCCGCCCGCCTTCGACCCGCTCGCCGACATGAAGGGCCCGCAGGTGGCGCTGCCGCCGATCGCGCCCGCGACCCCGCAGATCGCGCCCGCCTCCGGGCCCCTCGTCCCGGTGTCGAACCTGAGCAGGCTCCCCGCCGAGCCGTTCACCATCGCGGAGATGGCCGCGCTCCAGGCGGGTTTCCTCGCCGCGCTCGGCGCCGCGGTGACGCTGCTGCTGCTCCGGCTGCGGCTGATCCGCCGCACCGAGGCCCGCATGCAGCGGGTCACGCGCCGGCGGCTGCGCGCCGCCCGCACGCGGCTCGCGGGCAAGCGCCCGACCGCGGCGCGGCTCCGCACCCTGCCGCCGCAGCCCGCGCGCGTGCGCCCGCCGCGACCGCTGCAGCCCGTCCCGCCGATCCGGCTGTACGTCACGCAGGTCCGCACGGCCCGCCCCTGAGCCCGGCCCACTCCGGGTGGCCGCCGGGCCAGGCGCTCAGCAGCCGGCAACTGCCGTGGCCCGCCGGGTGGAAGGTCGCACCGGGCGCTGCGCTCAGCGGGCGAGGCGGATGAGGATGCGGCAGACCTCGTCGATGATCTCGGCGGCCTCGGTCTCGTCCTCGGCTGTGGCGATCTCGCGTCCGGCCTCGCCGATGACCGTGGTGAGCACCAGGCTCAGCACCTTCTCGGGACGTCCCGCGGGCTCGCCGGGCCCGGCGCCGCGCAGCAGCTTGGTGTTCTGCGCGATCCAGTGCTGGGCGCGGCTGCGGCGCATCAGCGACGACCCGGACGGGCCCTCGCCGCCGAGGAACAGCCGGGCCGCCTCCCGGCGCTCCCAGCACACCCGCAGGTACGCGCGCGCACCGGCGGTGAACAGCGCGATCGGGTCGGACTCGCCGTCCTTGCGGGCGGCGGACACGGCCTGTGCGGCGCTCGCCTCCTGCTCGGCGGACAGCTCCTCCCACAGCGCCACGTACAGCCCGGCCTTGCCGCCGTAGTGGTGGTAGAGGCTGCCGACGCTGATCCCGGACCGCTCCACGATCTCGGCGATGCCCGCGTCGGCGTAGCCGCGGTCGGCGAAGACCTGCTGCGCCGCGCTCAGCAGCGCCTGCCGGGTGGCGTCGGCGCGGGCCCACTGCCGCCCGCCGCCCCCGTCGCCGTTCTGCTGCCGCGTCCTGCTAGTCCGCATCCCCCCATGCTCCCACCGACCTTGTTGATCTGCGGCGTGTTGTTGTTATGGGGGCGTCCATAACAACAACACGCCGCAGATCAACGGAAGGTGTAGCGGGCGGGGACGTCGCGGTGCTCGGAGGCGGGGGTTAGTACCAGTTGTGGGCCTGCCACCAGGACCAGGCGCCGCACGGGTCCTTGTAGCGGGCCTTGATGTAGCCGAGGCCCCACGCGATCTGGGTGGGGGAGCTGGTACGCCAGTCGGCGCCCGCGCTCGCCAGCTTCGAGCCGGGCAGCGCCTGCGGGATGCCGTAGGCGCCGCTGGACGGGTTCTCGGCCCGCTCGTTCCAGCCGCTCTCGTGGTTCCACAGCGTCAGCAGCGACGGCCAGCAGCGGCCCCAGCCCTTGAGGGCGTTCATCTTCTTGCCGTACGCCTTGTTCTGCGCGGCACTCGGGTTGGAGTTGGCGAGCCGCTTGCGCTCGCGCTCGCGCTCCTGCTCGGCCTTCAGCTTCGCCCGCGCCGCCGCGTCCCGCTTCGCCTTCTCCCTGAGCCGCTTCATCTCGGCCTGGTGCTCCTTGTAGGCGCGCTCCTTGGCCTGGGCGACCGCGTTGGCGGTGACCTTGTCTATGTCGGACGCCGAGGTCAGCTTCGCGAGCATGTCGTTCGTCGACAGCCCCGCGGCGGCGGCCTTCGGCGGCTTGGTGTCGTCGCCGGTGAACGCGTCCAGGTCGACCAGCGTCACTCCGGTGCCGATGATCGCGATGGCGGCGACGGTGATGGTCACGTTGCTGGTGAGGACGCGCCGGACGCGCCGCTTCTTCTCCGGCGGCAGCGGCGGCATCCCGTCGAACCGGTCGTCGTCGTACGGGCCGCGGGGACCGCCGGGGCCGCGCGAGTCGGGCGCCTCACGCGGGGCGGGGACGGGGGCGGAGCGGGCACGCCGGCCGCCGCCGGAGGGACGTCTGCGAGTGCCGTGACTCTGTGGCATAGGAGAAGACTGCCTTATCGCCCGGGATTCATGTCGTCGGAGTGAAGGTACGCGGGCCGCATGGTACGCGGTTCAGTCCGCGCGCTGCACCGGCTCCACGTCGCCGGCCGCGAGGCGCGCCGGCTGCAGCGCCTCGAACAGCTCCCGGTGCATGCCCCCGAACGGGGCGAACGCGCTGCCCGGCGCCTCCAGCGCGGCGCCGACCTCGTTGACCCGCTGCCGCCCGTCCGGGGTGATCTCGACGAGGGTCGCGCGCCGGTCGCGCGGATGGCGGGTGCGGCCGACGAGCCCCGCCGCCTCCAGCTGGTCGACGGTCAGCTTCACGGTCGTCGGATGCATCATCAGGAACCGGCCGAGCGTGCTCAGCCGCGCGCTGCCGCGCGTGGTGAGGGCCAGCGCGGTCAGCAGGAAGTAGCCGGTGCGGGTGAGGTCCAGCCGCTTCAGCTCGTCGTCGAGCGCCTTCTTCAGCAGCTGGTGCAGCCGCGCGACCGAGCAGATCGCCATGAAGGGCCACGGCTCGCCCTGGAGCCCGTGCGCGTCCCAGCGGTCGCGCACGCCCATGACCAGCGGGTCGGCTCCGCCGCCCGGGTCCGCTGCCATCTCTCGTCCCGCCTCGATCATCGTGCGGCCGATCGTAGCTTCGGACAAAAGCAGATGTAAGTACTCGCTTCTTAGACCTTCTTCCAATAGAGTGCCTCAGATCACACGGGTGGTGCCCGAGTGCTTGCTTGGGCACCCTGGTGATCCCGGTCTCTGCCGAGACCACGGAGGCGCGCACTGGCAAGGACGTTGGCGCCGCCTATGGTCCGGCGGGATCCGGAGTATCGGATGGGCGCCGACGTCCGAGAACGAAGGAGGCTGGTATGTACCTTCACCCCGCCCCCCAGGGGGAGGTCACCGGCTGATGGCCTTGAGCTTGACCAAGGCCCCCGACCTGGCACGCAGACGCGTCGGGCGAGCGCTCGACGAGACCGGGCTGCTGTGCGTGACCCTGCTGGAAGGGCTGCGCCGCTCCTGGGACCTGCGCCAGTGGTGGGGCGAGTTCATCGAGCAGTGCTGGTTCCTGGCCCGCGTCACGGCCGTCCCGGTGATGCTCATCGCGGTGCCGCTCGGCGCCACGATCTCGCTCCAGGTGGGCGACATCGCCCGGCAGCTCGGCGCCCAGTCGGGCACCGGCGCGCTGCTCACCGCCGCGATGATCCAGCAGGTCGCGCCGCTGGCCGCCGCGCTGCTGGTGTCCGGCGTGGGCGGGTCGGCGATCACCGCCGACATGGGCGCCCGCAACATCCGCGACGAACTCGCGGCGATGGAGGTCATGGGCATCAACCCGATCCACCGCCTGGTCACCCCCAGGCTGTGGGCGGCGAGCATGGTGTCCGGGCTGCTGTGCTCGGTGGTGATCCTGGCGGGCGTCATCGGCGGCTACTACTTCAACGTCATCCAGCAGGGCGTCAGTCCGGGCGCGTTCTTCGACGGCTCGACGACCCTGCTGCAGTTCTCGGACCTGGTCATCACCCTGTTCAAGGCGTGGGTGTTCGGCTTCATCGCCGCCGCCGTCGCCTGCTACATGGGCATGAACTGCGACTACGGCCCCGTCGGCGTCGGCCGCGCGGTGAACAAGGCCGTCGTCGTCACCTCGATCGTGGTGTTCGCGACGAACTACATCCTCACCATGATCTACCAGGTCCTCTTCCCCCCGAGGTTCTGATGGTCGCCATATCCCCCGTACGCAAGCTGGGCCGGGCCTTCAAGGGCCGGACCGCCGGCCTCGCCGCCTCGGCCAACCTGCCGATCTTCCTCGGCCGGGTCCTCTACCACCTGTTCTTCGACATCATCCTGAAGCGCAAGTACGGCAAGACGCTCGCCAAGCAGGTCAGCGACATCACCGTCGGCGTCGGCGCGCTCGTCATCGGCGGCGGCATGATCTTCGTGATCGCGACGATGTCGCTCGCCACCGGCGCGATGGTCGGCCTGCAGGGCTACCCCGGGCTGGAGCGCATCGGCGCCGAGGCGTTCACCGGCCTCGTCGCGAGCTACTCCAACGTCCGCGAGGTCACCCCGATCATCGCGGGCGTCGCGCTGGTCGCGCAGGTCGGCACCGGGTTCACCGCCGAGATCGGCGCGATGCGGATCTCCGAGGAGATCGACGCGCTGGAGGTCATGGGCATCAACTCCCTGGCCTACCTGGTCTGCACCCGCGTCGCCGCCGGCGTCATCGCGCTCGTGCCGCTGTACCTCGTGTCACTGTTCATGGCGTTCTTCGCCACCAGGTTCATCACGATCCAGTACTTCGGTCTTTCGCCCGGCATCTACGACTACTACTTTCACCTCTACCTGCCGCCGATCGACGTCTTCTACAGCGTCATCAAGGTCGCCGTGTTCGCCTTCATCATCATGTTCATCCACTGCTACCGCGGCTACTACGCGGCGGGCGGCCCGGTGGGCGTCGGTGTCGCCGCCGGCCGCGCGATCCGGGAGTCGACCATCCTGATGATCCTCATGAACCTCGTCCTGTCCTACATCTTCTGGGGACACGGCAGCACAGTGAAGCTGACCGGATGAGCGAAGAGACCCTCTCCCAGCGCTCCCGGACGGTCTTCGGGCTCGTCGGCGCCGGCGTCATCGCCGCCGCGGCGGCGTTCGTCGCGATCGGCTCGACCCCCGACCACTCCGGCTCCACGTACTACGACGCGACGTTCAGCCGGGCCGGGCAGGGCCTCGACCCGAGCAAGTCCGAGGTGAAGGTCCGCGGGATCTCCGTCGGCACCGTCGACCGCCTCGAACTCGACGACCAGGGCCGCGTCAAGGTGCGGATCCGGGTCGACAAGGGCGTCCGGGTCGCCGACACCGCCGTCGCGACCGTCGAGCCCGTCTCGGTGTTCGGCCCGAAGGACATCAGCCTCGACCTCGGCGCGCACGAGCTGAGCGGCCCGTACCTGAAGGACGGCGGGACGATCGCGAAGACGCACGACCCGGAGGACCTGTCCGACACCGCCTGGCCCGCCTACGAGCTGACCAAGGCCATCAACCCCGACGACGTCGCGACCATCCTGCACACGTTCGGCGCCGGGCTGGCCGGACAGGGCCCGGCGCTGCGCCGCACGATCGACAACGGCGCGATCGTCGTCGACGCCACCCACAAGGACCGCGCCGCCATCAACGCGCTGCTGAACGACATCAACGGACTGTCCGGCACGCTCGCGTCCCGCGGCGGCACCATCGCCGCGTTCACCGGCGACTTCAACCGGCTGTCGCAGGCGATCAACGAGCGTCCCGACAAGGTCTCCCAGCTCCTGGACCAGTCGACCAGGCTCGGCGACACGCTCGGCAGGAACCTCCAGCAGCACGGCGGCAACCTCGGGAAGATCATCGACAACGGCGGCGACGTCGTGTCGGTGTTCGACAACCAGCGCCGCAACATCCCGGTGCTGCTCGACAGCCTGAACGGGTTCTTCAACCTGCTGGCCCAGATCATCCGCATCCCCGGCCCGGAGGGCACCCTGATCGCGCAGGCGCGCGACGACCTCCCGCTGGACATCTGCCAGATCTTCATCGACGCGTGCACGACACCGCCGGCGAAGACGGCCTTCGAGATGCAGCTCCCGGGGCAGAAGAAGAAGACCGGGGGGCGCCCATGAGCCCGCGGATTCGCCGCAAGGCGGCGCGCGGACCCGACTACGCGACCACGCTGAAGTTCCTGGTCTTCGTGGCGCTGACGGGGCTGCTCACCTTCTACATCGGCCAGCAGATCCTCGGCACCAGCTTCAACGCCCGCTACAAGCTGACCGCCACCTTCGACGACGTCACCGGCCTGCTGAAGGGCGACGACGTCAAGGTCGCCGGCACGCCCGTCGGCCAGGTGGACGGCATCGAGGTGGTGCGGGGCAAGGCCGTGGTGCGGATGGCCGTCGACAAGGACGTCAAGCTGCCGTCCGACTCCACCGCCGCCATCCGCTGGCGCAACGTGATGGGGCAGCGGGTCGTCTACCTGGAGCCGGGGACGAGCCAGAAGATGCTCGGCAACGGCGACCGCGTCCCGCACACCCGGTCGGTGGTCGACCTCGGAGACGTCGTCAACGCGCTCGGCCCGCTGACGCGCAACCTCGACCCGAACCAGCTCAACAAGATCCTCTTCTCCTTCTCCCAGGCGCTGGACGGCAACGAGCAGAACATCTCGATGCTGACCGACAACCTGGACCTGCTCCTGCAGACGTTCGCGGCGCGCAAGAAGACGATCGAGGGAATGATCGACGACTACGAGACGGTGAGCGGCGCCGTCGCCACCCGCGACAAGCAGATCGCCGCGAGCATCGACAACCTGGAGTCGCTGACCAAGGTGTTCGCGAACAACCGGCGGCTGCTGGAGAACGCCATCGTCGAGATCGGCGGCGTCACCACCAACCTCAACCAGGTGCTCGGCGGCAACGACGCCCAGCTCGCCCGCATCATCGACAACCTCGGCAAGTTCGCCACCACGTTCCGGCTGAACGTCGACCAGCTGGAGAAGATGGTGCAGCAGCTCCCGCTGACGCTGCGGCAGCTGTTCTCCACCGCGAACGGCGGCCACTTCCTGCGCACCAACGCGCTCTGCCTGAACGTGATGCAGGGGCCCTGCCCGTTCCCGATGGAGCTGCCGAAGGCGCCCGGCACCGGCCAGCCGTCCAAGGACGACCTCGCCAAGCTCAAGGCGATGCTGCAAGGGGGTGGCGGCTGATGGCGCTGAAGTCCCTGCGGGACGTCAACCAGAAGCTCGTCGCGATCGTCACGGTCTCGGCGCTCGGCGCCGCCTGCGTGTTCGCGTTCGCCGTCGGGCAGCTGCACCTGTTCGAGCGCGGCTACACGATGAGCGGCGAGTTCAGCGACGCGGCCGGCCTGAAGAAGGGCCAGGACGTCCGGGTCGCCGGCGTGAAGTCCGGACGGGTCACCTCGGTGACGCCGGACTTCAAGCACGGAAAGATCATCGTGACCTGGCACGTCAACGCCGGGATCGACCTCGGGCCGAAGACTCGGGCGGAGATCCAGACGACGACGCTGCTCGGCGGCCGGTACCTGCGGCTGTCCGGCCCGGTGTCCAAGCCCTACATGTCGGACGTGCCGGAGTCGAAGCGGCGCATCCCGCTGACGCGCACCAGCGTCCCGTTCACCGTCCCCGACGCCCTCGAAGGCGCGCAGAACATCGTCGGCAAGCTCGACGAGAAGAGCATCGACAAGCTGCTCACCGAGGTCAACAAGATCAAGTCGCCGGGCGCGGAGAAGCTGAACCGGGTCCTCACCAACATCCAGGACGTCTCCCGGATGCTCAACGACTCCTACCCGCAGATCCAGAAGCTCATCGAGAGCAGCAAGACGATCACCGGGACGCTGGCGAGCAAGGACGAGCAGCTCCGCGAGATCATCAACTCCAGCCAGGTGCTGCTGCAGACGCTGGTGCGGCGCCGCAACGAGCTGGCCGCGACGATCGGGCAGGGCAACCGGACCGTCCAGACGCTGTCCAACGTCATCTCCAAGAACCAGAAGCAGCTCGACACGCTCCTGGACAACCTGCACCTGCTCACCACCCGGCTCGCGCCCAACATGGACGCGCTCAACACCGACTTCTCGCTGCTCGGGCCCACGTTCCAGCAGGTCGCCAACCTCAAGGGCAACGGCAACTGGATCGAGGGCGTGCTCACCGGGCTCGGCCCGCTCCAGCCGCCCGGCCCGATCTCCACCCGGCGCCAGGGAGGCAACTGATGGGCAGGGGGAAGGGCCTCGCCATGGCGCTCGCCCTCACCATGGCCGCGTCGGCCGGCGGCTGCTCGCTGGCCCCGTCCGGCGGCGACCGCACCATGACCGTCTTCGTTCCGAAGGCCCGCTCCTTCTACCCGGAGTCCAAGGTCAAGGTGATGGGCGCCGACGTCGGCCTCGTCGACAAGGTCGAGAACCAGGGCGACAAGGTCAAGGTCACGTTCCACATCCGCCGGGACGTCCCGCTCCCACGCGGCGTGCAGGCGTCGATCGTCCCGCTGAACCTCATCGGCGAGCGGAACCTCGTCCTGCACCCGGCGTGGAAGCCGGGGGAGGCGAAGGAGACCGCGAACGTCATCCCGATCGAGCGCACCCACGTGCCGGTCGAGGTCGACGACGCGCTCAGCTCCTTCACCAACCTCGCGAACGCGCTCGACCCGACCAAGATGCAGTCGGCGCTCGGCACCGCCGCCGACACCGTCAAGGGCAACGGCAAGGAGTTCAACGCCACGCTCGAGCAGAGCGCCCGCCTGATCGAGAACGTCGCCGGGCAGGACCAGGACCTCATCGAGGTCGCGCGGAACCTCGACCGGCTCGCCGGAGTGGTGCGCGGGCGCGAGCAGGTCCTCGGCACGATGATCCGCGACTTCGGCGAGGCGAGCCGGGTGCTCAGCTCCGAGCGCGGCGAGCTGCAGCAGCTGATCAGCGGCATCCTCGAACTCGCCAAGAACGGCGACAAGCTGATCCAGAAGTACAAGGGCAACCTGCCCTACGACCTCGCCGTCCTCACCCGGGCCGCGCTGGTCCTCAAGGGCAACGCCAAGGAGATCGCGCAGCTCCTGCACGTGCTGCCCGGCATCGGCGACGCCCTCATCGGCGGCTACAACCCGAAGAACAAGTCGCTGCAGATCCGCTTCGCCACCGACGCCTTCCTGCGGACGTGGCTCAAGGGCCTGATGAACACCGACGACGTCGGCTGCCCGCTGCCCAAGCCGAACTCCAACTGCCCCTGGGACGGAGGCAACTGATGGGCGGGAGACTCCTAGCCGTCATGGTGGCCGCGGTCCTCGCGGTCTCCGGCTGCTCCTACAAGACCGCGGGCGCGCCGAAGGGCGACCTGACCCTGACCGCCACGTTCGACGACGCCCAGGGCCTCGTCGCCGGGCACAGCGTCCAGATGTCCGACATCACGATCGGCACCGTCACCAAGGTCGAGCTCGCCGGCTACAAGGCCAAGGCGACGCTGTCCATCGAGGACGACGTCAAGATCCCCAAGGGCACCCGCGCCGAGATCAAGGTGACGTCGCTGCTCGGCGAGAACTACGTGGACCTGCAGCTGCCGCCCGGCGGCAGCATGGACCGCGGCCCGTTCCTCGCCTCCGGCGCCGCCATCACCGACACCAGCGTCCAGCCCGCGTTCGAGGACGTCGTCGGGCAGGCCGGGCCGCTGATCCAGGCCCTCGCCGGCGACGACGTCGCGACGGTCGTCAACGCCGGCGCCACCGCGCTGGACGGCAACGGGCAGAAGCTCAACAAGACGATCGCGCAGGCGAGCGACCTGCTGAAGATGTTCGCCGCCCAGCGCGTCGAGCTCGGCGAGTCCATCGACCACTTCGCGCAGCTCGGGCACTCGCTCGCCAAGGGCAGCGACGCCCTGGCCGAGGCGCCCGGCCAGCTCGAGCGCACCAGCCGGATGCTGAACGACGACAAAGACAAGATCATCAAGGCCGTCGACAAGCTCACCACCATGGCCCGCGAGCTGAACGACAAGGTGCTGGAGGGCCGCATCCAGCGGTTCCGCAAGCTGCTGAACGACCTCGACCCCGTCCTGCAGCAGCTCGGCAGCAACCGCAAGCGCCTCACCGCCGTGGTGGACGGCATCGTGGCCTTCTCCTACAAGATCCCGCTGGCCAGCTACGACGGCCAGCTGCTGCTCTACCCGATCGTCCGGGTCACCTGGCCGGACGGGCGGCCGATCTTCCCCGGCCTCAGCGAGCCGCCGAAGAAGAAGAGCACGGCCCCGGAGATCCCGAAGCAGCTCAGAGACGCTCTGCCGGACCTGGAGAAGATGCTGGAGCCGCGCGGATGAACAGGCGACTGACGATCAACCTGGCGGCCTTCGGCGTCCTCGCCGTGGTCATGCTGGTGTGGGCGTTCAACAACGTCATCCGGTTCGACTTCATCGACCGGCCGTACCACATCACGGTCGAGTTCGAGTCCTCGCCGGGCCTGCACCCGAACTTCGAGGTCGACTACCTCGGGCTGCGGATCGGCAAGATCGACTCGGTGAAGCTGGAGAAGGACAAGGTCGTCGTCCGGCTCGACATCGAGCGCGGCGTGACGATCCCGCAGGGCGTCACCGCCGCCGCGGCCCGCAAGTCGGCGGTCGGCGAGCCGGTCGTCGAGCTGACCCCCGGCGCCGGCAAGGCCGACGCCCCGGCGATGAAGCCGGGCACCGTCATCCCGGTGTCGCAGACGTCCGTCCCGCCGAAGTACGGGGACCTGTTCGGCGCGGTCATCGACTCGCTCAAGGCCATCAACCCCGAGGACGCCAAGATCCTCACCCACGAGCTGGCCGAGGGCTGGTCGGGACGCGAGGAGTCGCTCCGCCAGATCATCAACGGCGGCGACGACCTGACCAAGACGTTCGCGGAGAACACCGAGCTGCTCGACGGGCTGACCAAGGACCTCGGCCGGATCACCACCGTGCTGAACCGCAACCGCGGCTCGCTCGGCGCCGGCATCGACAACCTGGCCGCGCTCACCGCCGCGCTCAGCCAGGTCCGCGGGCAGATCGCCGAGCTGCGCGACCGCGGCCCGGACCTGCTGTCCACCGTCAACGGGCTGCTCGACAAGACCGAGGGCGACTTCGGCTGCACCGTCGACATGCTCGGCAACTGGGGCGTCGGCACCTACAACCCCCGCTACCTGTACGACCTGAACAAGACGCTGGGGCGGGCGCCGCAGCTGAAGAACGTCCTCGACAACGTGATCGGGATGGACCAGGGCAAGCCCGTCCTGAACGTCGTCTTCCAGGTCACACTGAACGCGCCCGCGACGCTGGAGTACAAGTACCCGCTCGGGCAGCCGGCCGTGAACAAGGTGCCCACCTGCCCCGGCGGGCGGATGCCGGCGGTGACGAAGCAGAAGCCCTACAAGGCCAAGAACCCGGGCGAGACGATCCCGACGCACGACCCCGCGCTGGACCAGAAGAACGTGCAGGCGAAGAAGGCCGCGAACAACGAGGACTCTTCCGGCGGCCCGCCGCTGTGGCTAGTGTACGTTCCCCCGGTCATCGCCCTGCTGGTGCTGATCAGGGTCATGATGGGCTCGGTGCCCGTGGTGTCCCGCCTGAGCCGGCTGCGCCGGCGGAAGGACTGAGCCGGTGACGTGCTGAGCCGGCCGCGCCGGAGCAAGGACTGACCCAATCCCCGAGGAGTTGCCCAAGTGACAGCCAAGACCGGCAAGACCGGCAAGGACGAGGTCGACGAGGTCGAGGCGGTCCCGGCCGAGGAGCAGGCGGAGACCGAGGAGGCGGCGGCCGGCGGTGAGGCCGCGGAGGCCGCCGTGGAGGCCGCCGCGGCTCCGGCGCGGCCCGCCGCCAAGCGCAAGCGCCGCGTGCGGGTCATCGAGGTCATCGACGACGAGGACCTGGACGAGGTGCTGGAGGCACTCGACGCCGAGGACGCGGCGGAGGCCGAGGCGGAGGCTCCGGCCGAGCCCGCCGCCAAGGCCGCTCCCACGTCGGCCGTCAAGCCGGCCGCCG
Organism: Actinomadura chokoriensis; assembly: GCF_039529475.1. Taxonomy (NCBI): domain Bacteria; kingdom Bacillati; phylum Actinomycetota; class Actinomycetes; order Streptosporangiales; family Thermomonosporaceae; genus Actinomadura; species Actinomadura chokoriensis. Next base: position 369,092 of record NZ_BAAAMW010000001.1, on the reverse strand, counting down.
AGTCCGCCGCGAAGCCGGCGGTGAAGCCGGCGGTGAAGACCGTCAAGCCGCGTCCGGCCGCCCTCGAACCCCCGGAGAGGGCCGAGGAGAAGGAGCCGGCGCGCGCGGACGCCTTCAGCCTGCCCCTCGTGCCGACGGTGGTGCTGGCCGTCCTGATCGTGGTGCTGGGCGGTTTGGCGATCTGGCAGGGGACGAGCGCCCACTCGATGTCGTCCAAGCAGGACGAGCGGGAGGCCATCGGCAAGGTCGCCGCCGCGTACGGCGACGTCGCGTACAACTACAACGCCACGAACTACCAGACGCAGACCGACAAGGCCGTGAAGCTGCTCGCCGGCGACATGCTCGACGACTACAAGAAGAACACGGTGCCGACCGTGGCCAGCGCCTTCCAGGCCGACGCGCAGGTGGCGCTGTCCTCCAAGAGCAACCAGGTCTTCGTCGGCAGCGTCAACGGCAAGTTCGCCACGGCGGTGCTCATGATGGACATGTCGCTGAAGACCAAGAGCGGGGCGATCAACCAGCCCGCGACGCTGCTGCGGCTGTCCCTCAGCAAGATCGACGGGGACTGGAAGATCACCCAGCAGTACCCGTCCGGCATCAACGACCAGAACCGGAACCAGCAGCAGGGCCAGATCCCGGGCGTGCCGAGCGGCGGCGCGTCCACGTCTCCGTCGCCGAAGGCGGAGAAGAGCGAGAAGCCGAAGAACTGACGTTCGCCGGCAGGGGCCGCCCCGCACGGAAGCGTGCGGGGCGGTCGCACGTTATGCGTACGACGACGGGGCGGCGGGACGAAGGCGGGGGACCATGGCGACGGTGACGGAGCAGGACGGGCAGGGCGCGATCGTCGCCGACGATGTCGTCCACGAGTTCGGCGCGCTGCTCGGGGCGGCGTCGGCGCTGGAGCGGATCGCGGGCCGGGAGTTGGAGCGCCGCTGCGGCATCCGGCACGCGGTCTTCGAGGTGCTGCTGCGGCTGTCCGGCGCGGGCGCCGAGTGCCCGCGCTCGATGGGCGGCCTGGCCGGCGAGCTGATCCTGACCAGCGGCGGCATGACCCGCATCATCGACCGGATGGAGGAGGCCGGCCTCGTCCGCCGCGAACCGGCCCCCGGCGACCGGCGCCGGCAGATGGTCGACCTCACCCCGGCGGGCCGCGCGAAGCTGGACGAGGCCCTGCGCGTCCACGCCGAGACGCTCCGCGAGCACTTCGCGGGCCCCCTCAGCGAGGAGCAGCACCGCGCCCTAGTGGACGCCCTGCGCACCCTCCGCGCCACGGCCCGCGAAGAACTAGGCGACCTCCGCTAGCGCGGCGCCCACGAACGTAGACCGGCCCGCCACATCGTTGACCTGCGGCGTGTTGTTGTTATTCCGCCTCTCATAACAACAACACGCCGCAGGTCAACGCATCTGGGGGAGCTTGGGGCGGTGCGTTAGCGGGAGTAGTGCTCGACCACCAGCTGCTCGTCGCAGGTCACCGGGATCTCCGTGCGCTCGGGGAGCCGGGTGAGCCGCGCGGCCAGCGCCTCGTGCCGGACGTCCAGGTAGGGCGGGACGTTCTCGGCGTGGCCGCCGGCGGCGGCGATCTGGAATGCGTCCATGGCGCGGCTGCGCTCGGCGACCGTGATGACGTCGCCGGGGCGGAGCCGGTAGGACGGCCGGTCGACGCGGCGCCCGTTCACCAGCACGTGCCGGTGCACGACGAACTGCCGCGCCTGGTAGATGGTGCGGGCGAACCCGGCGCGCAGGACCAGCGCGTCCAGCCGGCACTCCAGGTCGGTGAGGAGCGCGTCGCCGGTCTTGCCCTCGGCCTTGGCGGCCTTGGCGAAGGCGTTGCGAAGCTGCGCCTCGCGGATGTTGTACTGCGCGCGGAGCCGCTGCTTCTCCCGCAGCCGCACCTTGTAGTCGCTCTCCTGCTTGCGTGCGCGCCCGTGCACGCCGGGCGGATAGGGCCGGGCCTCGAAGTACTTCACGGCCTTCGGCGTCAGCGGCACGCCGAGCGCCCGCGACAACCGCACTTTCGGACGGGGGTTGTTCATCACTCTCCTTAGTGGTTAGGTGAACCTAAGTTAGGTAAGCCTAACCTGATACGTCAAGGAGGCAGCGGTGCGGCGAGCGGAGACGACGGCGGAGACGACTGCGGAGGGACCGGCGCCGGCGGAGCGGGCGCGGACGCTGGCCTACGGCATGGCGGGCGGCGTCCTCGCCGCGCCCTGCGTTCCGGACGCGCACGTCCCCGCGCACACCACCGACCGGGGCGGCCGTCCGCTGCTGCTCGTGCCGTCCGCCGCGCCGGTCGTCGCCGCGCTCGCCGCCGAACCGGACGACATGCCCGCCACCCTGCGGATCTGCGACGTCGCGCCGGTCGCGTTCCCCGACCGGGTGCGCGGCCGCGCCTGGCTGCACGGCTGGCTCAGCCGGGTGCCGGACGCCGAACTGCGGGGTGCGGCGCTGCGGCTGTCGCACGTCCACCCGCGTCCCGAACTGCTCGACCTCAAGGACGGGGACTGGACGGTCCTCGCCCTCGAAGTCGCGCAGGTCGAGATCGACGACGTGTGGGGGAGCGCCACCCTCGAACCCGAGGAGTACGCGGCCGCCGCACCGGACCCGTTCGTCGCGATCGAGGCCGGCGTCCTCACCCACCTGGACTCCGCGCACCGGGACGAGATGGCCGCGCTGCTGCCCGACTCCGTCCCGTCCGGGCCCGTCCGGCCGCTCGCGCTCGACCGGTACGGGATCTGGGTACGCTGCTCACCGCCGGCCCACCCGTCGCCGTTCGACGTGCGGCTCGCGTTCGCCCGGCCTGTCAGTGATCTCCACGGTCTCCGCCGCGTCTACCGGACGCTGTTCGCCCGCGCGGCCCGGGGCTGACCCGTAGGTACGTACGGCCCCGCACCCGGACCCGCGCCGCGAGATGGCGGTGATCTCCCGGATGGCGGCGCGGGGGTCCGCCGGGTGATGCTCGGAACTCCGGTCGAGGGATGCCGAAACGGCGCCTTTGTCCGGGACGATCCCGATCGCCGGTCGGTCCTCGCGGGGTGGGCCGGCCGGCGACGGGAACCGTACCGGTGAGGGGGCCCGGCGCCCCCGGCCGGGCCGGTGGTCCGCGGCCGCGGAGCGGAAAGCCGGGGGCGTGGTCCGGGCCACTGGTCGCGATTGGCCGTTCCCGGTTCCGCCGATCCGGGCGCAGGCTGGGACCATGACCGGACACCACCCGCAGACCCGCGCCGTCCACCCGCCCGTGATCGCTCCGGAGGGCAGCAGACCGCTCGCCGTCCCGATCTACCAGGGCCACCTGTTCGCCTTCGACGCCGCCGACGACCTGGCCGCCGCCTTCGCCGGCCCGGACGGGGCGTTCTTCTACGCCCGGATGGGCAACCCGACCGTCCGCTCCCTGGAGCGCGCCGTCACCGAACTCGAAGGCGGCGCCGGGGCGCTGGCCACCGCGTCCGGCATGGGCGCGGTCAACGCCGTCCTCATGGGGCTGCTGCGCAGCGGTGACCACGTCATCGCCCAGACCGCCCTCTACGGCGGCACCTACGCGCTCCTCACCAACCTGGCAGAGCGCTGGGGGGTGGACGTCACCTTCGTCCAGGGCGACGACCCCGCCGAGGTACGCGACGCCCTGCGCCCCACCACGCGCCTCCTCTACCTGGAGACGATCGCCAACCCCACCACGCACGTCACCGACCTGCCCGCCTTCACCGAGGCCGTGCGCGGCACCGGCGTGCTGACCGTCGTCGACAACACCTTCGCGCCGCTCCTGTGCAAGCCCATCGACCACGGCGTCGACATCGTCGTCCACTCGGCCACCAAGTTCCTGAGCGGGCACGGCGACATCATCGGGGGCATCGCCGTCTTCGCCGACCCGGACGTCCACCGGCGCGTCTGGCACCACGCCATCGAACTCGGCTCCACCGCCGACGCGCACGCCGCCTGGCTGACCGTCCGCGGCCTCGCCACGATGCCGATGCGCGTGGCCCGGCAGAGCGCCTCCGCCCTGGACATCGCCCGCCGCCTGGCCGGGCACCCGTCCGTCACCCGCGTCCACTACCCGGGCCTGCCCGACCACCCGCAGCACGAGGTCGCCCGCCGCCTCCTCCGGGACGGCGCCGGCGGCGTCCTCGCCTTCGAACTCACCGGCGGCCGCGACGCGGGCCGGGTCTTCTCCGAGTCCGTCGACCTGATCTCCCTGGGCCCGTCCCTGGGCAACATCGCGACCCTGGTCATGCACCCGGCGAGCACGTCCCACCGCCAGATGGACGCCCCCACCCTCGCCGCCGCCGGCATAGCCGAGGGCCTGGTCCGCCTCTCGATCGGCCTGGAGCACCCCGAAGACATCTGGACCGACATAACCCAGGCCCTCCACAAGGCGACCTAGTGCGGTGCCCGCAAACCCCGCCCGCCCGCCCCATTCGTTGATCTGCGGCGTGTTGTTGTTTTCGACGGGCTCATAACAACAACACGCCGCAGGTCAACGCAGGCGGTGGACCGGGTTAGAGGTAGAAGCCGGTCGCCGTGGCCGGGGCGCCTCGGGTGTCGGGGCGCTTTTCGCCCTTGCGGAGGGACGCCAGTTCGGCGAGGGTCGCGCCGTCGGCGCCGATCTCCGTGGGCGGGACGTCGGCGTCGTCCAGCCAGGCCAGCGACTCCTGGCGGGTGAGGCGGCCCACCTCGATCTGGGCGAGGCAGCGGCCGGGGCGGACGACGGCCGGGTGCAGCATCGCGAGGTCCTCGTTGGTGGTGATGGCGACGAGGACGTCCCGGCCCTGGCCGAGCATCCCGTCGGTGAGGTTGAGCAGGCGCGACAGGCCCTGGCCCGTCGACTGCTTGGCCTCGCCGCGGATCAGCTCGTCGCAGTCCTCCAGGATGAGCAGCCGCCAGCGGCGGTTCTCGTCGTGGTCGTCGCCGACCGCGACCTCCATCAGGTAGCTCGGGGTGCCGAACAGGGCCTCCGGGTCGAGGACGCAGTCGGCCTGGCACCAGCCCTTCCACGCGCGGGCGAGGGCGCGCAGCGCGGTGGTCTTGCCGGTGCCGGGCGGGCCGTGCAGGAGCAGCAGCCGGCCGGCGACCTCGTCGCGGGTGAGGGCCATGACCTCGTCGAGCGCCTCGGCGACCGGTGCGGTGTAGTTGCGCCGGATCTCGTCCCAGGAGTCGGCGGTGATCCCGCGCTCGTTGCGGACCGGGCCGCGCGACCCCATGTGCCAGAAGCCCATCTCGACGTTGTTCTCGTCGGTCTTCGGCGGCTCGGTCGCGTCCTTGACGGTCGCGTCGAGGATCGTCTCGGCCAGCTCATCGGTGACGGCGGACACCGCGACGTAGGCGCCGCCGTTCTTCCAGCGGTTCACCAGCAGCGTCCAGCCGTCGCCCTCGGACAGCAGCGACGCGTTGCCGTTGTCGTGCGAGGCCCGCACCAGACGGGCGCCGTCCGGGCGCAGCGGCGCGTCCGCCTTCACGTTCTCCAGCCGCGTCGACCGCGACCACGGCTGCTCGCCGGACGCGAACGGGCGCAGCGACAGCACGTCCAGCACGTCGGACGGAGAGTTGTCGTCCGAGAGGTTGAAGACCACGGGCAGCAGCGGCCCGGCCCCTGGCGCGTCGGTGTTCTCCAGGGGCTCGATCAGATGCAGGACCTCCTGCGGCCTCTCCTGCGACATGGTCATGCCAAGCATGATCACGCACGGTGATGGGCGGCGTCCAACGAATTACGCCGCTCAGGAGCCGCCGGACTCGCGGGCCTCGCGGGCGGCCTTGCGCGCCTCGGCCTCCTCGAGGTCGAGCTTCTCGGCCTCCTCGGGGGTGGGCGCCGTCCCGCCGAGGTAGGCGGGCTGCCACCAGGTCTCGTCCGAGCGGGGGACCTCGGGGTACTCGCGCTGCGCCTTCTCCAGCAGTTCCGACATGCGGCGGTGCAGCTCCTGCGTGACGGCCTCGTAGTCGTCGCCGCGCTTGGGGTACATCGGCTCGCCGACGAGGATCGTCACCGGGATGTTGCGCTGGAGCAGCCGCCGCTTGCGGCCCTTCGTCCACATGCGCTGCGGCCCCCAGAGCGCGACGGGGATGAGCGGCACCTTGGACGCGACCGCCATCCGCACCGCGCCGCTCTTGATGTCCTTCACCGTGAACGACCGGCTGATCGTCGCCTCCGCGAACACCCCGACGATCTCACCGCCCTTCAGCGCCTTCAGCGCCGCGGCGTAGGACGAGGCGCCCGCGTTCCGGTCGACCGGGATGTGGTGCATTCCACGCATGAGCGGCCCGGCGATCCGGTTGTCGAAGATCTCCTTCTTCGCCATGAACCGCACCAGCCGCCTGGCGGGGTGGGCGGCGAGACCGGCGAAGATGAAGTCGAGATAGCTCACATGGTTGCTGACGAGCACCGCGCCGCCGGTACTGGGGATCTGGTCGGTCCCCTCCAGACGGAACTTGATGTTCAGGGCCTTGAACACACCGACTGCCGTCTTGATCACCGGTGGGTACACGAGTTCGCGCATGTAGGCACCGTACTTGAGCCGTCCATGATCAGCGAGTGTGCGGCGGGCATCGCGATGGATCACACAACGGGGCGGATCTCTGAGAAGGTTGGGGGGTGACGTGATCCGCCGACGGCTGAAGGAGGATGAGCTTTCATGGAACCGTTGGACGCGGCGGCGGACGTGCACGCGCTCATCCGCGACGTGCTGCCCGCCCTGGCGCCCAGCGCCTGGTTCGACCCCGGCACGTCCGAGGTGGTGCTGCCCGTCGGCCGGTCCGAGGCGCGGGCCTCCAGCTGGACGGTCCTGGAGCGGTGCGCGCGCGAGCCGCGCTCGGTATGGCCCCAGGTGGTGGACGAGTGGGTCCGCGAAGTCGGCGACCGCGCGTTCCTCGCGATCGGTGAGATGGAGCTGTTCGGGGACGTCAGGGAACTGCTGCGGCTGCGCATAGTGCCGAAGCTCGCGCCCCGCGACCGGGAGGGCCTCGTCGTGGTCCCGGCCGGCGACCACTTCGACGCGATGGTGATGATCGAGCATCCGCGCTACGGCGGGCCGCTCACCAAGGCCCGCGCCGGGCTGCTCGGCCTGCACAAGCTCGGCTACGTGATGACGAACACGCACGACCGGGAGCTGGCGGACGTCTCCGTCCACGACCAGCCGCTCCTGCCGGGACGCGACGTCCGCGTGGTGACCAAGCCCGGGAGCCGGTACGTGTCGGCGCTGCTCAGCGAGGTCGACCAGTTCCTTCCGTGGCCGAACGAGCACGGCGCCCTGGTGGGTGTCCCGTGCCACAGCACGCTGCTGCTGTACCCGATCACGTCCACGGCCGTCCGCGAGGTGCTGCCGGTGTTCGCGGACGTGGTGCGGGAGATGTACGACGTCGCCGACGACCCGTGCGCGCCCGGCGTCTACTGGAGCCACGGAGCGCGCCGGCTGACCCCGCTGCCGGCCGACGCCCCCACGGAGGGCACGGGCGAGTTCGCGACCCTCCTGCGCCACCTGCCCGAAGAGGGCTAGGGCAGCTTCCAGTCGACCGGGGCGGCGCCCTGCTGTTCGAGGAGCTGGTTGGCCCGGGAGAACGGGCGGGAGCCGAAGAAGCCCCGGTCGGCCGAGTAGGGGCTCGGGTGCGGCGACTCGATGCACGGGACGGCGCCGAGCATCGGCTTGAGGTTGCGGGCGTCCCGTCCCCAGAGGATGGCGACGAGCGGGCGGTTCCGGGCGGCGAGCGCGCGGATGGCCTGCTCGGTGACCTCCTCCCAGCCCTTGTTGCGGTGCGAGCCGGGCTTGCCGGGCATGACGGTCAGCGACCTGTTCAGGAGGCAGACGCCGTTCTCGGTCCACGGGGTGAGGTCGCCGTTGGACGGTTCGGGGTGCCCGAGGTCGCTGCAGTACTCGCGGTAGATGTTGATCAGGCTCGCGGGCAGCGGCCGGACGTCGGGCGCGACGGAGAAGCTGAGGCCGACCGGGTGGCCCGGCGTCGGGTAGGGGTCCTGCCCGACGATGAGGACGCGGACGTCGTCGAACGGCTGCGTGAACGCGCGCAGGATGTGGTTCCCGGCGGGCAGGTAGCGGCGGCCGGCGGCCACCTCGGCGCGCAGCCAGTCGCCCGCCGCGGCGATCGTCCCGGCGACCGGCTGCAGCGCGGTCGCCCATCCCGCTTCGACGATCTCCGAGAGTGGTCGTGCCGTCATGGCGCACCAGCCTAGTGCGCCGATCAGGTCGCCGCCGATAAATGCCCTTGTTGTCCGTCCTCCAGCCCCCACCCGCCGCCATTCAGTCGACGAGCTTCGCTCGGCACCCACTTTGTGAAGTTTTCTGACCGCATGAGGTCGGGGGTGGTGAAAATCTTGTCCAGCGCTCGCTCAAAACGGCATATGAACTGGGCGAAACGCCCCGTTAAATCCCTGTTGCTTCCTTCCGGCCCGCGTTGACCTGCCGTCTCCGAGCGCATAACCCATAGAGAGGCAGGGCAGGCGCAGAACGAGCGGACGGGACCAGAGCATGAGCCAGTTGACCACCGTGGACGCCACCTTCCTCCACGCCGAGACCGATACGACCCACGCCCATATCGCCGGGCTGGGGCTCGTCGACGCCGGGACGTGCCCCGGCGGCCGGCTCACGGTGCCGCTCGTCGCCGAGCTGATCCGCGAACGCGCGCACCTCGCGGCCCGCCCGCTCCGGCAGCGGCTCGTGCAGGTGCCCTTCGGCCTGGACAACCCGTACTGGGAGGACGACCCCGACTTCGAGCCCGAACGGCACATCACCGAGATCGGGCTGCCGGCCCCCGGCACCGCCCGGCAGCTCGCCGACATCGTCGGGATGCTCCACGAGCAGCCGCTCGACCTCGCCCGCCCGCTCTGGGAGCTGGTGCTGATCCAGGGCCTCCAGGGCGGGCTCACCGCCGTCTACGTGAAGGTGCACCACGCCGCCGTCGACGGCGTGATGGCCGCCGAGACGCTCGCCGCGCTGCTCGACCTGTCCCCGGAGCCGCGCGAGGTGCCGGCCGACGAGTCCGCCCCGGCGTGCGCGCCCAGCATGATCGACATGGTCGGCACCGGGCTGCTGCGGGCCGCGCTTCATCCCGTCCGGTCGGCGGTGTCGCTGGCGCGCACGGCCCCGTACCTGGACGAGATCCCCGGCCTCGGGTCCGTCCCCGGGGTGGGGCTCGTGGCGTCGGCCCTGCAGGGCGCGCTGCGCCGCCCGGGGTCGCCGAAGCCGCCCCGGACGAGCGCGCCGCCGACCCCGTTCAACCTGCCGATCGGCCGCCGCCGCTCGGTCGCCTTCGGGGAACTGCCGCTCGCCGAGATCAAGGAGGTCAGGCGCGGGCTCGGCGGCAGCGTGAACGACGTCGTGATGGCGGTGTGCGCGACGGCGCTGCGGCAGTGGCTCGACAAGCGCGGCGACCTGCCGGACCGCCCGCTGGTCGCGGCCGTCCCGGTGTCGCTGCGGCGCGGCGCGGCGGTCGCCGAGCCGGGCAACCAGCTGTCGCTGATGACGGCGCCGCTGGCCACGCACATCCCGGACCCGGCCGACCGGTACGCCGCCGTCCGGCGCGACATGGACGTGGCGAAGCGCCGGTTCACCCGCTCGTCCGGCGCCTGGGTGCGGGACATGAGCGGCGTCCTGCCCGCCCCGCTCACCGCCGCCGTGACGAAGCTGGCGCTGCAGGCCGCGCCCGCGCTGTCGCTGCGCCCGGTCAACCTGATGATCTCGAACGTGCCGGGGCCGCAGTTCCCGCTGTACCTGCGCGGCGCGAAGGTGCTCGGCTACTACCCGATCTCCGTCGTGACGGACGTGAGCGGCGGCCTGAACATCACCGTCTTCTCCTACGACGGCAAGGTGAACATCGGCATCGTCGCCTGCCGCGATCTGATCCCCGACCCGTCCGAGATCGTGGACCACCTCGTGGACGCGCTGGACGAGCTGAAGGCCCTCAGCCGCGAGTGAGGCCGGGCGTCAGGCCGAGCGCCTCGCGGTGCCGCCACGCGAGCCTCAGCGCGGCGGCGCCGGCGGGCTGCATCGGCCGCGGGACGGTCCCGTCGAACGGCGCGGTCGACACGGTGCCCTCGTCGTTGACCGGCACCAGCCCGCCGAACAGGTCGGCGAACAGGTCGTCGTCGACGGCGACGACCGTGAGCAGGTCGAGCGCGAACGTCAGCGGGTCGACGCCGAGGCCGAGGAAGTAGGCCCGCAGCCGCCCGTCCTCGCGGGCGGCGCTCATGGCCCGATGGAACGGCCACTCCTCCTGGACGAAGCCGTCGCCGTACTTCTCCTCCATCCCGAGCAGCTCCTCGGCGTACTCCCGCACCATGCATTGCCACATGTCGGGCGCCTCGTCGCGGAGCGGCTGGAAGACCCCGACCGGCATCACCTGGTGCAGCCCGCCCGCGTGCGCGACCTTCGCCGGGTCGCGCCAATGCAGGACGTACTCACCCGACGCTGTCACCGTCACCGTCGTGATCGCGCACAGGGCGGGCCGGCGGGCGAGATCGCACGGGTCGCCGACGCGGGTCCGCAGCGGCAGGCCGTCCGCCCCCGCCGCCAGCTCGTGCGCGGCGGACTCGCCCACGTTCACGCCGTCGAAGTAGCGGGCGCCCCCGAACCGCAGGACCGGCAGGCGCACATCGAGCAGCCGATAGGACGGCCGATCCTCGAACACCTTCGGCGGAGCGAGCGCACCCATGGCCTCGGCATACGTCCGGTACCCGGAAGGCAGCCCGTCCGCAGGGTCGGCGACGGCGGGCGGGACGGGCCGCGCGTCCCATTCGAGCCGGACATCGCCGAGCGGGACCGGCGCGTCCGGCACCCACCCCTCCCGGCAGAGCAGCGACGTCCCGGCGACGCGCGGCGAATCCGGGTAGAGCGCACTGGCCACTTCACCGAGCCGAGCCCGCCCGGCGTTCAGCGCCGCCCGCCCCGCACGCCACCCCCGCTCGTCCACCCGCCCACCCTAAACGTTGACCTGCGGCGTGTTGTTGTTATGAGCGGCCGCATAACAACAACACGCCGCAGATCAACGGGGGCGTCAGGCGGCGAGCTTGGGGGCGATGTCGGCTTCGATGAGGTCGGCGTTGATCATGGCGGCGGCCATCGAGCCGGCGGACGCGGCCATGATGACCTGGCCGCCGGGGAAGGTGACGTTGCCCGCGGCCCACACGCCGGGGACGCTGGTCCGGCCGGTCTCGTCCACCTTCACGAAGCCGTTGTCGCCGATCTCGCAGCCGAGGTCGGTCAGCGGGCCGTCCTTGGCGACCCACGTCGGCGCGACGAACACGGCGTCGCAGGGCAGGACGGAGCCGTCCGCCAGCTCGAACCCGGTGACGCGGTCGTCGTCGGCCACGAGGCGCCGCGCCTCGGCCTCCACGACGCGGATGCCGCGCGCGTCCAGCCGGGCCGCGTCCTCGCCGGCCGGCGCCTTCGCGGCGAGGAACGTCACGTCCGGCGACCACTGCCGCAGCAGCGACGCCTGGTGGACGGAGTTCGGCGACGACGCCAGCACGACGATCTTCTGATCGCGGACCTCCCAGCCGTGGCAGTACGGGCACATCTGCACCTCGCGGCCCCAGCGGTCCTGGAGGCCGGGAATGTCCGGCAGGACGTCGGTCACGCCGGTGGTGACCAGCAGCCGGCGTCCGCGCAGGGCGGTTCCGTCCGCGAGGGTGAGGACGAAGCCGTCGGCCGCGTCCCCGGCGGCGTGCTCGACCCTCCCGGAGACGATCTCGCCGCCGTAGCCGCGCACCTCGGTGCGGCCGGTCTCCAGCAGCGCGGCGGGCGGCATGCCGTCGCGGGTGAGGAAGCCCTGCATGTGCTCGGCGGTCGCGTTGCGGGGCTCGCCCGCGTCGACCACGGTGACGTCGCGGCGGGCCCGGGCCAGGACGAGCGCGGCGCTTAGCCCGGCCGGTCCGCCGCCGATGACCAGTACTTCGCGTTCCCTGTTCTCAGCCATGCCGCGAGGATGCGCCGGGACTTCCCGGATTGACAAATTTCTTTGCCGATCCTGCAATGGACGCATGGAGACGACCGAGGACGTCCTCGCCGGGGTCGGGCCCCGGCTGCGCAGGCTCCGCCAGGACCGCGACATCACCCTCACCGCGCTCGCCGAGGCCACCGGCATCTCGGTGAGCACGCTGTCGCGGCTGGAGTCGGGCAAGCGGCGGCCGAGCCTGGAGCTGCTGCTGCCGCTGGCGCAGGCGCACGGGGTCCCGCTGGACGAGCTGGTCGGCGCCCCGGCCGTCGGCGACCCGCGGATCAGGCCGCGTCCGAAGAAGATGGGCGACATGACCGTGCTGCCGCTGACCCGGCGGCCCGGCGGGGTACAGGCGTTCAAGATGATCGTCCCGGAGCGGCCGGCGGACACCGAGCCGCGCACCCACGAGGGCTACGACTGGCTGTACGTCTTGAACGGGCGGCTGCGCCTGCACCTCGCCGGACGCGACCTGGTCCTGGAGCCGGGCGAGGCCGCCGAGTTCGACACCCGGCTGCCGCACTGGTTCGGCGCCGTGGACGGGACGGCGGAGGTCCTCTCCCTGTTCGGGCCGCAGGGGGAGCGGATGCACCTGCGGGCCAGACCCCGGCAGAAGTGACATAACTTGGTTATCCGTGCAGACCGCCCAACCTCCCCAGGAATGCCCGGATGATCGGAGAGCCGCGCCGATGGCGTGGCTGCTGTGGGGCGTCGGCGTCCTCGCCTACGCGGTCGCGGTCCTGCACCGGACGTCGTTCGGCGTCGTCGGCCTGGACGCCGTCCACCGGTTCGACGCGTCCGCCGGGATCCTCGCGTCCTTCACCGTCCTGCAACTGCTCGTCTACGCCGGCCTGCAGATCCCCGTGGGGCTCCTGCTCGACCGCGTCGGCCCCCGCCGGATGGTCGCGGGCGGCGCGCTGCTCATGGCCGGCGGGCAGGCGCTCATGGCCGTGTCCACCGACATCGGGACGGCCGTCGCCGCCCGCGTGATGGTCGGCGCGGGCGACGCGATGACGTTCATCAGCGTCCTCGGCATCGTCGTGACCTGGTTCCCCGGACGGTACATCCCGGTCGTGACGCAGCTCACCGGGCAGCTCGGGCAGCTCGGCCAGGTGCTCAGCGCGATCCCGCTGGTCGCGCTGCTGCACGGCCCCGGCTGGGGCACCGCGTTCGGGTCGGCGGCGGCGCTCGGCGTCCTCATGGCGGTGCTGTCGGTCGCCTTCCTGCGGGACGGGCCCGGCCACGCCGACGTCCCCAGCCTGCGCGAGACGGGCACCAACCTCGTCGAGGCGTGGCGGCACCCCGGGACGCGCCTCGGGCTCTGGTCGCACTTCGTGACCCAGTTCTCGTCCAACACGTTCGCGCTGATGTGGGGCTACCCGTACCTGGTGTCGGGGCAGGGCATGAAGCCGGCCGCCGCGTCCACGCTGCTGACGCTGTTCGTGCTGGTCAACGTCGTGTCCGGCCCGTTCATCGGACGGCTCGTCGCCCGCTACCCGCTGCGCCGGTCGTGGCTCGTCCTCGGCATCGTCGGCATGAACGCGGCGGCTTGGGCGGTCGTCCTCGCCTGGCCGCCGCCCGCGCCCGCCTGGCTGCTGGTGCTGCTCATCCTGTGCGTCGCGCCCGGCGGCCCCGGCTCCATGATCGGCTTCGACTACGCCCGGACGTTCAACCCGCCCGGCCGGCAGGGCACCGCGACCGGCATCGTCAACGTGGGCGGCTTCATCGCCTCCCTCGTCACGATCCTGCTGATCGGGATCGTCCTGGACGCCCTGTCGCCGGACGGCGAGTTCACGCCCGAGGCGTTCCGCGCCGCGTGGACCGTGCAGATCGGCATCTGGGCGATCGGCATCGCCGGCGTCCTGCGGACCCGCCACCTGGCCCGCCGCCACATCGGCCTCAGCACCGGACGCCGGCGCCGCCGCTGATCAGGCGCGCAGTTCCAGCGTGCAGCACTTGGGCCCGCCTCCCGCCTTGCGCAGCTCGGACAGATCCACCGGAACCGGCTCGTACCCGTGGCCCTTCAGCGTCGCGATCAGCCCGGTCGCCTCGGCGTTGATGACGACGTTGCGGCCGTCGCACACCGCGTTCAGGCCCAGAACGGCCGCGTCGTCCTCGGTCGCGATGACGGCGTCCGGGAACAGCCGCTCCAGCACCGCCCGGCTGCCCGGCGAGAACGCGCCCGGGAAGTAGGCGACGTTGCCGCCGCCGAGCGGGAACAGCGCGGTGTCCAGGTGGTAGAAGCGCGGGTCGACGAGCCGGAGCGTCACCACGGGGCGTCCGAGGAACTCCTGCGCCTCCTGGTGGGCGGCGATGTCCGTCCGGAACCCGGTGCCCGCCAGGATCACGTGGTCGAGCGTGAGGAAGTCGCCCTCGCCCTCGTTGGTGTGCTGGGCCTCCAGCACCTCGGAGAACCCGTTCTCCCGCATCCACGCCGCGTACGCGGGGCCTTCCGCGTGCCGCTCGGGGAAGGTGAACTTCGCCCCGTAGACCCGTCCGCCGACGACCAGCGCGCCGTTCGCCGCGAACACCATGTCGGGCAGCCCCTCGATCGGGTCGATGAGGCTGACCTCGTGCCCGAGCGCGAGATACGCGGCCCGCAGCGCCTCCCACTGCGCGACGGCCGTCCCGGCGTCGGCACCGGCCGCCGGGTCCATCCAGGGGTTGATCGCGTAGGTGACGGCGAAGTGCTCGGGACGGCACATCAGGAAGTGCCGCCGCAGCGCGGTGCGCTCGACGGTGCTCGGCTCCATTGCCGGCAGGACGGTCATACGTGTCTCCAGGGGACGTCCGAGAGGGGGATCGACTAATCGGAAGCCTAGGAAGGAAAGCGGAGCAATCCAATGCGCCAACCTTGCTCCCACCTGCCACTTCGTTGCGTGTTCACCCCGGAGACGCCCTATTCGTTGCGCCCGCGCGCGGTGGCGCGGCGAAGGATGAGCGCGACGTGGAGAACGGGGAGCATGCAGGCGACCTGCACGGCGGTGTACCACGCCGGGCAGACGCCGGGGATCAGGTCGACGCCGACGATCGCCACCGGCATGGCGACGGCCACGGCGCGAAGGCGCTCGAAGGCGCGCCGGGACCCTCGGGACGCGGCGACGGCCATCCGGTGGACGGCCACGGCGACCACGGGCAGCAGGATCGCCCGGACCCACATGAACGTGTTCACGGTGTGGCCGCTGCTCGACGCCACGATGACCGCCACGAGGGCGGCGGTGCTGAGCCCCGCGTAGAGCTTGACGGCCTTTGAAAGCGTGTTCGTTTCCATGTCGGTGACGCTACGAAGCGCCTGGTCCGGGCGGTATCGGGCTAGACGCACGGGTGGGTGGGGCTAGGCCCACTCCTCGGGGATCGGACGTGGCGGAGCGCTCTTTTGGGTGCACGCTGGAAGCGTCGAACGAGAGGGTGAGTCATGCGGCAACTGGGTGCCTGGGCGGCGCGGACGGGGGTGGGGTTCGTTCGCGCATGCCTCGTGGCGGTCGTCACCATGCTCGTCCCGGCCGTGTGGGGGCTGGCGGTGGCGTGGGCGGTCTGGTGGGGGCCGGGGAACCCGTGGTCGTGGGCGGGGCCGTTCGTGCTGGTGTGCGTCGGCACGGTCGGGCTGTCCCGGCCGGTCTGCCGGGCCGTCCGCTTCCTCGTCGAGAGGTGGACGGGCACCGCGATCCCGGCCGGCTACCGCGAGGCCGGCCCGGTGGTGCGGATGTCCACCGGGTACTGGTGGAACGGCTTCTCCTACGAGCGCACCCGCCGCGACGCACTCCTTGACCAGAGGTGGCGCGTCCGGTGGCTCGACCCCGCCAACTGGCGCGACCTGCGTTTCACGGCCGTCGCGCCGTTCGCGGCGGGTCTCGCGGCATGCGTCCCTCCGGCCGGGGTGGGAGCGGCGGCGGCCGGGCTCGGCACCGCGCACGCCGCCGGGGCCGCCGGCCTGGTCGTGGCGGTCGTCGTGGCGCCCTACGCGTGGCGGCCGCTCGTGCCGGCGGCCGTCCGGTACCTGGGGCCGTCGCGGGCGATGGCGCTGGCCGACCGCGTCGAGGAGCTGGCCGGTCAGCGCGCCGACATCACGGTCTCCCAGGCCGCCGAGCTGCGCCGCATCGAACGGGACCTGCACGACGGCGCCCAGGCCCGGCTCGTCTCGCTCGGGTTGTCGCTGGCGACCGCCGAGAAGCTGATGGAGACCGACCCGGCGCGGGCCAAGGCGCTGATGCGGGAGGCGCGCGGCGGGGCGGCGGCGTCGCTGGCCGAGCTCCGCGAGCTGGTCCGGGGCATCAATCCGCCGGTGCTGAACGAACGCGGCCTCGTCGACGCCGTCCGCGCGCTGGCCCTGGACACCCCGCTGGACGTGACCGTCGGCGCCGGCGCCGGGCCGCGCCTGGAGCCGCCGATCGAGTCCGCCGTGTACTTCGGCGTCGCCGAGCTGCTGACCAACGCGGTCAAGCACGCCCGAGCCACCGCCGTGCGGATCTCCCTCACGCGGGACGAGGCGGGAATCGTCGTCCAGGTCGAGGACGACGGCAAGGGCGGGGCCGAGGCCGTCGCCGGCGGCGGACTGGACGGCCTGCGCCGCCGCATGGCCGTCTTCGACGGCACCCTGGAGATCGCCAGCCCGCCCGGCGGCCCGACCCGTGTGCGGATGGCGGTGCCATGCGAGTCCTTGTAGCCGAAGACCTCTACCTCCTGCGGGACGGGATGATCCGCCTGATCGAGGCGTACGGGCACGAGGTGGTGGCGACGGCGGCCACCGGGCCCGAGACGCTGGAGGCGCTGCTCGCCTGGCGTCCGGACGTGTCGGTGATCGACGTCCGCATGCCGCCGAGGCAGTCGGACGAGGGCCTGCGCGCCGCGCTCGCCGCCCGGGCCGAGGCGCCGGGGCTGCCGGTGCTGATCCTGTCGCAGCACGTGGAGCAGCTGTACGCCCGGGAACTGCTCGCCGACGGCTCCGGCGGCGTCGGCTACCTGCTGAAGGAGAGCGTGTTCGACGGCGACCAGTTCATCGACGCGCTGGAACGCGTCGCGGGCGGCGGCACCGCGATGGACCCGGCCGTCATCGCCCGGCTGCTGTCCGGCACGTCCCCGGCCCGGGGGCTCGAACGGCTCACCGAACGCGAGCACGCGGTGCTCGCCCTCATGGCCGAGGGGCTCTCCAACCAGGCCATCGGCCGCCGCCTCTTCCTCAGCGAGAGCGCCATCGGCAAGTACACGACGTCCATGTTCGGCAAGCTCGGCATCGTCGTCGACGACGACACGAACCGCCGCGTCCGGGCCGTCCTCGCCTACCTGAACAAGCCCTAGCGCCGGGTTGGCGTCCGTGCCCGGGGTAGAGGGAGGAACACGGACGAGGGGGGCGCGGCACGGTGTTCGACTCGGTCACGTCGTGGTTGGGGGGCCTGTCCGGGCCGGTCGTGTACGGGGTCGTCGGCGGCGTGGTGTTCTGCGAGGACGCGCTGTTCTTCGGGTTCGTGCTGCCCGGCGAGACGGCCGTCGTCCTCGGCGGGGTCCTCGCCGGACAGGGCCGGGTCTCGATCGCCTGGCTGTGCGCGGTGGTGGTCCTCGCGGCGGTCGCCGGGGACTTCGTCGGCTACCTGATCGGCCGCCGGGCCGGCCCGGCGATCCTCGACGCGCGTCCGCTCCGTCCGCACCGCGACCGCGTGGACAAGGCCCGCGACCTGATCCGGCGCCGCGGCGGCGCCGCCGTCTTCCTCGGCCGGTTCATCGCGTTCTTCCGCGCGATCATGCCCGCGCTGGCCGGGATGTCGCGCATGCCCCGCCACGTGTTCCTGCTGTTCAACGCCGCCGGCGGCCTGCTGTGGGGCGTGGGCTTCGCCCTGCTCGGCTACTTCGCCGGAAACGCCTACTCCCGCATCGAGCACGACGCCGGCCGGGCCGCCGCGATCGCCGTCGCCTGCGCGGCCGTCCTCGCCCTCGTCGTCTGGCGAGTACGCCGCGGACGCGCCCGGCGCGCCCGAGACCGCCACTGAGCGACGTCCTGGAGTACTCAGCCCGGTTGAGTAGGGATGCTCAGGGCAAAAGCGCCGCGATCGTCCAGGCTCGACGGGTATGGAGACAGCGCACATTCCGCCGAAGAGGTTGCTCTGGCTGCGGGGCGAGGTGGCGGCCTGGCAGGCGGACGGGCTGATCGACGGCGAGACGGCGGCGCGCATCGCGGACAGGTACGCGCACAGCCGCCGCTTCGCCCTGGAAAGACTGGTTCTCTTCCTCGGCGCGGCGTTCCTGGGCGTGGGGCTGATCTGGACGGTCGCGGCGAACTACGAGGGGCTCTCCCCGATCGCGAGGTTCGCCGGGATCGTCGCGATCTGGCTGGCCGCGGTCGTCGGTGCGGAACTGCTCGCCTCCCGGGTCTCCGGCGCGCTGCCGGCCGCCGCCCGGGTGATCGCGGTGGCCGCCGGCGGCGGGACGGTCTTCCAGGCGGCGCAGAGCCTCCAGGTTCCGGCGGGCGATTCCACCCTCCTCGGCGCATGGGCCGGAGGGGCGCTCGCCTACGCCTACGCGACGCGCGGGCGGGCTCCGCTGCTCGTCGCGGCGGGGCTCGGTGTCGGCTGGTACGCCTGGTGGGCGGCCGAGAACGCGCCGAGCCACGGCGTGGTGGCGTGCGCGATGCTCGTGGCCGCCGGGCTTGCGACGGCCCTGGCCGTCCTGCACGAGCGGTGGACACCGGCCTTCGCGGACGTCTGGCGGCCCGTCGGTGTGCTGCTGGCACTCGTGGGGCTCTACATCGCGGCCTTCCCCGACCGTGATTTCCGGATGACGGACGCGCTGTGGGCGGGGATCGCCGTCACCGTCCTCGTCTCCGCCGTCGCCGTCCGGCTCGGTTCCGCACCCGGACAGGTCGCCGCGATGCCGGGCATCCTCGCCGCCGGAGTGCTGCTGGCGCTCTGGGACCCGGCCGGGTCGATGGCATCGCCGAGCGGCGAGGCGCTCGTCCGCGCCATCGCGGGGATCGTCTGCTACGTGCTGGCGGCCGCCTGGTTCGCGGTCCTCGGGACGTCCCGGGACCTGCCGGGCATGGTGCCGCCGGCCGCCGGTGCGCTGGTCGTCTTCGTGACCACGCAGAGCTTCGCCGTCTTCGCGCCGCTGTTCTCCGGCGCGGCGCTCTTCCTGGTGCTCGGCGCCGTCTTCCTCGGCACCGGTGTGCTCGTCTACCGGGGCCGCCGTCTGATCACGAAGGTCTCCTCATGAGATTCCGCAGGGGTTCCGCCGCGGTGGCGGGCGCCGTGCTCGTCCAGGCCGCGCTGCTCGCCTGGGCCGTCCAGCCGCAGCTGTCGCCCCGCCTGACCGGCCGCGAGTACCGGCTGGCGGTGGCGCCGGTCGACCCGATCGACCCGTTCCGGGGCGCCTACGTGGAGCTGAGCTACCCGGGCCTGCCCACCGGAGTCCCCGGTTCGGGGCGGTACTACGTCCCTCTCGTCCGGGACGGCGCCCTGTGGAAGGGGGCCGGGGCGGTCAAGGAGCGTCCTGCCCGGCAGCCCTATCTGGCCTGCGGATCGCCCGGCGGCGGCCTCGACTGCGGGCTCGGCAGCTTCTTCGTCTCCGAGGACCGCGCCCGCGCTCTCGAACAGGACGTCGCGGCCGGACGGCTGACCGCCGTGATCCGCGTGGACGACCGGGGCCGCGCCGCCCTCGTCCGCCTCCAACCTCGGTGAGGGCGGGGCTATGGCCGCTCGTTCAGAGCGCTGAGCTGGAGGCGGATGGCCAGGCGTCGTTGGGCGGACGTGAGGTCCACCGGGGTCACCTCTGTCATGCGGCGCAGGCGGTAGCGCAAAGTGTTGGGGTGGACGGAGAGGGCCTCGGCGGTGGCCTTCGGGTCGCCGTAGTGGTCCAGCCAGGCGTCGAGGGTCGGCAGGAAGGCCGTCCCGTGGGCTTCGTCGTGCGCCTGGAGGACGGGGAGCGGGCCGCCCAGGAGACCGGCTTCTATGCGGGTGGCCTTGCGGGCGCGTTCGACGATCACCGCGTCCCAGGCGTCCTCCAGGAGGACCAGGCCGGGGGAGAGGCGGCCGGACGCGACGAGCGCGTCCAGCTCGGCGGCCTCGGTGCGGGAGCGGGGCAGGTCGGTGGCGGCGTGGGCCGGGCCGCCCGCCGCCGCGTACAGGGTGCGGTCGTGCGCGCGGACCTCGGCGAGGACGGTCCGCAGCCACGGCAGCGACCCGGCCTCGCCGCCCGGGCGGTCCGTCAGCAGCGCGAACAGGGCCCCGTCGAGGTCGGCGAGCAGCGGGCGGTGCCAGCCGAAGCGGTGCGTGATCGCCTCCCACAGGTCGAGCCGCCGGGGGAGGTCCTCGCCGCCGCCGAGGACCGCGACCCGCCACGGCGGCTCGGCCGCGCCGGGGCGGACGCCGTCCCGGAGCGCGGCGCGGAGCTGGTCGGCCGAGACCCGGCGTGCGACGCCCGCCTCGGCGCGCAGCCGCAGCAGGTGCAGGGCGATGACGGACGCGAGGTCGGTGAGCCGCCGGACGCGGTCCTGCGGGATCGGCTTTCTGGCCACCACCCAGATCGAGCCGAGCCACTCGCCGCCCGCGCGCACCGGGATGACGAGGCGCGGCAGCATCTGGTCCGGCCCGGCCGGGACGAGGATGGGCTCGGACGAGCGCGTCAGCTTCCGGAACACCCCGCAGGCCCGCAGATGGGCGATGACCTGCGGCGGGACGCGCCGGCCGACGATCGTGGAGACGCGCGCGGGGTCGGTGGTGTCCTGGCGGCCGGAGTAGGCGAGGACGCGGGAGCGGGCGTCCTCCAGGGTGACGGGCGCGTCGGCGATCTCCGCGGCGGTGTCGGCGAGCGCGAACAGGTCGTCGTGCACGCCCTGCGGCGCGTAGGCGCGGTCGATGGCGCCGCGCACCAGCCACACGACGTGCGTCCAGGACGTGTCCGGCTGGAGTTCGATGAGGGCGGGCCTCAGGGGGCGCGCCGCGGCGGCGACCTCCGCCGCGATCGGCGCCTTGAGGACGACGCCGTCCGCCCCGGCCGTGTCGGCCCGTTCCAGCAGCGCGACGGCGTCCGCCGGGTCGGTCACGCCGACGCCGAGGACGATCTCGCCCGGCTGCCCGGCCGGCTCGCCCGGCTCCGCCAGCACGACGTCGTGCACCTGCCCGCCGCGGCCCGGCGTCACCAGCCGGAGCAGCCCGAGCGAGTCGACCAGGTCGGCGACATCGAGCTTCACCATCCGTCCATTGTGCCGTCCGCACGATGGACCTCCTCCGGATTGGCCGAACGCGACAGAGACGTTCGCCCGAACGCGACCCACCATCGAAGTGACACGCTTCAGCGAGGAGAGGAGTCGCCATGGCTCTCGACGCACCGCCGCGCCGCGTCGCCGTCGTGGGCGCCGGCATGGTCGGCCTGTCCACCGCCTGGTTCCTGCAGGAGCACGGCGCCGACGTCACCGTGTTCGACCGCCGGGACGTCGCCGCCGGCGCGTCCTGGGGCAACGCCGGCTGGCTGACCCCCGGCCTGGCGACGCCGCTGCCCGAACCGGCCGTCCTCTCCTACGGCGTGAAGGCGGTGCTCAGCCCGTCCTCGCCGGTCTACGTGCCGCCGAGCGCGAACCCGCGCCTGCTCCGCTTCCTCGCCGGGTTCGCCCGCAACAGCACCGCGGCGCGCTGGCGCCGCGCGATGGAGGCGCTCGTGCCGATCAACGGCCGCGCGCTGCCGAGCTTCGACGCGCTGCTGGACGGCGGCGTCAAGGCCGAGACCAACGAGGCCGGCTCCTTCCTCGCCGCCTACCGGACGGCCGCCGAGCGGCGCGTCCTGCTGGAGGAGATCGAGCACATCCGCGCCGCCGGCCAGGAACTGGAGTACGAGGCCCTCAGCGGGGCGGACGCCCGCGCGCTGGAGCCCGCGCTGTCCGACGAGGTCGGCGCCGCGATCGTGCTGCGCGGCCAGCGGTTCATCAACCCGGGCGCGTTCGTGCACGCGCTCGCCGACTCCGTCCGCGACCGGGGCGGCAAGATCCGCACGGGCGCCGCCGTCACCGACATCGCCCACGAGCGCGGCAGCGTCTCCCTCCGCACCACGGGCAGCGACTTCGAGAAGTTCGACACGGTCGTCCTCGCGAGCGGCGTGTGGCTCGGCGACCTCGCCCGGCAGTTCGGCGTCCGGTCCCTCGTCCAGGCGGGCCGCGGGTACAGCTTCAGCGTGCCGATGGACCGCGTCCCGGACGCCCCGGTCTACTTCCCCGCCCAGCGGGTCGCCTGCACGCCGCTCGGCGACCGGATGCGCGTCGCCGGGATGATGGAGTTCCGCAGCCCGGAGGCGGCGCTCGACCCCCGCCGGATCAAGGCGATCGTCGAGGCCGCCCGCCCGCTGCTGCGCGGCGCCGACCTCGACTCCCGGCAGGACGAGTGGGTCGGCTCCCGCCCCTGCACCCGCGACGGCCTCCCGCTGATCGGCGCGACCCGCTCCCCGCGCGTCTTCGCAGCCGGCGGCCACGGCATGTGGGGCATCACGCTCGGCCCCGCCACCGGACGCCTGCTCGCCGAGCAGATCGCCACGGGCCGCCGCCCGAGCGAACTCGACCCGTTCAACCCGCTGCGCTGACGACCTGCGGCTTCTGGGTGGTTATGGCACTTTCGTCCGGACGGACGGCACCGGCGCGCTAACGTCTCCGGGGTGATCTAGGACCCCGAGACGGGAGGGACGCCGATGGACGATTCGACCGGCGGGGCGCGCGCGATCATGCCGCTGACCCGGGCCCAGCGCGTCCTGGCCGGGGTCGGCGGCCTGCTCTTCGCGGGCCTCGCCGCGCTGGGCGGCTACGGCTCGTTCGCGTCCGTCCGGGACGTGGCGGAGCCCTGGTTCGGCGCGCAGGCCTGGATCGTCCCGGCCGGGGTCGACCTCGGCATCCTCGCCCTGGTCTCGGTGGCGCTCCTCCTCGAATGGCTGGCCATGCCCATGCCGGCCCTGCGCTGGATGGCGTTCGCGTTCACCGCCGCCACCGTCTGGCTCAACATCTCCGCCGCCCACGGCGACATCACGGGCATGGTCATGCACGCCGCCATGCCCGTCCTGTTCATCACCTTCATCGAGGCCGTCCGGCACGCGATCCGCCGCCGCGCCGGGATCGCCGCCGGGACCGTCCGCGAAGGCGTCCCGGTGGCCCGCTGGCTCCTCGCCCCCTTCTCCACTTTCCGCCTGTGGCGGCGCATGGTCCTGTGGCAGATCACGTCCTACCCGCACGCCCTCCAGGCCGAGCAACGCCGCCGCCACGCCCTGGCGCTCCTGGACGACCACTACGGCCGCAAGTGGAAGACCAAGGCGCCCGCCGACGTGGTCTGGATGCTCAAGGACGGCGTGATGCTGGACGAGGCCCTGACCCGCGTCACCACCCTCACGACGCCGCCGCAGCCCGAACCCGAGCCGCCGGCTCCCGCCCCGAAGGCCCCGCCGAAGCGGGCCAAGCCGGCCGCCCCCCGCGGCGTGGCCACCGACAACGAGGCCCGAGCCCTGGCCATCATCGACGCCGAACCGAACATCACCGGCGCCGAACTGGGCCGCCGCCTGAACATCAGCTCCCGCCAGGGCCAGCGCCTCCTGAGCCGCCTGTCCAGCCCGGCCCCCGCGTCCTGAGGCGAAGGGACGGCGGTGCAGGCCAGCACGCTTTCGCGATCTACCACCCGACCTGCACCGCCAAGTCCCCAGCATGGCCGATTCGGCCGCGTCCCGTCACCTTTTTCGCTTCAAAACCGTCAATGCGGTGAACGAAAGGGGAAGACCATGGCGAAGTACGACTGGACCGCGATGTACGTCATGCACGACGCGCTGAGGCGGGAGCTGGATCATCTGTCCAAGCTCGCCGCCCGCGAGGACGCCGAGGCGCGCCGCATCCTCGCCGGAGCGCCCGGCTGGGACCTGTTCAAGACCGCCCTGCACATCCACCACGCCGCCGAGGACGAGGCCCTCTGGCCGCCGATGCGCGCCGCCCTCGCCGCCCGTCCCGACGGCCTGGCCCTCATGGACGCGATGGAGGCCGAACACGCCACCATCGACCCGGCGATAGAAGCGATCGACACGGGCACCGAACCCCTCGCCCCCCTCGTCGACCGCCTGACCGCGAGCCTCACCGCCCACCTGAAGCACGAAGAGGAAGCCGCCCTCCCGCTGATCGACGAGACCCTGGCCCCCGAGCAGTTCGCGACCTTCGGCCAGGTCCACGCCGCGAAACTGGGCCCCAACGCCCCCGCCATAATCCCCTGGCTCCTGGACGGCGCCCCCGAAACCCAAGCCGCAACAATGCTGTCCCTACTCCCCGAACCAGCCCGCACCGCCTACAAAACCCAATGGCGTCCCGCCTACGAGAACCAGCCCCGCTGGCCGACCCTCTGATCGACCCCTCGGCGCGCCCGCATCACTGGTCAGGTGACGCTCCCGCCACCGCCGGGCCCTGGTCCAGGACGCTCGGCTCCGTCACGCTCCGTGCGGAGCTCGTCGATCTGCCGCTGGAGGTCGCCGACCGTTGGTTCGGCGGCCTCCTGCCGGGCGCCGGGGACTTCCTCCTCGGCCGGGTGGACGTCGTCGGCGGTCTGGCCGCGGACCAGGGCGGCGAACGGATGGGTGAACGCCGCCGCGCTGGCCTTCATCAGGTTTGTCACGTCGGCGGGGGTCTTCGCCAGCGAAGCGCCCTTCTTGGCGAAGATGATCTGCGGGAACACCAGGCCGCAGATGATCACGACAAGGACGGCCAGTACCGGAAGGACGACCAGCCCCAGGGCGATCACGAGCATCGAGGGGTGAAGCCGGCCGCCGGCCGCCGCGGCGCCGGCTGCGGCTCCGACGCACGTTGCGAACGCCCCGACCTTGGTGATGAGGGGACGCATCCAGCCGGCGGACGCGGGCTCGCCATGCGACGCGTCCTGTTCCTCCACCGCCTGCGGCTGTGCTTCCTCCACCGCCTGCGGCTCGGGCGACTGGAGGGCTCGCCGGGCGTCGTCCGGGTCGGTACCCGGCGGGCGCACGAGAGTCATGACTCGCCGGCCTTGTTCGCCGTCATGGCGGCCGCGGCCGCCGGAACTGAGTATCGTCGCAGGCGTTCCAACGTTGTCGCCGGGGGTCGGTTGGGGGATGTGCATCCACCGCCGGCGCCTGTCTGGCGCATAGCGGGCAGCCTCTCTGTCCGGGGATTGCGAGGTTGCGCGAAAGGGACCGCTCCCCGGCCGCCGCCTGGGACTGTTCGGCGACAGACGGCGGCGGCCGGGGGCCGGTCCTCCCGCAGGTTCACGTACCGCCTGATTCACCGCACGGTGCGCACGCGCCGGGGGTGCCTCCGGAGTTCGTGAAGGGCTTCACATGACTGGGCGAGTTGAGGATTTGGGGCGATCGCCGGTTCCTCGGTCGGCGCCCCACACCGGGGCGGCGAGGTGATCGCTGTCCTGGATGGCTCGGATTTTCCCGCCTGCGACCTGCGCAAACCTGCCTAAAACATCGGCTTGGCGTCAGTTCTCTGTGGACTGTAACACCGGGTCGATGTCGGTCATCCATGGACCGCAATGGATGAAACGGATGCGTCCAAATGCGCCCGGAACCGTCCATCGGCATCCAGGTAAAATCGGATGGACGGGAATGGATGGGAATGGACGGTTCGGGAGGTGCGGTATGGCCGAGCCGACCAGGCCCACCGCCTTCGCGCTGCATCTCCGGCTGCTGCTGGACGCGGCCGGCGGCCCCTCCTACAAGGTCCTGGAGGAGCTCAGCCTGGAGAAGGTCGACAAAGGCCAGGCGATCAGGCATTCGACGCTCGGCGGCTACCTGCGCGGCACGAAGACATCGCCTCTCAAATGGCGGACCGTGGAGGGCATGCTCGCCGTCTGCCGGGACCTGGTGCGGCAGAACCATTCGAGCGGAGAGGGGCCGGCGTCGCCCTCCGGGCGATACCGCCTGCCCACTCCCGATGATCTCGGAGAGGACGGCGCCTGGTTCGAGTTGTGGCGGGACACCCGGCCGCCCGCGTCCAGTTTTCGCCTTGAGGATTCGCCGCTGGACCTGGAGATCTTCGGGCTGCCGTTCCCAGAGTTCAGGCAGCGGTATACGGTCACGCCGCCGGTTTCGCGACAGGTGGGCGACGGTTCGGCAGGAGGTGGCACCGCCCCTGCCGGCGATCCAGGGGCTGGGCGGGAGTGGCAGCGGTACGTCCACGCCTATGAGCTTCCGGATCTGGGCGGTGAATACCCGGCGACCGTCAAGGTCATCGAATGGAGGGCGCGGCCAGGGCAGATCGTTCGGGCGGAGCAGCCGATCGTCGCCGTGGACATCAACGACGCCACGACCCACGTGTTCCCGTCCGCCTGGACCGGCGTCCTGCTGGAGATCTGCGTTCCCGAAGGGGAAGAAGCGCAGCGCTTCACGCCCCTGTACCGGGTGCTGGAGGCATGGTCGGACGGGGCCGAGGGCGGACGGGGATGACCCCTCCACGGCCAGGGGCGTGGTCGCCTCGGTGGGAGGCGAACACGCCGGGGCGGGTCAGAGGTTGATCATGTGGCCGGCGAGGCCGTGGACGGCCTCCTTCATCGCCTCGCCCAGGGTGGGGTGGGCGTGGACGTTGCGGGCCACCTCGTTGACCGTGAGGTCCCACTGCTGGGCCAGGGTCAGCTCCGGGAGGAGTTCGGTGACCTCGGGGCCGATCATGTGGGCGCCGAGGATCTCGCCGTACTTGGCGTCGCTGATCACCTTGACGAAGCCGTCGCCCTCGCCCATGCCGAGCGCCTTGCCGTTGGCGCTGTAGGGGAACTTCGCGGTCTTGACGTCGAAGCCCTGCTCCTTGGCCTGCGCCTCGGTGTAGCCGAAGGAGGCGACCTGCGGCTGGCAGTAGGTGGCGCGGGGGATCATGATGTAGTCGAGCTCCATCGTCTCGGCGTCCGCGATGGTCTCGGCCGCGACGATGCCCATGGCCTCGGCGGCGTGCGCGAGCATCAGCTTCGCGGTGACGTCGCCGATGGCGTAGATGTGCGGGACGGACGTGCGGCAGCGGCCGTCCACGTCGATGGCGCCGCGCTCGGTCAGCGCCACGCCGGTCTTCTCCAGGCCGTAGCCCTCCACGTTCGGCTGGAAGCCGATCGCCTGGAGCACCTTGTCGGCCTCGAGGACCTGCTGGGCGCCGTCCTTGCCGGTGACGGTGACCTTGACCTTCTCGCCGGAGTCGTCGATCGCGTCCACGCGGGTGGAGGTGAGGACGTCCACGCCGAGCTTGCGGTACCGCTTGGCGAGTTCCTTGGAGACGTCGGCGTCCTCGTTCGGGACCATCCGGTCGAGGAACTCGACGATCGTGACCTTCACCCCGTAGTTGTGCAGGATGTAGGCGAACTCGACGCCGATCGCGCCCGCGCCGGCGATGACGATGCTCTCCGGCAGCTCCGAGCTGAGGATCTGCTCCTCGTAGGTGACGACCCGCTCGGACAGGGACGTGCCGGGCAGCAGCTTGGTGTGCGCGCCCGCGGCGATGATGCAGTTGTCGAACGTCACGGTGTCGCTCGACCCGTCCTGCCGGGAGACCTGCAGGGTGTTCGGGTCGGTGAACGTGCCGCGCCCGTCATAGGACGTGATCTTGTTCTTCTTCATCAGGAACTGGACGCCCTTGACGAGCTTGTCCGACACCTGGCGGCTGCGCTGGAACGCGACGCCGTAGTCGAAGGACACGGTGCCCTCGACGTTGATCCCGAAGGTCTGCTGCTCCTTCGTGAAGATGTGGGCCAGCTCCGCGTTGCGCAGCAGCGCCTTCGAGGGGATGCAGCCGACGTTGAGGCACACCCCGCCCCAGTACCTCTCCTCGATGATGGCCGTCTTCAGGCCGAGCTGTGCCGACCGGATCGCGGCGACATATCCACCCGGGCCCGCGCCGAGGACCACGACGTCAAAGTGTTCGCTCATGTCAATGGACGATATTCGGCGTGACCAGGTGTTCGCATCCCGGTCGGGACGGCGCCGCCGTCGACGGGACCGATGTCACGTACAGTTAGTGTTTGGGCGGCCTTCGCGGCGGTGAGCATTCGCGGGAGGCACGTCGAGAGAACGAGGGCGGCGCGCCGTGCGGCGCGGGCCCGGACCGTCCCGGCCGCGGAGCCCGGCGGTCTGCCCCCGGACAGCGGCGTCGCGGCGATGGAACATCGCGCCGGGCGCCGGTCGTTTGCCACCCGAACCGATGGAGGAGTCACGGAGTGAGGATCCCGAAGCGCGTCAACGCCGTTCTGGACTGGGTGGAACAGCACTTTGTCGCGCTCGCGGCGGTCGTGGCGCTGGTCGTGGTCGCGCTGGTGGCCCTGCTCGCGCCGGCGGCGGTCGGCTTCCCGGTCGCCGGCTTCGTCCTCGGTACGGCGGCGGGCGGGTTCGTGGTGCACATGCGGCTGAGCCGCCGCATCGCCCGGGCCCGCTCGGACGTGGACAACCTCCTCCGGGAGAACGGCGCGCTGCGGCACCGCAACACCGTCCTCGCCAGCGGGGTCATCACCCGCGAGTCGCAGGAGACGCAGGCGCTCGTCTCCATCCCCGAGGACGACCTCCTGCTGGACGAGCTGCGCGCCGACCCGCAGGGCACCGTCACCCTCGACGAACTCCTCGACGGCGACCCCACGAGCACCGACGAGCTGCCCGGCGACGTGTCCGGCGAGCCGGCCGGCGAGGGCGAGGGGCCGACGTCCGCCCTGCCCGAGCTCCCCGAGGACGACCCGCAGCGGACCGCCGTGCTCACCCCGCCGCCGGAGGAGCCCGCCGCCGAGGACGACGAGGACACCGCCCGCACCCACCGCCCCGGCAAGCCCAAGAGCGCGGCGAAGAAGAAGACCCGCAAGAACTGACGCGCGTCCGGCCGACGGGGTGATCATGGCCCCGAGCACGGCGTTAGCTTTGCCGATCATCGGGCAGAGGTAGCGCGTGAACGACGACCCGGAGCGCACCGACGACGGTGCCAGCCTGCCGGCCGACCGGGGCGGGGCCGCCGGCGTCCACAAGGCCGTGATCGCGTCCGCCATCGGGAACTGCGTCGAGTGGTTCGACTTCGGCGTGTTCAGCGCCGGGATCATGACCGCGATCATCGGCACCGTGTTCTTCCCGGAGGGCGCGGCGGGCAGCGCGTCGCTGCGCTCGTTCGCGCTGATCGCGGCGGCGTTCCTCGCCCGCCCGTTCGGCGGGCTGTTCTTCGGCCCGATGGGCGACAAGCTCGGCCGCAAGCGGGTGCTGGCCGTCACGATCATCATGATGTCGAGCTCGACGTTCGTGATCGGGATCCTGCCGGGCTACGACACGATCGGGATCGCCGCGCCGCTGCTGCTGCTCGCCGTCCGGCTGGTGCAGGGCTTCTCGACGGGCGGCGAGTACGGCGGCGCCGCCACGATGATCGCCGAGTACGCGCCGACGCACCGGCGCGGGTTCTTCGGCAGCTTCCTGGAGCTCGGCACGCTGACCGGCTACATCCTCGGCGCGGGCCTCGTCCTGGTCATGGACCTGTCGCTCAGCACCGGCGCGATGAACGACTGGGGCTGGCGCATCCCGTTCCTGCTCGCGCTGCCGCTCGGGTTCGTCGGCCTGTACGTCCGGACGCGGATCGAGGACACCCCGACGTTCCAGGAGATGGAGAAGGCCGGCAAGAAGGCCCACTCGCCGCTGAAGGAGACGCTGCAGCACCACTGGCGCGTCATCGTGATGCTGATCGGCATCGTGTTCATGCTGAACGTCGCGGACTACACGCTGCTGACGTTCATGCCGTCCTACCTCGTCGACTTCCTGCACAAGAACGACACGACGGCGCAGCTCATCACCATCCTCATCGAGGCGCTGATGATCCTGGTGATCGTGCCGATCGGCTCGCTGTCGGACCGGATCGGCCGCAAGCCGCTGCTGATCACCGCCGCGGTCGGCTACATCTTCCTGTCCTGGCCGGCGTTCGCGCTGATGCAGACCAACAACATGGTCGGCGTCGCGTTCGGCTACGCGATCGTCGGCGGGCTGCTGGTGCTGGTCCTCGCGGTCATCGCGGCCACGTTCCCGGCGATGTTCCCCACGCAGGTGCGGTACGGGGCGTTCGCGATCGGCTACAACATCTCGACGTCGCTGTTCGGCGGGACGGCGGCCGTGCTGGTCGGGTCGCTGATCGACGTGACCGGGTCCAACTACATCCCGGCGTACTACCTGATGCTCGCGGCGCTGGTGGCGCTGTACCCGATCATCAGGATCCCGGAGACGGCCGGGGTGCCGATCGAGAAGGCCGGAACCGAACTCGCCCCGGAACCGGCGGGTTCCGGGGCGGGTTGACCCGCACGCCGCGGGGCGCGGCGCGGACGCCTCAGTCGGAGCGGCGGAAGTGCCGGCGGGCCCAGCCCGCCAGCGAGCCCGCGATCACCAGTGCGGCGCCGGTCTCGATTGCCAGTGCGGTCCAAACTGCGGTCACTGGGAGCCTCCCCTCCGGTCTGGTCGGGCCTTCCTTCACCGGCCCGAGCTTCTCTTAAGAGCAACGCCAGGGTGGGGTAGGTCTTTCCGTGATTCGCCTCACGTCACCCCCCGCTGACCTGCGGCGAAACCTCTCCGGCGAGCCGGGCGCGGGACGGCGTCGAGGAGCGTCCGGGGTCGACGCACGGGCGGGCAGTGGCGCGGGGGTGCGACTTGTGTGGCGCCGCCGCCAAGCACAGGTGGAGGCAATGGCCCGTTGCGATCGGACGATTACGGTCTGTAGCGTCTCCGTTGGCCGGAGACGGCCGGCTCATGACGGACCCTCGACGAATCGGTGGTGTGGACGTGACGGAACAGCAGCAGCAGTTGAGCCTCGGTACCGCGGCGGCACGGAACCTGGCGACCACGACCAAGTCCGTCCCGCAGATGCAGGGCATCACCTCGCGGTGGCTGCTCAAGCTGCTGCCGTGGGTGCAGGCGGCCGGCGGCGCCTACCGCGTCAACCGGCGGCTCACCTACACGCTCGGCGACGGGCGGGTGACGTTCGTGCAGACCGGCGCGGACATCCGGGTCATCCCGCGCGAGCTCGGCGAACTGCCCCCGCTGCGCGGCTACGACGACGACCTCACGCTGGACGCCATCGCCGGGCGGTTCACCCAGCAGGAGTACGAGCCCGGCGAGGTCGTCGTGGAGCGCGGGCACCCGGTCGACCGGGTCATCCTCGTCGCGCACGGCAAGCTCAACCGGATCGGCGCCGGCGAGTACGGCACCGACGCCGTCCTCGGGACGCTCGCCGACGGCGACTTCTTCGGCGAGAACGCCCTCCTCGGGACGGAGGAGGGCGCGGAACCGGAGCAGTGGGAGAGCACGGTCAAGGCCGTGACCGCCTGCACGGTCCTCAGCATGAGCCAGGCCGACTTCCAGGAGACGCTCGGCCAGTCCGCGTCCCTCCAGACCCACCTGGAGGAGTACAAGGCGAGCCCGGCGAAGGCGCACAACGCGCACGGCGAGGCGGCCATCGAGGTGGCGTCCGGGCACGACGGCGAACCGGTCCTGCCGGGGACGTTCGTCGACTACGAGGGCTCGCCGCGCGAGTACGAGCTGAGCGTCGCGCAGACCGTCCTGCGCGTCCACACGCGCGTCGCCGACCTCTACAACGAGCCGATGGACCAGGTCGAGCAGCAGCTGCGGCTGACGATCGAGGCGCTGCGCGAGCGCCAGGAGAACGAGCTGATCAACAACCGCGACTTCGGGCTCCTGCACAACGCCGACCTGTCGCAGCGCATCCACACCCGCTCCGGCCCGCCCACCCCCGACGACATGGACGACCTGCTCACCCTCGTCTGGAAGGAGCCGGCGTTCTTCCTCGCGCACCCGAAGGCGATCGCCGCGTTCGGCCGCGAGTGCAGCGCGCGCGGCGTCTACCCCGGCAGCGCCGACGTCGGCGGCCACAAGGTCCCGGCCTGGCGCGGCGTGCCGATCTTCCCCTGCAACAAGATCCCGGTGAGCAGGACCAAGACCAGCTCGATCCTGCTGATGCGGACCGGCGAGGAGGCGCAGGGCGTCATCGGCCTGCACCAGGTCGGGCTGCCGGACGAGTACCAGCCGGGGCTGTCGGTCCGGTACATGGGCATCGACGAGAAGGCGCTCATCAACTACCTGGTCAGCGCCTACTACTCGGCCGCCGTCCTCGTCCCGGACGCGCTCGGCATGCTGGAGTCGGTCGAGATCGCGCACGGCGGTGCCGGCGCGTGACCTCGCCCACCGAAGAGCGGGGGCGGCTCGCCCTCGGCACCGGCGCCGCGCGCAACCTCGCGACGACGACCAAGTCCGTCCCGCAGATGCGGGGCATCACCCCGCGGTGGCTGCTGCGGCTGCTGCCGTGGGTGCGGGCGGACGCGGGCACCTACCGGGTGAACCGGCGCCTGACCTACCGGCTCGGCGACGGGCTCGTGACGTTCGTCAACGACGGCGCCGACGTCCGGGTGGTCCCGCCGGAGCTGGCCGAGCTGCCCCCGCTGGACGGCCTGGACGATCCGGCGGTCCTGGAGGGCCTCGCCGCGCGGTTCGAGCAGCGCGAGTACGCGCCGGGGGAGGAGATCGCGGCGGCGGGCCGCCCCCTCGACGGCGTCCACCTGATCGCGCACGGCAAGGTCGCCGAGACCGCGCCGGGGGAGTACGGCGCCGAGGCGGGCGTCGGCGTCCTCGCCGACGGCCGGTTCTTCGGCGACCGCGCCCTGCTCGGGACGGCCGAGGTCTGGCCGCACACGTTCCGCGCGCTGACCCCGACGACCGTCCTGACGCTGTCCCGGGAGGCGATCGAGGAGCTGACCGAACGGTCCGAGGCCCTCCGCACCCGCCTGGAGGAGTACCGGGACGCCCCGCGGCCCCCGCGGACGCGGCACGGGGAGGCGCCGATCGAGGTGGCGTCCGGGCACGACGGCGAACCCGTCCTGCCCGGCACGTTCGCCGACTACGAGGCCGCGCCGCGCGAGTACGGGCTGAGCGTCGCCCAGACGCTCCTGCGCGTCCACACGCGCGTCGCCGACCTGTACAGCGACCCGATGGACCAGGTCGAGCAGCAGCTGCGGCTGACGATCGAGGCGCTGCGCGAGCGCCAGGAGCACGAGCTGATCAACAACCGCGACTTCGGCCTGCTGCACAACGCCGACCTGCGGCAGCGCATCCAGACGCGCGGGGGCCCGCCGACCCCCGCCGACCTGGACGAGCTGCTGTCGCGGCGGCGCAAGACCCGGTTCCTCCTCGCGCACCCGAAGACGATCGCCGCGTTCGGCCGCGAGTGCACCCGGCGCGGGGTGTACCCGGACGGCGTGGAGGTCGAGGGACGCCGCGTCCAGGCGTGGCGCGGCGTCCCCATGCACCCCTGCGACAAGATCCCGATCACCGCGTCCGGGACGAGCTCGATCCTCGCGCTGCGCACCGGCGAGGACGACCAGGGCGTCATCGGCCTGCACCGGACCGGGCTGCCCGGCGAGGTGCGGCCGGGCCTGTCGGTCCGGTTCACCGGCATCGACGAGCGGGCGCTGCTGACCTACCAGGTCAGCGCGTACTACTCGGCCGCCGTGCTGGTCCCGGACGCGCTCGGCGTCCTGGAGAACGTCGAGATCGCCCGCTGACCCGCTGAGCCCGCTGAGGAAGGGGAGGGCCATGCCCGCCTGGAAGGACGACCCCGCCATCGTCCGGTGCGACCACCGGCCGGACGAGCGCGCCCGGTCGGCGGACGGCATCCTGCGCTGGAGCCGCCGCCTGCTCGACCCCGCCCTGCGGGACGCGGTCGAGGCCATGCCCGGCGAGGCCGCCCGCGTCGCCGCCTACCACTTCGGGTGGCGGGACGAGCACGGCCGCCCCGCCGAGGGCCCGGCGGGCAAGGCGATCCGGCCCGCACTGGCGCTGCTGGCCGCGGAGGCGGCCGGGGGGACGGCGGCCGCCGCCCTGCCGGCCGCCGTCGCGGTCGAGCTGACGCACAACTTCTCCCTGCTGCACGACGACGTCATGGACGGCGACCCCACCCGCCGGCACCGCCCCACCGCCTGGACGGTCTTCGGGACGAACGCCGCCGTCCTCACCGGGGACGCCCTCCTCGCCGCCGCCTACGAGGCGCTCGCCGAGGACGGCTGCCCGGCCGTCGCGCACGGCGTCCGCATCCTCGCCCGCGCCGTCCTCGACCTGGTCGAGGGGCAGTGCGCCGACCTCGCCTTCGAGGACCGCGACGACGTGACGCTCGACGAGTGCCTCGCCATGGCGGGCCGCAAGACCGGCGCGCTGATGGGCGCGTCCTGCGCCCTCGGCGCCCTCTACGGCGGCGCCGCCTCCGCCGAGGTCGAGCGCATGCGCGCCTTCGGGCGGTGCTTCGGTCTGGCGTTCCAGCTCGCCGACGACCTGCTCGGCATCTGGGGCGACCCCGCCGCCACCGGCAAACCCGTCCACTCCGACCTGCACAACCGCAAGAAGTCCCTGCCGGTCGTCGCCGCGCTGACCTCCGGCACGCCCGCCGCCGCGGAGCTGGCCGGCCTCTACTTCCGCGGCGCGCCGCTGACGGCCGCCGACACCGCGCGGGCCGCCGCCCTCATCGAGAGCACCGGCGCCCGGGACTGGGCCACCGGCCACGCCGGCAGGCTGCTCGCCGAGGCCCGCGGCCACCTCGCCGGCGCGGCCGAGGCCCCGGCCGCGGAACTTCTCACCCTCGTCCGGCTCTCCGCCCAACGCGATCATTGACCGCCCTACACTGCTTGCGTGGAGCCCCTCGAACCGTCCGACCCACGGCAGCTCGGCGCCTACCGGATCACCGCGCGGATCGGCGAGGGCGGCCAGGGCGTCGTGTACCTCGGGACCGGCGGCGACGGCACCCGGGTCGCGGTGAAGCTGTTCCACCCGCAGCCGAGCGGCGTGCTCGGCGGCGACGACACGGCCGCCCGCGAGCTGGAGGCGGCCAAGCAGGTCGCGCGGTTCTGCACCGCGCAGGTGCTCGACTCGGGCACGGCCGGCAACCGCCGCTACATCGTCAGCGAGTTCATCGACGGCCCGCCGCTCAGCCGGGTGGTCGCCGAGCAGGGCCCCCGCTCGGGCAGCGCCCTCGACCGGCTCGCGATCGCGACCGCCACGGCCCTCGTCGCCCTGCACGACGCCGGCATCGTCCACCGCGACTTCAAACCGCACAACGTGCTGATCGGCACGGACGGCCCGCGCGTCATCGACTTCGGCATCTCCCGCGCGCTGTCCGGCGCGCAGACGATGGTCAGCCGCGCCGTCGGCACGCCCGCCTACATGGCGCCCGAGCAGCTCGAACCGGGCGAGCTGACCCCCGCCGCGGACGTCTTCGCGTGGGCGTCCACGATGGTGTTCGCCGCGACCGGCCGCGCGCCGTTCGGCAACGAGACCGTCCCCATCGTCTTCAACCGGATCGCGAACCACGAGCCCGACCTCGCCGGGGTGGAGGAGCCGCTGCGCGCCCTCCTCACCGCGTGCTTCGCGAAGGACCCGTCGCGCCGCCCGTCCGCGCAGGACGTCCTGGACCGCCTGGTCCGCCCCGGCCGCACCACACCCCCGGTGCCCGCGCCGCCCCCACCCGGCACGATGCGCCCGCCCGTCCCCGCGGCGGCGCTGCTGCCCCCGTCCGAGCCGCCCCCGCGCGCCGACGAGGACACAGCCCACACCCCACCGCCGCCGCCGATGGCGGCACCCCCGCCCCCGCCCGGCTCAGGGACGACCACGCCGCACGGACCAGGAGGCGGCCGGACGAAGGCGGTCCTGGCAGGGACGGGCGCCGCGGTGGCCGCCGTCATCGCCGTCGTCTTCGGCATCGCGTGGTTCTCCGGCGACGACCCCGCCGACCACGACGGCCGCGTGGTGACACAGGGCTCGACGGGCCCGGCGGCCTCACCGTCCGCCCCGGCCGCCGCAGCGGGACCGGACGCCGGAACCCGGTCGGCGAGCCCGAGCAAGAGCGCCAAGCGGACCTCTTCACAGTCCCCCGGAGCACAACCGCCCGCACAAACGGCGGGCTCCCAGAAAACCCCGTCCTCCGCACCGGCACCCCCGGCAAAGCCCGTCAGCGTCGAACTCGGCCCCGGGCATTTCACGGAGTACTGCAAGAAGCTCGGCTGGGAGTGGGTCGAGTACCGCCAGACGCCGAGCGCAGGCGCGTACTGCGTGAAACGCTCGGGCGACACGATGAAGCTGTCGTCCGCGCAGCTCGACGCGGGATGCCAGTGGCGGTACGGCGACAGCAGGGCCCGCCACTACTTCAAGGGCAGGTCGAACTACTGCTACGCGGTGAAGCCCGCCTCCTGACCGCCCGCCGTTCCGGCCGGAATGGCGTTCGGCCGTTCTGAGCACCGAGAAACCCCCGGGGAGTTCTGACCGTAAACGGTCTCCGGTTGGGCCGACATCGGCGGCGTGGTCCTGTCGTGCATGGCGCTCGACATGGCCGCGCAACTCGTCGAGAGCGGGGCGGTCCGGCGCCGGCCCGGCTGGTTCCAGGACGCCCTCGGCGTCTGGACGCCGCACCTGCCGATGTCCGTCCTCTGGGAGCCGGCCAAGGCGCTCGCCACCGTTCCCGGCATCGCGGCGTTCGCCCTCCTCGGCGCTCGCGTTCATGTTCCTCGCCGCCTACGTCATGGCGGACGCCCTGCTCCTGAGCTTCTTCGCCGTGGTCGTCGTAGAGGTCGTCGGCAACTGACGCCGCCCCGGCGCCGCGCGGCTAGCCCTTGATCTGGGTCCAGGCCTGGGCCCAGCGGGTGTAGTCGACGCAGGTGGTGCCTCGGTCGTCGCCGCAGTCCTTGACGGGGGTCTTCCAGAAGGCCAGGCGCTTGTAGAACTCGGGGTCGCCGACGTGGTACGTCGAGCAGAAGCCCTTCGCGGTGTAGGCGCACGCCTTCGGGTTGGCGGGGGCCTCGCCGAACCACTGCGCGACCTCCGCCTGCACCTTGGGGGTGGTGATCCAGTTCATCCACTTGTACATGCAGGTCGGGTGCTGGGCCTTCGAGGAGATCATCCAGGTGTCGGACCAGCCGGTGGCGCCCTCGGACGGGATGGTGGTCGCGACGGGCGCCTTGTCCGCGAGGGCCAGGTTGGCGGTCACCTGCCACGCGGTGCCCGCGTAGTTGTAGCCGCTCTTGAACGACTGGAGTTCGTCCAGGTAGTTCGCCCAGTACTGGTTGACGTTCGGGCGCTGCTGCTTGAGCAGGCCGACCGCGGCCTGGAACTGCTTCTCGTCCAGCTCGTACACGTCGGTGATGTCCAGGTCGGGGCGGTGGGCCTTGAGGTAGAGGGCCGCGTCCGCGATGTAGATGGGGGAGTCGTAGGCGACGACGTGCCCGGCGGCCGGGCCGTCCTTGTCCCACACGACGCTCCACGAGGTCGGACGTTGCGGGATCTTGTCCGTCCGGTACATGAGCATGTTGGCGCCGTAGCCGTGCGGGACGCCGTACATGCGGCCGTCGACCGAGTTGTACGGCTGGTTCTTCAGGTACTTGGCGATGTCGTCGTAGTTGCCGAGCAGCCCCGTGTTGACCGGCGCGACCAATCCGCCGTAGATGAGCCGCAGGCTCGCGTCGCCGGACGCCGACACGCCGTCGTACCGGCCGGTCTCCATCAGCGCGACCATCGAGTCGGACGTGTCGGCGACCTTGGTGTGCACCTTGCAGCCGGTCGCCTTCGTGAACGGGGTGACCCAGTCGACCTTGCGGTCGCTGGAGCCGTCCTCGGCGTAGCCGGTCCAGGCGACGAGGTCGAGCCGCCCCTCCGGGGTGCCGAGCTCCTGCATGGCGGGGATGTCGGGGGGTGTGGCGGCGGAGGCGGAGCCGCCGCTGCATCCGGCGGTGAGCGCCGCGACGGCGGACAGCGCGCCCGCCGCGAGCACCGCCCCGGACCTGTGCGCGCGGACGGGCGGCCTGGCGTTTTTCGTCGCTTGGGGAGAACGAGCCATCACGCTGAGGCATCGTAGGGGTATTTTCGTCCGTCTGTGCATACAAAACGTGATGATCCGGAAACTGTCGACACACGGCGGCGGACGGTCCTAGGCTCTCCTACCGTTCCCGACGACCCGTCCTCCCCGGCGGTCGCCTCCGTCCCCGCCAGCCGTCCGCACGAGTGAAAGTTCAGCCGCAGTGCCAAAACGAGGCCGCACCACCACGGACTCAGCCGCCGGCCACCGGCGGGCTCCCAAGGCGGCGCGATTCCGCTCCATCCGCTTCAAGGTCGTCCTCATGGTCACCGTCTCGGTGGTGTCCCTCGGCGTGCTGTGGGCGTTCGCCGCGAGCATCGCGCTCGGCGAGGGGCTCAACCTCCGGCACGTCAAGACCGTCCAGGACCACTACGGGTACCCGTCCGGCGCGCTCGGCGGCGCGCTGCAGGCGGAGCGGCGGCTGTCGATGGTGTACCTCGGCGGACGCGCGGACGGCGACCGGGCGGCGATGGAGTCCGGCCGGCTGGTCACCGACCGGCAGGCCGAGCTGTTCCGGCGGCTCGCCGGGGACGCGGGCGCCCGCGGCGCCGCGCCCGCCGACACCCGGCGGATCGCCGACAAGATCCTCGCCGAGCTGGACGGGCTGGACGGCCGCCGCCGCGCCATCGACACCGGCGCCGTCGGCCGGGACCGCGCGTTCGCCGACTACACCGCGCTGCTCGACGACGTCGGCGCGCTGCAGGGCTCCCTCGCCACGCTCGACAACTCCGAGGTCGCCAAGGACGCCCGCAACGAGGCGTCGCTGGCCCGCGCCCGCGAGGTCCTCGCGCAGGAGGACGCGCTGCTCGCCGGCGCGCTCGCCGCCGGCCGGATGACGGGCGCCGAGCACGCCCGGTTCGTCAAGCTCGTCGGGACGCAGCGCGCCCTCTACGGGTACGCGGCCGCCGAGCTGCGCTCCGCCGACCAGGCGTACTACCGGCGCGTCGTCGCGATGCCCGAGTACGGCCGGCTCCGCACGCTGGAGGACCGGTTCGTCGGGTCCCCCCGGTACGTCAAGGGCGGCACCGCGAACGGCGGGGTGCTGTGGAAGACCACCGCCGACTCCAACCTGACCCGGCTGCGCGGCCTCGAACTCGCCGTGTCCGAGGGCGCCGAGCAGCGCGCCGAGCCGATCGCGGACGGCATCATCACCCGCGTCCTCCTCGCGGGGGCGCTCGGGCTCGTCGCCGTCGCCGCCTCGCTCGTCCTCGCGGTCTGGGTCGCCCGGTCCGTCGTCCGGGAGCTGGCCCGGCTGCGCCGCGAGGCGCTCGACCTCGCCGACGTCCGGCTGCCCGGCGTGATCCGCCGGCTGCGCCGCGGCGAGGAGGTCGACGTGGCCGCCGAGGCGCCGCCGCTGGCGTTCGGCACCCGCGAGATCGACCAGGTCGGGGACGCCTTCAACGCCGCCCGGCGCACCGCGATCCAGGGCGCGGTCGAGGAGGCGACGCTCCGCCGCAACGTCAGCGACGTGTTCGTCAACCTCGCCCGGCGCAGCCAGACGCTGCTGCACCGCCAGCTCAAGCTGCTGGACGCGATGGAGCGGCGCATCGAGACCCCCGACGACCTGGAGGACCTGTTCCGGGTCGACCACCTCGCCACCCGCATGCGCCGGCACGCCGAGGGCCTGATCATCCTGTCCGGGCAGGCGCCCGGCCGCGGCTGGCGCAGCCCCGTCGCGATCGTCGACGTCGCCCGCGCCGCCGCGTCCGAGGTCGAGGACTACACCCGGGTCAACGTCGCGCCGATGTCGCGCGCCGCGATCGTCGGGCCCGCCGTCGCCGACGTCATCCACCTGCTCGCCGAGCTGATCGAGAACGCCACCGCGTTCTCGCCGCCGCACACCACCGTCCAGGTGCAGGGGCAGGCCGTCTCGCACGGCTTCACGCTGGAGGTCGAGGACCGGGGCCTGTCCATGGACGAGCCGAGCCTCGCCGCCGCCAACGAGCGGCTCGCCACCGCCGCCGAGTTCGACCTGTCCGACAGCGCCCAGCTCGGCCTGTTCGTCGTCGGCCGGCTCGCCCGCCGGCATGGCATCAAGGTCACGCTGCGGACGTCCCCGTACGGCGGCATGACCGCGATCGTCCTGCTGCCCGAGGGCCTCGTCGTCCCGGACGAGGGCGACACCGCGCCCGGCACGCCCGCGCTCACCACCCGCCGTGCGGAGGACGCGCTCATCCCCGTCGGCTCGGTCGTCGGCGGCCCGGACCGGGGCCCGGAGCGGGGCGGGTCGGTGCTCCGGCTCCCGCCGGGACGGCACGCCTCCGCCCCGTCGCCGTGGGGCGACCCGCCGGCGGCCGAGCCCGCGCCGTCCCCCTGGGGGGACCCGCCCCCCGCGCCCGTGAAGCCGGGCGTCCCGCGCTCGCCGCGCGAGGTCCGGCGCCGCCCGGCGAGCGGGTCGAGCGGGTCCGGGGCGGCCGGGCGGCCGCCGCTGCCGAAGCGCGTCCGGCAGGAGAACATGGCCGCCCAACTGCGCGAGGACCCCACCGTCACCGGTCCGCCGCCCGCCGCGACGCGCCCGGGACGGTCGCCCGAGGAGCTGCGGTCGATGATGTCGTCCATCCAGCAGGGCACCCGGCGCGGCCGCGCCGAGGCCCTCGACACCGAGGAATCGTGACGGGCCATGACCGGTCCTGGCAGCGAATGGCTCGATGACGAGGCCGGCCCGATCGTCCGGTCGTACGCGCTCACCCGGGGGCGCGCGCGGCCCGCGGCCGGCGAGGGCTTCGACATGATCACGATCGTGGCGACCGCGGCCCGGCCCCGGTCCGGCTCGCCCGGCATCGGCCCCGAGCACCTCGACATCCTGGAGATGTGCGTGCAGCCGCAGCCGGTGGCCGAGATCGCCGCCCGGATGCGGCTGCCGCTGGTCGTGGTGCGCGTCCTGCTCGGCGACCTGCTGCACCACCGGCTCATCACCGCCACCCGTCCCCACCAGGAGAGCCCGCTCTCCAAGGAACGTCTGCTGAGAGAAGTGCTCCATGGCCTCCAAGCCCTCTGAGAACGCGGGCGACGGCGAGGGCGCCGCCCCCGCGGTCCCGGTCGCGGTGAAGATCCTCGTCGCCGGCGGGTTCGGGGTCGGCAAGACCACGCTGGTCGGCGCGGTCAGCGAGATCCGCCCCCTGCAGACCGAGGAGCTGCTCACCGACCGGAGCCTCGGCGTGGACGACACCGAGGGCGTCGAGCAGAAGACCACCACCACGGTCGCGATGGACTTCGGCCGCATCACGATCCGCGACGGCCTCGTCCTGTACCTGTTCGGCACGCCCGGCCAGGACCGCTTCTGGTTCATGTGGGACGAGCTGTCCTACGGCGCGCTCGGCGCCGTCGTCCTCGCCGACACGCGCCGCCTCGCCGACTGCTTCCCCGCCGTCGACTACTTCGAGAACCGGGGCCTGCCGTTCGTCGTCGGCGTGAACTGCTTCGACGACGGCTACGACTACACGCCCGAGGAGATCCGGGAGGCGCTCGACCTCCGCGCGGACGTCCCGGTCGTGCTCTGCGACGTCCGCGAACGGGCCTCCGGAAAGGAGGTGCTCACCACGCTGGTGAAGCATCTCCTCGCCGTCCACCAGGCACAGCACCCGGCGGGTGCGCCCACGGGGTGATCTTGCCGCGCGGTAGGCTTCCGGCGACATGAACCGGACACGCGCACGCCTGTCGGACGGCCGCGAGATCGTCTACTACGACGAGGTGCCGGGCCGGGTGCCCGTGCCCGATCCGCGCGGGCTGCCGCCGGTCGAGCCGCTCTGCGAGACGCGCCGCGACCCGCTCACCGGCGAGCACGTCACGATCACCGCGCACCGCAACACCCGCACGTTCCTGCCGCCCGCCGACGAGTGCCCGCTGTGCCCCGGCGGCCCCGCCTCGGAGATCCCCGACCCGTCCTACGAGGTCGTGTCGTTCGAGAACCGGTTCCCGTCCTTCGACGTCCGGACGCCGCCCGTCCCGCCGGAGATCGACGGGGTCGCGCGGGCCCGCGGCGCCGGGCGCTGCGAGGTCGTGTGCTTCACCGACGACCACTCCGCGTCGATGGCGCGGCTGCCCGTCTCCCGCGTCCGGACGATCATCGACGCGTGGGCCGACCGCACCGCCGACCTCGCCGCGGTCCCCGGCGTCCGGCAGGTCTTCGTGTTCGAGAACCGCGGCGTGGAGATCGGCGTGACCCTCCACCACCCGCACGGCCAGATCTACGGGTACCCGTTCATCACGCCGCGCACCGACCGCATGCTCACGATGGCCGCCGCCCGCCCGGGGCTGTTCGACGACGTCCTGAAGGCCGAGCGGGCGGGGAGCCGGGTCGTGCTCGCCGGCGAGCACTGGACGGCCTACGTCCCCGCCGCCGCCCGCT
Organism: Actinomadura chokoriensis; assembly: GCF_039529475.1. NCBI lineage: Bacteria > Bacillati > Actinomycetota > Actinomycetes > Streptosporangiales > Thermomonosporaceae > Actinomadura > Actinomadura chokoriensis. The sequence continues at coordinate 326,973 of NZ_BAAAMW010000001.1, read as the reverse complement.
GGCCGGTCGAGGCGCACCTGATGCCGCACCGCCACGTCCCCGACTTCACCGCGCTGGACCCGGCCGAGCGCGACGAGCTCGCCGTCCTCTACCGCGACCTCCTGCGCCGCTGCGACGCCCTCTACGGCACCCCGCTCCCGTACGTGGCGGGCTGGCACCAGGCCCCCACCGGGAACGAGGCGCTCCGCCTCCACCTCGAGCTGTTCTCCATCCGCCGCGCACCCGACAAGCTCAAGTACCTGGCCGGCTCGGAGTCGGGCATGGCCGCCTGGATCAACGACGTCTCCCCGGAGGACATCGCCGCGCGCCTGCGCGACGCCGGGTGATGACAGCGCCGCCGGCGGCGGGAACGTCACACCGGCGCCGAGTTTTCGCGAGTCCGTGGAACGATCGAGGCCGGGTGGCCTACTCTCCTGCGCATGCCGGAAAGGGTGCTGGCGGAACCGCTGGCGCAGGGATCGTTCGACGGCGTCGCCGTCACCGCCGAGGGCGCGCCGCTGGCGTTCACCTCGCAGGCGGCGCGCGGCGCGAACACCGGCCAGCTCTGGGACCTGGCCGCCGGCGCGGCGCTCGGCGCGCCGATCCCCGACTTCCCCACCGACCGCGCCGACTGGGCGTTCGGCCTCCCCGCCGGCTCGCCGGCCGTCGCATGGACGCACCGCGACCGCGTCCACGTCCACGACCTCGCCACCGGGAGCGAGCCGGTCTTCGACGGGCGGCCCGACCTCCTCGGCCTCGCCGTCCACCACGGCCGCGCCGGAGTCGTCGCCGTCTTCGGCCCTGCCAGCGACGCCGAGGTCCTCGTGTGGGACGCCGTCACCGGCGAGCGCCTCACCGAGTTCACCCTCTGGCTCGGCCACGGGACGGCCATCGACCGCTGGATCCTGCACGCCACCCCGGCCACCGGCCCCCTCATCGGCCTCCCCGGCGACTCCGCGGTCGGCCTCGTGGACGTCGAACGCGGCGAGGAGATCGCCGCCCTGCCCACCTCGGTGCCGGCCCCGGTACTGACCCCGTCCCCGGCCGGGCTCGTGCTCGTCCAGCCGACCCCGTCCGCCCTGCACGTCCGCGGCCTGGACGGGGAGCGGGCGGCGACCCTGGAGACGCCGTCCCCCTGCGACCATGTGGCCGCTGCCCTGGTGGACGACACCCTCCTCGTCGCCGCCGCCCTCCGCGACGACCCGGGCACCCTCCTGGCCTGGGACGCCGCGACCCTGACCCCGTCCCACCGCATCGAGGTGCCCGCCCCCGTCAACGACCTGGCCCTCTGCCCGGACGGCACCCTCATCGCCGCCACCGACACCGGCCTCCACACCGCCCGCCTATGCGGCTAGGCGACACCCCCCGCCCCGGCACCCGCCAGGGAAAGCCCCTCCTCTACCTCGATATAGACGGCGTCATCAACCCGGAGACACCGGACGCACGGTTCACCGAACACGCCATCGGGCGGCTCACCGTCCGGATCAACCCCGAGCACGGCACCTGGCTGCGGGATCTCGCGACCCGCTACGACCTGGTCTGGGCCACGACCTGGGAGGAGCACGCCAACGAGCACATAGGCCCGCTCCTCGGCCTTCCGCCGCTCCCGCATGTCGCGTTCTTCGACTACGTTGCGCAGCCCGGCGACCCGCGCGTCCCGCTGCTGCAACTGCCGTACATGCGCAAGTGGGCGCCGATCCTGCGGCATGCGGACGGTCGTCCGTTCGCCTGGGTGGACGACGTGATCCCGCTGACGATTCGGCGCCAGGCATTGCCGTACCGGCGGCATGTGCGGCTCCTCCGCGTACCTCCGGCGCGCAGCCTGACCTGCGGCCATGTGAAGGCGCTCCATCGGTGGGCCGCGCGATTCGAGCGGGCGCCCGGCGAGTAGCGGCTTTGTCGGTAAAGTGGGGAAGTCCTATGGAGCCTGTCGTCTTTCACGCGGACAAGAAGCCTTTCCGGCAGGCGACGTTCGGGGCGCTCGGCGTGGCCGCCCTGATGGTCGCCGTGATGATCGTGATGCCGTTGATCGGTGTGGACGCCAAAGGAATCGGCATCATCGTGATCGGCGTCTTCGCCGTCCTTCTCGTCGGCGGCCTGGGCACTCTCCAGACCGTGCTCAATCCGATGGAACTCCGGGTGGACGACGGCGGCGTGGAGGTGCGGGCGCGCGGCACCACGACGAGGATCCTCTGGGGCCAGCTGGACGAGGTGCGGATCGCCCGCCCGCTGGACGTCCCGAAGGACACGTGGCTGATGGCCTGGCCGAAGCAGGCACCCATGCAATTCCGCAGGCGCATGCACCATCCCGAATGGAAGGCCGATCTCGCCGGTGTGAAGGTGTGCGACCTGAGCCCGTACGAGAAGGATGCGGAAACGATCCGGGAAGCCGTCCGGCGGGCGGCGGGTCCTCTGTGGAATGACGCGGAGGCCATGCGCTGACCTGCCGCAGAAATAGACCGCCGGCGCGCGGGAGGCGGGCGCCGGCGGCCGGTGCGGTCAGAAGCTCGGGGCGGCCACGTGAGTGACGCGGTCCAGGGCGGACAGGTCGGCTTCGTTCAGGTTGACGGCGTCTACGGCCAGGTTTTCCTCCAGGTGGGCGATCGAGCTCGTGCCGGGGATCAGCAGCATGCGGTCGTAGTGGGCGAGCAGCCAGGCGAGGGCTATCTGCGATGCCGAGGCGCCGTGCTCGGCGGCCACCGACGCGATCGCCGGGTCGGCGGCGAGTGCCTGCGGGCCGCCGGTGAACGCGGAGCCGAGCGGGTAGTAGGGGACGTAGGCGATGCCGTTCGCGCGGCAGAGGTCGACGACCGGCTCGTCCGTCCGGTTCGCGATGCCGTAGGCGTTCTGCACCTCGGCGATCGGGGTGATCTCCAGCGCGGCCTCGACGGCCTCGGCCGACGCGGTCGACAGGCCGATGAGGTCGAGCTTGCCCTCGTCGCGCAGGTCGGTGAGGGTGCCGAGCTGGTCGGCGAGCGGGACGTCGTCCGGTTCGGGGCCGCCGACCTGGAACCGCATGTTCACGAGGTCGATCCGCTCGCGCCGCAGGGTGCGCAGGTCCTGCTCGACGGTCGCCCGGAGCTGCTCCGGGCGGGACGCGCGGACCCATCCGCCCTGCTCGTCGCGGGCGCCGCCGACCTTCGTGGCGAGGACGAGGCCGTCCGGGTACGGGTACAGCGCCTCGGCGATGAGCTCGTTGACGACGTCGGGGCCGTAGACCTGGGCGGTGTCGATGTGGTCGACGCCGAGGTCGACGGCACGGCGCAGCACGGCACGGGCCGCGTCCGGGTCGGCGGGCGGGCCGAACACCCCCGGGCCGGCGAGCTGCATCGCACCGAAGCCGATGCGCCGCACGGTCCGGTCGCCGAGCGGTGAGGTCTGAGTGATGGTGGTCATGCGTTCACCCTGGGGCGCGCGTAGCGGCCCCACCAGTTGCGGCGGCGACCTCGGACGCACAGACCCACCCAAGCCGGGTATCCGCCGCCTACCGTTGAGGCATGGCCAAGAACGCTGAGCTGCGAGAGTTCCTGCGGACCCGGCGGGCGCGCGTCCGGCCCGAGGACGTGGGCATCCCCGCCGGCGGCCGGCGCCGCGTCCCGGGCCTGCGGCGCGAGGAGGTCGCGATGCTGGCCGCCGTGAGCCTCGACTACTACGCCCGCATGGAGCAGGGCCGGCCCCTGCAGCCGTCCGACCAGGTGCTCGACGCGATCGCCCGCGCGCTGCGGCTGGCGGAGGTCGAGCGGCTGCACCTGCACAACCTCGTCCGGGCGGCCGTCGCCCCGGCCGAGCCCGGCGAACTGCGGCTCCCGCCCCTCGACGCGGGCATGCGGACGATGCTCGGCAGTTTCACGATCCCCGCGTTCGTCATCGACTCGCGCGGGGACGTCCACGCGATGAACCGGATGGGGCGGGCCCTGCTGGCGGGGCTCGAACCGATGCCGTCCGAGGCGTCCAACCATCCGCGCTGGCTGTTCCTGGAGCCGTCGACGCGCGACCTCCACCTCGATTGGGAGATGAACGCGCGCGTGAGCGTCGGGGTCCTGCGGGAGACCGCGGGCCGCTACCCGCGCGACAAGCGGCTGCAGGCGCTGATCGGCGAGTTGTCCGTCGCGAGCCCGGAGTTCCGGAACTGGTGGGCCGAGCACGATGTCGAGGTGCCGTGCCGGGGTCCCAAGCGCTTCCACCATCCCGTGGTAGGTGAGCTCAGCCTTCAGGTCGAAGCGCTCCAGTTGCACGACGGCGAGCGCTGGATCTACGCCTACGCGCCGGAGCCCGGATCGCCCTCCGAGGAGGCACTCCGGTTGCTCGGCACCTGGGCCGCGACACAGGACACCGAGCGAACGCCCGATGAGGCGGAGGTCGTGCGCTGACCTCGCATTATGCGCGGTCGGTCAGCGGGAAGAGGGCGGAGAGGCGGGGGAGGCGGCGGGCGACTTCGGCCGGGTTCTCGAAATCCCAGGCCGCGTCGGCGGGGGCGGTGTCGTAGGGCTGGTGGCCTTGGGCGCGTAGGGCGTCGTACAAGCCGTCCTCCGCGCCGGTCAGCTGTTCGTAGACCTGGGCCGCGATGTAGTTGAACGACTCCCATTCCGGGAAGTCGTCGTCGGACCAGTCGGAGAGGGGATGTCCGGCCAGGCGGCGCACTTCGGGGACGTCGGCCAGGAGGTCCGGGTTCTCGGTGACGCGGTCGAACACGTCGCGGCCAAGGCCGATGAGCCAGGGCTGGAAATACCAGAAGCCGTCCATGGAGCAGAGGCCGTCCATGATCTGGTAGGCGGCTCCCCAGAGGGCGTAGGTGTCGGAGCGGAGGCGGGTCCGGTCCTGGCAGATCTGAAAGCCGGCGACGTCCGCGAGGGGACGGCGTGCGAGGGCGTCCTGCAGCCATGCGACGCGGGCCTCGGGGGACGGGGAGTGCTCGCGGGAGCGGTCGACCAGCTCCCAGAATGCGTCCTGATCCATGGGCCCGGAGCTTGGCAGGCGGGTCCGACATCGCCGCCGGCGCACGCGCGGGGGCGGGCGCCGGCGGGTGCCAGGGTCAGTGGTTCGCGAATTTGTATTGGATGGCCGCTTCCCTGGGGGTGAGGGCGCGGTCCAGGAACATCAGGCCGTCCATGCGGCAGTTGCAGGGGTTCCGTTCGAGGTTGTTCTGCGGGAAGCTGCCGCCGATCTTGATGCCGCGGGGGTCGGTCGCGGACGTGACGTCCGGCTCGGGTTCGCCCTCGACGCCCCACGGGTCACCGGCCACGGTGTAGAAGCCGGGCAGCGGCGCGCCGTTCTTGTAGAGCGCCATCTGACCGGTGTCGTAGTCGAACGTCGCGGCGAGGTGCACCCAGGTGTTCTGCGGGAGGACGCTCTGCCAGTCCTCGCTCGCCGCGAACGTCTGCGACTTCGACCCGTCCACGCGGCGGCCCAGCGCGACGACGCGCAGGGTGCCGGACACGTCGATGATCTCCAGCAGGGCGCGCACGCCGTGCCCGTCGGAGTCGCCCGTGAGCAGCCCGGACAGCCCGATCGCGTTGTACTCGTCGTCGGGGTTCGCGGTGACGGTGTTGGGGCTCGGGTTGGTGCCGGTCATCTTGAACCAGCCCATGAGCGTCGCGCCCTTGGCGGCGTTGAACGCGTGCAGGGACGGGACGCCCGTCGCCGAGTAGATCCCCGCCTTCCAGTCGTCGTTCCCGTTGGCGGACGGGTCCACCTGCTTGAGCTGGACGGCGTGCCGCCGCGCGCCGTCCCGCACCCGCATGGCGGCACCGCCGTTGACCAGGTCGATCGTCGTCCCGGACCGGCCGCGGTCGGCCTCGCGGGACGGATCGCCCGGCACGGGATGCTCGAAGTCGTAGTAGGAGATCAGGTTCTTCTTCAGGGGCGGGAAGACGCCGCCGGTCGAGGCGTGGGCCGGGGTCGCGACGGTGAGGGAGGCGCCGAGCAGCACGGTGGCGAGCGCTGCGGGGCCGCGGCGAATCAGCATGGTGGACTCCTTGGAGCCCTCCGGGCGGGCGCCGGGGCCCGCCGCCCGCCCGGAGGAGGCCGTTACTTCGCAGGGGTTCCGCGGACGGTCAGGCCGCGGAGCCGGCCGGTGTTGTCGAACGAGCCGAAGCCCACCCGGCCGGAGCCGAGGGTCGTGTCGAGCGCCGTGAACACGGGGCGGGACGAGCCGTCCACGTAGACGGCGGTCTCGCCGGTCTCGGCGCAGCGGTCCACCCGGACGCCGTGCCACGCCTCGTCCGTGATGGACGGCGGCGCGCCGTGCGACCGGTTGGCGTTCCACTGCTGGTCGATGCGCTGCCGGTCGGCGCCGTTCACCAGGAAGATCCCGTTGTGCGGGTAGATGGTGTTGTCGCTGGACAGGTGCGCATAGTAGAAGTGCGTGTCGTCCTGGTAGCCGAAGACGACGATGACGTCCCGGTTGCTGACCGACACCGGCGTGTCGAGCCGGACTTGTGCCTCGATCCGCGTCGAGCCGAGCACCGGTCCCTTGGTGAGCACCGCGTACTCGAACGGGCGGCGCGGGCCCGGCCGCTGCTCGCCGGCCTCGGCGAGGACGACCTCGCCGCCGGTGAACTGCCACTTCGACGGCGTGACGGGCGCCCAGCTCCCGGCGTCCGTCGCGTGCTTGACCTGGACCGGGCCCGCCTTGCAGGACGCGACCCGCTTCGTCCCGACGACCTTCCAGATCTTCCCGTTGGCCTTGGCGAGCAGGTACGGCTCGCCCTTGGCGTCCATGCCGTAGCGCAGGTCGACGCGCTCGTCACCGGCCAGCTCCCGCATGGTGACGGGCTTGCCGGAGGTGTCGTAGGCGGCCAGCTCGTAGATCTGCGCGCGGTTCTTGCCGGACGCGTCGTGCTTCATCTCCGACTCTTCGGTGTACATGAGCCGGCCGTCGACGATGTCGGTGAACAGGTACTTGCCGCGCAGCGCGGGCAGCTTCGCGCCCCGGTAGACGTAGCCGCCGGAGATCGCGTGGCCGACGTCGCTGCGGCAGTCCCAGTCCGGCGGCGGGTCGTGGTCGTAGGCGGCGAGCGGGTACTCGTAGTCGTACTTGTCGTCGTCCGCCGGCAGCGGGTACAGGTGGCAGCGGTCGTCCTTGCGGAAGGTGAACGCGCCCTCCCGCTCGCTCCACCCGATGTTGGCGCCGGGGTAGATCTCGTGGATCGACTCGATCTCGTGCTCGCCGATGTGCGCGAGGAACATCCGGTGCGTGCCGCCGGTGTCCCAGCTGAACCGGTGCGGGTCGCGCATGCCGTAGGCGTAGATCTCGCCGAGCTTGCCCGCCTGGCCGGCGAACGGGTTGTCGGCCGGGACGCCGTACTTGCCGTTCGCGCTGTTGTTCCCCGACGGGTCGATGCGCAGGATCTTGCCCTGCGGGACGGCGAGGTTCTGCGGGTCGCCGCCGTTGTCGCCGACGTTGCCGTTGCCGCCGTCGCCGACCGTCAGGTAGAGCATGCCGTAGTCGGCGTCGCCGGGACGGGCGTTGGGGTTGAAGTCGATCTGCTGGAGGTTGTGGATGCGGCCGGAGAACCCGATGCGCAGGACCTCCCGGTGCGTCCCGGAGAACGTGTCGGCCTCCGGGTCGGACGCCGTCCACTCGTCGATGACGCCGTGGTAGCCGGTCTTCGGCTGCGGCGTGAGGTCGGGCGTCTTGGTCTTCAGCGCCTCACCGGCCTCGACATGCGCGGTGTAGAACTTGCCGTTCTCGCGGAAGTCGGGGTGGAACGCCACGAACCCGAAGCCCTGCCCGAGCCCGGCCTGGGAGAAGAAGTCGGGCGCGAACGTGGCGGCGACGTCCAGGTAGACGTGCGGGGTGCGGGTCTTCTTGTCGAGCAGGTACAGGTTGCCGTTCAGGTCCGGCACGTACAGGCGGCCCGAGTGGTCGGGGACCTCGCCGACGTAGTTGATGCGGTTCCACCGCAGCAGCCGGGGGTCGGTCGGGGTTCCGGTCGGTTTCGACTGCGGGAGCTGCGCGACCTCCTGCAGGACGAGGCCGAGGCCGGACGGGGCGGGGTCGTCGGGGATCGGGTCGAGGATCGGCGCGTCGTCCCGCGCCTGCGCCGCCGGGGGTACGGCGAGCAGCGGCAGCAGCAGCGCCGCGAGCGCGAGGAGACACCAGTGGAGCCTTCGTTGCATTCCGGCCGTCCAGGGTGTGAGGGGTGGCTGGAAAGCGCTTTCTGGAAGCGCTTTCTCGAACGTACGACCGGTCCCGCCCGGCGTCAAGGACGATTTCCGGTCTTGGCACATGTCCACATCGGGTCACGCCCGGACCCGGCGCCGCCACGCGTGGACGAGCGTCCCGGCGGCGGAGACGAGCAGCCCGGCCGGGGCCGCCGCCGCGTACCCGGCCACGGTCAGCGCCACCGCCACCGCGGCCCCGGGGGCCCAGATCCAGGTGGCCACGGGACGCGCCGACCGCCCGCGCCGCCGCCGCGCCGCCTCCGCCGCCATCGGCGGGACGAGCGCCGGGAGCGCCGCGGCCAGCACCGTCAGCCAGTCGAGCAGCATCCGGTCGACGCGCAGCGCGGCCAGCACGGCCCCCGGCACGGCGATCGCCAGCACGGCCGCCGCCTGCCGCCCGTCCACCCGCGCCGACCGGAGCCGCTCCGATCCGGCTCCGCGCGCCGGTGCGTCCCCGGCCGCCCCACCGTCCGCGCCCGGGGAGCCACTGCTCCGGCCGCGTTCGCGGGGCAGGAAGCGGCGGACGGCCAGGGCGCCGGAATGCACCGCCGCGAAGGTCGGGGCGATGACCGACGCGGCGACGAACAGGTTCGCGGCCGGGAGCCCGTCCGGACCGGCGAGGACGGCGACCACGTCGGTGGAGCCGCTCGCCGCCGCCACCCCGGCGCCCACGACGGAGGCCGCGAGCGCCGGGACGACGAGGAGCGCGACGCAGGCCGCGAGGTCGCCGCGCCCGCGCAGGCCGACCGTGAAGTCGGGCGCCCGCACGGCGAACACCGACACGTACCCGATGTAGCCGGCGAGGTCCGCGGCGAGGACGCCCGGCGGGGCGTCCCGCGCGAGCGACACCGGGGACGCGGGCGGCGCGAGCTTCACCGCGACGATGCCGATGAGCGCGATCGCGGTGAGCGTGGTCACCACCGCGACCGCGTTCCACCGCCCGCCGCCGCCGATCAGCACCGCGACCAGCGGGACGGTCAGCGCCGCGACCCCGGCCGCGTCCGGGACGCCGCCGAGCGCCGCGGCGGCCGCGCCGCCCAGGCCGAGGTTGAAGCCGAACCAGCCCACCATCGCGATCGCGAGCAGCGCGGTGAAGGCGCGCTCGGCGACCGGCGGCAGGTAGCGCGGCGCCAGCTCGGCCATGCCCGCGTTCTCTCCGGCCGGTGCGCGCAGGCCGAGGCGCCCCTGCGCGACCAGCAGCGCCGCCATGACCGCGCCGCCGATCACCAGGACCAGGAGCGGCAGCGCGCCGCCGTGCCGCCCGCCGACCTGCGCCCCGAGGACGAGCGCGCCCGGCGCGGTGCCGATCCCGAGCCATGCCCCCGACGCCGACCGCCAGCTCCGGCCGGGCGCCGCGGCCGGGCGCGTCGGGCCGCGGCGTGCCGTTCTCATGAGGGCGGCACGCCGGGTCCGGGCGCGTGCGTCATGCGACGTGCTCGTCGTAGCGGGCGAGGGCCAGGGCGAGGGCCTCGGGGCCGGGCATGGCCCACAGCGCGTCGTTGAAGATCTCCACCTCGATCGGCCCGGTGTAGCCGGTCGCGTCCACGGCCTCGCGGAAGCGCCGCAGCTCCACGCACCCGTCGCCGAGCATGCCGCGCCCGGTGAGGACGCCCTCGGGCAGCGGCGTCACCCAGTCGGCGACCTGGAACAGCGAGATCCGGCCCTCGGCGCCCGCGCGGGCGATGCCCGCCCAGGCGTCCGGATCCCACCACAGGTGGTAGGTGTCGACCATGACGCCGACCTGCGCGGCCGGGAACGGCGCCGCCAGGTCGAGCGCCTGCGCGAGGGTGGAGACCACGCAGCGGTCGGAGCAGTACATCGGGTGCAGCGGCTCGATCGCGAGCTGGACGCCGTGCTCGCCCGCGTAGGGCGCCAGTTCCGCGAGGAGGTCGGCGACGCGGGCGCGCGCGCCGTCCAGGTCGCGGGAGCCGTCCGGCAGCCCGCCGCTGACCAGGCACAGGACGCCCGTGCCCAGCTCGGCGGCCTCCTCGATGGCGCGCCGGTTGTTCTCCAGCGCGTCCGGCTCCTGGAAGAAGCCGCCCCGGCACAGGGACGTGACCGCCAGCCCGTGGTCGCGCATGAGCTTGGCGGTGCGGGCCAGGCCGTACTCGGCGACGGGCTCCCGCCAGAGGCCGACACCCGTGACGCCCGCCGCCGCGCAGCCGTCCGCCAGGTCGGGCAGCGGCCAGTGCCGGGTCGTCCACTGGTTGAGGCTGAACCTCATGACGCGGCTCCTTGGACGGTCAGCCAGGCGCGCATCCGGTGCGCCGCGAGACCGGGATCGGGGAAGAGGCCGGCCGCGTCGGCGAGCTGGAACAGGCGCACCATGTGCGGCACGGAACGCGCGGTCTCCAGCCCGCCCACCATGCGGAAGTGCCGCTGGTGGTCGGCCAGCCAGGCCAGGAACACCACACCCGTCTTGTAGTAGTAGGTGGGCGCCTCGAACAGGTGGCGCGACAGCGGCACGGTCGGGGCGAAGATCTCCTCATAGGACGTGAGGTCGCCGCCGTCGAGCGCTTGCAGGGCCGCGGCGGCGGCGGGCGCGATCGGGTCGAAGATGCCGAGCAGCGCGTCGCTGTGCCCCTCGGCGTCGCCTCTGATCAGCTCCGGGTAGTTGAAGTCGTCCCCGGTATAGAGGCGCACTCCGGACGGCAGCCGGCGCCGGAACGCGATCTCCCGGCCGGCATCCAGCAGCGAGATCTTCACCCCGTCGATCCGGGACGCGTGCTCGCCGATCAGGGCCAGCAGAGCGTCCGCCGCCACGTCGAGGTCGGGGGAGCCCCAGTAGCCGTCCAGCGCCGGGTCGAACATCGGCCCCAGCCAGTGCAGGACGACCGGCCGCCCGACCTGCCCTAGCAGCCGCCCGTAGACGTCGGCGTAGTCCTCCGGACCGCGTGCTGCGGCGGCCAGGTGGCGGCTCGCCATCAGCACCGGCACCGCGCCGGCCGACTCGATGACCGCGAGCTGCTCGGTATAGGCCGCGACGATCTCCTCCAGCGTCGCGGGGCCGGGCGGGAGCTGGTCGGTGCCCGCGCCGCAGACGATGCGGCCGCCGACTGAAAGCGCTTCCCGACCGCTCCGCACGATGAGCTCGCGGGTCGCCGCCCAGTCCAGGCCCATGCCGCGCTGCGCGGTGTCCATCGCCTCCGCGACGCCGAGCCCGTACGACCACAGGTGCCGCCGGAACGCCAGCGTCGTGTCCCAGTCGAGCGAGTCGCCGGACAAATCGGGCACCACATGCGCGGCGGCGTACGCGACCCGCGCCGTGCTCGGCCCGGGAGGCGGCTCGTAGGTGCGGGGCTCGCCCATCGTGTAGGGCGTGAGCGACCCCGGCAGTTCGATCTTCACAGCTCCGGGACCTCCAGGCGGCGGCCCTCGCGCCAGGAGCGCAGGCCCAGCTCGGCGAGCTGGACGCCGCGCGCGCCCGCGTAGAAGTCCCAGGCGAACGGGCCGTCGTCGGCGACGTGCCGCAGGAACATCTCCCACTGCGCCTTGAAGCCGTTGTCGAACTCGGTGTTGTCCGGGATCTCCTGCCACTGCGAGCGGAAGTCCTCGGTGGCGGGCAGGTCGGGGTTCCACACCGGCTTCGGCGTCATCGACCGGTGCTGGACGCGGCAGCGGCGCAGCCCGGCGACCGCCGAGCCCTCCGTCCCGTCCACCTGGAACTCCACCAGCTCGTCGCGGAACACGCGGGTCGTCCAGGACGAGTTGACCTGCGCGATGATCCCGCCGTCCAGCTCGAAGATGCCGTAGGCGGCGTCGTCGGCGGTGGCCTCGTAGGGCTTGCCGTCCTCGTCCACCCGCTCGGGGATGTGCGTCGCCCCGAGCGCCTGCACGGACCGGACGGGCGCGATCACCCCGTCCAGCACGTACCGCCAGTGGCAGAACATGTCGAGGATGATCCCGCCGCCGTCCTCGGCCCGGTAGTTCCAGCTCGGCCGCTGCGCCTCCTGCCAGTCGCCCTCGAACACCCAGTAGCCGAACTCGCCGCGCACCGACAGGATCCGGCCGAAGAAGCCGCCGTCGACCAGGCGCTTCAGCTTGAGCAGGCCCGGCAGGAACAGCTTGTCCTGGACGACGCCGTGCTTGATGCCCGCCTCGTCCGCGAGCCGGGCCAGCGCGAGCGCCTCGTCGAGGTCCTCGGCGAGCGGCTTCTCGGTGTAGACGTGCTTGCCCGCCGCGACGGCCGCGCGGATCGCGTCGACGCGGGCGCCGGTGACCTGCGCGTCGAAGTAGACGTCGGTGTCCGGACGCGCCAGCGCCTCGGCCAGGTCCGTCGTCCAGGCGGTGAGCCCGTGCCGTTCCGCCAGGCCGCGCAGCTTGGCCTCGCTGCGCCCGACGAGCACCGGCTCCGGCCACAGCACGGTGCCGTCGCCCGTGCGCACCCCGCCCTGCTCGCGGATCGCGAGGATCGAGCGGAGGAGGTGCTGGCGGTACCCCATCCGGCCGGTGACGCCGTTCATGACGATCCCGATGGACCTGCGTTCCATCCCGTTCCTTCCCAACCTGTGGTGTATGTGTGTCAATCGGCCGCGGCACCCGCGCCGAGCAGACCTCGGACGCGGCTCGTGACGCGGGCGAACTCGGGGCGGGCCATGGTCGCGGAGTAGTCGCGCTCGACCGGCAGGTCGACGTCGATGACCTCCTCGATCGTGCCGGGCCGGTCGCTCATCACCACGACCCGGTCGGCCAGGTACGCGGCCTCCGCGATCGAGTGCGTGACGAGCAGGATCGTCGTGCCCGTCTCCCGCCAGATCCGGTTCATCTCGACGTTGAGCTGCTCGCGGGTCAGCGCGTCGAGGGCGCCGAACGGCTCGTCCATCAGCAGGACGGGCGGCTCGTGCAGCAGCGCCCGGCACAGCGCGACCCGCTGCTGCATGCCGCCGGACAGCTCGTGCGGCAGCGCGTCCTCGAACCCGGTCAGCCCGGTCATCTCGATCAGCTCGGCGGTGCGCCTGCGGGCCTGCTCGGCCGGCATCTTGCGCATCTCCGCCTGGAGCAGGATGTTCTTGCGGGCGCTGCGCCACTCCAGCAGCGCGGCGCGCTGGAACACGTAGCCGATGTCGTGGCGCGGCCCGGCGACCTTGTCGCCGCGCAGCAGCACGGAGCCCGACGACGGCTTCAGCAGCCCCGCGACCAGCTTCAGCAGCGTGGACTTTCCGCAGCCGGACGGTCCGACGATCGCGACGAACTCGCCCATCGCGACGTCCAGCGACACCTCGCGCAGCGCCGTGACGTCGCGCTTGCGGGTGCGGAACCGGACCGCGACCTTGTCGAGGCTGACGGCGGTCTCCCGCCCGGTCTTCGCTTCGGCGGCCGTTTCGCTCATGGTCTTCAATGCTCGTCCCGTCATGCCTGCGGAGCGGCCGACGCCTGCCAGTAGGCCGACGGCGGCTGCGCCTTCTCGATGACCCCGGCCTGCTGGAAGGTCGAGATCGTCGTCTTCCAGTCGTCCTCGGAGTTGACGCCCGGGGCCTTGCCCTGCGTCGCGGGCGTGTGCAGCAGCGTCAGCGTCGTCTTGAACTGCTCGGTGACGACCTTCTCCGGCGGGAGCTGCTCGGACGCGCCGGCCATGCTCGCGACGGCACCCGCCTGGTCGCCCTCCGCCGCCGTCCACGACTCGCTGGTGGCGGCGACCATCTTCTTGACGAGGCCGGCGTCGCTCTTCAGCTTCCGCTCGCCGACGATCAGGCCGTTGGAGTAGAAGTTCAGCCCGAAGTCGGCGTACCGCAGGTACGACACGTCCTTGCCGGACTTGTCGGCCATCGTCGGGCCCTGGTCGTTGGCGAAGCCCATCAGCCCGGCCGTCTTGCCGGACAGCACCGCCGCCATCTTCCCGGCCGGGTCGGTGTTCTGGACGGGCACCTCGCTCGGGTCGATCCCGTTCTTCCGCAGGAAGACGGGGAAGGTGCGCGCGAGCGCGTCCCCGGCCGTCCCGGCGATCTTCTTGCCCTTCAGGTCGGCGGGCTTCTTGATCCCCGACGAGGTGAACGACTGCACGGACGCGGGCGTGGTCTGCAGGAACACGCCGACGCTCTTGACCGGCATGCCCTTGTCGACGGCGGCGAGCAGCGCGGGCGTGTCGGCCCAGCCGAAGTCGGTCTGCCCGGCGGCGGTGGCCTGGACGGTCTTCTGCGACCCCTGCCCGGCCTTGATCTCCAGGTCGATGCCGTGCTTCTCGTAGATGCCCTTCTTCTTGCCGTAGTAGAACGGCGCGTGCTCGCCGTAGGGGTACCAGTTCAGGGTCAGCGTGACCTTGGTCAGCTTCTTGCCCGAGGCGCTCGTGGTCTCGTCGGAGTCCCCGCCGCAGGCGGTGCCGGTGAACGCCACGACCGGTGCGAGGACGGCGACGGCGAGAGTGCGGAGTTTCATTTCGGACGGCCCTCCGTAAGGTGGGGTGGGTTGCGGCGGGGGGGTCAGTAGGTGGTCGTGACGGCTTCGGCGCGGCGGCTGGCGTGCCAGGGGAGCAGGAGCTTCTCCGCGACCTCGACGACGACGAACAGCACGACGCCGATGGCCGACATGACCAGCAGCCCGGCGAACAGCATCGGGGTGTCGAGGTTGCCGTTGGCCTGCAGGATCACGTAGCCGAGGCCCTCGTTCGCGCCGACGAACTCGCCGACGACGGCGCCGGTGACGGCGAGGGTGACCGCGACCTTCAGGCCGGAGAACAGGTGGGGGAGCGAGGCGGGCAGCCGGATCTTGGTGAACGCGGCCAGCGGGCTCGCGCCCATCGTGGCCGACAGCTCCAGCATCTCCGGGTCCACCGCCTTCAGCCCGGCGACCATCGAGATCACCACCGGGAAGAACGCGATCAGGACCGCGACGACGATCTTGGGGCCGATGCCGAAGCCGAGCCACACCACGAACAGCGGGGCGATCGCGATCTTCGGGATGACCTGGGCGAACAGCAGGATCGGGTAGAGGGTGCGCTCGACCGTCGCCGAGTACACCATGAGCACCGCGGCGAGGACGCCGATGAGCACCGCGAGCGCGAAGCCGATCAGCGTCTCGTACGTGGTGACCCAGGTGTGGTGCCAGATGTAGCCCCACTTGTCGACCATGAGCCGCAGCGTCGCGCCGGGCGAGGGGACGAGGTACTCCTCGACAAGTTTGAAAGCGCTTACCGCCCACCAGGCGGCGAAGCAGGCCAGCAGCAGCGCGACCGGCCGCCACGACCGCTCCAGGCCGTCGCGGATCCGCTCGCCCGCGCCGGGCCGGCCGCGTTCGACGACGCCGGACGCCTGCGCGGGGGGCGGCGCGGTCGTCGTGCCCTGACTCACCATGGGGTCCTCCGGGACGGGTGCCAGTGAAAGCGCGTTCAGAAAGCGCTTTCTGATGTACCGTAAGAAGGGACGCGCACCGCGGTCAAGAGGGAGTTCGCCGGGAACCCGCCGCGCTGGCCCGCGTCGACCGAGGAGCGCGATGACCGAAGCCGCCGAGGAGCAGCGCGCGGACCGGGCCTACGTGACGCTGCAGGACGTCGCCCGCGACGCCGGCGTCTCGCTCGCCACCGCGTCCCGCGTCCTGAACGGGACCTCGCAGGTCCGCGCCGACCTGCGGGAGCGCGTGCTCGCGTCGGCGGGGCGGCTCAGCTACACCCCGAACGCGCACGCGCAGGCGCTCGCCAGCTCCTCCAGCAAGTCGGTCGGCGTCGTCTGCCACGACGTCAGCGACCCCTACTTCGCGGCCGTGGCCCGCGGCGTGATGCGCACCGCCGCCGACCACGGGATGCTCGTCATGCTCGCCAGCACGTTCCGCGACCCGGCCCGCGAGATCGAGTACGTGGCGATGCTGCGCGCCCAGCGGGCCCGCGCGATCCTGCTGATCGGGTCCGGTTTCGAGGACCGCGAGTGGGAGCGCGCGATGGCCGCCGAACTCGACCCCTACCAGCGCACCGGCGGCCGCGTCGCCGTCCTCAGCCGGCACCGCAGCCTCAAGGTGGACGCCGTCCTGCCGCAGAACCGGGAGGGCGCCGCCGCGCTCGCCCGCGCGCTGCTCGACCTCGGCCACCGCGACTTCGCCGTGCTGACCGGCCCGCACGCGCTGACCACCGTGTCCGACCGGCTCGGCGGCTTCACCGACGCGCTCGCCGACGCGGGCGTGCGCGTCCCGTCCGAGCACATCGTGGAGGCCGCCTTCACCCGCGACGGCGGCTATGCGGCGGCGACCGAACTGCTCACCCGCCGCACCCGCCCGACCTGCGTGTTCGCCGTCACCGACGTGATGGCGATCGGCGCCCTCGCCGCGTTCCGCGACCACGGCGTCGCCGTGCCGGACGACATCTCGCTCGCGGGCTTCGACGACATCCCGATCGTCCGCGACCTGACCCCGCCGCTCACCACCGTCGCGCTGCCGCTGGACGCGATGGGCGAGCGCGTCATGGGCCTCGCCATGCGCGAGCCCGCCGCCCGCCGCAGCCGCATCGAGCGCGTCGCCGGCGAGATCGTCCTGCGGGCGAGCACGGCCCCGCCCCGCTGACCCGCGGCGCGCCCGCCGTCCCACCGTCCAGGACGCCGCCGGGCGCGCCGCCCCCCAGAACGCGAAGAACCCGCCCGGATCGTCCGGACGGGTCTCGATCTATGTGCCGTCAGCGTGCGGCGAGATCGACCTCGGCCTCCGCCTCCGCGGGACGCTCGGACTCGGCGTCCGCGGGCCGCTCCGGCCAGGAGTCGATCTTGGTGCGACGGGGGTTCGCCAGGGCGTTGTCCATTGCTACTGCTGTCCTCCCAGTTCGAGCCGGGGCAATGACACGATGTTCGCGGCCACCGGCCCGCTTTCGCAAAATGGTCTAGACCGCGTCCCTCCCCCGCGGGACGCGACAGAACCGGTAACACCTCTAATGGATCATTTATTCCCGTCCGGGAAACCCGGTGGCCCCGACTGCGCCCCGTCCGGCACCCTTCTCCCCATGGACGCAGCCGAACTGACCCGCCTCCAGAACGAGGGCGCTCGCCTGAAGCTCCTGTTCTTCTGGGGCCACCAGACCCCTGGTCGGGGCTACCTCAGCCAGTGGTGGCCGTCCCCCTTCACCCTCGAAGGAACGACCTACGCGACCGCCGAGCACTTCATGATGGCGGAGAAGGCCCGCCTCTTCGGCGACGAGGAAACGGCGTCCGCCATCATCGCCGCCACTCATCCCCGCCGCGCGAAAGACCTCGGCCGCAGCGTCCGGAACTTCGACGAGCAAAGGTGGCGCGACAACCGTGTGGCGATAGTCACAAGGGGCAGCGAGGCGAAGTTCGGCCAGAACAAAGAACTCCGCGACTACCTCCTCGGCACCGGCGACCGCATCCTCGTAGAGGCCAGCCCCCTGGACCGCGTCTGGGGCATCGGCCTGACCGCCGACGACCCCCGCGCCGCCGACCCGTCCTCCTGGCGCGGCGAGAACCTCCTCGGCTTCGCCCTCATGACCGCCCGCGAGAGCCTCCGCTGAGTTACCTCCGAGGTAATCGCCCTCGCGCCGGCGCCTTGGCAGGGTCGGTGGCATGGAACGCGCACTGGAAACGCTGGCGGCCGGCCGCGTCGCCTGGGGGACGCTGGCACTGGCCGCACCCGGCCTCAACGTGAAGCTCGCGGGCATGAGCGACCGGGACGCCCCCGAGTTGCGCTACCTCATCCGCATCTTCGGCAGCCGCGCCGTGGCGCTCGGCCTCGGCTACCTGATGAGCGATCCGGCGGCTCGGCGGCGGTGGCGGAGGCTCTGCCTGCTGGTTGACGCCTGCGACACCGCCGCGGGCCTCGTCCACCTGGCCCGCGGCGACGTCCCCCGCACGTCGATGGCCGCCCTGGCAACCATCACCGGTACTTACGCGGCCCTCGACGCCCTCGCCCTCCAGCAGGACTCCTGAGCCGTCAACGCCAGCCGTGCGTTGAGAACGTGCCGCCGCCGCGCAGCCGGGCGATCGCGTCGGCGATGTAGTCGACCGTGTTGAACGGCAGGTCGTCCGGGTCGTGCCACCAGATGCGCGCGCACTTGTGCGGCTCGGCGTTGACGGGTTCGCCAGTCCAACGGGCGGCGGCGAAGAAGAAACCGACCCGGTCGTCCTCGCCCGGCTTGCAGCGGTGGCTCACGTGAACGAACTGCGCGTCGCCTTCGGCCAGGTGCACGCCGACCTCTTCGTAGGTCTCCCGCAGGACGGCCTCCAGCACGGACTCGCCCGCCTCCAGATGGCCGGACGGCACTCCGGCCTGCCCGTCGGCGTAGCCGGTGTTGGCCCGCTCCATCAGCAGCACCCGACCCTCTTGGTCGAAGAGGAGCGCGTGTACGTCCACGATCGTCCGATGCCGTTCCTTGCTGCTCACCCCGCGACTATCGCAGGTTCAGGGGGCGGCGCGACCCCGGACGTTGGCGCCGGGGCCGACATGGTCAGGCGCCGTTCTTGCCCTTGAGGAACGCCCGGATGTGGGTGGGTACGTCGGCGGGTTCGATCCCGAGTTCGGCGGTGCGCTGCCGTCCGTAGGCGAGAAGGGCGCGGAGCTGCTCGGCAAGCATGATCGACTTCGTGTCAGCCCTGTGAAGGCCAAGGGTGGTTCGCTCTGAGGCGGCGCCTCGGCCGGGCGACCGCCCGGTCATTGCGAGGCGGGGGTGTAGGCGGGGACGGGGGTGGTGTCGAGGTGGTGGATGAGGAGTTCGGTGGTTTCTTGGAGGTCGATGAGGGGGCGGCGGAGGTAGCGGTGGGGGGTGGACCACCAGCAGAAGGTGCGGCGGTGGACCCAGACGTTGAGGGTGGGGAGGAGGAGGACGGAGAGGCCGTCGTCGGTGGTGGTGCGTGTGCCTTGGAAGCTGCGGTGGTTGAGGTTGAGGAGCAGGTGGTGTGCGGCGGTACCCGGGTGGATGCGGTAGTGCAGTCCGGGCCAGTCGTGGGGGAGCGGTAGCGCGAACCAGACCGTCTTGCCGGGGACGGACGCGGGGTCGACGCGGGAGCGGGTGGGGTTGCTGCCCCAGGCGGCGGTGACTTGGCGGACGAGTTCGAGGCCCTTGCCGTGTTCGTCCAGCAGCCCGGCCCCGGAGGTGTGCGGCGTGGTGGTTCGCGCGCCGTCGAAGACCGAGACGATGAGTTGCGGGGAGGGGACGGTCCGGGCCCAGATCCACAGTTCCGGTGGGGTGGGCGGCCGGTCGCCTCGCACGCATCTGGCGTGTCGTAGTGCGTTGGTGGCGGTCTCGGACACGGCGAGTTCGCCGTCCTCGATCACGTCTGGGTCGAGCCGCAGTTCGGTCATCGTCTGCCGGACGAGCCGACGCGCCATCGATGGCCCGCTTTCGTCCCCGGGCAGCCGCCACGCACACAGCCCCCCGGTCACCAGCCCCCACGCCCCCTTGACTTCCATCGAGCCCCTCCTTCTAACGATCACGATGCGTATGCATCGCGTCACATGCCGTGCGGACGGCTCGATACTGACTGACGCAAGGCTAGGATGCAATCCCGTTTTGAAAACTCATATGCAATGACCGAAATGAACGGAGTGTGCGGAATCGGCCACGCAAGGTGATGAAGGGAGGGCAAAATGACGACCGACCACCGAGGAGGTGCCCCGATGCCACGCCCCGAGAGCCCGACCGTCCGCCGGATCATGCTGGGTATCCGGCTCCGCGCGCTGCGGACCCGCGCCGGCGTCGCGGCGGACGACGCCGCACGCCACATCGCCCGGACGGACTCGACCATCAGCCGGATGGAGACTGGCCAGAGTTCCGTGCCCGCGCGCGTCCTCGAACGGCTCGTGGAGTTGTACGGCGCGACGCCGGATGAGACGGCGCAGCTCACCGAACTGGCCAAGGCGGCACGGCAACGCGGCTGGTGGCAGCGCTACGGCGAAGTCCTGCACCCCGGCTTCGAGCTCTACCTCGGTCTGGAGGCCGAAGCCACGGAGATGCACGCCTACGTCAGCGAGTGGGTACCTGGCCTGCTCCAGACCGCGGAGTACGCCCATGCCGTGCTGTCTGTCGAGCCTCGACCGCCATCGGACGAGGAGATCCAGGCGCGTGTCGAGGCCCGTCTCGCCCGCCAGGCGATTCTCGGCGGAGATGCCCCTCTCCAATACTGGGTCGTGCTCGACGAGGCAGTTCTACGCCGCGCTGTCGGAGGTTCCGGAGTCATGGCCGAACAGCTGCGTGTTCTTGCCTCCGTGGCTCGGCGCCGCAACATCAAGTTGCAGGTCCTGCCGTTCTCGATCGGAGCTCATCCAGGGACATGCGGTTCGTTCACACTGCTCACACTCGACCTCGGGGACGCTGCCGTGTCTGAATACGCCTACGTCGAAAACCGGGCGGGAACGCTGCTCATGGACAAGATGCCCGAGGTCGAGACCCACCGGCTGGCGTTCGACTCCCTGCGAGCCCAGGCATTGAGCCCTAGAGACTCAATCGGCATGATTGAGAAGATTGCCGCAGACTTGGACGAAACGGAGAGGCTGGGTGCATGAAGGTCGGCGAGTTGTCCGGCATGGCTTGGCGCAAGAGTTCGCATAGCGGTAGCACCGGTGGCGACTGTGTTGAAGTCGCCCGACTGGGTGTCAGCCGGCTGGTGAGGGACTCCAAGGACACCGAAGGCGGCGTTCTGACGCTGGACCCGGATGTGTGGGCGGCGATGGTGTCGCAGATCAAGCTGGGTGCCTACGACCTCTGATCCACCCCGGTAACACGCCGTAGCTCGTGCCGAGGTACGGCGCTGGTGCAGTGGCCGGATCGGCCCGTGCGATTCGGCGGAGCTGCTGGTGGACGCATGCGGCATCGCCGCGGGCCTTGTCCAGTCGGCCCGCGGCGATGTCCCCCGCTATGCGCGCGGGGCATTGTTTCCGGTCAGGTCGCGGGGCGGGCGGTCGGGACCGGGCGGCCGGGGCCGGAGGGGGTGCTCTCGCTCTTCGGGGTCTTGCCCACGAAGAGGAGGACCTGGTTCTCGGCCCACGGCACCGCGTCGTGGACGTACCACGACTCCGGGACCTGGCCCGGAGCCAGGGCCTTGCTCTCGTTGCCGACCTCGTAGCGGTACTCGGGGACGGAGACGTGGCGCTTCTTCAGGGCGGCCAGTACCTCGCCCACGCGGTGGCCCTGGTAGGCCATGCCGTGCATCGCCTCGCCCGGGGCGGTGACCGGAGCGCTGCTGGAGTACTGCTCACCCGGGCGGGCGGCGCGGGCGAACACGATCTCGGCGGTGCCCTTGTAGTCGGTGCGGATGCGGACGCCGACCGGGCAGACGTCGCCTCCGCCGCCGGTCTCGCACTCGCCCTTGGCGGTGATGGTCGTGATGTCCTTCGGCTTCGTGCCGTCGCTGGTGTCCATCATGACGACGGTGCCGACGATGGACGGCGACCCCGGGACGAGGGAGAGCTTGACCTTGAGGCCGTGCTCGGCGAACTCCTCCTGGTACCGCTTCGGGTCGGCGAGGGGGTCGCGGACCTTCACGTCGATGTGGCCGCCCTTGCGCGTGAAGGAAAGGGCCGCCACGAGGGAGACGTTCGGGGTGGGGTTCGCCGTGACGATGGCCGGGGTCCGCGCCGGTGCGTCGTCCGAGGGGAGGACGGTCACCGCGACGGCGGCGGCGCAGGCCGCGCCCGCGGTGGCGAGGGGCAGGCCGATGGTCAGCAGCGGGGTGCGCCGCTTGCGGGGCGCCGCCGGCGCGGGGCCGGGGGCGGCGGCGGTGATGCGGTCGGCCAGGTCGGCGGCGGCGTCGTCCGGCAGCAGCCGCGCGGCCTGCGCGTCGGTGACGGTGGCGAGCGCGCCGATCAGGGGGTCGATGTCGCGGTTCATACGTGTTCTCCGTTCGGGATGCGTGCGGCGGGCAGGGCGGGCGCGTCCGCGGCGTCCAGCGCGCGGGCGAAGCGGCGGCGGGCGCGGTGCAGGCGGATCCGCACGGCGTTGCGGGAGCAGCCGAGGACGGTCGCGATCTCGCCGTGGTCCAGCCCCTCCCAGCCGACGAGGGACAGCAGTTCCCGGTCGCGGTCCGGCAGGCTCCGGAACGCGGCGGCGATGTGCGCCATGTCGCCGGTCTCCGGGACGGCGGGCGCGTCCCGGAGCAGGGAGCCGAGGTCGGCGGCCAGCGCGGAGCGGCGGCGCTCGCCCCGGTGGTGGTTGGCGAGCACCCGGCGCGCCACCCCGTACAGCCACAGCCGCGCCTGCTCGCCCGGCGGGACGTCGTCCAGCCGCCGCCACGCCGTCAGGAACGTCTCGGCGAGGACGTCGGCGGCGTCCTGCGGGTCGGCGGTCCGGCGCAGCGCGTAGCCGAGGATCTGGGCGCGGTGGGCCGCGTAGACCTCCTCGAAGCGCAGCCGCCGGTCGCCGGGCGGATGGGGGTCCTCCAAGGTGGACGGCAAGCCTTCTCCTCTCGTCGCGCGCCATGGGCGCGGTGGACTGGCCTAACACCCTCCACATGTCCGGAAAGGGGGCGGCATTTCGTCCGGCCGTTCACGGGCCGGAATGGAGCGGCCCCGTAGCATGGACGGCGGTTCACGGGATTCGGAGGATGGTGCATGCGTCGTCGCCAGGGGCCGGTATTCCCCGGGTATCTGATGATCCTGCTGGTGGCGCTGCTCGGGCTGGCATTGCAGGTTTCACCACAAACCACTCATGTAGTTCAAAAGTGGGCGCTTCCCGTCATCATCCTGTGCATGCTGCTGATCCCGCTCGTCCTCGCGTGGGAGAAGGGGCAGGAGCGGCGGAGCCTGGCCCGGCCGGTGTGGGCGTCGGCCGCCGGCCGGTCGCCGTACCCGGGCCTGGAGGCCTTCACCGAGGAGGACGACGGCGTCTTCTTCGGGCGCGACGCCGAGATCCAGGAGCTGATCGAGCGGCTGCGGCCGGGCGGCGAGCCGCGGTCGATCGCGGTGACCGGGCCGTCCGGGGTCGGGAAGTCGTCGCTGCTGTACGCCGGGCTGCTGCCCCGCCTCCACCAGCAGCGGCGCTGGGTGGTGCTGCCGCCGATGACCCCCGAGGACGACCCGTTCGCCGGCCTCGCCTACCGCCTCGCCGACGCCCTCGGCGAGCCCGACGCCGACGGGATCGCGGACCGGTTGCGCGACGCGCCCGCCGAGCTGGGCCGGCGCGTCGGCGCGCTCCGGCGGGGGCGGCGGAACCGGTCGGCGCTGATCGTCGTCGACCAGGCCGAGGAACTGCTGACGCTCACGTCCGACGACGACCGCGACGCCTTCCTGCGCATGCTCCAGGACGCGCTGGACGCCGACACCAAGCTGTGGGTCGTGTTCGTGTTCCGCGCCGAGTTCCTCACCGCGTTCCTGAGCGGCGCGTCCGCCGGGCTGTTCCGGCATCCGTTCACGGTCTCCGCGCTCGACCGGGAGGCGCTGCGGACGGTGATCCGGGAGCCGGCGCGCCGGGCGGGCATCACGTTCGAGCCGCCGGAACTCGTCGCGCAGATGGCCGACGACACCGGCGACGGGACCGCGCTGCCGCTGCTCGCCTACCTGCTCCACGAGCTGTACCTGCGCGTCGGGCGCGACGGCGTCGCCACCGCCGAGGACTACCGCCGGACCGGCGGCGTCGACGGCGCGCTCACCCGCCGCGCCGACCGCGTCCTGCGGGAACTGGAGGCCCTCGACCCGGCGCCGCCCGTCCTGGAGACGCTGCTGAAGTTCGTCCGGTTCACCGAGGGGCGGCCGACGCGGCGGCGGGTCCCCGCGAGCGAGCTGGACGACGCGGCCCGGCGAGTCGTGGACGCGTTCGTCCGCGAGCGGCTGTGCACCAGCGGCGAGGACGGCGACCAGGCGGTGTTCGACGTCTCGCACGAGGCGCTGTTCTCCGCGTGGGCGCCGCTGCGGCAGACGATCGCGCTGCACGCCGAGACGCTCCGCCGCCTCGCCGACCTGGCGCAGTGGGCCGCCGAATGGGACCGCTACGGCCGCCAGGAGGCGTACCTGCTGCGCGGCGAGCGCCTCGCCGCCGCCCGCAAGTGGCTCGCCGAGGCCGACGGCCTCGCCGCCGCCGAACCGCTCGTCATCGAGTTCGTCGAGATCTCGCACCGCTCCGACGGCGTCGCGATGCGGCGGCTCGCCGACTCCATCGCCCGGCAGGCGCTCACCGTCTTCCGGACCGATCCCGAGCACAGCCTGCTGCTCGCCCTCGCCGCGCACGAGGAGTGCGCCCCGACGCCGCTGGCCCGCCGCGCGCTGTCGTCGGCGCTCGCGGTGTCCCGGGTGCGGGGCGTCCTGCGCGGCCACGACGACCGGATCTGGTCGGTGGCCTGGTCGCCGGACGGCGCGCGGGTGGCGACCGCGTCCTCGGACCGGACGGTCCGCATCTGGGACGCGGCCGGCGGCGAGATCGCGGTGCTGCGCGGGCACGAGGCCCCGGTCGTGTCGATCGCCTGGTCGCCGGACGGCCTGCGGCTCGCGTCGGCGTCCGACGACGGCACCGTCCGCGTGTGGGACGCCGCCGCCCACGCCCGGACCGGCCTCCTGCGCGGCCACCGCGACATGGTGTGGGGTGTGACCTGGTCGCCGGACGGCCGCCGCCTCGCCTCCGCGTCCCGCGACGGCGACGTGAAGATCTGGGACGCCGAGTCCGGGGCGGTCGAGGCCACGCTGAGCGGCCACGGGGGATGGGTCCGCGACGTGGCCTGGTCGCCCGACGGCACCCGCCTGGCCAGCGCGTCCGACGACCACACGATCCGGATCTGGGACGTGGCGGCGGGCCGGACGGTCGCCGTGCTGGAAGGCCACGACGACACCGTCCGCACGGCCGCCTGGTCACCGGACGGCACCCGCCTGGCCAGCGGCTCCTACGACCGGACGGCGCGCGTGTGGGACGTGGCGACCGGCACGTCCGCGCCGGTGCTCACCGGGCACGGCGACATCGTGTGGGGCGTCGCCTGGTCACCGGACGGCGCCCGCCTCGCCACCGCGTCCCATGACCGGACGATCCGGCTGTGGTCCGCCGCGGAGGGCACCGAGCTGGCGGTGTTCCGCGGGCACGGGGAGGCGCTGCGCGCGGTGGCCTGGTCGCCGGACGGCGCCCGCCTCGCCAGCGGGTCCAACGACCGGACCGTCCGGTTCTGGGACGCCGACCGCGCCGCCGAGCTCGCGGTGATGCGCGGCCACGAGCGCGCCGTGTCGGCGGTCGACTGGTCGGCGGGCGGGATCGTCTCCGCCTCCCACGACGGGACCGCCCGGATCTGGGCCGACGGCGGCCCGCGCGTCCTGCGCGGGCACACCGACGAGATCTGGGACGTGGCCTGGTCGCCCGACGGCACCCGCCTCGCGACGGCCTCCCGCGACCGCACCGTGCGCGTCTGGACGGCGGACGGCGCGCAGGAGGGCGTCCTGTCCGAGCACGCCGACTGCGTGCGGGCGGTGGCGTGGTCGCCGGACGGCACCCGGCTGGCCAGCGCGTCCGACGACCGCACGATCCGGCTCCAGGACCGCGACGGCTCCGCGCCGGTGGTCCTGCGCGGCCACGAGGACACCGTCCGCGCCGTCTCCTGGTCGCCGGACGGCGAGCGGATCGCCTCCGGATCGCAGGACGGGGCGGTCCTCATCTGGGAGCCGCGGACGGGCCTGAGGGTCACGGCGCTGACCGTGCCGGAGGGCGCCGTCCGGGCGGTGGCCTGGTCGCCGGACGGCGCGCACATCGCGGCCCTCTCCGGCGACCGCGGGGTCCGGGTGTGGAACGCGGCGGAGGGGACGGAGGTGTCCGTGCTGTCCGGGCACGACGGCTGGCTCTGGTCGCTCGCGTGGTCGCCGGACGGCCGGGTCCTCGCGACCGCGTCCGGTGACCGGACCGTCCGCCTGTGGGACGCGCCGACCGGCAGGGAGCTGTGCGTCGCGGCCGTCCACGACGACCTCATCTGGGATGTGAGCTGGTCGCCGGACGGCACCCGCATCGCCACCGCCTCCGGCGACCGCACCGTCCGCACCTGGGAGGCCGTCACCGACGGCGCCGCCCTGGTCGAGCGCGCCCGCACCCGCGTCTTCCGCGACCTGACCGCTGAAGAGCGCACCACCCTCATGATCCCGTCCCCCCGCCCCGTCCCCGAGGAGCACGAAGCGCCGGCTCCCTGACCCCGGGGCGGGGGGAGAGATCAGGGTGCGACCGGGCTCTGCGGGCCGCCGCGGCTGAACAGGTAGAACGCCGACGTGCCGAGGCCCCGGGGTTTGGGCAGGGACGGACGGCGCTCGTCGTAGCGGTCGGACTCGCGGTGCCATTTGAGGATGCCGG
Organism: Actinomadura chokoriensis; assembly: GCF_039529475.1. Taxonomy (NCBI): domain Bacteria; kingdom Bacillati; phylum Actinomycetota; class Actinomycetes; order Streptosporangiales; family Thermomonosporaceae; genus Actinomadura; species Actinomadura chokoriensis. The sequence continues at coordinate 300,668 of NZ_BAAAMW010000001.1, read as the reverse complement.
CCATCCAGTCGCGGAGTTCGCCGACGTAGGCGTCCAGGGACGCGCGGGCGGCGGCGTCCAGGCCGAGGTCGTCGGCCAGCGCCGGGAGCTCGTGGGCGACCAGGTGCTCGAACTGGCGGCGGCGGGACGTGATGAGGTCGTTGACGATCGGCAGCGCCTCGTCGCGGCCGCAGCCGAAGAAGTTCTCGATGGCGAGGACGCCGTTGTTCAGCTCGCCCTCGTACTCGATCTCCTTCTGGTAGGAGAAGCAGTCGTTCAGCAGGCACGCGACGTCCATCACCGACACGTCGATCTCGCGGAGCGTGCGGGTCCGGAACACCTCCTGCGGGATCTCGTGGGAGTGGTCGATCCGGCACAGCGCCATCGTCATCTCGGAGCCGAACGTGTGCCGCCGCATCTCGACGTAGTCGACCGGGTCGGGGATGCGCGACTGGAGGTGGTTGTTCAGCTCCCAGACCCAGCTCTCCACCATGTGCTCGACGGCGGCGCGGAACTCGCGGCGGCCGTGGTCGTCCATGGGCAGGGCGGTGCGCGGCCACAGGTCGGCGAGCGCGGCCTCGAAGGCGTTCTCCGGCGGGGGAGTGGAGCCGCAGTCCAGCGGCATGAAGCCCCCGACGCGGGCGTTGAACAGCTTCGCCCCGGCCATGTCGCGGTCGCGGTTGTAGATCGCGGGGAAGAAGTCGTCGCCGTAGGTGCCGAAGGCGAGCCACTGGGTGGCGAGGTCGAGGCCCTCGGCGCTCGCGTCCGGGTTCAGGGACGCCGCGCAGATCTCCAGCGCCATCCCGCGGAGCCGCTCGGCCGACCACACCGACACCGGCAGCCGGGGATGCGGGGAGAACATGCCCATCTCGCGCGCCCAGACGACGACGTTGCGCCCGGCGGCCTCGCGGTGCGGGTTGACGCGCGGCGGGTACGGGATGTCGAACTCCGGCAGCGGCGTCGGGCCGACCTTCTGGAACGGGACGTGCGGCAGGCTGATCCGCGCCGACTTCAGCAGCGCCGGGATGCGCGCGGCCGACATCCCGAGGGACTTCTTGTTCATGTAGCGGCTGGAGCGCATGTGCCACTCGTGGCCGCCGGACTGCCAGTCCTGGAGGGCCTTGACGTAGGCGGCGAGGCTCGCCTGCTCGGCCGGGTCGAGCGCGTGGTCGGCGACGATGTGCGGCAGTTCGGTGACGGCGGTGTTCTCGAACTGCCGCAGCCGCGAGGTGAGCAGGTCGTTCACCGTGTCCGCGGCGGTCTGCGGCGCGACGTCCAGGAACCGCTCCATCACCAGGACGCAGTTGTTGACCTCGCCCTCGGACTCGGTCTCGCGCTGGTAGGAGAAGATGTCGTTGCGCAGGTGGACGCCGTCGGCGAAGGTGTCCTTCAGGACGCGCAGCGGCCGCGTCCCGACGACGCGCTCGGGGACCTCGACCCCGGCGGCGTGCTCGGCGAGGTCGGCCGACCAGGGCGCGCCGCCGACCTTGCGCCGCATCTCGATGTACTCGACCGGGTTCGGGATGCGCCCGGTGCTGATGTTGGACAGCTCCCACAGCGACTCGCGCAGCAGGTTCACCGTGCTCACCGAGAACCGCTCGCGCCAGGCGTCCGACTTGGCCGGGACGGTCCGCGCCCACAGGTCGGCCAGGCCGCGCTCGACGGCGTTCGTCGCCTCGGGCGGTTCGAGCGACATGAACAGCGGCAGCCGGTCGAGGTAGGCGCGGGCGCCGTCCTGGTCCTGGGTCTTCTTGAACACCTCCAGGAAGTGGTCGTCGAAGTAGAACACCCAGACGTACCAGTCGGTGATGAGGTCGAGTTCGGGGCCGTCGCAGTCGGGGTGCGTGTACGCGCACAGGAGCGCGTAGTCCATCGCCTCAAGCGCCGCCTCGTCCCAGATGTCGGGGGTGCCGGGGTCGCGGTCGTCGTCCAGCATCTTCATCTCGCGCGCCCACGCCATCGTGTGCGTCCGCGCGCCCTCCAGATGCGGGTTCAGCCGCGCGGGGTACGGCACGTAGAAGTCGGGCAGCTCGAACGGTTGCATCGACCGGCCTCTCTGTCGGCTCCAGGATCAGTCGGCTCCGGGGCGGGATCCGCTCGGCAACCTACAGCACCCGCAAAGTTACGGACGGTGACACATTGCTCTCCTGATTCCTTCGCCCCGCTGCGGGTAAGCCGGAGGTCATGACGGAGTCGAGCGAACCCGCGGAGGTCGACGGCCCGCTGGAGCAGAACCTGCTGCTCGCCCGGCGGGTGGTCGACGCCGCGCAGCAGGAGATGGTGGACAAGGCCCGGCAGCGCATCCCGGCGCTGCGGCTGGGCGCGGTCGCCGGGGCCTTCGGCGTCCTCGCGACCGCCGCGACGTACCGGATGAACGTGCTGCTGCTGGAGAAGAAGCTGCCGCCCGAGCTGGCGTCGTTCGTCGCCGCGGCGGTGTACGGCGGCGGGGCGGGCGCCGCGGCGCTGGCCGCGTCCCGCAGGTGGAGGGGGCTGCCGCCGCCGCTGCCGACCGAGACGGCCCGCCAGGTCGTGGAGATCCTCTCCGACACCGACTGACCGGCACCGGACCGATTGACAGCCGGCGGCGGTGCTCAGCAGACTCGGCGGAGTGCGCATCAGCGACCTGACCGGCGTCAGGGCGGCGCGACCCGGTGCGATCGCCGAGGCCGCCGCGGCCCGCGTCCGCCGGCCGCCGCCGGACGCGGGCGCCCGGCTGATGATCATCGCGGCGGACCATCCGGCGCGCGGCGCGCTCGGGGCGGGCGGCGACCCGGTCGCGATGGCCGACCGCGCCGGCCTGCTCGACCGGCTCTGCGCCGCGCTGGAGCGCCCCGGCGTGGACGGTGTGCTCGGCACCCCCGACGTCCTGGAGGACCTGCTGCTGCTCGGCGTCCTGGACGACCGGATCGCGATCGGGTCGATGAACCGGGGCGGCCTCGCCGGGACGTCCTTCGAGATCGACGACCGGTTCACCGCCTACGACGCCGACGCGATCGCGGCGGCGCGGCTGGACGGCGGCAAGATGCTGCTGCGCATCGACGACGCCGACCCGGCGACCGCCCGCACCCTCGAAGCCTGCGCGCACGCGGTGTCGGGCCTCGCCGGGCACGGGCTGATGGCGATGGTGGAGCCGTTCGTCGCGCACCGGATCGACGGCCGCGCCCGGAACCTGCTCACGCCGGAGGCGATGATCCGCGCGGTGTCGGTCGCGTCCGGGCTCGGCGCCACGTCGGCGTACACGTGGCTGAAGCTCCCCGTCGTCCCGGACATGGAGCGGGTGGTGGCGGCGACCACCCTCCCCGTGCTGCTGCTCGGCGGCGACTTCGCGGGCGGCACCGGCGCGACGGGCGGGACGGGCGCGACGGGCGAGACCGGCGCGACGGGCGGGACGGGCGCGGTGCTGGACGGCTGGCGGCACGCGCTGCGCCTCCCCGGCGTGAAGGGCCTCGTGGCCGGCCGCTCGCTCCTGTACCCGCCGGACGGCGACGTCCGATCCGCCGTCGACGCCGCCGTAGCCCTCCTCTAGCCCGCTTCGTTGACCTGCGGCGTGTTGTTGTTATGGAGCGGCTCATAACAACAACACGCCGCAGATCAACGAAACAGCGGGCTAGGGGAAGGGGATGTTGCGGGCGGTTACGTGCAGTGACACGCCGCCGGATGAGACCTTCAGGCTGTGGAACGCCAGGCCCAGGGGCAGGGCCTTCACCGGGACGGTGAAGTCGAGGGCGCCGTCCAGGGCGTCGAGGGGGAAGCCCTCGACCGACAGGGCGCGTACTCGGATCGCGTCGTTCTCCTTTGTGACGCTCGCGGTGGCCGTGGCCTTGGTGATGCCTAGGTCGATCTTCGCCTCGATGCGGTTGCCCGCGCCCGCCGTCAGCTCCAGGTCGGGGTCGCCGCCCGCCTTCGCGAGGTCGCCGAAGGCGATGAACGCGGTCCCGTCGACCGACCCGAGGACGCCGCGCTGGAAGCCCGAATCGACCCGGACATTCCTTGCGCGCACTTTGAGACTCGTGATGCGCAGGGGCCCCTCGATAATGTTGTCCGCTTCCAGCCGCACATCGCGGAAATCACGGGAGAGCACCTGTGTCAAGAACGGGATTCCCTTGATGGCCACTTCCGGCTCGGAGGGAAATCCCTGTTTACGGATCTCCGCCGCGAGTTCGTGCTGCGCGATCGCGGCGGCGCCCCGGTCCACCACCGCGACCAGCAGCGACAGCAGTGCCACCAGGGCCAAGAGGGCGACGGGCCGGCGCCGCGCGGGCCGCCGCGGCAGCCGGTCGACGCGGGTGGCGGTCGCCTCGCCGGACGGCTTCGCCATGGCATTCACTCAATTCCCGGAATGGGGTCCTGTCAATATCGGCGCGGCGAATTACACTCCGGTCCATGACGGCCGTTCCGGACGCGGAATCGCGCGCGACGCCGCTCCTCGTCCGCACGCGCGGCGGGGTGCACCGGCTGCGGGCCGGGATCGAGTACCGGATCGGCCGCGACCCCGCGTCGCACATCGTCCTCACCGACCCGCGCGTGTCGTGGTTCCACGCCGTGCTGCGCGCCGGCCCGGACGGCTGGCGGATCGAGGACGCGGGCAGCAGCAACGGCACGTTCCTCGACGGCCGCCGCGTCACGCGGATGCCGATCCGGGGCGCGCTGACGTTCCGGCTCGGCCACGCCGCGACCGGCGAGGAGCTGGCCTGCTCGGACGCCGACCCGCTGCCGCACGCCGCCGTCCCGGCCGAGCGGCGGCCCAGCCAGATCTTCCGGGTCGCGCCGCGCACGCTGCGCATCGGGCGCGCCGCCGGCAACGACGTCGTCGTGCCCGACCTGGCGGTCTCGCGGCACCACGCCGAGCTGCGGCCGCTCGTCCCCGGCCGGTACCAGATCGTCGACCTCGGCAGCCACAACGGGACCTACGTCAACGGCGACCGCGTCGGCGCCGCCGAGGTCGCCGAGAACGACCTGGTCGGCATCGGGCACGCGACGTTCCGGCTGGTGGGGGACGAGCTGCGGGAGTTCGTCGACACCGGCGACGTGTCGGTCTCGGTGGAGGGCCTCACCGTCCGGACGCCCGAGGGCAAGGTGATCCTGGACGGGGTCGGCTTCCCGATCCCGGAGCGCTCCCTCGTCGGCGTCATCGGCCCGTCCGGCGCCGGCAAGTCGACGCTGCTCGGCGCCGTCACCGGGACGCGCCCGGCGACCGAGGGGACGGTCCGCTACGACGGCCGCGACCTGTACGCCGACTACGACGAGCTGCGGCACCGGATCGGGCTCGTCCCGCAGGAGGACATCCTGCACACGCAGCTCGCGACGCGGCAGGCGCTGCTGTTCGCGGCCGAACTGCGCTTCCCCGGCGACACGCGCCGGAGCGAGCGCGAGGAGCGGGTGGACGAGGTGCTGGACGAGCTGGGCCTCACCCCGCACGCCCGCACCCGCATCGACCGGCTGTCGGGCGGGCAGCGCAAGCGGGTCAGCGTCGCGCTGGAGCTGCTGACGAAACCGTCCCTGCTGTTCCTCGACGAGCCGACCTCCGGCCTCGACCCGGGCCTCGACAAGACCGTCATGGAGATGCTCGGCGAACTGGCCCACGACGGCCGGACGGTCATCGTCGTCACGCACAGCGTCGCGAACCTCGACACCTGCGACCGGCTGCTCGTCCTCGTCCCCGGCGGCCGGCTCGCCTACTACGGCCCGCCGGACGAGGGGCTCGCCCACTTCGGCCGGAAGACCTGGGCGGAGGTGTTCCAGGCGTTCGACCGCGAGCCGGGCCGCGACTGGGCGGCGGAGTTCCGCGCCTCGCCCCGCCACGCGCGCTACGTCGCGGGCGCAGCGGACCGCACGGCCCGGCCGTCCGCCGCGGCCGCGCCCGAGCCGCCGCCCCCGCGGCAGTCCCGGCTCGCGCAGCTCCGCACGCTGTGCCGGCGCTACCTCGCGGTGATCGCGTCCGACCGCAGCTACCTGGTGCTGCTCGGGGTGATGCCGCTGATCCTCGGCGGGCTGACCGCCGCGATCCCCGCCGCGAAGGGGTTCGCCGGGCCGCCCGGCACCAACCCGGACGCGGCGTCCAAGCTGATGGTGATGGCGTTCGCCGCGTGCTTCGCCGGCACGGGCAACGCCGTCCGCGAGCTGGTCAAGGAGCGGACGATCTACACCCGGGAGCGGGCGGCGGGCCTGTCGGCGGGCGTCTACCTGATGTCGAAGCTGCTGGTCCTCGGCGTGATCACGGCGCTGCAGGCGGTCGTCCTCGTGCTGATCGGCACGGTCGGGGTGCGGCTGCCGCCGCACGGCACGTTCACCGCCGTCCTGCCCGAGCTGATGCTGTCCATGGCCGTGCTCGGGGTCGCGTCGATGGCGCTGGGGCTGCTGGTGTCGGCGCTGGTCGGGACGTCGGAGAAGACGCTGCCGCTGCTGATCGTCCTGTCGATGGCGCAGCTGGTGCTGTCCGGGGCGCTGGTGCGGCTGAACGGCAGGCCGGGGCTGGAGCAGCTCGCGTGGCTGTCGCCGTCCCGCTGGGGGATGGGCGCGGCGGCGGCGACCATCGACCTCGGGCGGATCTCCCCGCCGACCGGCGACCCCGACCCGCTGTGGGAACCGGCCGCCGCGACGTGGGCGTTCGACATGGGCGTCGCCGCCGTGCTGCTCGCCGTCTTCGTCGCCGCCGCCTGGTACCGCCTTTACCGGCTGCGTCCGCGGCGCCGCTGACTCACCCTCGCCGCTCGGGGTAGGGGCGCGGCATGGACATGCCTATCCACGCCGACATCACGCTGAACGTGAACGGCAGAGAACACAGGCTCACGGTCGACACCCGCGCGTCCCTGCTGGACGTCCTGCGGGAGGACCTCGGCCTGACCGGTTCGAAGAAGGGCTGCGACCACGGCCAATGCGGTGCCTGCACCATCCTGCTCGACGGGCGCCGCGCCAACGGGTGTCTCGCGCTGGCCGTCGCCCACGACGGCGCCGACATCGTCACCGTCGAGGGCCTGGCGCAGGACGGGGAGCTCAGCCGCGTCCAGCGGGCCTTCATCGAGAACGACGCCTTCCAGTGCGGCTACTGCACGCCGGGCCAGCTCTGCTCCGCGACCGGCGTCCTGGACGAGGCGGCCCGCGGCTGGCCGAGCGCCGTCACCGCCGACCTGGCCTCCGCGCCGCCGCTGGACGACGCCGAGATCCGCGAGCGGATGAGCGGCAACCTGTGCCGCTGCGGCGCCTACGTCGGCATCGTCGCGGCGCTGCGCGAGGCCGCCGGGGAGCCGAACCGGGCGGCGGCCGACCCGCGCGCGGCGGCCCGGCAGGTCCGGGAAGGAGCGCGGGCATGAGGCCCTTCGCGTACGCGCGCGCGACCACGGCCGAGGACGCGCGGGCCGAGCACGGGGACGGCGCCTACTACCTCGGCGGCGGCACCAACCTCGTGGACCTGATGCGCCTCGGCGTCGAGGAGCCCTCCAAGCTCGTCGACGTGACCCGCCTGCCCTACGACCGCGTCGAACGGGACGCGGACGGGACGCTGCTCATCGGCGCCGCCGTCACCAACAGCGGCCTCGCCGCCGACCGGACGGTCCGCGAGGAGTTCCCGATGCTGGCGAAGGCCGTCCTGTCGGGGGCGTCCGGCCAGCTCCGCAACCTCGCGACGGTCGGCGGCAACCTGCTGCAGCGCACCCGCTGCCCGTACTTCCAGGACGCGTCCAAGCCGTGCAACAAGCGCGCCCCGGGCACCGGCTGCCCGGCCCGCGAGGGCGAGAACCAGAACCTTGCGATCCTCGGGCATTCGGCGGCGTGCGTCGCGACCCACCCGTCCGACATGGCGGTGGCGCTCATGGCGCTGGACGCCTCGGTCCGCGTGCTCGGCCGGGACGGCGAGCGGACGGTCCCGCTGGACGACTTCTACCGGCTGCCCGGCGACGAGCCGCAGCATGACACGACGCTCGACCGCGGCGACCTGATCACCGGGGTCGTGGTGCCGCCGCTGCGGATGCCGACGGTGTACCGCAAGGTGCGGGAGCGGGCGTCGTTCGCGTTCGCGCTCGTGTCGGTGGCGGCGGCGCTGGAGGTGCGCGGCAGCACGATCCAGGACGTCCGGCTGGCGCTCGGCGGGGTCGCGCACAAGCCGTGGCGGGCCCGGAACGCCGAGGACGTGCTGCGCGGCGCCGCCCTCACCGGGGAGGCGTTCGCCCGCGCCGCCGACGCCGAGCTGGCGGCGGCCGAGCCGCTGCGCCACAACGGCTACAAGGTGCCGCTCGCGCGGAACCTGATCGTGCAGACGCTGACCGAACTGGGGGAGAGGCCATGACGTACCGGCTGGAGAGCCGCGACAAGGTCACCGGGCGGGCGCGGTACGCCTACGAGTACCCGGTGCGGGACCCCGCCTACCTGTCGGCCGTCCAGGCGCACGCCGGACGCGGCGAGGTCGTGTCCGTGGACACCGGGTCGGCGCGCCGGCTGCCGGGCGTGCTGGCCGTCCTGTCCTGCGAGGACGCGCCCCGGCTCGCGGAGGCGGCGAGCGGCGAGCTGGCCGTCCTCCAGTCCCGGACGGTCTCCTACCGCGGCCAGTTCGTCGCGGCCGTCGTCGCCGAGACGCTGGAGACGGCGCGGGAGGCGGCGCGGCTCGTCCGCGTCGAGTACGCGGCCGAGGAGCCGGACGTGCTGCTCCGCCCCGACCACCCCGGCCTCTACGCACCCGAGCAGGTCAACGCGGGGATTCCCACCGACACCGAGATGGGCGACCCAGACGAGGCGTTCGCCGGCTCGGCCGTCCGGGTGGACGTCACCTACACGACCCCCGCCGAGCACAACAACCCGATGGAGCCGCACACCACCACCGCCCAGTGGAACGAGGACGGAACCCTCACGCTCTACGAGTCGACCCAGGGGCCGTCCAGCCACCAGCGGACGCTCGCGCAGATCTTCGGGCTGGAGAGGGACCAGGTGCGGGTGGTGTCGACGCACGTCGGCGGAGGGTTCGGGTCGAAGGGCACGCCGCGCCCCAACTCCGTCCTGGCGGCGATGGCCGCGCGGGAGGTGGGCCGCCCGGTGAAGTTCGCCGTGCCGCGCCAGCAGATGTTCGCGACCACCGGCTACCGCACGCCCACCATCCAGCGGATGCGGCTCGGCGCCGGCCCGGACGGGCGGCTCGGCGCGGTCATGCACGACGTGGTCGAGCAGACCTCCACGGTCGAGGAGTTCGCCGAGCAGACCGCCGCGCCCACCCGGGTCATGTACCGGGCCCCGCACCGGCGCACGACGCACCGGGTCGCCCGGCTGGACGTCCCGACGCCGTCCTGGATGCGGGCGCCCGGCGAGACGCCCGGCATGTACGCGCTCGAATCGGCCATGGACGAGCTGGCCGTCGCCGCCGGGATCGACCCCGTCGAGCTGCGCGTCCGCAACGACGCGGACCGCGAGCCGGAGAGCGGGCTGCCGTTCAGCTCCCGCAACCTCGTCGCCTGCCTGGAGGAGGGCGCCGACCGGTTCGGCTGGGAGGCCCGCGACCCGGCGCCGAGGTCGCGGCGGGTCGGCCGCAAGCTGCTCGGGACGGGCGTCGCCGCCACCACCTACCCGGCCCGCCGCAACCCCGGGCGGGCGACGGCGCGGGCGGAGCCGGACGGGACGTTCACGGTCCGGATCGCCGCGTCCGACATCGGCACCGGCGCCCGCACCGCGCTCGCGCTGATCGCCGCCGAGACGCTCAAGGCCGACCTCGACCGGGTGCGGATGGAGGTCGGCGACAGCTCCTTCCCGACCGCGTCCGTCGCGGGCGGGTCCAGCGGGACGGCCAGCTGGGGGACCGCCGTCGTGCGGGCCTGCGAGTCGCTGCGGGGCCGGCTCAACGGGGCCGTTGCCGGGGGGCGTGGGGGGTCGTCCCCCCACACGGAGAACGGCTCGGTCCCGCCGGAGGGGATCGAGGCGTCGGCCGACACCGCCGCCGAGCTGAGGGCGGAGGAGGAGTACGCCCGGCACGGCTTCGGCGCGCACTTCGTCGAGGCCGAGGTCGACATGGACACCGGCGAGGTCCGCGTCCCCCGCATGCTCGGGGTGTTCGCCGTCGGGCGGATCATCAACCCGGTGACGGCCCGCTCCCAGTTCATCGGCGGGATGACGATGGGCATCGGCATGGCGCTGATGGAGGAGAGCGTCATGGACGGGGAGTTCGGCGACTACCTCAACCGGGACCTCGCCCAGTACCACGTCCCGTCCTGCGCCGACGTCCGCGACATCGAGGCGGTGTGGGTGGAGGAGTCCGACCCGCACCTCAACCCGATGGGCTCCAAGGGCATCGGCGAGATCGGCATCGTCGGCGCCGCCGCGGCCGTCGGGAACGCCGTCGCGCACGCCTGCGGGGTGCGGGTCCGCGACCTGCCCATCACCCCGGCGAAGCTGCTCCCGCACCTGTGACGGCGGCCGTCCCCTGTGGAGGTCGGGATGACTGATTGAAAAGTTCACTATCAAGGTGATGTGCGTCACGCCGGTGGGTATCGATCACGTGCTCGGGGGCGCTCCCAACCCGCGAGGTGATCGCCGTGTACCAGCAGGTCCTCGATCCCGTCGCCGACTCGCTCGGCTGGAGTTCGCTCGTCGCCGCGCTGCCGCTCGCCGTGCTGTTCGTCCTGCTCGGGGGCGTCCGGATGCGCGCGTGGCTGGCGTCCCTGATCGCGCTGGCCGTCTCGCTGGCCGTCGCGGTCTGGACGTACGGCATGCCCGCCGGCCAGGCGTTCCTGGCCGGCACCGAGGGCGCCGCGTTCGGCTTCTACCCGATCCTGTGGATCGTCATCAACGCGCTCTGGGTCTACAACATCACCGTCACGACCGGCCACTTCGACGTGCTCCGCCGCTCGTTCGCGTCGGTCAGCGACGACAACCGGCTGCAGGCGGTGCTGATCGCGTTCTCGTTCGGCGCGCTGCTGGAGGCCCTCGCCGGCTTCGGCACGCCCGTCGCGGTCACGTCCGTCATGCTCATCGCCCTCGGCTTCCAGCCGCTCAAGGCCGCCGTCCTCGCGCTCACCGCCAACACCGCCCCGGTGGCGTTCGGCGCGATGGCGACGCCGATCCTCACCCTCGGCAAGGTCACCGGCGAGTCCAGCGACACGCTCGGCGCCATGGTCGGGCGGCAGACCCCGATCCTCGCGCTGTTCGTCCCGCTCGTCCTCGTCGCGATCGTGGACGGGAGGCGGGGGCTGCGCGAGACGTGGCCCACCGCGCTGTTCTGCGGCGCCGCGTTCGGGGTCGCGCAGTACGTCACCGCGAACTTCATCTCGGTGCCGCTCGCCGACGTCGTCGCGTCCCTGGTGTCGGCCGCCGCCGTCGTCCTGGTGGTCCGGCTGCGGCCGCGGCCGTCCGTGCGCCCCGCGCCGGTCGCCGGCGGCGCCGCCGACGAGCCGACGCCCGGGTTCGCCGCCCGCGCCGGGTCCGGCGGGGAGCGCGACTCGCGCGCCGAGATCGCCCGCGCCTACGCCCCCTACGCGATCATCATCGCGGTCTTCGTCATCTGCCAGATCGGCGCGGTCAAGGACCAGCTCGACAGGGCCACGCGGACGTTCTCCTGGCCGGGTCTCGACCTCGCCGACCCGACCGGCAAGCCGCTCAGCCTGCCGACGTTCAACTTCAACTACCTGACGACCCCGGGCACGCAGATGCTCGTCGCCGGGCTGATCACGATGGCGGCGCTCGGCGTCGGGTTCGGCAAGGCCCTGCGCGCCTACTGGACGACCCTCGTCCAGCTCAAGTGGGCGATCATCACCGTGATGGCCGTGCTCGCCCTGGCGTTCGTGATGAACGCGTCCGGGCAGACGGTCACGCTCGGCACCTGGATGGCCGGGGCGGGCGGCGCGTTCGCGGTGCTGTCACCGATCCTCGGCTGGCTCGGCACCGCCGTCACCGGGTCGGACACCTCGTCCAACTCGCTGTTCGGCGCCCTCCAGGTCACCGCCGCGCACAAGGCCGACCTCGACACCGTCCTGATGGCGGCCACGAACAGCTCGGGCGGCGTGCTCGGCAAGATGGTGTCGCCGCAGAACCTCGCCATCGCCGCCGCCGCGGTGGGCCTGGACGGCCGCGAGGGGGACATCTTCCGCCGCGTCGTCCTGTGGAGCCTGCTGTTCCTCGCCGGGATGTGCCTGCTGTCGGGCCTCCAGTCCACCGGCGTGCTCGGCTGGATGGTCCCGTGAGGCGCCGGCGCCGCTACTGGAGGTAGCCCTCCACCTCACCGGCGGGACGGACCTCGGCCTCGTCCGGGTTCTGTCCCGCCGCCAGCCGGGCCCGGCGCTGGCGCAGCAGGTCCCAGCACTGGTCGAGCGCCACCTCCAGGCGGCGCAGCCGGTCCTGCGCCTGCGCGTCGCCCGTCTCGGCGCGCTCGTGCGCCTGCCGGAGCGAGTGCTCCTCCTCGATGAACTCGTTGATACGGTCCAGAATCGCCTTCTCGTCCATGAAATCCGTCCGCTGAGGTTCATAAGATGCCGTCAGGTGAGAGCCTGGCATATACGGGGCCGCGCAGGTAGCGCGCGCCCCGGCCAAGGGCGAGGTGCGCACGGTATGACGATCTGGCGGATCACCGGTGGCGAGGGCGCCTCCGGGGCGGGGGAGCGCGCGGCTCCCCGCTACGACGTCGTCGAGCACGACACGCCGCTGCTGCACGTCGCCGCGGCCTCGTCCTCGCCCTGGCTGCGGATGAGCGGCGAGATCGACGTGTCCAACGCCCCCGCCGTCGCCGCGGCGCTGCACGCCGCGCAGGCCCGCGTGCCCGGGGACGTCCACATCGACCTGACCGGCCTCGCCTTCATGGACGTCGCCGGCCTGCGCGCCTTCACCGTCGCGGCCCGCGAGATGCACGAGCACGGCCGGCTGCTCGTCCTGCACACGGTGTCGCCGCACATCGACCGGCTGTTCCGGCTGATCGGCTGGCACACCTCGCCCGGCCTGGAGATCCACTGCCGCCCGCGGGTGTGAGCGGGTCATCGCACCACCACGCCCGCGCCTCGGCGCGGTAAACGATCGAGGAGATTGCGGACGGTCCCGCGAGGATCGGTGTATGACCTGTTTGACCCCCCAAACCACGGTTAGGAGGCATTTACAGCTCTCCGATTCCAGAGGGGGATCTCATGGCAAGGCGAAGAGAGCATGGAGAATCGCCGATGTCCGGCGAGGGCGCTGCGGCCGCGACCCCCGCTCAGGGCGCTGCGGCGGCTCCCCGCCGGGGCGCCAATGAGCCCGGCGAGCACGCGCTTTGGGAGGACCGCACGCGGGTCTTCCTGCAGCCCATCGCGGCACCGTCCATCCTCGGGCTGTTCGGATTCGCGGGCGCGACCATGATGGTCGGCGCCTGGCAGGCCGGCTGGTTCGGCAACGCCGCCACCCCGCTCATCCTGTGGCCGTTCGTGCTGTTCTTCGGCGGCCTCGCGCAGTTCCTGGCCGGCATGTGGGCCTACCGGGCCCGCGACGGCCTCGCCACCGCAGTGCACGGCATGTGGGGCGCGTTCTGGCTCGCCTGGGGGCTGCTGTTCATGCTGGTCAGCATCGGCGCGGCACCGGCCGCCCTGGCACCGACGCTCGGCACGGTCAGACAGGGATTCGCGTTCTGGTTCATCGCCCTCGCGGTGATCACCGGGTTGTGCGCGCTGGCGGCGCTCGGCGAGAACATGGTCCTGGCGATCCTGCTGGCGTGCCTCGCCGTGGGCGCCGGCTTCACCGCGGCGGGCTTCTGGGCTCCGTCGAACTGGTCCCTGGACGTCGGCGGCTGGCTGTTCGTCGCGTCCGCGGTCATCGCGCTGTACGCGGCGGCGGCCATGATGATGGAGAACACCTTCGGACGGACGATCCTGCCCACCGGCAAGTACCGCGTGGCCGGCAACGTCCCCGGCGGCCGGGGCATCCGCCCGCTGGAGTACCGGCACGGTGAGCCGGGGGTGAAGATCGGACAGTGATCTCCGGCGTTTCGCCTTGACATTCCCGTTGCCTTATCCTGGGCCGAGCCAGAGAGTCGGCCCGGAGGGGGAGCGGGAATGTCATCGGCGGTCCGGCGGACGTGGCGGCGCCTCGTCCAGTCCTACACCGCGCTGTGCGCGCGCGACGACGCGGCGAAGCACGGCGTCACCATTCCGAGCGGGATCTGGGCCTGCGTGAACTGCCACCAGCCGCATCTCGAACTGTCCTCGCTGCAGTACCACCTGCGCACCGAGCACCCCGGCGCGACCGCGGGCTGAGGCCCCGGGTCGCCCCCCGGTAATCTCCCGCGCTGAGCGCGGAGCGGCACCGGACGCGCGCGTCCGGTGTCTTCGCCTGTCTCGGCCCGTGCGCGCCCTTCCGCGGCGCCCGGCGCCTTCCGCCGTTTCGGCCGGGCCCATACCGCGCCGACCGGAGCCGGCGCGTCCCGACTTATTGGCAGGTCGCTAATAGCGTGTTACAAGTAACTCACCACTTATCGGGTCGGGGGCCTGGCACCGGGAGGGTCGCCGTGACGACACGCAGGAAGTTCCTTCGAGACGCGGGAGTGGTGGGCGCCGCCACCGCGGGCGCGATGGCCATGGGACCGGTCCCGGCGCGGGCCGCGAGCGGGCGGCGGGTCGCCGTCCTCGGCGCCGGCGTCGCCGGCCTCACCGCCGCGCACGAGCTGGTCGAGCGCGGGTTCGAGGTCGAGGTCTACGAGCGCACCGCCCTCGGCGGCAAGGCGCGCAGCATCTTCCCCGCGGGCACCGGGACGGGCGGCCGGCTGGACCTGCCCGGCGAGCACGGGTTCCGCTTCTTCCCCGGCTTCTACTTCAACCTCACCGACACCATGCGGCGCACCCCGTTCCCCGGCAACGCCAAGGGGACATGGGACAACCTCGTCCGCGCCGACGCGTACATGATGTCGCGGCAGGGCCGCCCCGACCTCACCATCCCGTTCCCCTTCCCGCTGCCGCCGCACTCGTCGATCTACGACACCACCAGCTTCCTCGCCACGATCACGTCCGGGCTCCAGACGATCGCCAAGCTGTCGCTGACCGAGGCCGCGTTCGCCGCGCAGAAGCTGCTCGTCTACGTCACCAGCTGCGACGAGCGCAAGCTCGGGCAGTGGGAGAACATCACCTGGGCCGACTACATCCGCGCCGACCGGTTCTCCGACGAGTACAACAAGTTCATCGCCGACGGGACGATCCGCAACCTCGCCGCCACCAAGTCCAAGGACGCGAGCACCCACTCCATCGCGATGGTCGGCGAGGCCACCGTGTGGAGCATCCTCGGGCTCGGCAACGAGCCCGGCGGGTCGGTCGACCGGGTGCTGAACGGGTCCTCGTCGGAGATGTGGCTCGACCCGTGGATCGCGCACCTGCGCGACCTCGGCGTCAAGTTCAACGTCGGGTACGAGGTCGACTCCCTCTCGGTCTCCGACGGGAGGATCACGTCCGCGGGCGTCAAGGGCAAGTCGCCGATCTCCGCCGACTGGTTCGTCGTCGCGATGCCGTGCGAGCGGGCCGTGACGCTGCTGAGCGACGCCGTCCTGCGGGCCGACCCGTCGCTGGCGAACATCCGGGGGCTGCGCACCGACTGGATGACCGGGCTCCAGTTCTTCCTCAAGAAGAAGCTGCCGCTCGCGGCCGGCCACGTCAACTACGGCGACTCGGCCTGGGCGGTCACGTCCATCAGCCAGGAGCAGTTCTGGAGGCGCGACTTCGCCACCTACGGCGACGGGACCGTCCGGGACTGCCTCTCCTCGATCATCTCCGACTGGTTCACGCCCGGCACCTTCAACGGGAAGAAGGCGTCGGAGTGCACGCCCGACGAGATCGCCGCCGAGACCTGGAAGCAGATCAAGGCCCACCTCAACGACAGCGGGGAGACGCTGCTCACCGACGCCGACCTGCACTCCTGGTTCCTCGACCCGGCGATCGTCCCGACCGGGAGCGGCGGCGTCACCAACGACACCCCGCTGTTCATCCAGCAGCCCGGGTCGTGGAGGCTGCGGCCGGAGTCCAAGACGAAGATCCCGAACCTGTTCCTGGCGGGGGACTGGGTGAAGACGCCGATCAACGTCACCACGATGGAGGGCGCGAACCAGGGCGGCCGGAAGGCCGTCAACGCGCTGCTGGACGCGGCCGGTTCGAGCGCCGGCCGGTGCGACGTCCACGAGCTGTACGAGCAGCCGCTGTGGATTCCGTTCAAGGCCAAGGACAAGCTCCGCTACGCGCTGCGGCTGCCGCACGAGTTCGACGTCCTCGACACCCGCTGGCCGGGGAGGTGACCCTACGGAAGGGCGCGGCGGGCGATCATCGCCGCGTGCAGTAACCGCAGGTCGCTCGGCCGGGCCGGATCGAGCCCGGTCAGCGCGCTGATCCGGCGGACGCGGTAGGCGACCGTGTTCGGGTGGACGTGCAGGGCCGCGCCCGTCGTCCGCCGGTCCAGGTCGCAGGCCAGGTACCGCTCCAGCGTGCGCAGCAGCTCCGGCTTCGGGTCGAGCGGCGCCAGCAGGGCGGCGAGCCCCGCGAGCGCGCCGCTCGGCCGGCTGAGCTGGTAGTCCAGCAGGACGTCGGTGAGCCGGTACAGGCCGGGCGGGCGGCCCGCCCGGCGGACCAGGTCCATGATCTCGGCGGTCTGCCCGACGGCGGCGGGGATCCCGGCGGGGCCGGTGATCTCCGCTGCCGCCGTGACCGGGGTGTCGGCGCACTTGGCCGCCCGCGCCACCAGGTCGTGCAGGACGTCCCAGCCCGCCGAGAACGGGAGCAGGGCCGTGCCGCCGGCGGCGTCCAGGGTGGTGAACGCGGGCTCGTCGGCGACCTCGTCCAGCACGGTCCGGACCCGGCGGATCTTGCGCCGGGTCGCGATCCGGGCGCGCTGGCCGGTGCCCGCCTCGTCCGGGTGCGGGGCGAACGCCAGCGTCAGCACCGCCCAGCGGGGCGCCGGGCGGTGCCCCGCGGTCTCCCCGGTCATCAGGGCGGTCATCAGCGCGTGCCGCCCGCCGTGCTCCTGGCTGTCGAGGATCTGCCGCACCTCCAGGTAGGCGGCGCTGACCGAGGAGATCAGCAGCCGCTGGAAGTCCAGGAAGTAGCCGAGCGCCTCCTGGAAGGCGGGCAGGTCGGACGGCTCCGCGCCCGCGGTCAGCTCCTCCCACGCCATCGCCGCGCCGATCTGGTACGCGGCGAGGATCGCGTCCAGCGGCACGCCCTCCTCGGCGCGCAGCGCCGCCGACTCGCGCTGGGCGCCGAACTCCCCGGGCCCGGCGGGGCGGCGCCGCTCCAGCACGTCCGCGAACTGGCGCAGGCTGTGCTGGACGATACCGGCGATGTCCCCGGCGACCTCCTCCTGCGGCAGTTCGGCGTAGACGGGCAGTTCGGCGAGCAGCCGCGCGAGCACCCGCCGGGTCAGCCGCGGAGCGCGGGCCCGCAGATGGGCCGCCATCGGCCGGCCGCCCATGCGCAGGGCCCGCATGCCACCGGTGTTGTCCAGCGTCACAACGGCTCCCGCAAGAGTCTGTTTTCACGCCAATTGAACGGTCTGTCCAGATTCTGGACGATCACGGCGACATCGTCCATGACGCCGGGAGTTGGCATGAAGCGTCTGTTGCACGGCATGGTCGGCGCACTCGTCCTCGCGGGAACGGCCTTCGCCGCCACCCCCGCCCAGGCGGCCCCACTGGCCGCCGGGGCGGAGTACGTGGCCCTGGGCGACTCGATGGCCTCCGGGCCGCTCATCCCGAACATCACCGGCCCGATCGGCTGCGGGCGGTCCACCCACAACTACGCCCACGAGCTCGCCGACGCGCTCGACGCCGACCTGACCGACGTCACCTGCAGCGGCGCCCGCACCAAGCACATGACCGAGTCGCAGAGCACCAGCGTCGCCGGTGTCGACACCGGTACCGTCCCGCCGCAGTTCGACGCCCTCACCGCGTCCACCACCCTCGTCACCCTCACCATCGGCGGCAACGACGTCGGGCTCGTCGGCATCGCCGAGGACTGCGTCAACCTCGACCCCACCGCCACCCCCTGCAAGGGCGAGTTCGAGGACGAGGTCGCGCAGAAGACCGCCGCCCTCGGTGCGAGCCTGAGCGCCGTCCTGGACGGTATCCGCGCCAGGTCGCCGAAGGCCCGCATCGTCGTGACCGGATACGGCCTCTACATCAAGCCGAACGGCTGCTGGCCCGTGCAGCCCGTCCTGCCCACCGACGCCAACTTCCTGCAGGGCGCCGTCAACGCCATGAACGGCGTCATCCGCGACCAGGCCGCCGCCCACGGCGCCACCTACATCGACCTCGTCACCCCGTCCGCCGGCCACGACGCCTGCCAGTCGGCGACCAGGCGCTGGGTCGAGGGCTACGTCCCGCTGAACCCGGCCGCCCCGCTGCACCCGAACGCGCGCGGCGAGGCCGCCTACGCCGCCATCATCGGCAACGCGCTGGGAGCGTAGGCTCCGGGGATGAACGAGGAGATGCGCGCCAACGTCGCCGCCTATGAGCAGACGGTCCGTTCGACCCTCGCCCTCGCGGCCACGCTCACCGGCGACGACTGGGACCGGCCCACCGAATGCCCCGGCTGGACGGTCAAGGACCAGTTGTCCCACCTGGTGGGCATCGAGCTCGATCTCCTCGGCGACCCCGCGCCCGACATCGACGTCCCCGACTTCGACCACGTCCGCAACGACTTCGGCCGGTCCCTGGAGGCGGCGGTGCACGTGCGCCGCCCCGTCCCGGGGCCGGCCGTCGCCGCGGAGCTCGCGGACGCCCTGGAGCGCCGCCTCGCCCAGCTCCCCACCCTGGACCCCCACCGCGTCGTCACGATGCCGGACGGCCGGGACGGCCCCTACTCCCGGCTGATGATGGTCCGCGCCATGGACTGCTGGACGCACGAGCAGGACGTCCGCCGCGCGACCGGCCGCCCCGGCAACCTCGACGCCCCGGCCGCGCACTGCTTCTGGAACCTGTTCGGCCCCGCCCTGCCCCTGATCGTCGCCCGCCGCGCCAAGGCCGCGCCCGGCGACTCCGCGACCTTCACGATCACCGGCCCGCCCGACGTCCGCGCGGCCGTCCGGGTGGACGAGAACGGCCGCGGCGCCCCGTCCGCCCCGGGCGATGCGACCGTCGAACTCGCCATGGACTGGGAGACCTACGTCCGCCTGACCGCGGGCCGCCGCACCCCCGACGAGGTGACCGTCCACGTCACGGGCGACGCCGCCCTCGCCGCCCGGATCCTTGCCGCCATGGCCATCACCCCCTGAATCTTTCGTCCCCAGGGCCGAACCGCGTTCGATCCGTGCTGATCAGCAGGGTTAGTATGCGGCGATCACATTTGGACCGTTCCGGGGGCGACTATGACGGAAGTCCACCACTTCTCCTACGGCCTGGTGACTCCGGTCGCCGCGTACCTGATGTCCTTCGTGGGCTCGCTGCTCGGGCTGATGTGCACGGCGCGGGCGCGGGCCACGACCGGCCGCTCCCGGGCCTCCTGGCTGGGCCTCGCGGCGCTGGCCATCGGCGGCACCGGC
This sequence comes from Actinomadura chokoriensis, assembly GCF_039529475.1. NCBI lineage: Bacteria > Bacillati > Actinomycetota > Actinomycetes > Streptosporangiales > Thermomonosporaceae > Actinomadura > Actinomadura chokoriensis. Next base: position 281,252 of record NZ_BAAAMW010000001.1, on the reverse strand, counting down.
ATCTGGGTGATGCACTTCATCGCGATGCTCGGCTTCAGCGTCCCGCACGCCGAGATCCGCTACGACGTGCCGCTCACCCTGCTGAGCTGCCTCATCGCGATCGCGGTCGTCGCGGTCGGGCTGTTCATCGTCGGCTTCGCCGGCAGCGGCACCCCGGTCATCGTCATCGGCGGCGCCATCACCGGCGTGGGCGTCGCGAGCATGCACTACATGGGCATGGCCGCCATGAACATGGCCGCCGACCTCGGCTACCGGTCGGGGCTCGTCGTGCTCTCGGTGGTGATCGCCGTGGTCGCGGCCACCGCCGCGCTCTGGTTCGCGCTCACGGTCCGCGGCATGTGGGCGACGGCCGGCGCCGCGCTGATCATGGGCGTCGCGGTGACCGGCATGCACTACACCGGCATGGCCGCCATGCGCGTCCGCCTGCACGGGCACGAGATGACGCCCACCGGCGCCAAGGCCGTCGACTTCATCCTGCCCCTCGTCGGCGGCGTCGGCGCGGTCGCGACCATCCTCCTCATCATCATCGCGATGGCCCCGAACGAGGACGAGCTGCGCATCGAGGCCGAACTCCAGGAGCGCCTGGAGGCCCGCCGCAACCAGCCGCGGCCGGCGCCGCCGTCCCCGATGGCCCCGTCCGACTCCCGCCCGCCCGCCGGTGAATGGTTCGGCGGCGGCGGTCCCACAGGTGGCGGCCCTGCCGGCGGAGCCCCCACGGGCGGCGCTCCCACGGGCGGTCCTCCCCACCCCTGACCCGGGCCCACGGCCCGCCCGGGGTTCAGCTCAGGAGGCCGAGATACTGCGCGAGCCGCCCCTGGACCTGCGTCAGCAGCTCCTCGTCCAGCACGCCCGTGCGGTCTTCGAGGGCCGACTTCATCAGCGGCTGCACGGCCGGGATGCGGATCCAGCACTTCTTGACGGCGCCGCCCTGGCCCCGGGAGAGCTGGACGTCGAACCGCGTCCGCCGCCGCGTCGAGCCCGACACGGGGCAGGCGAGGAGGAAGGGCCAGTCGGGGTCCCCGTTGGACTCGCCGCCGGTGACGACGACCACGGGGCGGCGCTCGTCGTGGACGTCCCTGCCCTCCTCGGGGATGAGCCGCAGCACCTTGTCGGGCACGAGGTAGACCCCGCCGGCCACGTACGGACCCGGCACTACTCCTCCAGGAGCCGTCGGGTCGCGTCGGCGCGGTGGTCGGCGAGGTGCTCCATCTCCTCGGCGAGGTCGTCGACCCCGCCGGGCTCGTCGCCGGGGAGCGGGTTGCGGGCGGCCCAGTCGCGCAGGCGCGCCAGCCCGGGCCCGAGGTCGGGGAAGGGCGCGCCGCCGGAGAGGTCGAGCCGCACCTCGCGCCTGCCCTGCCGGACGGCCTCCTGCATGGGCGGCGTCTGGTAGGCGAGGTCGCGCAGCTGGCTCGCCGACCAGTCGCCGAACTCCATCAGGACGCCGTCGACGATCGCGGTGAACTCGGCGTCGATGACGGTCTGCGGGGCGTCCAGCAGGTGGATGGTGTACTCGCACCTGCCGGTGAACGGGTCGAGGGTGTCGGTCACCTGGATGTGGCCCGCCTCCACCAGGTCGCGCTCGACCTCCTTCAGCCGGAGGCTGTGCGGCCCGTAGTGGCGCCACCGCCACTCCAGCCCGGAGCCGGGCGGGAGGCCCGACTCGACCGCGCGCAGGTCGGCCAGGTAGAGGAGCTTGGTGAGCTTGGTGCGGTTCACGCGCGTGCCATTGGCCCGGGCGGACGCCAGCAGGTAGGCGATGGCCGCCGCGGGCCCCCGGAGTGGCGCAGGAGCCGTCACAACGTCCAGTGTAGGTCCGCGGTTCAAGCTCACCACCCCCCTCCGTCAATCGAACACATGTTCGGCCATCCGATGTGCATTCCCATGGTGAACTAATCTGATGGTCGCCCTATGTATTCAGAATATCACTCAACGATGCAACCGCCCGTTGGCAAATCCTCGGCCGGCGGTCCCCGGTCAGCGGTGGCGGACGGCCTCGGGGAAGTGGGAGGCGAGGAGGTCGGGGGACTCCTCGCGGCCGTCCAGGACCCGGTTGGTGCGGTTCACGGCGCGCCAGCCGTCCTCCGTGCGGCGCAGGCGCCAGTGGTTGGCGGTGGCGCGGCGCAGGGTGAAGCCGTCCCGGTTGACGATCATGAGGGTGTAGCCGACGGCGGTGGCCTCGTCGCCGTCGAGGGTGACGTGCGGCGGGCCGACGACGTGCGCGCAGCCGCCCGCGATCCAGCGCTGGTGGTTGGCCGAGCGCACCATCGCCTCGATCTCCGGCCGCCCGGTCATCATGATCTCGTCCACGTCGTAGACGCCGCCGGGCTCCCACAGGGCCGCGACCTCGCCGGCGCAGCCGCTGTCGACGAGCGGGCCGTAGGACAGGATCAGGCGGGTGATCTCGCGCTCGTCCTCCAGGGCGCGGAGGCGCTCCTCCAGGGCGGCGAGACGGGACTCGACGGTCACAGCTCCTCCTCGAAGGCCAGTCCGTAGGCGTCCGCAAGGTCGCGCAGGGCCGCCATCTGCTCGCGGTAGTGCGCCGGGGACGTGGACGCGAACTTCACGCCGGCGATCGTGGCGCCCGCCTCGCGGAGCCTGGTGAGGGCCGTGCCGGCGGCCTCGGGGTCGGCCAGCGGGTCCAGCGGACGGGACGGCGCCAGCACCACCTCGAAACCGGGCGGGACGTCGGCGTCCCGCAGCATCTCGGCGAGGGTCTTCAGCGGGAGGCCGAACGGCACCCAGCCGTCGGCGGTCAGCGCGCGCCGCAGGGAGCGCCCCGACCGGCCGCCGATCCACAGCGGGACGCGCTCCTGGACGGCGTGCGGCTCCACCACCAGCCCGGAGAAGTCGTAGTGCGGGCCGTGGTACTCGGGGACGCGGCGCCCGAGCGAGGCCCGGAGGGCGGCCAGGGCGTCGTCGGCGCGGGCGCCCCGGCCGGCGAACGGGGCGCCGAGCAGGTCGAACTCCTCCTCCAGGCTGCCGACGCCGAGCCCGAGCACGAGCCGCCCGCCGCTGATCCGGTCGAGCGTCCCGTACCGCTTGGCGATCGCGAGCGGGTGGTGGTAGCCGAGCACGAGGACCTGCGTGGCGAGCCGGACGCGGGACGTCCGGGCGGCGAGGTAGCCGAAGGTGGCGAGCGGGTCCCAGTAGACGCCGCCGCGCTGCTCGGCGGCCTCGGCCGGGACGGCGACGTGCTCGCTGCAGGTGACATGGTGGTAGCCGAGCCGGTCGGCGGTCTCGGCGATCGCCGCGATCTCCTCGATCCCCGCGTCCCGCTCCCAGGCGGCGGCGCCGGGCGGCGGCTGCGCCGCCACCGGCGTGACGATCCCGATGCGCATCGTTGCTCCCCTCGTCGGCAGGAAAACGTTCTATCACGGATGCCGCAGCGTCCCGAGCAGCGGTTCCAGCATCGTAGGCTCCGCTGACCTGGAGTTACGGGCCCTCTTCACAGGACACCAAGCGGTTGCTACATTCCAGGTAACAAGAATTCATTTCAGTCGGTTCTGGGAGGTGCGATGACCGAGGCGATGGTGCACGGGGCAGCGGACGCACTGGCGTCGGACGCACTGTCGGCGGGGACGGTACGGCGGGAGTCGCCGCCGTCGATGATCGAGCGGATGACGCTGATCCTGGACGCGTTCAACGGGCCGACCGCCCGGCTGACGCTGGAGGACGTCGCGCGCCGCACGCGGCTGCCGCGCTCGACCGCGCACCGCATCCTGGACCAGCTCGTCAAGCAGCGCTGGCTCGCCCACCACTCGTTCGGCTACGGGCTCGGCCAGCGCGCCCTCGGGCTCGGCGGGCAGGACGGCGGGCACGGCAAGATCCGCGAGGCGGCGGCGCCGCTGCTGCACGAGCTGCAGGTCACCACCGGGCTCGTCGCGCACCTGGCCGTCCTGGACGGCGCCGAGGTCTTCTACCTGGACAAGCTCGGCGGGCGGCTCGCCGCGTCCGTGCCGTCGCGGGTCGGCGGGCGCGCCCCCGCGCACTGCACCGCGCTCGGCAAGGCGATGCTGGCGTGGCTGGAGCCCGAGCAGGTCGACGCGCTGCTCGGCGAGAACATCAGCCGGTTCACCAGCCGCACCATCGGCGAGCTGGGCACGCTGCACCAGGAGCTGCACCGCATCCGGCAGCGCCGCGGCCTGGCGTTCGAGCGCGGCGAGTCGTTCGCCGGCATCGCCTGCGTGGCGGCCGCGATCCGCAGCGCGGAGGGGCCGGTCGCCGGGATCTCGCTGGTCGGCGACATCCGCACGCCGCTGGAGAACGTCGCGCCGCTGGTGGTCACCGCGGCCCGCGAGACCTCACAGATCCTCTTCCCCGGGTCGGCGCCCGGCACCGAGCGCCCGCGCGGCCGCCGCGCCGGCGTCCGCCGGACGAGCGAGGAGTCGACATGGTCGTCCGAGACGATGAACCGGCTGCTCGCCGTCGACGGACGCGGCACCTGGATGTGACCCCGCGCCCGGCCGGGGGCGGGGCCGCCGGGTGCGGCGGGGCGTCAGCCCCAGCCCCACCGGTCCCCGAGCCCCCACGGGTCCGGGGCGATCGGCGCGTCCGGCTCGCCGACGCCGAACCGGCTGCGGAAGAACACCATCGGGCGCCGCCACACGCCGTTCCGGCTGTCGTGCCGCTCCACGTCCAGGACCCGCCCGATCACGACCTCGTGGTCGCCGGCCTCGTGGACGTCGTGGACGACCGCGTGCACGGCGAGCAGGACGTCCGGCAGCGTCGGCGCCCCCCACGCCGAGACGCCCCAGTCGAGCCCCTCGAACTTGGCGCCCCGGCTGGAGCCGAAGCGCTCGCACAGCTCCCGCTGCTCCTCGCCGAGCACGTTCACGCAGAAGTGCCCGGCGGAGCGGATCCGCGGCCAGGACCGGCCGCGCTTGTCCGCGCAGAACAGGATCAGCGGCGGCTCCAGCGACACCGACGCGAACGACTGGCAGGCGAACCCGACCGGCTCACCGCCGTCGACGGCGGTGATCACGGTGACTCCCGTGGCGAACTCGGCCATCGCCTTCCGGAACTCCGCCGGATCGGGGGCGGCGGCGTCGGAGGGCGCGGGGCCGGTGGCTGCGGTGAGCGCGGGCTCGGCTGGCATCTGTTCACCTCGGGGCTCGGTACGGGACGTGTTCCCTGTCGGGCAACGTCCTTTTCAACACCAACATGTCCATCAACAATGCCCAATAAGCGGCACTGTCCAATAAGCAGTGCGGACGCGTCGCCGGTCAAGTCGCCGGTGAGCCTGAAACGTAGGCATGCCCGGCAGGGGCGGCGCGTACCGATCCCGTTGAGTGGAAGCGCGCGCCGAACCGGCCCCGGAGGGCCCCGCCGGCACGCGCGTCCCGCTGATCGGGATACGCCGGGTGACCTTGCCCCGACCGGATCTACGTTCCGGTCAAGCCACCGTCGAAGGACTGGGAGATCATGCCTGCCGAGCTGACCTACGAGTCGACGCTGCGGGAGCTCGCCACCGACCAGGGCGTCCTGCGCTACCACGAGGCCGGCGAGGGCCCGCCCCTGCTGCTGCTGCACGGGTCCGGCCCCGGGGTCACCGGCTGGCGCAACTACCGCGGCAACCTCGCCCGGTTCGCCGAGCACTTCCGGTGCCTGGTCCTGGAGTTCCCCGGGTTCGGGGTCAGCGACCCGACCGACGAGCACCCGATGATGGCCGCCGGCGGCGCCGTCATCCGGTTCCTGGACGGCCTGAACCTGGGCCAGGTCGACGTGATCGGCAACTCGATGGGCGGCATCGTCGCCACCCAGGTGGCGCTGAAGCACCCCGACCGCATCGGCCGCCTGGTCACGATCGGCGGCATCGGCCGGAACGTGTTCAGCCCGGCGCCCGGCGAGGGCATCAAGCTGCTGGCGGAGTTCACCGACGATCCGACCCGCGAGGGCCTCGTCCGGTGGCTGAACTCCATGGTCTACAACCCGAAGGTCGTGACGGAGGAGCTGATCGAGGAGCGCTGGCAGCAGGCCACCGACCCCGACACGCTCGCCGCCGCCCGCCGGATGTACGGGTCGAAGGCGATGGCGGCCCGCGCGAAGGCGATGGCCGCGTCCGACGAGCCGCCCTACTGGGCGATGCTCCACAAGCTCAAGGCCAAGACCCTCATCACGTGGGGACGGGACGACCGCGTCAGCCCCGTCGACATGGCCCTCATCCCGATGCGGACGATCCCGGACGTCCAGGTGAACATCTTCCCGAACTGCGGGCACTGGGTGATGATCGAGCAGAAGGCCGCCTGGGAGAGCGCCGTCCTCGCCTTCCTCACCACCAAGGAGCAGGGATGAGCGCCGCCGCCCAGGAGTGGGACCACGAGTACGACCTCGTCATCGTCGGCAGCGGCGGCGGCGGGATGACGGCCGGGCTGACCGCGCACGACGCCGGCCTGTCCGCGCTGATCGTGGAGAAGGGCAAGAAGTTCGGCGGATCCACCGCGCTGTCCGGCGGCGGCATCTGGATCCCGAACAACCCGACGCTGAAGGCCCGCGGCCACGACGACAGCCGCGAGTCCATCCGCCGCTACCTCGACCTGCTCACCGAGGGGCGCGTCCCCGCCGCGCGGCTCGACGCCTACGTCGACAACGGCCCCGCCGCGATGGAGCTCATCGGCCGGAGCAAGTGGGTGAAGTTCTTCTGGACGAAGGGCTACGCCGACTACCACCCCGAGCTGGAGGGCGGCCGGCCGCTCGGCCGCTCCATCGAGGCCGTGCCGTTCGACACCCGCAAGCTCGGCGAGGACGAGCAGTACCAGCGGCCGAACAACATGAAGGGCCCGCTCGGCCTGTGGATCACCGCGAAGGACTACCACGACCTCGCGATGGCCAAGCGCACCTGGGCGGGCCGGCGCGCGTCGCTGGTCGCGGCGTGGCGGGTGTCGTCCAACATGGTCCGCCGCCGGCACATGTCGACCGGCGGCCGGGCGCTCGTCGCCCGGCTGCGGATGGCGCTGAAGGACGCCGGGGTCCCGCTGTGGCTGAAGACCGCCATGACCGAGCTGGTCACCGACGAGGACGGCCGCGTCATCGGCATCGTCGCGGCCCAGCGCGACGGCGGCACGATGCGGATCCGCGCCCGCAAGGGCGTCCTGCTCGCGACGGGCGGTTTCGACCACAACCAGGACATGCGCGACAAGTACCTGCCCACGGGAGGGCAGGAGGACTTCGCGATGGGCGCCCGCGAGAACACCGGCGACGGCATCCGCGCCGGTGAGGCGCTCGGCGCCGGCCTGGACTTCATGGACGACGCATGGTGGATGCCCGCCGTCCGGCACCCGGCGGGCGCGGTGATCCCGCTGGTGTCCGAGCGCGCCATCCCGCGGCAGGTCATCGTGTCGCAGGACGGGAAGCGGTTCACCAACGAGGCCGCGCCCTACGTCAACTTCGTCCACGACCAGCTGGAGGGCGGGCACGTCCCGGCCTGGTTCGTGATGGACGCGAAGTCCCGCGCCCGCTACCCGTTCGCGCAGATCCTGCCGGGCGCGCCGATCCCGAAGGCGTTCTACGACAAGGGCATCGCGTTCAAGGCCGACTCGCTGGCGGAGCTCGCCGGGAAGATCGGCGTCCCGGCGGACGCGCTGGCCGAGACCGTCGAGACGTTCAACGGGTACGCCCGCGCGGGCAAGGACCCCGAGTTCGGCCGCGGCGACTCCGCCTACGACCGCTACTACGGCGACCCGAACCTGAAGAACCCGAACCTCGACCCGCTGGAGACTGCGCCCTACTACGCGTTCCGGCTGGAGGTCGGCGACCTCGGCACCAAGGGCGGCCTCGTGTCCGACGAGCACGCCCGCGTCCTGCGCGAGGACGGCACGGTCATCGAGGGCCTGTACGTGACGGGCAACTCCTCGGCGTCGGTGATGGGCAACGAGTACGCCGGCCCCGGCGCGACGATCGGCCCGTCCATCGTGTTCGGCTACATCGCCGCGCGGCACGCGGCAGGAAAGGCCCCGGAACGGTCATGACGGCTCTGAAGGCGCGGGTGGTGGAGGTCGTCCAGGAGACGGCCGACGCGCACACGCTCGTCCTCGAACCCGCCGAGGGCGACCGGGACCGGTTCGGCTACCGCCCCGGGCAGTTCCTCACCGTCCGCGTCCCGGCCGGGGACGGCTGGGCGGCGCGCTGCTACTCGCTGTGCAGCTCGCCGCTCACCGACGACCGGCTGAAGGTCACGGTCAAGCGGGTCGCGGGCGGTCTCGGGTCCAACTGGATCTGCGACAACATCACGTCCGGCGACGTGCTGGAGGTGCTGCGCCCGGCGGGCACGTTCACGCCCGCGTCGCTGGACGACGACCTGCTGCTCGTCGCGGGCGGCAGCGGCATCACCCCGGTGATGTCGATCCTGAAGTCGTGCCTGGCGGGCGGGAGCGGCAGGGTCGCGCTGCTCTACGCCAACCGGGACGAGAAATCGGTGATCTTCGCCGACGAGCTGCGGGCGCTGACCGAGGCGCACCCCGACCGGCTCACGGTCGTCCACGTCCTGGAGTCGGTGCAGGGCCTGCCGACCCCGGCGACGCTCCGCTCGCTGGCCGGGCCGTACACCGGGCGGCAGGCGTTCGTGTGCGGGCCGGAGGTCTTCATGGACCTCGTCACCGACACCTTCACCGGCCTCGGCATGCGCGTCCACGTCGAGCGCTTCTTCTCGCTGGAGGGCGACCCGTTCGAGGAGCCCGAGGCCGCCGAGGACACCGGCGACGCGGGCGAGGTCGAGGTCGAGATGGACGGCGAGACGCGGACCGTCCCCTGGCCGAAGTCCGACCGGCTCCTCGACGCGCTGCTGCGCGCCGGCGTCGACGCCCCGTTCTCCTGCCGGGAGGGCAACTGCTCGGCCTGCGCCTGCATCCGGCTGGAGGGCGAGGTCACCCTGGACGCCAACACGGTCCTCGACGAGCAGGATCTCGCCGACGGCCTCATCCTCGCCTGTCAGGCGAGGCCGGTCACCGACCGGCTGAAGATCACCTACGACGGCTGAAACACATCACGGGAGACAGGCGATGGCGAACCGCGTGCTTGACACGATCATGGAGAGGGCGGAGCAGATCCGCGAGCTGGGGCCCGCCAACGAGGCGCTCGGCCGGCTGGACGACAAGGCCGCGTCGATCCTGCGGGAGTCCGGCGCGATCCGGCTGCTCCAGCCGAAGGAGTACGGCGGCCTGGAGGTCCACCCCCGCGAGTTCGCCGAGACGGTGATGGGCGTCGCCTCCCTGGACGGCTCCACCGGCTGGATCGCCGGCATCGTCGGCGTCCACCCGTGGGAGATGGCCTACGCCGACCCGAAGGTGCGCCAGGAGATCTGGGGCGAGGACCCCGACACGTGGATCGCGTCCCCCTACGCGCCGATGGGCATCGCCCGCCCGGTCGACGGCGGCTACATCTTCAACGGCCGCTGGCAGTTCTCCTCCGGCACCGACCACTGCGACTGGATCTTCCTCGGCGCGATGCTGGGCGACGACGAGGGCAAGATGGCGATGCCGCCGCAGTCGCTGCACATGATCCTGCCCCGCTCCGACTACGAGATCGTCGAGGACTCGTGGGACGTCGCCGGGCTCAAGGGCACCGGCAGCAAGGACATCATCGTCAAGGACGCCTTCGTTCCGACGTACCGGACGCTGGAGTACTCCAAGGTCGTCGACGGCTCCGCGCCCCGCGAGGCCGGGCTGACCAACCCGTCCTACCTGATGCCGTTCTCCTGCGTGTTCCCGCTCGGCATCACCTCCGCGGTGATCGGCATCGCCGAGGGCGCCCTGCACCACCACCTCGCCTACCAGCGCAACCGCGTCCAGATCACCGGCACCAAGATCAAGGACGACCCGTACGTGCTGTACGCGATCAGCGAGGCGGCCGAGGAGATCAAGGCGTCCCGGACGGCGCTGCTCGACAACTGCTCGCGCATGTACGACATGGTCGCGTCCGGGCACGTCCCGACGTTCGCCGAGCGCGCCGCCGGCCGCCGCACCCAGGTGCGCGCCGCGTGGCGGGCCTGCCAGGCGATGAACGAGATCGTCGTCCGGTCGGGCGGCAACGCGATGCGCAACGACAACCCGATCCAGCGCTTCTGGCGGGACGCGCACGTCGGCCTGGCCCACGCGATCCACGTCCCAGGCTCCGTCTACCACGTGAGCGCCCTGACAGACCTCGACATCGAACCCCCCCAGGGCCCGATGCGCTCCATGATCTAACCCCCCCATTCCCGTTGACCTGCGGCGTGTTGTTGTTATGAGCGCCTCCATAACAACAACACGCCGCAGATCAACGGAGTAGGGACCGGTCGGCGACTAGTTTGGGCGTCCAGATCACGCGGCCTAGGAACGCTTCCGCCTCTGGGTGGGTGACCAGCCAGACTACGGCTGCTCCCGGGGCCTCCTCGGGGGTCGGCTCGAAGCCCTTCTCCTTCAGGGAGTCCAGGCCGCCGCGCGCGGCGCCCGCGTCGGTGATCACGAAGCCGGGGTCGAGGTTGAACGCGCGGATCCCGTTCTCGCGGTATTCGGCGTTGACCGCGCCGGCGAGCCGTCCGAAGGCCGCCTTGGACGCCGAGTAGGCCACGCCCCAGCCGCCCTCGCCGGGAGGTCCGGGCGGGTCGCTGGTGGCCGACCCCGAGCACAGGTTCACGATCGTCCCGCCGCCCTGCTCCAGCATCGCGGGGAGGACGGCCTGGAGTAGGACGATCTGGTTGAGGTAGTTGCCGGCGGCCAACTGCTCGGCGACGTCCACGTCCAGGTCGAGGAACCGCTCGTGGGTGCCCGCGATGTGCGCGACCGCGTTGTTGACCAGGACGTCCACGCGTCCCCAGGCGTCCAGGACGGTCTGCGCGGCGGCCCGCACGCTCGCCCGGTCGAGCAGGTCCATCTGGACGGGCAGGGCCCGCACGCCCAGCGCCTCGATCTCCGCCGTCGTCCGCGCCAGGCTGCCGGGGACGGGGATCGCCGCCGCCGTGCCGTGCCGCGGCGGGATCCGGCCCTCGCCCTCCGCGACGGTCCGCGCGGTGAACGCGACGTCGTGCCCGGCGGCGGCCAGCGCTAGCGCCGTCCGCCGGCCGATTCCCCGGCTCGCCCCGGTCACGAGCGCGACCGGTCTCGTTGCTGTCATCCCACGATCCTCGCCGGTCGTCCGCCCGGGACCGCCGCGCGACTCTCACTGAGCGGGAAGGTCCGGGCAGCGCACCACGGGGTTTGGCAGGTTGAGCATGGACCGCGCGCGGACCGCGCGTGGGCCGCCGACGCGCGGGCCGCGACACCGAAGGGATCGAGGACAGTGACGCAGATCCGAGGGCTGGGTTATCTGAAGGTCCAGACCCGCCACATCGACCGCTGGCGCGAGTTCGCCCTCGAAGGGCTCGGGTTCGCGGAGGGCAGCGGCCCGGACCCCGACGGCCTCTACCTGCGCATGGACGAGCGCCGCTCCCGCCTGCAGGTGCTGCCGGGCGACAGCGACCGGGTGCTCGCCGTCGGCTGGGAGGTCCGCGACCAGTTCGCGCTGGCCGCCGTCCGCGAGGCCGTGGAGAAGTCCGGGACGGCCGTCACGGTGCTGTCCGCCAAGGAGGCCGCGGAGCGCGACGCCGAAGAGGTCATCGCGTTCACCGACCCCGGCGGCACCCCCGTCGAGGTGTTCTTCGGCCCGGTGCTCGACCACAGCCCGGTGCGCACGGGCTTCGCGCAGAAGTTCGTCACCGGCGCGATGGGCATGGGCCACGTCGTCCTGCCGACGCCGAACTTCGCCGCGAACGTCACGTTCTACAACGAGGTCCTCGGGTTCCTGCCGCGCGGCGCGATGAAGGTCGGCGGCGGCGCCGTCCGGATCCGCTTCATGGGCGTCAACCAGCGGCACCACAGCCTCGCGGTCTGCCCGGCCCCGCACGACGGCGACCCGGGCCTCGTCCACCTGATGGTCGAGGTCGACTCCCTCGACGCGGTCGGCATCGCGCTCGACAGCGTCAAGGAGAAGGGCTTCTCGATCTCGTCCACGCTCGGGCGGCACACCAACGACAAGATGGTGTCGTTCTACGTCCGCGCCCCCGGCGGCTGGGACGTCGAGTACGGCTGCGAGGGCATGCTCGTCGACGAGACGTACTACACCGCCGAAGAGATCACCAAGGACAGCTACTGGGGCCACGACTGGTCGGGCTCCGAGCCGCTGGCCGCCTTCACCCCGCAGAAGAAGGGCTGACGCCGGTGGCCAGGCCTTCGGTGGAACCGGTCGCCGCCGCGGACGCGGAGTTCGACCACGAGTGCGATGTGCTGGTCGTCGGCTACGGAGCCGCCGGTGCCGCCGCGGCGTACGAGGCCGCGGCGGCGGGCGCGGACGTGCTCGTCCTGGAGCGGTCGAGCGGCCCCGGCGGGACGTCCGCGCAGTCGGGCGGCGAGCTGTACCTCGGCGGCGGCACGCAGGTGCAGAAGGCGTGCGGTTTCGAGGACACGCCGGACGACATGTTCGCGTTCCTCAAGGCGGCCCTCGGCCCGCACGCCAACGAGGAGAAGCTGCGGCTGTACTGCGACGAGAGCGTGGAGCACTTCGAGTGGTTCCGCGCGCGCGGCGTGCCGTTCAAGGAGACCCTGTTCGACGCGCCGGGCTGGATGCCGTACACCGAGGACGGCCTGATGTGGCTCGGCGAGAACGCCTGGCCGTACAACACGATCGCCAGGCCGGCGCCGCGCGGGCACCGCCCGGAGACGCCGATGTTCGCCGGCGGGATCCTGATGGAGAAGCTGATCGCGGCCGCCGCCGAGGCGGGCGCCGTCGCCCACCAGGACACCTACGCCACGAACCTCGTCGTGGACGGCGGCGGCCGGGTCGTCGGCGTCGTCGCGCGCAAGTTCGCCGACACGGTGACGTACCGGGCGCGGCGGGGCGTCGTCCTGACGTCCGGCGGGTTCGTCGACAACGAGGAGATGCTCGCCGACCACGCCCCGGTGCTGCTCGGGCACGACAAGGTCAGCGACGGGACGAGCGACGGTTCCGGCATCCGGATGGCGACCGCGGCCGGCGCCGCGACCCGCCGCATGGCGACGGTGGAGATCGCGCTCACCGCCAACCCCGCCGTCATCTGCCGGGGCATGCTCGTGGACGGCCTCGGCCGCCGCTTCATCAACGAGGACGTCTACCCGGGGCTGTTCAGCCACCAGGCCGTCCAGCACCAGCCCGGCCCCTACTGGGCGATCATCGACGAGGCCGGGCACGACGACATCGCCGAGGCCGACATGTGGGGCGTCCGGCCGACGCACGCGGCGGAGACGCTCGCGGAGCTGGAGGAGTCCCTGGGGTTGCCGCCCGGTTCGCTGGAGGCGACCGTCGAGACCTACAACCGGTACGCGGAGAAGGGCGAAGACCCCTACTTCCACAAGGACGCCAAGTGGCTGCGTCCGCTGAGGGGCCCGTTCGCGGCGATCGACCCGCGCGACGGGTTCTTCGGAGCGGGCAAGCACGGCGCCGGGACGGGCGCCGGCGGGTTCACCCTCGGCGGCCTGGACACGACCGTGGACGGCGAGGTCCGCAACAACTCCGGCGAGCCGATCCCCGGCCTGTACGCGGCGGGGCGGACGGCGTCCGGCATCCACGGCGAGGGCTACATCAGCGGGACGTCCCTCGGCGACGGCACGTTCTTCGGCCGCCGCGCCGGCCGGGCCGCCGCCGCCGCATCGTCGAGCTGATTCGAACTGAGAGGCATGTGCATGAAGTACGCCGTCCTGCTCCCCGTGGCGGCGGGCGTGACGGCCGATCCCGCGTGGATCGGCCCCTACGTCCGGCACGCCGAGGCCTGCGGCTTCGAGTCGGTCGGCGCGGTCGAGCACGCGGTGGTGGCCAGCTCCTACTCCAGCGTCTACCCGTACGACGCGTCGGGGCGCATGGAACTGGCCGATGACCTGGACATTCCGGATCCGCTGGATCTGCTGGCCTTCTTGGCCGGGCAGACGTCGCGGATCGGGCTCGCCACCGGTGTGCTCGTCCTGCCGAACCACCACCCCGTGGTGCTGGCGAAGCGGCTCGCGACGATCGACGCCCTGTCGGGCGGACGGTTGCGGCTGGTCGTCGGGATGGGCTGGATGCGCGAGGAGATCGAGGCGTGCGGCGCCGACTTCGACTCGCGGGGGCGGCGCGGCAACGAGCAGCTGGAGGTGCTCCGGAAGCTGTGGGCCGACACGGCGCCCTCGGGGGCTTCGCATGACGGGGAGTTCTTCCGGTTCAAGGGGGCTATGAGCTACCCGAAGCCGGTTCAGCCCGGTGGGGTGCCCATCCATGTGGGCGGGCACACGAAGGCCGCCGCGCGGCGCGCCGGGCGGTACGGGGACGGGTTGCAGCCGCTCGGCGTGGCGGGGGACGAGCTCCGTTCGCTGGTCGCGCTGATGCGGGAGGAGGCCGAGAGGAACGGCCGCGACCCGGACGCGCTGGAGCTGACCCTCGGCCATTCGCTGTCCGTGGTGACGCCGGAGAAGGCGGAGAGGCTGGGCGCGCTGGGAGCCGGTCGGCTCGTCCTGCGCGGCGCGCCGACCAAGGACCTGAACGAGGCGATGGACGAGCTGTCGGCGTGCGCCGAGCGCCTGGGCCTGGCATGACGCTGGGAGTCGTCGACCAGATCGCCCTCGGCGACCTGGTCGCCCGGTACGCGCTGCACGCCGACCGCCGCGAGATCGACGCGATGGGGGAGCTGTTCACCGAGGACGCCGTGCTCGTCCTGCCGGACGCCCCCGGCGACCTCGACCCGGTGCGCACGTTCACCGGACGCGAGGAGATCACCGCGACGCTGTCGGTGCTGAACGGCATCCCCGTAACGTTCCACGCCCTTGCCGGGCAGGTGTTCGACGTCGGCTCCGAACCCGGGACGGCCGCCGGCGAGATCGCCTGCGTCGCCCACCACCTGGCCAGGCGGGAGGACGGCACGGTCTCCGACCTCGTCTGGCACTGCCGCTACACCGACACCTACCGCCTGGACGGCCAGACCTGGCGGATCGCCCGGCGCGAGCAGCGCATCGACTCGATCGAGACCCGTCCGGTGCGGAGGTGGCGCGGTGAGTAGGCGTGTAAGTGTCGTCACGGGCGGCGCGCTCGGCATCGGCGGGGCGATCTCGCGTCGCCTTGCCGCCGGGGGCGACCTGGTGGTCCTGAACGACATCGACGCGGACGCCGCCGGCCGGGCTCAGGCCGACATTGAGGCGGCCGGCGGCCGGTGCGTCACCGTCCTCGGCGACATCGTCGAGGACGAGACGGTCGAGCGGGTCGCGGCGGCGGTTTCCGGCCGGGTGGATGTGCTGGTCAACAACGTGGGCGACTTTCGTCCTGCCGCCTCGTCCTTTCAGGACAGCACGCCTGAGCAATGGCAGCGGCTCTATGAGCTGAACCTGCTGCACGTGTTCAAGCTGACCCACGCGCTGCTGCCGACCATGATCGAGCAGGGGTCGGGGAGCATCGTCAACAACTCCACGGTCGAGGCGTTCCGGGGGATTCCGCAGCATCCGGTGTACTCGGCGTTCAACGCGGGCGTCTCGGCGTTCACGCGGAGCCTCGCAGTCGCGGTCGGACGGCACGGGGTGCGCGTGAACGCGATCGCGCCTGATCTCGCCAATACGGAACAGACCCCGGTCGAGTGGATGCGGCGCGGCTATGACGAGGGCCTGGAGCACACCTGGGTGCCGCTGGCCCGCTTCGGCGAGCCGGACGACTATGCCGCCGTGGTCGCGTTCCTCGCCTCAGATGACGCCCGCTTCGTCACCGGCCACACGATCCCGGTGGACGGAGGGACCCTTGCCGCGTCCGGCTGGTTCGCCCGCGCCGACGACCAGGGCTGGACGAACCGCCCCCACCGCGCCTAGGGAGTGCCGATGCCCGCGCTGCAGGACGACCGCCCGGACCACGAGATCACGTTCGCCGAACTGGTCGCGGCCCGGGCGGACGATGATCGCCCGGCTCTGACCTTCGAGGACGCGTCCTGGACGTGGCGCGAGGTCATCGAGGAGGCCCGTCGCCGCGCGACTCTGGCTCGTTCGGCGGGCGGACATGTCGGGCTCTTCCTGGAGAACGGCCCGGAGCATTTGTTCTGGCTTCTGGGGTCGGCGCTGGCGGGCGTCCCGGTCGTCGAACTGAACCCGACGCGGCGGGGCGCTGAACTGGCGCGCGACATCTCCCACACCGACTGCGCGCTGCTGGTCACGGAGACGTCCAGGGAATCGCTGCTGGAGGGCTTGGCGGATGTTCCGGCACTGACGATCGGCACGGCCGCCTACTCCGACCGCCTGGCGACGACCTCTCTGGCGGACGTCCGACCCGTGTCCCCGAAGACGATCTTCTCCCTGGTCTTCACGTCGGGGACGACATCGGCTCCCAAGGCGGTGATCTGCTCCCAGGGCCGCCTCGGCCGGATCGCCGTCCAGCAGCGCGACCGCAGGGGATTGACCGGCGACGACGTGTTCTACGTGGTCATGCCGATGTTCCACTCGAACGCGCTGATGGCGGGCATCGCCCCGGCGGTGGCAACGGGCGGCCGCATCGCCCTGCGGCGCAAGTTCTCGGCTTCGGGCTTCCTGCCGGACGTCCGCCGCTTTGGCGTCACGTTCTTCAACTACGTCGGCAAGCCGCTGAACTACATCCTGGCCACCCCGGAGAAGCCGGACGACGCCGACAACACTCTCCGCATCGCCTTCGGCAACGAGGCGAACGAACGCGACATCGCAGAGTTCGCGCGCCGCTTCGGCTGCACGGTCATCGACTCGTACGGCTCCAGCGAGGGCGAGATCCGCTTGAACCGCGTCCCGGGCACACCGCCGGGCTCCCTGGGCGTAGCCGAGCCGGGCACCCTGGTCATCGACCCGGACACCCTGCACGAATGCCCGCCCGCCAAGTTCGACGCGCACGGCACGCTCCTCAACGCAGAAGAAGCGATCGGCGAGATCGTCGACACCAACGGGGCGGGCAAGTTCGAGGGCTACTACAACAACCCTGAGGCGACGGCGAAACGCGTCCGCAACGGCTGGACGTGGTCGGGCGACCTCGCCTACCGAGACGCCGAGGGCTACTGGTACTTCGCCGGCCGCAACGACGACTGGCTGCGCGTGGACGGCGAGAACTTCGCCGCAGCCCCGGTCGAACGCCTGCTGTCCCGCTACGACCACTTCACAGAAGTAGCGGTCTACGCCGTCCCGGACGACCACGTAGGCGACCAGGTCATGGCAGCCGTAGCCCTCGCCGAGGGGCACCCCTTCGACCCGGAGTCCTTCACGGCCTTCCTGAAAGCACAGCCCGACCTGGGCACCAAGTGGACGCCCCGCTACATCCGCATAGTGGACGCCCTACCGCGCACCCCGACCAACAAGGTCATCAAGCGCCCACTACGCGAAACGGCCCACAACACCACCGACCCGATCTACGAGCACCGCAACGGCACCTACACACTCCGAACCATCTGACGCCCCGTCCCTGCGGCATCTCCGCGAGCGCCCGCCACGCCCGCGCCTCGCCGGGCAACCCACGCATGGCGCAGCCACGGCACGTCCATCACCGGACGACCTCGAACCAGACCGTGTGGCGTCCGTTCTCCCCGCGTAGGGCACCCCAGCGATCGGCCAGTTCACTCACCATGAGGAGCCCGCGCCCGCCCTCGTCCCACGCCGACACCTTCACCGGGATCATCGGGCACCCCTCCGCGCCGCCATCGTCCTGGATCTCCACCCGCAGCCGCCCGGCCGACACGAGCACGGTCACCCACAGCCCGCCTCCGGGCCGGCCGCTCGCGCTGTGCCGGACGGCGTTGGTCGCGATCTCGCAGACGAGCAGGTCCACGTCACCCAGATCGAACCCGTCGGCGCATCGGGTCACCGTCCGCAGCACCCGGGCCCGAACCTCCCGGACGTCCAGGACACCGTCCGAGCACACCCGCTCCGCGTGCTTCTCGTCCCAGACGATCACCGAGCGACCCCCGCGATGTGCTCGGCCGGGGTCCGGTGCACGGCGTCCCACAGATAGGACCACCCGCCACGGTCTCGAACGACGAGCACCGCCAGCGACCACCGCCGCGACACGACCGGCACCGGCATCACGTTCCCTTCGTTTTCTTGCTGATTCCCTGCGGCCGACCGGCGTCCTGTGGAACGCTCTGCAAAGGATGCATCACACAGAGTACGTATGCAAGGGTTGCATTAACATTGCTTGCATTCGTGATCGTTCGGGAGGCGCCGAGGGGGACGGGACCGGCCGGCATCCGCAGCCGTCACACGGAAAGGAGCCGCAGTGGGAGCGCCAACGGTGCGTCTTCGTCGCCTCGCGGCGGAGCTTCGCCAGCTGCGCAAGCTCGCTGAACTCACCCGCGAGCAGGTCAACGAGCAGACCGGCATCAACGTGGCCACGCTCTACCGCATCGAGACCGCTCGCGTCCGTCCCCAGGCGCGCACCCTGACCAGCCTCCTGGACGTATATCGGGTGGCCGAGCCGAAGCGCTCCGAGCTGAGGACGTTACTCAAGCAGTCGGCGACCCGCGGCTGGCTGCACACCTTCCCCTCGGACCTCCCAGAGCGCTACGCCTCCTACATCGAGTTCGAGTCCGAGGCGCGCGAAGTGCTGAACTACGAGTGCCTGTTCATCCCCGGCCTCCTCCAAACCGAGCGCTACGCGAGAGCCGCCATCAGCGGCGGTGATCCCGGGCTGGCTCGTGAAGAGGTCGAGAACCGAGTCGAGGCTCGAATGAGGCGGCAAGCAGCCCTGACAAAGGCTGAGCCGCTGAGACTGTGGGCGATCATGGACGAGGCCGCCGTCCGCCGTGTGGTGGGCGGCCACGAGGTCATGCGGGAGCAACTGGACCACCTGCTGCGCATCGCTGAACTCCCGACCGTGCAGGTGCAGATGGTCCCGTTCGATGCAGGAGCTCATCCTGGCATGACCGGTTCTTTCGTCGTTATGACCTTTGGTGAGGCGGCTGGACCCGACATCGTGTACGTCGACAGTCAGGCGGGGGACCTCTTCTTGGAAGAGGAGGCCGACATCGCTCGGTATAACCTGGTATTTACACATCTTCGCGCTGGAGCGCTCAGCCCGAGCGCATCTGCTTCGTTGATCGCCGCGGTGGCGGAAGATCTGCGTCCAGGTTAGGGGAGCATGATGACCACCCCGCACGATGTATCCGATGCCCAGTGGCGAAAGAGCAGCCGGAGCAGCTCCAACGGCCAGTGCGTCGAGGTCGCCGCCCTCCCGGCGGGCATCGGAGTGCGGGACAGCAAGGCCCCGGACGCCGGACACCTCACGCTCACCCCCGAAGCCTGGGACGCCTTCATGACTCGGGCGAGGTTCGGACACTACGACCGGGGCGCCGCCGACAGCACCTGACCTCGCCGCACCGCGTTCGCCAGTCCTGTCAGCGCCCGTTCGACGTTTCCGTTGCGGCCTCGAACGCCGTCTCGCGACCACGCTGACGTGACCTGCGGTGGACGGCGAGGTCGCGGGCCAAGTGCGCGCGGCGCAGGCCGCGCGAGCGCAGGTAGCGGACGTCCTCGCCCGTGTCGTACATGAGCTGGACGTGGAAGTAGTGCTTCGGCCTTGATGCCGTGCTGTCAGCGTCCAATGCTCATCGTCTGACCTTCTTTGTCCCTAACGTTGGCTCATGCGCAAGATGTCGTCGCGGGTCGAACTGCGCCCGCTCACACGCTCTGACCAGGACGAGTTCTGCTCGCTCGTGCGGGCCAGCACCGAACTGCACCGGCCGTGGATGCGACTGCCCGCGACGGCTGAGGAGTTCCAGGCCTGGATGCGCCGCTTCGACGACGGCGCCAACCAGGGCTTTCTGGTCCGTCTCCGGGAGACCGGCGCAGCCGCCGGCATGGTCAACATCAACTCGATCATCCGGGGCCGCTACCAGGGGGCGTCCCTCGGCTATGCGGCGTTCGCCCCGTCCGCCGGCCAGGGCTACATGACCGAAGGGCTCACTGCCGCCCTGCGGCACGCCTTCACCGAACTGCGGCTACACCGACTGGAGGCCAACATCCAGCCGGCGAACAAGGCCTCCTTGGCGTTGGTCCAGCGGCTCGGCTTCCGCTACGAAGGGCTTTCGCCCGCCTACCTCTATATCGATGGAAGCTGGCAAGACCACCAACGCTGGGCCATCACAGCCCCGGAACCGTGGACACCCGATCCGACCCTCCCCGAGGTCTGAGCCGCGAGGCGTGGCGGTCAGTAGTCCGGGGCGTGAAGAAGGGAGCGCGATGCGAGACGCGGCGAACGCGCCCAGCACCGGCGGCTATGACGCTGAACTGCGGCGGTACAACGAGGTGCTGCGCCGAGCGGTCGCCGTCCAGCCGCACCACCACATCCTCGACATCGGCTGCGGAGCCGGACAGACGACCCGCGACGCCGCGCGAGCGGCCCGTGAGGGAAGCGTGTTGGGGGTGGACGTCTCGGCGCCCGCGATCGACCGCGCCCGCGAACTGGCCCGCGCGGACGGCCTCGACAACGTCACCTTCAGGTTGGCCGACGCACAGGTTCACCGCTTCCCGCCAGAGCGCTTCGACCTGGCAATGAGCAGGTTCGGCACGATGTTCTTCGCCGACCCTGCGGCCGCCTTCGCCAACATCAACCGAGCACTGCGCCCGGGCGGTCGCCTGGTGATGCTGGTCTGGCAAGCCCCAGAGCACAACGAGTGGGACGTCGTCATCCGCCGAGCCTTGGCAGAACCGGAAGAACCACTGGCACCCGATCGTGCGGGACCGGATGCGTTCTCGCTCTCCGATCCGTCGACCGTCCGCGAGGTCTTGAGATCCGCCGGCTTCACGGACATCGCCATCACCGACGTCCGCGAACCGGTCTACTACGGCCCGAATGTGGACGCCGCGCTCGAATGGATCCGAGGCTTCACCTGCACCAACGAGGCCCTGAAACGTCTAGACCCCGCCGCCGCGACCCGCGCGACCGAACGACTGCGCGACATGCTCGCCACGCACCTGACCGACGACGGCATCTGCTTCGACTCCCGCGCCTGGACAGTAACCGCCCACCACCCCTGAACGGATCAAACCGTGTTTAGTCAGGTGCAACTCTCGCGAGATCTCCTATTAGCCCCTGGCTTATTCGACTGTTTTATGCGCCTCATCGGCGCCTAACGCGGGTCAGCCATCGGGGCACATCTTCGTGACCGTGTTGATCACCTCGCGAAGCCAGCTCGGGGGGTCGGCCGCAGCGTCGCGTGCGGCCTGGCGGTAGGTGTTCTCGTTCTTGCCGTCCACGCCGTGCCCCTCGCTCACGAGGTTCTTTCGAGCGACATCCCACTCGGGCCACTCCGTCGCGAGTGAGGTCTCTAGGGTGTCGTGGACGACCGCGTATGAGGCATGTGCCTTCGTCGGTGGGTGGTCCTCGGGCTGCCCGCCTAGGTAGGCGAGCAGGGCGCGGTTCTTGTCTTTCATCTCCTGGGCGAGCTTGTCCAGGTCTTCTTCGCTGCGGCCCTTCTTACGGGCGGCGCGCTCTCGGCATCCCGCGTCGCCGTCGAAGACGGGATAGCAGGGGATGCCCAGCTCGGTGAGGATCGCGTGCGCGAGCGCGATGCCGTCCTTGCCCCCGACATCGGCGACCACGATCCCGTGCCTGTTGAGCGGGTCCCGCCTCAGACCGCACCCTTCAAGGACGCCCTTTTCCGTGGAGCCCTCGACGAGGATCACCGCGTGGGCGAACAGCGCCTCTGGAAGGTTGTGGAGGCACATGCTCGCGAGCCGCCGGTTGATCTTTCCCTTGTCGAGCAGTGCGCCGAGCCGGTTTGCGACGGCGTCGAGGGTGGTTGAATGGATCCGGGCCGACGGCGCGCCCGCCGTGAACTCCCGCGAGAAGCGCCGTACCTCGCTGAAGCTTTCGGCATCGAGGAAGTAGGGGCTGTGCGTCCCGTATGCGATCTGCACTCCGTGCCCGGCCTCCATTGCCAGGGCACGGAGGACGGCCGCAAACGCCCGGGCCTGTACCGGGTGCTGAAAGAGCTCCGGCTCCTCGACCGCCAGGAAGATGGTGCGATCGTCCGCGTTGACCTCGCTTTGTGCCAGCACCCGCAGCGCCGTGACGAGCAGCGCACGCTGGAAACCGTGGCCCTGCTGGTCGATGCGCGTGTGAGCCTTCCCGTCCTCGATCGAGACCTGGAACTGAGCCTGCGGCAGGAGTAGCTCGGGGACGAGCGAGGTGACCTGCACGCGCCGTCCCATGGTCAACTGCTCGATCTCGCCGGTCAGTCGTGCGGACAGTTTTTCGAGCTGGGTCCCGAAATGCTTGCTCTGGATGGTCTCCCGATTGGCATTCACCAGATCCTGCAGGGCGGCCATCTCCGTCTCCGCTTCGCTGCGGTCGATGGCCTGATTCAGAATCCGTCCGATGATGGAGCCCTTGGCATCCCGGCTTTCCTCGCTGGCGCGCAGATCGGCGCTGACGAACACATAGTCGAACAGGCCGGTCATCCTGGCCTGACCCGCGAAACCGAAGAAGTGGGTGTCGGCCACGAGTTCCGTGCCCGTCAGCGCGTCAGGGTGTTCACGCTCCCAGGCGGTGAGCGCCGCATTGAGCTGCTCGGCGTTCCGGACTGCCGGCAAGTCCAGGTCGGGCCGCTTAGTCTGCAGCGCTTGGTACCTCTTGCGTCGCTCGGTGGCGGTGCCGCCGCGCCTGATCTCCTCGAAGGGAGGGTAGGTCAGTGCTCGGCCTGACAGCTTGTCAGTGCCGTCCTCCCACCGGCGCCACAGCCACACGGTGGGCGTGCCGTCGGCCGCGTACTTGCCGAGCATGTTCCGGTCCACGTCGGTGAGGTCGCCGAACTCGACCCCGACACTGATGCGCTTATGCTCAGCGCCGGCCCAGACGTCCTTCTCCGTGAGCCCCCGGCCCCCTGGGGCACCGTTGAAGAACCAGTCCAGGGCCCGGAGCACGGCCGACTTTCCGACGCCGTTGGGCCCGATGAAGCTCGTGATGTCGTCGAACCGGATGTCCACGTCCGGCAGGCACCGAAAGTTCTGAACCTTCACTCGTCGTATCCGCACCCATGTACCTCACCGCTCACACGCGTTGCTGCGCAACCGATTTTGAAAACTGGCACATGCAGGCCAATGGTGGACGATTGCACTCACACCCGCTATGTCTGTCGATGTAGTCGGCGTCAGGATCGCTCGTTGCGGTGCGCTCCACTTGGAGGGCGGCGCCGGCGGATACGGTCGTCGGGATGAGGGTGCTGTGGACGATGTTCCGTGAGCACAAGGGCGCACAAGAGTTGCAGGAGGCGTGCGACATCTGCGTCGCGGCGGCGCAAGGGGGCGATAGGGAACGTCCGCATACCCAGTTCACGGACGAGCCGGAAAGTGGCATCACCGGCGACAGAACATCCCTCCGGGAGGAGTGGATGGGGAACCCCGTGGGTCGTCACCGGATGCCGGCCTGAGCTTTGGTGGAGCGGGGTGGCTGAAGTTCTGCCGGGGTGTGTCGTGGTCGGGGGTGTGGCGATCGTCTTGTTGGTGAGGATGGTTGTCGGTCGTGGAGGAGGGTGAGGGTGCCATGACGGACGCGGACGGGAAGCTGGGCGCCTTCCGGGCGCTCGTTGATCGGGTGCTGCGTGGGGACGGTAGGGCTTCTGCGGAGCTGCGGGGGCATGCCTTTCGGAATGAGGGGCTTTCGCCGCCGTTGGACGTGCTGGTCGGCAAGGTCGTCGACCGGCCCTCGGAGGTGAGCGAGGCGGATCTGGCGCTGGTGGCGGCGGCCGGGTACAGCGAGGACCAGGTCTTCGAGTTGGTGGTGTGCGCCGCGGTGGGGCAGTCCGACCGGTTGTACGCGGCCGGGCTGGCCGCCCTGGCCGAGGCGACCGCGGGGGAGGGGCCGGAGCATGCGTCTTGACATCCTCAATCGCGGTTACAGCCCGAAGACCAAGGTGGTGTTCGGGGTCGTCCGGCTGTTCTCCGGGCGTCCGCTGCCGGACGCCGCCAAGCTGGTCTTCTACCGGCCCGACTTCTACGGTGACCGGGCCAAGGAGTTCACCCATGAGGCGATGCGCGGGCCGTCCGACTGGTCGGTGGGCGACCGGGAGTTGATGGCCGCCTACGTGTCCGAGGTGAACGGCACCGCGTTCTGCGTTGGCGCGCACAGCGCGTGCGCGCGGCTGGCGTATCAGGACGAGTCGCGCGTTGCGGCGGTGCTGGCCGACCTGGAGTCGGCGCCTATCGAGGAGTCGCTGCGGGCTACGTTGCGGATGCTCGGCACGCTGACCCGGGACGGGGCAGTCGGCGCTGATGATGTGCGGGACGTGCTGGCCGCCGGGGTCTCGCCGAAGCAGGTGCGGGACGCGCTGGCGGTCTGCGCCGCCTTCACCATCACCGACCGGCTCGCCGACGCCTTCGGTTTCGAAGTGCTCGACCGGGACGGCTTCGATGCCGGGGCCAAGTACCTGCTCAAGCGCGGTTACCGGTAGTCGGTGACCGGCTCAGAAGCGGGGTAGGCCCGCGTCGGGTTTCCGGCCCGCCTGGGCCTGGCGGATCCGGTCGACGAACATCTTCGCGGTCTGCGGGAGCGTCACCTCGTAGTCGCCGCGTTCCACGAGGACGGTCGCGACCACCGTGCCGACCTTCGCCGTGAGGTAGGCGCCGGTCAGGCCGCCGGCGTTGCGCCGGTAGGCGAGGCTCTCATCGCCGAGCTTCGGCATCTCGATCGGCGCGTACTCCGAGTACCTTGCCTTCTGCTCCTGGAAATGCTCGCCGGCGTCGGCCGCGTTGCCGAAGGTCGTCATCGAAAGGACACGATGGTGCCGGAATTCAGACGCTACTTGATGTGCCCGAACCATTTTCCCTTGCACTGCTGCTCGCTGGGGCAGTTGAGGTGGCCTTCGCGCTGTTCACGCCCCTGGTCACCGGCTCCCACGCGCCCATCGCGTGCGGGTCCGGGAGCGCGGGCTTGACCTGGGACTCGGTCAGCCCCGCCGCGGCCGGTGAAGCCGGTGCCGCGCTCGGCGAGGCGGCCTCCGCCTTCCCGCCGGACTCCGTTCCGCACCCCGCGGCCAGGACGGCCGCGAGCACCAGTGACATGCCCGCTCTGCGCACTCGCCATCTCCTCACCAAGATCGACGAAGGATAGTTAGCGTCGTCCCCGAGCGCATGGAGAAGGGGGCCGGGGGCCGCGCGGGAGACATTCGCCCGCCCTTATGGAAAAGTTCGATCCTGATCACCGGTCGGTGCGGGAGGACGTGCGGGTGTCGAGCGAGAAACTGAAACCGCTGCGGGCGGGCGACCCGCGAAAGGTCGGCGAGTACCGGCTGCTGGCGCGGCTCGGGGCGGGCGGGATGGGCCGGGTCTACCTGGGCCGGTCGAAGGGCGGACGGCCGGTCGCGGTCAAGGTGATCCACCCGTATCTCGCCGAGGACCCGGAGTTCCGGCGGCGGTTCGAGCGCGAGGTCGCGGCGGCGCGGCGGGTCGGGGGCATCCACACCGTCCACGTGGTGGACGCCGACACCGGCGCCGATCCGCCCTGGCTCGTGACCGACTACATCGCCGGTCCCTCGCTGCACGAGGCCGTCGCCGCGCACGGCGCGTTCTCCGAGGAGGCGGTCGCGGGGCTGGGGGCCGGGCTCGCCGAAGGGCTGATGGCGATCCACGACCGGGGCGTCGTCCACCGGGACCTCAAGCCCGGCAACGTGCTGCTCGCCCAGGACGGGCCCCGCATCATCGACTTCGGCATCGCGCGGGCGCTCGACGCCACCTCGCAGTCCAGCACCAGCGTGGCCGGGACGCCCGGGTTCATGTCGCCCGAGCAGCTCCGGGGCGGCGAGGTCGGGCGGGCCAGTGACGTGTTCTGCCTGGCCGCCGTGCTGGCCTTCGCCGCCACCGGTCGGCGGCCGTTCGGGGACGGCCCGATCGACGCCCTCGGCTACCGCGTCGTCAACGAGGCCCCGACCTGGACGGCGTGCCGGAGCCGCTGCTCCCACTGATCACGGCCGGGCTGGCGAAAGATCCGGCCGACCGGCCCGACCCGGGGGAGTTCCTCGACCGCTGCTCCGAGTTCGTGCGGGACGGGGACCCCGCGCTGCCCGAGCCCGTCTCCACAATGATCGCCACGCGCGTGGCGGAGACGGACGTGCTGGCGCCCCCGGCCGGGAGCGCGCCGCGGATCCCGCCGCTCGGCCGGCCGAAGCCCCCGCTGATCGCGGCCGCGGCGGCGGTGCTGGGCGTTCTCGTGATCGCCTTCGCCGTCTGGGCCATCGGGAACGGCGGGGAGGAACCGTCCGCACCCGCCGCCGCGGCGACCACCGCCGGCACGGCCGGCCCGTCCTCGACTCCCACGACGCCCAGTCCTCGGGCGTCCGGCGCGAGCACGCCCGACAGCGCCGTCCTCCCCGACTCCACCCGCGCGGCGTTCGAGAAGATCTCCGCCGGCGACTGCCTGGACGCCCACCGGGACCCTTACAAATCCGACGAGTGGAGCAGGAGCAAGCCGCGCGCGGTCGACTGCGGCCGCGCGGACGCCTACGTGAAGGTGTTCAAGGTGGCCGACGACCAAGCCGCCTGCCGCGGCAGCAGCGAGTTGGAAGGGCAGTCGCGGTGGAGCCATGGCGAGGAGGGCAACGAGATCGTCCTCTGCGTGCGGCGCCAGTTCCGCGTGGGCCAGTGCTTCCTGGCCCACAACGGTGCGAAGGAGGACACGGTCTCCGTCAGCGAAGCCGACCTGATGACCTCGTGGCCCTGCGGGGACGGCTCCGCTCCGGGGGACTACGAGTTCGTCCTTCGCATCACCGCGTACACCACCGCGTCCTCCTGCCCGTCCGGCGGCAGAAGGGTCGACTGGGAGGTCCGCGGCCGCACCCTCTGCACCCGCATCGTCTGAGCACCGCGACGCCGCGCATGTGATCAACATCAAAGGGCCGCATTGCCCTGCGACGATGTGATGGTTTGTTGCTCGGCGCCGGATTCGTGGTGGTGCGCGTCTGATGCCGTATTTAGACTCCTCATGATCGGGGAGGTGCCGTGGGAAAGGAACTGCGGGTCAGCGAGGCCGACCTCCGCAAGGCGGCGTCGCGGCTGGGTCAGGCCATCGACCAGATGGACCAGGACCTCGCCGCCTTCAAGGGGGAGCTGTCCGGATACGGCCAGCCGTGGGGCGGCGACGACATCGGGATGCTCATCGGGGCCTGCTACCAGGGCGCCTTCGAGCTGGCGATGGACTGCTACGACAGCAACCTCGACGAGCTCGACTCGTTCGCCGAGGACCTCGAGGAGATGGCCGACAACTACAAGGACGCCGAGGACCTCTCCGAGATCGAGGTCAACCGGGTCAGGGAGATCCTCGGCTGATGGGGCTCCAGCTACCGGGCGAGTTGATCTCCCTCCTCGGCATGCTCGGCTACACCTGGCCCGAGGCCGACGAGACCAAGCTGTTCGAGATGGGGCAGCGCTGGGTGGACTTCGGCGGGACGCTGGCCTCGCGGGTCGGCGAGTCCGGCGGCGCGGCCCAGGCCGTCCACGCCGCCGGGACGGGCCAGGGCTTCGAGGCGTTCCAGCAGGCGTGGACCGACCCCGAGGCGCCCGACTCGCTGCTGCGCGAGGCCGTCACCGGGACGACCGTGGTCGGCATCGGGCTCATCGTGGCCGCCGTGATCGTGCTGGCGCTGAAGATCAGCGTGATCGTGCAGCTGGTGATCCTCGCCATCCAGATCGCGCAGGCGATCGCGACCGCGGCGGTGACCTTCGGGGCGTCGCTGGCGGAGATCCCGATCTTCAAGGAGATCGCCGGGCTGATCATCGACCAGCTCATCGGCATGGCGATCGACCAGATCCTCGGCGAGTAGGGCGCGGGTATGGGACGGGGAAAGCGAGGACGGGCGCGCCGGGGCCGCAACCGCGGCCGCGGCATGGCCAAGGGCCTGTTCAAGAAGATGGGCCTGCAGGACCTGATGAAGCCCGCGCCGGGGCGCCGCCGCGCCCCCGGGAGCAGCCCGACACCGCGGGTCGGGACGCCGAACAACCGCAAGTTCGACGGCCTGGTGAACCGCGCCCGCACCCTCAAGACGCGGGTCGGCAAGCGCAAGAACGTCGCCACGTCCGACTACGACGTCTTCCCGCCCGGACGGGGCAGGCAGCGCGGCCAGATCGACACGGTGAGCGGCCGGGGGAACCAGGAGAAGAAGGGCTTCACCCCGATCGACCGTTCCGGGGACGACCGGTTGCCCAACTACAAGACGGACAACCATGACCGCAGCTTCGACTCGGAGAAGAAGATATACGAGGACTTCTCCCGGAGATTCCCCGATACGCGCACGAGCGGCCGGATCACCATCTACACCGAGCGCCATCCGTGCGACGGATGCTCCATGTCCACCCAGGATTTCCTGCGCCGCTATCCCAACATGAAGGTGGACATCGTCTATACCTACAAGGACGTGGACGGCGGGGCGCCGACGATCGGCACGCAGAACAAGTTCCCCGGCGATTATGTGAACGACCGGATCACCACGCACCACTACACGCGCGGAGCGAGGTAGTCTCCCGGAGATGAGCCGCAAACGCGACCGGGCGCCCGCGTCCGCCCTCGACCCGCGGCGCTTCACGATCGCCGAGTACCGGGCGGCCGTGCAGGCGAGGAGGCAGGTCCGGCCCGGAGAGCTGGCCGGATGCTCGCCGGGCGAGATCGACACGCTGATGTACACCCAGGGCGTCGGCCGGATCCCGTGGCTGTACCGCGAGTTCCTCGGCGCCATGGGAAAGAACCCGAAGCCGCTGATGCCGACCGTCGACTGGTCCTATCCCGACCTTCTCCAGGCGAAGGCGGAAGTGCTGGAGGATCTGCGCTCCGACGCGGTCGACACGGGCTTTCTCGACGACGCGCTGGTGATCGGCCTCGGCTCCGGGCATTTCATCTACTACATCCCCGATGCGAGCACCGCGCCGGACGATCCGCCGGTCTGGACGGCGAGCGACGGAACCGACCGCGTGCGGCTCCATGCGACATTCCGTGAATTCCTGCTGTCCATTCTGGACGGCGCCGGCCAAGCGGTGGAGATTCGATGAATGGTGACGCGTTCTCGGTCGTGCAGTTCCGGGACCGGCTGCTGGCGGAGGGCCTCGCCACTCCCGGCGACTTCCTCGGCTGCTCCGACGAGGAGATCGCCGCCGTGGTGCGGGCCCAGCGGGTCGTCGCGCTGCCCGCGCTCTACCGGGACTTCCTCGCGGTGATGGGCAAGCGCCCCTACCCGCTGATGCAGGGCACCGACTGGGCCTACCGGGACCTCCTCGAACTGCGGCAGGACGCGGCCGAACTGCTCGCCGAGAACGACCTCGACCCGTCCATGCTGGACGACGCGCTCGTCATCGCCATGCACCAGGGATACGTCCTGTACTACATCCCGCACGCCTCGACGGCCCCGGCCGACCCGCCGGTGTGGACGTACGTGGAGGGCGAGGAGCCGTCCGAGTCGTTCCCCACCTTCCGCGAGTTCCTGGTCTCGCTGGAGAACATGCGGCGCCGCGAGGTGGCCACCTACCGCGACCTGGAGGCGTCCGGCAGGTTCAGCATGACCCGCGTCGAGGACGACGGCTGACCATGGAGGGCAACGTCGTCACCGCCGACCTGAAGGCCGGCGGCGTCCGCGGCTCGTTCGACGGGGTGACCGGCGAGGGCCGTCCGCCCGCCTCGCCCCGCTTCAGCACGCCGGAGCCCGCCCATGCCGAGTACCTCGTCCTGGAGGCCGCCGCCGGACGGATCGCCAACCGGCGCGCGAAGGGCCACCTGCGCATGTACAGCGAGCACTATCCGTGCGTGTCGTGCCGGGCGGCGATGCAGCAGTTCCTGCGGGCGTACCCGCGGATGAGCATCGAGCTGGGCTACACCCGCGGCGCCGCCGAACCGTTCGCCCCCGACCAGGTCAACCCGCGGATCGAGCTGACCCTGGTCGAGGCGTGACGGCCGCCCGCCCGCGACACGCGCCCTAACGCGGGGGCTGCCCGCCGGTGGAGCGGGCGCCGATGCGGGTCATCAGGTCGTCCAGGCTCTGGGTGAACGCGGCCATCTGGCGGAGGCCCTGGTCCTGGGCCTCGCGCAGCCGCTCGGCGAGGACGTCCGGGTCGATCGCGGTGTCGGCGGCCTGCGACCGCGAGCGCAGCTCGCGCAGCGCCGCGTTGACGGCCTCCTTCAGCTCCTCCGCCAGCTCCTCGGACGGCATCCGCAGGGCGCGCGGGTCCAGCTCCACCGAGGTCAGCTCCCCGCCGGCCCCGGCGACCACCCGCACCCTGCCGTCCGCGCCCTCGCCGCGCCCCTCCACCTCCGCGGCGCCGGGAGGCGTCCCGCCGCCGCGGATCTGGTCGAGCAGGCCCCGCGTCTCGCTCAGCATCCGGTCGAACTCGTTGATATCGGCCATGCCGTCCTTCCTCGGTCATTCGCCGATGATCAGCCTATGCCGCCGGTCAGGTCAGGAGGACGGCCTTGCCGCGGCCATGGCCGGTGGCGACCTCGCGGTGGGCGTCGGCGGCCCGCTCCAGCGGGAAGGACGCCCGCACGTGGATGCGCAGGCGGCCCTCCTCGTAAAAGCGCGCGGCCTCGGCGACACGGGACGCCGACCGCTTCGTGGGCGGGATCGTCCGCACGCCGAGGTCGGCGGCGCGGGCGTGGTCGACCAGGGTGAAGATGCGGGTCCGGTCCTTGACCAGGGTGAGCGACACGTCCAGGGCGTCGCCGCCGGCGCCGTCGAGGGCGGCGTCCACGCCGTCCGGCGCCAGGGCCCGCACGCGCTCCTCCAGCCCGTCCCCGTAGGTGACGGGGATCGCGCCGAGCGAGCGGAGGTAGTCGTGGTTGGCCTCGCGGGCGGTGCCGATGACCGTCGCGCCGGCGATGCGGGCGAGCTGGACGGCGACCGTCCCGACACCGCCCGCCGCCGCGTGGACGAGCAGGGTGTCGCCCTCCCCGACCGCCATCTCCTCCAGCGCGATGTGCGGGGTCATGACGGCGGCGGGGAAGCCGCCCGCCACGTCCCACGGCATGCCCGCGGGCTTGGCCGTCACCGCGTCGGCCGGGACGACGACGTACTCGGCGTAGGCGGTGAGACGGCAGAAGCCCAGCACCTCCTCACCCGGCCGGACGGTCGTGACGCCCGCGCCCACCTCGTCCACCACGCCCGCGAACTCGTTGCCGGGGACGCGCGGAAAGCCCTCCGGCGTCCCCGGCGGCGACCACCCCTCCCGGATGGCCAGGTCGTACGGCTGCACCCCGGCCGCCGCGACCCGGACCCGCACCTCGCCGGGGCCGGCCTCCGGTACGGGCACCTCCAGCACCGTCAGCACGTCCGGTCCGCCCGGCTCGGTGAATCCCACGACCCGCATGGTCGTCCCCCTTCGTCGTCGATCATGAGGAACGCTAGGACCTCGACCGAACTTGAGGTCAAGCCGCGCGGCGGGGCGGGGGTCAGCCGGTCGGCCGCGGCTGCGGGTCGCCCTCGGCAGGGGCGACCAGCAGGCCGACCGAGTCCGAGCTGCGCACCCAGGCTCCGGTGATCCGGCGTCCGTCACCGGGGTGCCAGCCCTCGGGCGGGTCGTACATGAACCCGGAGCCGTCCGCCTTGAAGTCGCCGATGGTGAAGGACGCGGTGAGCCCGCGCCCGCGCAGGTCCGCGAGCGCCCGGCCGGCGGTCCGGCCGGTGAGGCGGAGGCTCGCCGGGTGGTCGCCCCGCGCCGGCCGGGCGTCCCCATAGACCTCGCCGGGCCGGGCCTTGCGGCCGATGACGATCTCGCCGCCCGACGTCCGGAACATGGGACCGCTGAGCCGGACCCTGAGCGGGCAGGCGTCCTGACCGGGCGGGCACTTCAGGACGGTCGTGAACGACCCCGCCCCGCTGTCGGCCGGAACGTGCTTCCCGGGCGGCGCCGGCAGTGAGCCGACGCCGATGACGTCGCGTTCGTGCCCCGGCGACACCGGCACGATGCGGAGCTCGACCCGCAGCCCGACCTTGGCGAACGCCTCCTGGAACTCCCGCTGGTCGGCGAAGGCGTCCTTGACCTCCACCTCGTACGCGCCGTCGGCCATGTCGATCCGCACGGCGGCGTTGGCGTAGGCGCGCAGCGGGCCGGAGTCCTGCGCGGACAGGACGAGCACCGTCGTGGCCGCGACGCCGGCCAGTGCCGTGCCGATGGCGGGCCGGACGAACCGGGGGAGGCGGCGGCGCCGCGGCGCGCCACCCCGAACAGCCACAGCCGGGCCTCGTCGCCCGCCGGCATGTCGGCCGCGCGGCGCCAGGCGATCGTGAACGTCTCGGCGACGACGTCGGCCGCGTCCTCGGCAACGTGGCCTCCTCGGGTCGGTGGTCACCCTGCACATGTCGGGACACCGCCCGGATCTTTCACCCAGCGAGGAAATCGATCTCCCGGACCCCGCGAACAGAGCGGCCCAGGGATGGCAGGAGGACTTCCCGCAATCCCTGGGCCGCGATCAGCACGCGCAGACGAAGGTCAGGACGGGTCCGGGAGCATCCGCTTCATGGCCTCGTGGGCGCCGAGGACCTTGCGGTCGCGGGGGAAGCCCGCGCGCTTCTGCGCCGCCTCGTAGTTGCCGCCGGCGACCCAGACGGGGCCGTCCTTCAGGTGCTCCAGGCCCTCGCGGGCGATGTCGTCGGGTTCGGCGACGTTCAGGCCCGGCATGTCCATGTTGAGGCCGGCACGTTCCATCGCCGGGGTGCGGGTCACGCCGAGGACGAGTTCCAGGACGTCCACCCCGTGCTCGCGCATCTCCAGCCACAGGCCCTCGGCGAAGACGCGGCCGAACGCCTTGACGGCGGAGTAGATGCTGATCTGCGCCTGGCCCATGTACCCGGCGAGGGAGCCGACGAGCAGCAGGCCGCCGCGGCCGCGCTCCTTCATCAGCGCGCCGAAGTGCTGCGTGAAGGCGAGCTGCGCGGTGATGTTGAGGTCGATGACGCCCTGGAAGCGGTCCAGGTCGCCGGTGACGAACTCGTGCCCGTAGCTGTTCGCGCCCGCGTTGAAGATCATCAGGCCGACGTCCAGGCCGTCGGTGACCTCGCGGACCTTCTTCAGCGGGTCGGGGGAGACCAGGTCCAGCTCGACCGTCCGGACCTCCACGCCCTTCGCCCGGACGGCCGCGGCGGTCTCCGCCAGCGGGCCGGGCTTGCGGGCGATCAGCACCAGGTTCAGGCCCGCGTCGGCGAGGCGGTGTGCGAACGCGGCGCCGACCCCCTCCGAACCGCCGGCGATGACGGCCCACGGGCCATATGCGTCGATCATTGCTCTCCGTCCAGGTCCGGGGTCCAGGCGACGCCGTTGATGTGCGAGCCGCCGTCCGCGAACAGGGTGTTTCCAGTGAGGTAGCGGGCGCCCTCGGACGCGAGGAACACCGCCACCGGTGCGATGTCGGTCTCCGGGTCGCCGAGGCGGCCCATCGGGTTGGCGCGGTCGGCGGCGGCCTCGATCTCCGGGTGCTCGGCCGCCATCCGCCGGAACGCCGCGCTCTTGGCGCCCGGGCAGATCGCGTTCACGACGACCCCGGTCGGCGCCCATTCGCGGGCGGCCGTGCGGGTCAGCGTCCGGAGGGCCTCCTTGGCCGAGTTGTACTCCAGGGTCCCCATGTGGGCGTTGACCCCGTTGAGGGAGCACATGTTCACGACGCGTCCCCACCCGCGCGCCTTCATGTGGGGGAACGCGGCCTGCATCGCCCACAGCGGGCCGTAGTAGCCCATCGCGAAACCGCGGGCGAGCTGCTCGTCGGTCTTGGTCTCGACGCGGCTCACGGTCCCGGCGCCCCAGGCGTTGTTCACCAGGACGTCCACCGAGCCCCACGTCTCGACCGCGGTGGCGATCATGGCCTCGACCTGGGCGCGGTCGGTCACGTCCGTCCGGACGAACCGGGCGTTCTCCCCGATCTCGGCGGCCACGGCGGCGCCGGTCTCCTCGTTCAGCTCCGCCACCAGGACGCGGGCGCCCTCGGCGGCGAAGCGGCGGGCGACGCCGCGTCCGATGCCGTCGCCCGCGCCCGTCACGACCGCGACGCGCCCGTCCAGCTCACCCATCGACGACCTTGACGGAGCCGGTCAGCGCCGCCTCCTGGATCGACGAGCGCAGCGCCGGGCACGTGTCGTGCGGGTCCCGGATGCCCACGCACGCGGCCCGCGCGGCGGCGTTCCACTGGATGCTCGTCTGCTCCCAGGTCGACTTGCGGACCAGCACCTCGGCGGCGCAGCGGCGGCAGGCGACCGGGACCAGCGGGCCGTCCAGCAGCCGCTCGTCCTGGCGGGACGTCACGCCGAGGCCCCCTCGCTGCGCGCGAGGTTCTCCTCGACCTCCTTCTTCCACGACTCCACCGGACGGGTCGTGTCGATCTCGAACTCGAACCGGTCGGTCATCTCCGGCTTGACGTCCGCGGCGTCCACGTAGAACTGCTCGTACCAGCGGCGCAGCTGGTAGACCGGCCCGTCCTCCTCGCACAGCAGCGGGTTGTCGATGCGGGTCTTGTTCTTCCAGATCTCGACGTCCTGCTGGAAGCCGAGCAGGATGAACTCCGACAGCTTCGCCGCGGTCGCCTCGGCCGCCTCCGGCGGGAGCGCGTCGCTGTGCTGGACGATGATGCCCGAGTGCAGCGAGAACGAGTTCTCGTCGATCGGGTAGTGGCAGTTGATCAGCACCGAGTGCAGGTCGTAGCCCTCGTAGTGGTACGTCAGCTCGTCGATCATGAACGAGGGGCCGTGGTAGGACGCGACCGAGGTGTTGCCGAGCATCCGCGGACCGCCGCCGCCGCTGCCCTCGCGCGCCCGGCGGGCGTCCTCCCGGGTCACGCCCTTCATGATCTGCGTGGCGGTCTGGTTCTCGAAGATGTTCTTGAAGTACGTCGGGAACGACTTGTGGATGTAGAAGAAGTGCGCCATGTCCACGACGTTGTCGATGACCTCGCGCGCGTTGGTGTGGACCACCTGCTCCGTCCAGCGCCAGTCGGTCCAGTCGTCGCGGGTGGCGCCCTCGATCACCGGGATCCGGACGTCCGCCGGCGGCTGCTTGCCCTCCGGGTCGTTCCAGACGAACAGCAGCTTGTCCTGCTCCATCGTCGGCCACGCGGCGGTCCGGGCGCGCAGCGGGACGCGGCGCGAGTACGGGATCGACTTGCAGCGGCCGTCGCCGCCCCAGCGCCAGTCGTGGAACGGGCACGCGATCTCGTTCCCCTTGACCGTGCCCTGGGAAAGGTCGCCGCCCATGTGCCGGCAGTAGCCGTCCAGGACGTTCGTCTTCCCGTCCGCCCCGGTGAAGACCACGAGCTTCTGCCCGAAGGCGTGGACCGTGTGGGGCTTGCCGTCCTTGAACGTCTCGGCCAGCCCGAGGCAGTGCCATCCCCGGGCGAACCGGGAGGAGACGGCCTCCGCCTCGATGGCGCGGACGGCGTCCGACTCGGTTGCGGTCACGTGGATCATCCCTTCAGCGATGGATGCGTGATTCGAACGTTAGGTCGCAGGTCACCGTCCCGACCGGCGAGTCCCGGTGGCCGGGACGCGGGGCCCCCCGACGGTGCCGCGGCGTGGTCTGCTCCAATGGTCGGACTAGGGAAGACGGGAGTCGACGGATGAGCAACGAGGTCCTGGACGCCGTGCACGGGCTGCTGCCGGGCATCGCCGAGCGGGCCCGGTCCGTGGACGAGAAGGGCCGGATCCCCACCGAGACGATACGGGAACTGACCGCCGCCGGGGTGTTCCGGATGCTCCAGCCCACCCGCTACGGCGGCGCCGAGGGCGACCCGGTCGCCTTCTACGAGGTGGTGCGCGCGATCTCCGGCGCCTGCGGCTCGACCGGCTGGGTCGCCGCGATCCTCGGCGTCCACTCCTGGCATCTCGGCCTGTTCGCCGACGAGGCGCAGCGCGAGGTGTGGGGCGCCGGGCCCGACACCCTGATCTCCTCGTCCTACTCGCCGATCGGCCGCCTCACCCCGGTCGACGGCGGCTACGAGCTGAGCGGCCACTGGTCGTTCTCCTCGGGCGTCGAGTTCGCCTCCTGGGCCCTGCTCGGCGCCCTCGTCGTCGGCGCGGAGGGCAGGCCGGTCGACTTCATGACGGTGCTCGTACCCAAGCGCGACTACGAGATCCGCGAAGTATGGGACTCGATGGGCCTGCGCGGCACCGCCAGCGACGACATCGTCGTCGACCGGGCGTTCGTCCCGTCCCACCGCGCCATGCGCAACTTCGAGCAGGCCCAGCTCCGCAACCCGGGCCGCAAGGTCAACACCGGCCCCCTCTACCGCATGCCGTTCGGGACGATCTTCACCAGCACCGTCACGGCCAGCGTGATCGGCATGGCGGCCGGCTGCCACGACCTCTACGTGGCGCGGATGCGCGACCGCATCCGGCTCAGCCTCGGCGGCGGCCGCTTCGTCGAGGACCCGCACGCCCAGGTCGCCGTCGCCCGCGCCGCGTCCGAGATCGACGCCGCGATCCTGCAGACCGACCGGAACGTCCGCGAGATCCACGAGTACGCGACCCGCAACGAGAAGATCCCGATGGAGCTGCGGCTGCGGGCCCGCCGCGACCAGGTCCGCGGCACCGAGCGCGCCATCCAGGCGATCGACGTCCTCTTCAAGACCGCCGGCGGCAACTCCCTGCACCGCGGCAACGTCATCGAACGCGCCTGGCGCGACGCCCACGCGGGCAGCGTCCACGTCGCCAACGACGTCGAGCACGCCCTCTCGATGTGGGGCCGCGGCATCTTCGGCCTCAAGGTCGAGGACAACCTCGTCTGATACCGGGTACGGACGGTGCCGAAGGGACCACCGGCCCACTCGGAAGGCGGTGCCGCATGCGACGCACCGACATCGATCCGCGCGTCTCCGGCGACCGCGTCGGCTACCAGCAGGCGGTCCTCGTGGAGCAACCGCGACGCTGGCTGTTCGTGTCCGGCCACGAGGCGCGCGCCGACGACGGCTCCATCGCGCACCCGGGCGATCTGCGCGCCCAGGTGCGGCTGACGTTCCAGCGGCTCCGCGAGACCCTCGGCAAGGCGGGGTTCCGGCTCGTCCCGCCCGCGCAGGGGCGGCCTGCGCGGGCGGGAGGCATGGCCAGGGCCTGGGGGCGGGCCTGAGGCACGCGGGCTGCGTCAGCAGGTGGTGGGTGGGGTTTCGTTGTTGCGGACGGACTGGGCGAATTGCAGGCCGGCCTCGAAGGAGGCGTTGATGCTGCCCCGGTGGTCGGCGCCGTCGAAGGTGCGGTAGGCGATGGCGCCGTAGCGCTTGCAGAGGTCGGTCACGATGTTCTGCGTCGCGGCGGGGGAGACCTCGCGGTCGGCGGTGCCCTGGGCGACCAGCGTCGGGACCTTGATGGTCAGGCCGAGCGCCTCCTGCGAGTCGTAGTAGTTCTCGAAGCGCGTCAGGTCGGCGTCCGGGCGGAACACGTCGGTCAGCGGCAGGTTCGCCGTGAGCTGCTTGAGCTGGGCCAGGCAGGCGTTCGTCCGGCCCGCCTCGGCGATGGCGGCGGCGTCGTCCGTCAGGAGGTCCTCCGGGACGAACGCCGGGTCGGCCGCGTGCGCGCCGTTGAGCAGGACGAACAGGAACGGCAGCGCGATCTCGGCACCGGGGTACTGCGCCTTCACGTACTGCGCGGTCTGGCTCATGGAGGAGCCGGGCGCGATCGACACGGCGCCCTTGAGGCGGATGTCGCGGGGCTTCTGCGCGGCCGCGGCCGTGTAGAGGGTCGCCTGGCCGCCCTGGCTGTGCCCGGCGACGAACCAGTCCCGTCCGATGCGGTGGTCGGCCTTGCGGGCGGCGCGGACGATGTCGGTGACCGTGTTCGCCTCGCTGGCGCCGTTCATGTACGGGTGCCCGCCCGGCGTGCCGAGGCCCTCGTAGTCGGTCTGGACGACGGCGAAGCCGTTCTGCACCCACTTGTCGAGGTACTGCTCGGTGATCGACAGGTAGTCGTGCGCCGGGCCGTCCGCGGTGTCGGCGGACGGGGCGCAGGCGTCGGCGGTCCCGGTGGTGCCGTGCGCCCAGCTCAGCACCGGCCAGCCGCCGGGCGGGGGCGTGCCCTTCGGGACGGCGACGGTGCCCGTGACGGTGATCCGCTTCCCGCCCACGCCCTCGGAGACGTAGCTGACGAACCGGTTCGCGGACGCGCTCGGCAGCGCCGCCGCGTTCGTCAGGGGACGGCTGTCGAGCAGCGTGCCGCGCTGCCCCTTGCCCGGGTGCGCCGGGGCGGCCTGGGCGGGGACGGCGGTGAGCCCGGCCGCCGCGGCGCAGGTGACGGCCGCGACGGCGACCCCTCCCATCGGTCTCACGTGCTGCTCCTCTTGATGTCCTGGACGGCGCGGTAGGCGAACGCCATCGCCGACCCGATCGGAACGCCCGGCCCGGGGTAGACGGGCCCGGTGAACGAGGCACTGGTGTTGCCGGCGGCGTAGAGGCCGGGGATCGGGCCGCCGGAGGCGTCGAGGACGCGGCCGTCGGGGTCGGTGCGCAGCCCGCCCTTCGTCCCGAGGTCGCTGAGGACGACCTCCGCCGCGAAGTAGGGGGCCTGGTCGAGCGCGACGACGCACGGCCTGCCGCCGGAGAAGTACCGGTCGTAGGGGTCCTCGCCGCGGTGGAAGTCCTCGTCCGCGCCCTTCTCGGCGAATCCGTTGAAGCGCGCGACGGTCTCGCTGAGGGCGTCGGGAGAGAGGCCGATCTTCCCGGCCAGTTCCTCCACCGATCCGGCCTGGACCCACTGGCCGGACGCCAGCTGCTCGTCCCGCGCCAGCGGCGGGACGGAGATCGCCGGCAGCCCGTCCGAGCGCGCGTCGAAGATCAGATGGAACGGTCCCTCGGCCGCGGCCATCTTCCGGCCCATCTGGTCGTAGGGCAGGGACTCGTTGGCGAAGCGGCGCCCCGAGCCGTCCACGATGAGCCCGCCGCGGAAGCCGAGCGTGAACGCGGGACGCCCGTCGGCGGTGCGGAGGCCGGGGCAGAACCACGCCTGGTCCAGCAGGCCGGTGGACGCGCCGATCTTCACCGCCGCCTCGATCGCGTCGCCGGTGTTCGCGCCGTCGGGGGCCATCGTCCAGTCCGCCGCGCCCGGCACGCCGCGCGCGGCGCGCAGCTCGGCCGACGCCTCGAACCCGCCCGCGGCCAGCAGCACGCCGCGCCGCGCCCGCAGCCGCAGGCCGCCCGCCTCCACGCCCACGACGCGGCCGTCCTCGACGACCAGGCCGGTCAGCGGGGTCTCGGTGCGGACGGCGCCGTTGCCGGTCGCGGTGAACGCCAGCAGCAGCCGCCCGATCAGCGCCCGCCCCTGCGCCATCGGCTTGGACGCCGAGTGCCCGCGCCCCGCCCGGTCGCGGTCGACCGGCGGGCGCACCAGCCCGGCCAAGTCGCCGAGCTGCTCGACCGGCAGCTCCAGCGGGACGAACGAGCGTCCCATGTCCATGCGTCCGGGAGCGTCGAAGTAGTCCGGGAACGCCTGGAACGTGAATTCGAGCGCCGGGTCGCTCTCCAGGAAGTCCACCAGCTCGGGCGCGGTCGCCAGGAACGCCTCCCGGTGCGCCTCGTTCTCGTCGCCGAGCAGCGCCCGCAGGTACGTGCGCGCCGACTCGGCCGAGTCGCCGAGCCCGGCCCGCTCCTGCACCCGCGTGCCCGGCAGCCAGATCGCCGACCCCGAGTAGGCCGACGTCCCGCCGAGCACCCGCGTCTTCTCCAGGACGGCCGTCCGCAGCCCGGACGCGGCCGCGGCGAGCGCCCCCGCCATCGCGCCGGCCCCTGAGCCGGCCACCACCACGTCGTACTCGTCGTCCCATTTGCCCACGTGACGTCCCCTCCAGCCTGCGCGATCGCGGCGCGGGCACACCGTAGACGCGGCGCCCGGCGCGGCGGGGCGACCGGTCCCACTGACCGGTATCGGCGATCGCGGGGACGGCGCGCAGTCTGGATATTGTTCCTAGTCAGCACACCGACGGACCCGGAGGGAGGACCGTGGCGAGGATCTCAGCGGCGAGGATGTCCGCCGAGCCCAGCTCACCCGAGCAGCACGACCGGCGGCAGCGCATCCTGCGGGCGGCGTCGCGCATCGGCATGGAGAAGTCCCTCGAACGCGTCCAGATGCACGAGGTCGCCAAGGCCGCCGGGGTCGCGATCGGCACGCTGTACCGGTACTTCCCGTCCAAGGTCCACCTGTTCACCGCGGTGATGGCGGCGCAGGTCGACCGGCTCCGCGAGCAGGTCGCCGAGCCCGCGCCCGGCGTCGCGCCCGAGGACGCCGTCGCCGACATGCTGGTGCAGGCCAGCCGGAACCTGATGGCGCAGCCCGTGCTGTCGGCGTCGATGCTGCACGCGTCGAACACCGCGCACGTCGCGACCGTCGCCGACACGGTCCACATCGACAACACGTTCCGGGAGATCCTGCTGCGCGCCGTGGGCATCGAGGTCCCCACCGTGCAGGACGTCACGCTCGTCCGGCTGCTGATGCAGTGCTGGTACGGGGTGCTCCAGTCGAGCCTGAACGGCCGCGCCTCCATGGCGGACGTGGAGACCGACATCCGCCTCGCCTGCAAGCTGCTGCTGGCGCCCCGCTCGAACGCGTCCGCGGCCGGCGGCAGCCCCTCCCGGTGATCGGGACGGCCCCGGCGGGCACCGCGGGGCCGCGGCTAGCGTGCCGCCATGAACCGCTATGACGGCGTGAAAGTGCTGCTCACCGGGGCCGCGTCCGGTATCGGGCGGGCCACCGCGATCCGGCTGACCACCGAGGGCGCCGCGGTCTACGGCGTGGACATCTCCGAGCAGGGCCTCGCCGAGACGGCCGAAGCCGTCACCGGGCCCGGCACCATCGCCACCCGCACGGCCGACGTGACCGACGAGGCCGCGGTGATCGCGGCCGTCGCGGACGCGGCCGGGACGCTCGGCGGCATCGACGTCCTCGTGAACGTGGCCGGCGTCCACAAGACCACCCCGATCGAGACCCTGACCGTCGAGGACCTGAACCGGCTGTTCTCCGTCAACCTCGTCGGCACCGCCCTGTTCTGCCGCGAGTCGCTGAAGCACCTCCCGGACCGGACGGGCGTCATCGTCAACACCGCCTCGCTGTCGGCGACGCAGGGCAACCCGTACATGACGGCGTACTCGGCGTCCAAGGGCGCGGTGCTGGCGTTCTCCCTCAGCCTCGCCGCCGAGTTGGCGAGCCGCCGCATCCGGGTCGTGCCGATCTCGCCGGGGTCGGTCGACACCCCGCTGATCCGGTCGCCGCACATGTTCCCGCCCGGCATCGACCTGGACTACTTCTCCAAGATCCGGTCCTACTACGGCGCCGCCGAGCCGGAGATGATCGCCGCGGCGATCGCGTTCGCCGGCTCGTCCGACGCCGCCTACTACACCGGCGCCGACTTCCGCGTCGACGGCGGCTCCCACACCTAGGAGGGTGACCATGGCACGCACCATCGCCGTCAGCGGTTCGGCGTCCGGCATCGGCAGGGCCCTCGCCGCCCTGCTGCGGGACGCGGGCGACACCGTCATCGGCATCGACCTGCGCGGCGCCGACGTCTGCGCCGACCTCAGCGTCCCCGAGGGCCGGGCGGACGCGGTCGCGCGGACCCTGGAGAAGGCGGGCGGGCGGCTCGACGCCGTCGTCGCCTGCGCCGGCGTCTCCGACTTCACGATCATGCCGGTCAAGGTGAACTTCTTCGGCGTCGTCGAGCTGCTGGACGGGCTGCGCCCCGCCCTGGCGGAGGCCGAGGCTCCGCGCGCCGCCGTCGTCGCCTCGATCTCCGGCACCCACCCGGTGGACGACGACGTCGTCCGCGCCTGCCTGGACCTGGACGAGCCGGCCGCGATCGCGGCGGCGACGAAGGTCGAGGAGAGCGGCGCCGGCGGCCGGCTGTACCCGTCGTCGAAGTCGGCGCTCGCGCAGTGGATGCGGCGGGTCTGCACCACCCCCGAGTGGGCGGGCGCGGGCATCCCGCTGAACGCGATCGCGCCGGGCGTCGTCAAGACCGCGATGACCAAGCCGCTGTTCGAGGACGAGGCCATGTTCCAGATCATGAACGAGGCCGTCCCGATGCCGCTGAACGGCTACGCCGACCCGGAGGTGATCGCGGAGGCGCTGCGCTGGCTGGTCTCCCCGGGGAACACCCACATGACCGGCCAGGTCATCTACGTGGACGGCGGCGCCGAGGCCACGCTGCGCGACGCGTCCCACTTCTGAGGGACGCCGGAGTCCGAGAGGCACCGGAGTCCGAGAGACACCGGCGGCCGCCCCCTCGCGCCGTGGGGCGGCCGCCGGTGAGCCGGGGATCAGTACTTGCTGGTACCGGTGTTGTCGAGCGCGGCCACGCTGTAGGCGGCGTAGGTCCGGTGGGCGTCGCGGTCCTCGAAGTACGGCGTGAGCTGCGCGCCGAACTCCTCGACGGAGAAGACGCCCTCGGCCGCGGTGAACTTCTGCTCCACCGTCGGCGCGGCCATCAGCGCGACCATGTCGCCGTAGACCACGAACACCTGCCCGGTGATCTTCTCCGAGGCGGGCGACGCCAGGTAGCCGACGAACGTGCCGA
Organism: Actinomadura chokoriensis; assembly: GCF_039529475.1. Lineage (NCBI taxonomy): Bacteria > Bacillati > Actinomycetota > Actinomycetes > Streptosporangiales > Thermomonosporaceae > Actinomadura > Actinomadura chokoriensis. Next base: position 238,824 of record NZ_BAAAMW010000001.1, on the reverse strand, counting down.
CCCGCTCGGGAGCCATCACGTCCAGGCCGCCGGGCGCGGTGCCCTCGTTGAAGGTCGCCTCGGTCATCGCCGTCCGGGCGCGGGGGCAGATCGCGTTGGCGCGCACCCCGTACCGGCCGAGGCCCGCGGACGTCGACAGCGTCAGCGCCACGATGCCGGCCTTGGCGGCGGAGTAGTTCGGCTGGCCCGCCGACCCGAACAGGAACGCCTCCGACGAGGTGTTGATCACGCGCCCGTAGACGGGGCCGCCCGCGGCCTTGCTCGCGGCGCGCCAGTGCACGGCGGCGGCGCGCGACACCGACGCGTGGCCCTTCAAGTGGACGTGGACGACGTCGTCCCAGTCCGACTCCGACAGGTTGAACAGCATCTTGTCGCGCAGCACGCCCGCGTTGTTCACCAGGACGTCCAGCGAACCGAACGTGTCGACGGCGGCCGACACCAGCGTGTCGCCCATCGACCAGTCGCCGACGTCCCCCTTCACCGCGAGGGCCTCGCCGCCCGCCTTCGTGATCTCGGCGACGACGTCGTCCGCCGCCGGGCCCATGTCGTTGACGACGACGTTCGCGCCCTGCGCGGCCAGCGCGAGGGCCTCGGCGCGGCCGAGCCCGGCGCCCGCGCCGGTGACGATGGCGGTGCGGCCCGCCAGGGAGAGGTCAGCGTTCATCGGAGCCTCCGGGTCGGTGTGTTCGGTAGCCGGGTCGGAGGCTAGTACGAATTCTACTTCTGCCGGTCGTCCGGTCCCGCTGAGCGGTCGGCCGCAGGGCGTGCGAGCGGCGAGACCGCTGAGTGGGACGGCGCTTGCCCGCCGATAAGAACGAATTCTAGTCTCGCCGGTATGACGCTGAACCTGGCGACCCTCTTCGAGGCCGTGGCGGCCGCCGTCCCCGACCGCACGGCCCTGGTCTGCGGCGACCGCGGGCTCACCTTCGCCGACCTGGACGCGCGGGCCGACGCGGCGGGGGCCCGGCTGCGGTCGGCGGGCATCGCGCCGGGCGAGCACGTGGGCCTCCACATGCTGAACGGGCCCGAGTACGTCGAGGCGCTGCTCGGCTGCCTGAAGATCCGCGCCGTCCCGGTCAACATCAACTACCGGTACACCGACCGGGAGCTCCACTACCTCTACACCGACGCCGGGCTGGCGGGCCTGGTCGTGGACGACGCGTTCGCCCCGGCCGCCGCCCGGGTCGCCGGGGAATGCCCCGACCTGCGCGTCGTCGCCGTCGTCCGGACGGGGGAGACCGCCGAGAAGCCGGCGTGGCCGTCGCGGATCAGCGTCAGCGACTACACGTCCGAGCCCGGCGAGCCCGACCCGTCGCTCCGGGAGGGGCGCAGCGCCGCCGACCGGTACATCCTGTACACGGGCGGCACGACGGGGAACCCGAAGGGCGTCGTATGGCGGCAGGAGGACTTCTACATGGCCGCCGTGAAGGGCGGCAACCCCTACGGCGAGCCCCGCCTCAGCGCGGAGGAGCTGGCCGACGCGGCGCGGAACGGGTTCGAGCTCAGCTTCCTGCTGACGATGCCGCTGATGCACGGCGCCGCGTCCTACACGCTGCTCATGGCGCTGTTCACCGGGTCCAAGACGATCCTGATGCGGCGCTTCGACGCGATGGACGCGCTCCGCACCATCGACCGCGAGAAGCCGATGATCGTCGCGGTGGTGGGGGACGCGATCGCGCGGCCCCTCGCGGACGCGATCCGCGCGCACGGCGCCGACTACGACCTGTCGTCCTTCAAGGTGCTCGGCTCGGGCGGGGCGATCCTGTCCCGCAGCGTGCAGGAGGACTTCGCCGCGCTGATCCCCGGCATCCACATCAACAACGGGTTCGGCGCGTCCGAGTCGGGCGTCGACGGCAACATCAGCGTCGGCGACGACGGCCTGATGCGGCTCGCCGCCGACCCCCGCGTCACCGTGGTCGACGCGGGCATGAAGCCGATCGCGCCCGGCTCGGACGAGGTCGGCTACGTCGCGCGCTCCGGCAACGTCCCGCTCGGCTACCACAACGACCCGGAGAAGACCGCGCGGACGTTCCCGGTCGTCGACGGCAAGCGCTGGACGATCCTCGGCGACATGGCCCGGGTCGAGGCCGACGGCACGGTCGTCGTCCTCGGGCGCGGCTCCGGCTGCATCAACACCGGCGGGGAGAAGGTGTTCCCCGAGGAGGTCGAGCAGGCCCTCAAGTCGCACCCGGCCGTGATGGACGCGCTGGTCGCCGGCGTCCCCGACGACCGTTTCGGCGAGCGCGTCGCCGCCGTCGTGGAACTGCGGCCCGGCACGTCCGCGACCGCCGACGACCTGCGCGCGCACTGCCGGGAGCACCTGGCCGGCTACAAGCTCCCCGCCGCGGTGACCTTCACCGACGCGATCGTCCGCTCCCCGTCGGGCAAGGCCGACTACCGCTGGGCCAAACGCGTCCTGACCGAGCAGACCCCGAGTGCCTGACCCGCGATACGCGACCCCCGCGCCACCGAGCCGTTGATCTGCGGCGTGGTGTTGTTATGAGGCGCCTCATAACAACAACACGCCGCAGGTCAACGCACTCGGTGCTGGTGCGCGTCGTTCTGAGACAAGGAGACTTCTCATGCCTGAGGCCGTCATCGTCGACGCCGTCCGGACACCGGTCGGCAAGCGCTACGGCGCCCTGTCCGGGCTGCACCCGGCGCAGTTGCTCGGGTCGGCGCAGCGCGGGCTGCTGGAGCGCGCCGGCGTGGACGCGGCGACGGTCGGGCAGGTCGTCGGCGGCTGCGTGACCCAGGCCGGGGAGCAGTCCAACAACGTGACCCGCAACGCGTGGCTGTACGCCGGGCTGCCCTACACGACGGCGTGCACGACGATCGACTGCGCGTGCGGGTCGTCCCAGCAGGCCGTGCACATGGTCGCCGGGCTGATCGCGTCCGGCGCGATCGACACCGGCATCGGCTGCGGCGTCGAGGCGATGAGCCGGGTGTTCCTCGGGCAGGCGCTCACCCCCGAGACCGGCAGCCCCGCGCCCGAGGGCTGGGACATCGACTACCCCGACCAGTTCACCGCCGCCGAGCGCATCGCGAAGAAGCGCGGCATCACCCGCGAGGACGCCGACGCGCTCGGGCTGGCGTCGCAGGCCAAGGCCAAGGCGGCGTGGGAGGACGACCGGTTCGCCGGGCAGATCCTGCCGATCGAGGCGCCCGTCATGACCAAGGAGGGCCCGACCGGGGAGACGGCCGCGGTCACCCGCGACCAGGGGCTGCGCGACACGACCGCCGAGGCGCTCGCCGGGCTGAAGCCGGTCCTTCCGGACGGCATCCACACCGCCGGCAACTCGTCCCAGATCAGCGACGGGGCCGCCGCGGTGCTGCTGATGTCGGCCGAGCGGGCCGCCGGGCTGGGGCTGCGGCCGCGCGCCCGGATCGTCGCGTCCGGGATGGTCGGGTCCGACCCGTACTACCACCTGGACGGGCCGATCGACTCGACGCGGCACGTCCTGGAGCGGGCGGGCATGAAGCTGTCCGACATCGACCTCGTCGAGATCAACGAGGCGTTCGCGTCGGTCGTGCTGTCGTGGGCGTCGGTGCTGGACGCCGACATGGACAAGGTCAACGTCAACGGCGGCGCCATCGCGCTCGGCCACGCGGTCGGCTCGACCGGCGCCCGCCTCATCACGCAGGCCGTGAACGAGTTGGAACGGTCCGACAGGTCGACCGCCCTCGTCACGATGTGCGCGGGCGGCGCGCACTCCACGGCCACGATCATCGAACGGATCTGAACATGACCATCGGGCTGACCGAGGAGCACCGCGACCTGCGCGACGCCGTGCGCGCCTTCACCTCCCGGCAGGTGACGCAGGCGGTGGTGCGCGTCGCCGTGGACGCCGACCGGGAGAAGGCGCCGGCGTTTTGGGACGACCTCGCCGCGCAGGGACTGCTCGGGCTGCACCTTCCGGAGGACGCGGGCGGCGCGGGCTACGGGCTGGTGGAACTGGCCGTCGTCCTGGAGGAACTGGGGCGCGCCATCGTCCCCGGGCCGTTCCTGCCGACCGTCCTGGCGAGCGCCGTGCTGAACCGGGCCGGGCACGCCGAGCACCTGCCCGCGCTGGCCGACGGGAGCGCGGTCGGCGCGGTGGGCCTGGACGCCGGCAGCCTGGTCGTTTCCGGTTCCGGTTCCGGTTCCGAGGTCACGGTGACCGGTGTTTCGGGGCCGGTCCTGGGGGCCGCGCTGGCGGACGTCCTGGTCGTCCCGGCGAAGGACGGCGACGCGGACGCCTGGCTCGTCCTGCCCCGCGACGCCGTGACCGTGGACGAACTCCCCAGCCACGACCTGACCCGGCGCCTGGCCACGATCGAGTTGGAGAAGAAAACTGTACCGGCCGGGTCAGTCCTGAATCTGGACTCGCAGGCGGTGCGCGACCTCGCGGCCGTGCTGTTCGCCGCCGAGGCGTCCGGGCTCGCCGACTGGGCCACCGCGACCGCCGCCGAGTACGCCAAGGTCCGCGAGCAGTTCGGCCGCCCGATCGGCCAGTTCCAGGGCGTCAAGCACCGCTGCGCCCGCATGCTCGCGCACGCCGAGCAGGCCCGCGCCTGCGCCTGGGACGCCGCCCGCGCCCAGGACGAGCGCCACGGGCAGGCGAGCGCGGCCGACCCGGACGCGGCCGGCCCGCGCGCGACCGCTCCGGACGCGGCCGGCCTGGGCGAGGCGTCGCTCGCCGCCGCCGTCGCCGGGGCGACCAGTGTCCAGGCCGCGTTCCAGACCGCCAAGGACTGCATCCAGACGCTCGGCGGCATCGGCTTCACCTGGGAGCACGACGCGAGCCTCTACCTCCGCCGCGCGCAGACCCTCCGCAGCCTGCTCGGCTCCACCGCGTCGTGGCGCCGCCGGGTCGCGCGGCTGACCCTGGACGGCGTCCGCCGCGAGCTGAGCGTCGAACTGCCGCCCGAGGCCGAGGCGATCCGCGCGGACGTCCGGGCCGAGCTGGAGCCGGCCAAGGCCCTGGACGGCAAGGAGCGCGCGGCCTACCTGGCCGACCGCGGCTACACGTCCCCGCACCTCCCGGCCCCGTGGGGCAAGGGCGCGGACGCCGTCACCCAGCTCGTCATCGCCGAGGAGATGCGCGCCGTCGGCCTCCGCGCGCACGACATGATCATCGGCAACTGGGTGGTGCCGACGCTGATCGCGCACGGCTCGCCGGCCCAGCACGAGCGGTTCCTGCCCGGCTCCCTCCGCGGCGACATCCGCTGGTGCCAGCTGTTCTCCGAGCCCGGCGCGGGCTCCGACCTCGCGTCCCTCACCACCCGGGCCGAGAAGGTGGACGGCGGCTGGACGATCACCGGCCAGAAGGTGTGGACGTCCATGGCCCGCGAGGCCGACTGGGGCATCCTGCTCGCGCGCACCGACCCGTCCGTCCCGAAGCACAAGGGCCTGTCGTACTTCCTGCTGGACATGAAGTCCGCGGGCATCGACATCCGCCCGCTCCGCGAGCTGACCGGCGACACCCTGTTCAACGAGGTGTTCCTGGACGGCGTCTTCATCCCGGACGACCTCCTCGTCTCCACCCCGGGCAACGGCTGGAAACTCGCCCGCACGACGCTCGCCAACGAGCGCGTCTCGCTCTCGAACGACTCGTCCCTCGGCAGCGGCGGCGAGGCCCTCCTCAAGCTGGCGACGGACGCCGACGACGAGCGCCTCACCACGCTCGGCGGCATCCTCTGCGACGCGCAGTCGAGCAGCCTGTTCGGGCTGCGCATCACGCTGCGGTCCCTGGCCGGCGGCCAGCCGGGCGCCGAGTCGAGCATCGGCAAGCTGATCGGCGTCGAGCACATCCAGCAGGTGTGGGAGACCGCCATGGACTGGATCGGCCCCGACGCGCTCGCCGGACGCGGCGAGGGCGGCATGAAGGACCCGACCTGGATGTTCCTGAACTCCCGCAACATGTCGATCGCGGGCGGCACGACCGACGTCCAGCTCAACATCATCGGGGAGCGCATCCTCGGCCTGCCCCGCGACCCGGTGGCGTGATGACGATCGACCTGCACTCCGGAACCCGTCCCGCAGGCGTGGAGGCGGCCGTCGAGGCGGCCCGCCGCGTCATCGACGCCCTCGTCCGCGCCGGCGACATGACGGACGCTGACATGTCCGACATCGCCGACCGGCTCAACGCCGTCGCCGGCGACCTGGAGTCGTCGTCCCCGCCCGTGGACGACCGCCTGGTCGACATGTGGCGCGGCGACGGCATGACCCGCCACGACCCGGTCGCCGGCCGGGAGAACCCGATCGCGCCGCCCCTCGACTACACGGCCGTGGACTCCCGCACCATCGAGGCGGAAACGACCCTCGGCCTGCCCTACCAGGGGCCGCCGTCGTGCGTCCACGGCGGCGTCTCGGCCCTGCTGCTCGACCACACCCTCGGCGTCGCGAACGGCTGGGCGGGCGCATCGGGCGTGACGGCGGAGCTGACCGTCCGCTACCACCGCCTGACCCCGCTCTTCGAACCGCTCACGATCACCGCCCGCCAGGTCTCCGTGGACGGCCGCAAGATCCGCACGACGGGCGAGATCAAGGCCGGCGGCGAGACCTGCGTGTCGGCCGAGGGCCTCTTCATCGCCAAGCACCCGCCCCGCCCCCGCTGACGCCTCGACTCCGAAGTGCGCAGCCCCGTCGGCCACAAGGCGGCGGCGCCCGAATCAGCAGAGCCGACGAGGAACGATGTGAGCCTTGAGGCGCTGCGGGCAGAGTGGGGGTATGGCCAGCGCTTCCTCCATGACCGCCGCCGTTCTGCGCCGGCACGGCGGGCCGGACGCCCTCGAGGTGCGGGAGGACTGGCCGCTGCCCGAGGCCGGCCCGGGGCAGGTGCTCGTGCGCGTCGGCGCGTCGGCGCTGAACAACACCGACATCTGGACGCGGGAGGGGGCGTACGGGCTGCCGGGACGTCCGGACGCGAAGGCCGGGTGGCGCGGCCCGCTGCACTTCCCCCGCGTGCAGGGCGGCGACATCGCCGGCACGGTCGGCGCGGTCGGCGACGGCGTCCCCGAGGCCTGGGTGGGGCGCCGGGTGCTGGTCGACCCGGCCTTCTACGCCGATGAGCGCGAGGACGCGGTGCCCGTCGGCCTGCTGGGCAGTGAGGCGGACGGCGGCTTCGCCACCCATGTGGTCGTCGACGCCGCCCGGCTGCACGACATGAGCGAGTCACCGCTGTCGGACGAGGAGCTCGCCGCGCTGCCCGTGGCCTACGGCACGGCGATGGGCATGCTGGAGCGGGCCCGCATCGGGAGAGGCGAGGGGGTCCTCGTGACCGGCGCGTCCGGCGGCGTCGGGTTCGCGCTCGTCCAGCTCGCCGCCGCACGCGGCGCGCGGGTGCTGGCGCTGACCAGCGGCGCCAAGGCCGAGGCGGTGCGCGACGCCGGGGCCGAGGTGACCCTGTCCCGTGACATGGACCCGGCCGACCTGCACCGCGAGCTGCGCGCGGCGGCACCCGGCGGGCTCGACGCCGTCGCCGACGTGGCGGGCGGCCCCTGGCTCGAACGGGTGCTGCCCGCGTTGCGCGACGGTGCCCGCTGGGTCATCGCCGGCGCGGTCGCCGGGCCCGTGGTCTCGTTCGACCTGCGGCGCCTCTACCTGCACAACCTCAGCCTCATCGGCTCTTCGATGCACACCCCGGCCCATTTCGAGGCGCTGGCGGAGCTGGCCCGCACGGGTGCCCTGCGGCCGCGCATCGCCGCCCGGTACCGGCTGGCCGACATCCACGCGGCTCAGGACGCGTTCCGCCGCGGCTCGGTCATCGGCAAGATCTCGATCGTGCCGTGACGCGGCCCGGCCGCGCCCCGTGGACGCTTCCAAAACGCTCCGGGACGGGACATCCTGGTCATATGAACGATGATCGGGAACCTGACGACACGTCCGCGCGGTGGCATTCCCTGCCGCCGCGCACGCCGCTGGAGGACCTGGTGGCCGGGCAGGAGGTCCCGCCCGCACCCCAGGTGATCGCGGACTCGAGTAGCGCGGAGGTCGACGAGGCCACCCGGTACCCGATCTAAAAGGGCGCGACGCCGCGGCCGGCCGCCGGTACGGTGGCGCGGTGATCGAAATGCCGGGGTTCGACGCGGCCGTCGAGGCGGGGGTCGCGGCCTTCTGCGCGGGCACCGAGTCGCCGAGCGATGACGAGGTGTGGGCGCGGCTGACCGGAGCCGGTGTCGAGCCGTGGCTGGCCGAGCGGCTGCTGGTCTTCCTGCCGATGGCGTACGCGCGGCGGATGCTGCCGGACGTCGCCTTCCCGGACGCGGTGGCGGCGCCGGGCGGCCGGGTGAGCCTCCCGGCCGAGCCGGTGTTCGCGGCCGCCCTGGCGCGAGCGGCATGGGCCGACCGCGGCGAGTTCGAACGGATCGCCTTGCGCAGCAGTGAGGTCGGCGCGGTCAACAACGCGCTGAACGCGGGCTCGCAGATGTCCGATCTGGCGCTCGCCGAGACCCGGCTGCTCGCCGACCTGCACCCCGTCCGGCCCGGTGACGGCGGCGTGCCGTCGCCGCGGGCCGTGTTCGAGGGACTCCTGCGCGGGCACGGGGTGACGCTCGGCGGCGAGACGAACGTCGACGCGAAGCTGTTCGTCCACCCCGCCCGGCCGGGCACGGTGATGGTCCAGATCGACTTCGCCGTGTCGCACCCGGCGCTGGCCGTGCCGTGGCTCGTGGAGAGCCTCGCCGGGTACGGCACCACCTGGCGCGAGGCGATCAGCGCGGCCGTGCACAAGTTCGAGCGCGGTTCGCTGCACCCGCTCGTGGAGGGCCTGCTGCGTCCCGGCGCCGCGCCCGGCCAGGTCGTGCGGGAGCGGTACGCGCACCCGGGCGGCGCGTTCGACCTGGTGCTGGGCCCGCAGATCATCCTGCTCACCGACCGCCCGGTGCCGCCGGCCGGTCCCCTGCTCGACCGGCTGCTGGAGGCGCTGCGGGCGGAGCCGCTCACCCGGCGGGTGCACGGGCTCCGCCTCTTCGCCGCCCACCGCGACGGCCGGCTGCACACCAACGAGGTGCTTCTGGACGGCGAGGCGTGGCCCGGCGGCGAGGCGGTGGTCGCGGCGACCCCCGCACCGCTGCCCGACGGAATGGTCGCCATCCGGCTTTTCGCGGTGCTCGCCCCCGCCCCCGACTAGCCGGCGCGGCCCTTCTCGTGATGCCGCTTGACGGCGTCCAGGACTTCGGAGAGTTGGCCGCGCGCCGCCGCCGAGCGCAGGTGGTCCAGGTAGTCGCGGGATTCGACGATCTTTCCGTCCCGGACGCGCATCACGAAGACGCCCGGAATGGTGAAGGGCTCGCCGGTCTCCACCACGACGCCCTCGTACTGGAATTCCGCCACGATGACCTCGGGATCGGTGGTCTCGTGGACGTTGATCCGGGTCGGCCGGCGCCGCAGCGTTGGGCCGTCGTCCGGCTGCGGCCCGGCGCTGAAATGGGCGCGGAGTTCTTCCCGGGAGAGCATGGCGGGCGCCCCCAGAGGATGGAACGGGTGGGAGACGTCCGTCTCCTCAGCGTAAAGGTCCACCACGTCCGCCCAGCGCTCTTCGCAGACGCCGTTCACGAGCTTGAGAAAGATTTCGCGAGGAGTCTCTGTCACCGCCTCACCATAACCAGATCAGTTGCCGGCGGATGTGCCGTGTTCATAGACGCTGATATGGCGCCAACTGCCGGCGGTGTAGGGCTCGCCCTCCCAGCCGCCCCACCGTTCGCGCAGGCGGAGGCCCGCGATCCTGGCCATGAGGTCGAACTCCGGGGGATGGGCGAGGCGGAGCCTGATCGGGCCGAAGGTAATGCCCTCTGGCCTGATCCGGACGTGGTTGATGTCGAGGATCTGGGTGATGGGGTCGTACCTGCTGACGTCGAGGCCGACGTCGTCGAGGCCGATGTGCTCCGGGTCGACGTACTGGTGGCCGGGACGGGCCGGGGCGGTCGGGACGCGGCATTCCAGGACGAACGCCCCGCCGTCGTCCAGATGCCGGGCGGCGTTCTGGAAGCAGCGGACCTGGTCGTCCTGGGTGAGGAGGTTGCCGATCGTGTTGAACACCAGGTAGACGAGGCCGTAGGCGCGCCCGGTGGTGACGCGGGACATGTCGCCCATCGTTACGTCGATCCGGTCGCCGCCCGGCTTCTCGCGCATCCGGTCGACCATGTCCGGCGACAGCTCGATGCCGTCCACCCGCACGCCGGCCCGCGCCAGCGGGAGCGCGATGCGGCCGGTGCCGACCGCGAACTCCAGGGCGGGACGGCCGTTCGCGAGGCCGGCGAGGAACGCGGCCGTCTCCTCCTCGTCGCCCCGGATCTCCTCGGCGTCGTAGCGTTCGGACACGTCCCTGCCGAAGCTGGTCCGCGGGTCGAAGCCCTTCATGCGCACGTCCTTCCGTTCGGTGCCGTGAAGAGCAGTCCACGCCACGCGCTCGCGTCCGCCAACGGATGTAGCGTGGGGCTTAATGATCAGCTTCGAGCTCGGCGTCGAAGACCTCGCGGACACCCGGTTCGCGCTGTCACCGGTGAACGAGGCGTGCCTGAGCCTGCGCGTCCTCCGCGAGCCCGGCCTGCAGACGGTGCACCTGCCCTGGCGCCGCGCGGTGCTCGCCCGGCTCGACCCGGACGACGTCCGCCTGCTGACCTCCCTCGTCGGGACGAGGCTGGCCGTCCCGGACTTCCTGTCGCCGCGCCCCACGACCTTCGCGCCGCGTTTCGAGGACCAGCTGGCCCTCGTCCGCCGGACGCCTCCGGAGACGGTCCGCAGGGACATGGAGGCCGCGCTCGTCAAGGCGACGCCCCCGGACGGCGCCTCGGCCGCGAGGCTCCGCGACGACGCCTGCGACGTGCTGCTGCGCTACTGGCGGACGGCGCTCGAACCGGTGTGGCCGCAGATGCGGCTGGTCCTGGAGGCCGACATGACCTACCGGGCGCGGCAGCTCGCCGTGGGCGGCGCCCGCCTGCTGTTCGCCGACATGCACCCGAACCTGACCTGGCGGGACGGGGTGCTCTCCATCGACAAGATGATCGGACGGCACCACGTGGCGGCGTCCGGACGCGGCCTGCTCCTCATGCCGGCGGTGTTCGCCCACAAGCCCGCCCCGCCCGTCCACCCGGACGAGCCGCCCGGCCTGTCCTATCCCTGCCGCGGCGTCGCCACCCTGTGGACGCCGGCGCCGGCCCCCGGCGCCACCGCCCTGTCGGCGCTGCTCGGCACGCGCCGCGCCGAGCTGCTGACCGTCCTCGACGAGCCGCTGCCCACGGTCGAACTCGCGCGCCGCCTGAAGGTGACCCCCAGCGCCGTCTCGCAGCACCTGCGGGTCCTGCACGACGCGGGCCTGCTCACCCGCGCCCGGGACGGCCGGCACGTCCTGTACCGCCGAAGCCCCCTCGGCGACCAACTCGTATCAGGACGCTAGACCGAGGCCGCCCGAAGGTCCTCACCGGTGCCCGAGCAGGCTGAGCGCCGCCAGGGAGACCGCGCCGACGAGCGCCGTCGAGAGCAGGCCGAGGAGGAGGCCGCGCCGTCCCGTCCGCAGCAGGGAGCGGACGCGGACGGACGTCCCCAGCCCGAACATCGCCGCCGCCAGCAGCACCGTCGAGACCTCCTTCGCCCCCGCGAGGACCGGGCCGGGCACGGCGCCCGCGCTGCGCAGCAGCAGCATCACCAGGAACCCGGCCACGAACGGCGGCACGATCGGCGGACGCTTCCCGCCGGTCGCCCCGCCCGCCCGGCGCTCGACCACGCCCATCCCCGCCACCATCGGCGCGAGCAGCACCACCCGGGTCAGCTTCACGATCACGGCGGTGCCGACGGCCGCCGCCCCGGCGGGGGACGCGGCGGCCACCACCTGGGCGACCTCGTGGACGCTCAGCCCCGCCCACATGCCGAGCGTCTCCGGATCCAGCCCGAGCACGCGGCCGCCCAGGAACGAGACGACGGCGATCGCGGCGCTTCCGTAGATCGTCACCAGCGTGACGGCGGTCGCGACGTCCTCCTTCCGGGCGCGGGCGACGCTGTCCATGGCCACGATCGCCGAGGCCCCGCAGATGGAGAACCCGGTCGCGACCATCAGCCCCAGGCCGCGCGGCACCCCGGTGAGCCGGGCCAGCCCGAGCGTCCCCGCGAACGCCAGCACGACGGTGGCCGCGACGACCGCGAGCATGCCGGGCCCGAGCCGCACCACCTCGGTGAGGCTGAGCTGGAGCCCGAGGAGGACGACGCCGGCGCGCAGGAGGGTGCGGGTCGCCCACTGGAGGCCGTCCGCCGTCACCGCGGGCAGCGCCCCGCCGACCACGACCCCGATGAGCACCGCGACGGTCAGCGCGCTCACCGCCGGGACGAGCCGGTTGACCGCCATCGCCGCGCCCGCGCCGCCCGCCGCCACCGCGAGGCCGGGCCCCGTCCGCTCCCACCATGACCTCGCCCGCTCGGGGCGGACCGCGTCCAGAGTGCTCATGCATCCGAGGCTTCCGCCCGCCCCGCACGCCCGGTACCGGCCGTTTCGGCCTCACGTCATAGCCTGAGGGCATGACCCCTCACCCCGACATCGACTCGCTGCGGCTGCTCGTCCTGGTCGCCGAGCGGGGCAGCCTGACGGCCGCCGCCGGGGAGCTGCGGATCAGCCAGCCGTCCGCGAGCAAGCGGCTGTCCCGGCTGGAGCGCCGGCTCGGCGTCCGGCTCGTCGACCGGACCCGCCGGGGCTCGTCCCTCACCCCCGCCGGGACGCTGGTGACCGGCTGGGCGCAGCGCGTCCTGGACGCCCTGAACGCGCTCGCGGACGGCGTCGAGGCGCTCCGCCGCGAGCACACCGGCCACCTCACCGTCGCCGCCAGCCTCACCGTCGCCGAGCACCTGCTGCCCGCCTGGATCGGGGAGCTGCGCCGCGCCGACCCCGACCTGCACGTCGGCATGCAGGTGACGAACTCCGCGCACGTCTGCGAGCTGGCGCGGCAGGGCGAGGTCGACATCGGGTTCATCGAGTCGCCGGGCCGCCCCGCCGGGCTCCGGTCTCGGACCGTCGCGCGGGACCGGCTCGTCCTCGTCGCGCCGCCCGGCCACCGCTGGACGCGCCGGAGGCGCCCCGTCCCGGCCGCCGAGGTCGCCGCCACCCCGCTGATCAGCCGCGAGGCGGGCTCGGGGACGCGGCAGGCGGCCCTGCAGGCGATGTCCGCGCACGGGCTGGACCTCGTCCCGCCGCTGCTGGAGCTCGGCTCGGGCACCGCCGTGCGCACCGCCGTCGTCGCCGGCGCGGGCCCCGCGCTGATCAGCGAGCTCGTCGTCGCCGCCGACCTGGCCACCGGCGCCCTCGCCGAGATCCCCATCGACGGCGTGACGCTGGAACGTTCCCTGCGCGCCGTCTGGCGGACCGGCACGACCCCGTCCGGCCCCGCCGCCGCCCTCCTCACCCACGCCCACCGCCCGTGACCCCCCGATGGATCACCCGGCGCGGCGCGCGAGCCACCGGGTGGTGCGGCGGTCGGTCCAGAAGCAGCGCGGCCCCTGCCAGAGCGTCAGCCGCCCCTCGGCTCCGACGGCCGACTCCCTGGCCCGCTGGTCACGCTCGGCCCGCCGCAGTACCTCGTCCCTCGACACCCCGTCAGTCTCTCCGGCCGGGCCGCGGAGGTCACCCCAGGTGGAGGAGCTCCTGGGCGTCGTCGTGCAGGCGGCGCGCGGCGAGGCCGTAGCCGGCGGCGAGGTCGGCGCGGATCCGCTCCGCACCGCAGGACGGGCACGGCGTGATCGGCTGCGTCATGGCGGACGATCTTAAGGAGCCCGCACCGCCCATGTCAGGTCGTTCTGCCATGATCTGGTCGGCGGGCGCGCGGCCCCGGCGCCGTCAGGACCGCCAGCCGGCCGGGTTCGTGCACGACTCGCGGGAGATGCCGGAGCCGGTGTCCGGGAACGCGCCGAACCGCTCGTGGTGCAGGTGGGCGAACAGGTAGCACATCGACTCGCAGCCGGCGTCCTCGACGGCCATGCGCGGGTCGGCGGACACCGCCGCGTAGAACTCGCGCCCGAGCGCCACGATGAACCCGCGCGCGTACAGGAAGCCGTCGTCGGAGCCGTCGGTCACGGCGTGGACGTCGGAGCGGTCGATGTCGTGGAGCATGCGCTCCGCGACCCGGTCGAGGTCGGTCAGCTCCGCCGGGCCGAGGTCGCGGGCGAGCCCGCGGAGGTTGCCGATGAACGCGTCGAGGCCCTTCTCCACCACGGTGAACGCCGGCAGGTCGTAGCCGGCGACCTCGGGGTCGCGGGTGGCGAGCGCGTGCCGCGCCCGCGCGGCCTCGTCGCCCAGCGGCGCCCAGGCCGCCTCGATCAGATCCCAGAAACGCTCGTCGTTCACGGCTGCCTCTCGTCCTCGGGCCGACGTCGGGCAGCCAACCAGGCGCCTCCGACGATCCGGCGGCCCGCCGGGGTCAGGACACCGAGTCCTCGACCTGCTTGCGCAGCACCTTCCCGGTCGCGTTGCGGGGGAGCGGGTCGGCCGTGATGTGCCAGCGGGACGGGACCTTGAAGTAGGCGAGCCGCTCCTTCGCGAAGGCCGCGAGCTCCTCGGGCGACGGGGGATCGCCGGCGAACACGGCGACCGCCGCGACCTCCTGGCCGAGGTCGGGGTGCGGGACGCCGATCACGATGCACTCCGAGATCCCCGGGTACTCGGCGAGGACGTTCTCGATCTCCGTCGGGTAGACGTTCTCGCCGCCGCGGATGATCAGGTCGGAGCGGCGGGTGGTGAGCCGCAGCCGGCCGTTGTCGATCATGCCGATGTCGCCGGTGCGCAGCCAGCGGTCCGCGTCGATGCTCGCGGCGGTGGCCTCCGGGTCGCGCCAGTAGCCGACCATGTTGTAGGCGCTGCGGGCGCACACCTCGCCCTCGGTGCCGTCCGGGACCGGCTTGCCCTCGGGGTCGCGGATCTCCACCTGGACGCCGAGGTTCGGGGCGCCGAGCGTCCCCGGCGCCTCGGCGAGGTCCATCGGGGTGGCGACGGAGATGGCGGTGCACGACTCGGTCAGGCCGTAGCTGTCGACGAGGGCGCCGCGCGCCGGCGGGAACACCGACTGCAGGCGCTCCTTGAACGCTGGCGAGGACGGCGCGGAGGCCAGCGCGAACGCGGTCAGCGACGACAGGTCGTACTTCGACAGGTCGCCGTGCTCCATCATGCGGTGCGCCATCGTGGGGACGGCGCCCCAGTTCGTCACCTTCTCCTTCTCGACCAGGCTCAGCACCTTGTCCACGTCGAAGCCGCCCATGTGGATGACCACGGCGGTCCCGGTGGCGAGGCGCGGGACGGCCAGGTTGTGCAGGGACGCGATGTGGAACAGCGGCAGCGCGAGCAGGTACCGGCGGGAGGAGGCGTCGATGCCGAACGCGCCCATGACGGCGTCGTTGTACCGGTGGTACTCGATCACCGAGGTGAGGTTCCGGTGCGAGTGGACGGCGCCCTTCGGGCGGCCCGACGTGCCGCTCGTGTACAGGATGACCGCGGGGTCGTCCTCGGCGACGTCCGGGACGTCCAGCTCCGCGCCGGGGTAGCGGGAGGTCAGCGACGGGACGTCCTTCTCGATCGTCAGCACGTCCTCGGAGATCAGCGCGGCCCGCTTCGCGTCGGCGATCACGATCTTCGGGTCGGTGTGGCCGAGCGCGTACTCGATCTCCTGCGGCGTCCACCAGGCGTTGTAGCCGACCGCGACGGCGCCGGCGGCGATCGCCGCCCAGAACGAGATGATCCACTCGGGGCTGTTCGCGGCGTTGATCGCGATGCGGTCGCCGGGCCGGACGCCGAGGTCGTCCCGCAGCGCCTTCGCCATGGACGCGACGGCGGCGGCGTGCTCGGCGAACGACAGCCGGCGGGACGCGGTGACGAGGTAGTCCCGATCGCCGTGGGCCGCCGAGCGGACGAGCACCTCGCCGAGGCTGCGGGCCCGGTTCGCGAACACCGGCAGCCGCGCGCCGAGCACGTCGTCCTCCCGCAGCTCGAACTCGCCGCCGGGACCGGTCAGCTTCGCGATCATCTCCATCGGACCCTCCTCCTCGCCGGAACGGCCCATTGTGTGCTGCGGCACACCGGCGCCACCAGGGCATTCCGCTCAGCGGGACGGTCACGGACCGTTCCACGCCGAACTCATTCCCGCTGAGCGGGACTGGACCTTTTACGTGCGCCGCGTCACATCACCATGACCGCACCAGGACTGAGCAGACCGGACTGACCAGGCATGACCTGGCGGACCGGGCTGGGCGCGCAAGCAGGACTGAGCGGAGAACCAATGGCAAGCCTCAGCGACAAGGTCGCGATCGTCACGGGAGCGGGACAGGGCGTCGGGCAGGGCATCGCGCTCGCGCTGGCGTCCGAGGGCGCCGCCGTCGCGGTGCTCGGCCGCACGCCGGCCAAGCTCGACGCGACGTGCGAGCTGATCCGGGAGCGCGGCGCGAAGGCCGAGCCGTTCGCGTGCGACGTCGCCGACACCGCGGCGATCCCCGGCGTGGTGGAGCGGGTCGCCGAGACGTTCGGCGGCATCGACGTCCTCGTCAACAACGCCTACTCGGGCTCCTACGGCCCGCTGCTGGAGATGAGCGACGCCAAGTTCCAGAAGGGCTTCGTCACCGGCCCGTTCGCGGCGTTCGCGTTCATGAGGGCGTGCCACCCGCACATGAAGGCGCGGGGCGGCGGCAGCATCGTCAACCTGGTCACCTCCGCCATGGTCCGCTGGGACCCGGCCACCTACGGCGCCTACGCCGCCGCCAAGCAGGCCCTCCGGTCGCTGACCCGGACGGCCGCGGCCGAGTGGGGGCCGGACGGCATCCGCGCCAACAACATCGCCCCGCACGCCCTGTCCCCGGGGCTGAAGTGGTGGGCGGAGAACAACCCCGAGGCGGCCGAGGAGTTCCGCAAGACGATCCCGCTCGGCTACATCGGCGACTGCGAGGACGACATCGGCAAGGCCGTGGTCGCGCTCGTCCAGCCGGCGATGCGCTACCTCACCGGGGCGACCATCCCGCTCGACGGAGGCCAGGCCAACTTCGGCTGACCACCGCTCCACCCCCGCCTGCCATCACCGGCCGTGAACCGGCGCCGGCAGCGCGCGGCCGACACGCGGCGACACCCGCATCCGGCGTACCAGAGGGCCGCCGGGTGGGTCGCCCGCACCCACGAACCCCGTCCCCCGCCTGCCCGAAACACCACTTGCCGCCCTGCGGCCGGTGAAAGGAGTACGACCTATGAAGGTCGACAAGATCGGACGCCTCGCAGCGGGCGCCCTCGCGGTGGCGCTCGTCACCGCGTCCTGTTCCAGCGAGCGTTCGGGCACGGACGGCGTGTCCGAGGGCACCGGCTCGAACGGCGGCGCCGCCGCGTCGAGCAAGACGTTCGGGACGCTGGCGTCCCCGTGCGGCCCCGGCGACGCCAAGGGCAAGACCGACCAGGGCGTCACCGACGACGCCATCACCATCGGCTTCGGCGACGACCGCGGCTTCGCCTCCGCGCCGGGCCTGTCCAAGGAGATGGGCGACGCCGTCGCCGCGATGATCGACTGGTGCAACCAGCAGGGCGGCATCAACGGGCGCAAGATCAAGGGCAACCAGTACGACGCCGCCTACATGCAGTCGGCGAAGGTGATGCAGGAGTCCTGCAAGCAGGACTTCATGCTCGTCGGCCAGGGCTTCGCGATGGACGAGGCCGCCGAGCAGTACCGGGTCGCCTGCAAGCTCCCGACGGTCGCCGGCTTCACCGTCGGCCCGAACGCCGCGATGGGCCCGATGAAGTACGAGTCCGTCCCGTACCCGGTGGACATGATGAACATCGGCGGGCTCCGCCTCGCCGAGAAGCTGTTCCCCGACTTCAAGGACAAGACCGACATCCTGCTGTCGACCTCCCCGGCCGTCAGCACCGGCACCGGCAAGATCGCCGGCGCCATGAAGGAGATCGGCATCACGCCGCTGGAGTGCGGCGTCCGGCTGAACGACAAGGGCGAGAGCAGCTACATGCCGTTCGCCGAGAAGATCAAGAAGTGCGGCGCGGGCTACCTGTGGTCGTCCGACTCGCCCGACCCCGGCCAGTTCAGCCTGCTGGAGTCGATCGAGCGCGCCGGCGCCAAGCCGAAGTACGTCTTCGAGGCGACCTGGTACAGCACGATGGTGTCCAAGTGGAACACCGCGGGCGCGGGCGACAACCTGCACGTCGGCATGATCTTCCAGCCGCTGGAGAACGCCGGGAAGGTCCCGGCGGTCAAGCAGTACATCGACATCGTGAACGGCAAGCAGGGCAAGGTCGCGCTGCTCGGCATGCAGGCCACCTCGGCGTTCCTGCTGTGGGCGCAGTCCGCGCAGAAGTGCGGCTCCGACCTCACCCGGCAGTGCGTGATCAACGAGCTGTCGAAGGTGCACGAGTGGACGGGCGGCGGCCTGCACGCGCCGACCGACCCCGGCAACAACAAGCCGGCGTCCTGCTCGCTCATGGTCAAGCTCAACAAGACCAAGTACGAGCAGGTCTACCCGAAGAACGTCGGCGAGTTCGAGTGCGGCCCCGAGTTCGTCGTCAAGACCGACCCGAAGGCCTCGGGCGTGAAGCTCGACGACGACCGGATCTCGACGAAGTTCCTGACCGACGACGTCATCAAGCCCCAGTCCTCCTGATCCGACCCGGCGGAGGCGGTGACCACATGGCGGTGAGCAAGTGACGACGTTTTTGACCTACACCATCCTGGGTCTCGTCCTGGGCTCGGTGTACTCCATCGCGGCCTCGGGGCTCGTACTGACGTACAACACCTCGGGAATCTTCAATTTCGCGCACGGTGCGCAGGCGATGTTCGGCACGTTCCTGTACTGGCACTTCACCGAGCGGTGGGGCTGGCCGGTGTGGCTCGCGCTGATCATCGTGATCGGCCTCGTCGGCCCCGCGATGGGCGCCGCGCTGCACGCCGCCATCATGAAGGGCCTGCGCGGCACCGCCGACGTCACGAAGATCATCGTGACGGTGGCGGTGCTGCTCGGCACCGTCTACCTCGCGCAGTGGATCTGGAATCCGGACGAGGCCCACACCGTCGACATGTTCTTCGGTGCGGGCGCCAAGATCACCGTGGCCGGTGTGGTCGTCCGGTACCACGAGATCGTCTGCCTGGTCGCGGCCGTCGCGATCGCCGCCGGGCTGCGGGTGCTGTTCACCCGCAGCCGGATCGGCGTCGTCATGCGCGGCTCGGTCGACGACCCGGACCTGCTGCGCCTGAACGGCCACGACCCCGAGCGCGCCGCGATGCTGTCGTGGGCGCTCGGCTCCACCCTCGCCGTCCTCGCCGGCGTGCTGATCGTGCCGATCAGCGGCGGCGGCCTGGACGCGAACATGCTGACGCTGCTGGTCATCGACGCGTTCGCGGCGGCGATGTTCGGCCGGCTGCGCAGCATCCCCCGCACGTTCGCCGGCGCGATGGTGCTCGGCCTCGCCGCCAACTACGTGCTCGCCTACCTGCCGTCGGCGGGCACGTTCACCGGCAACCTGCGCGTCTCGCTGCCGATGATCCTGCTGTTCGTGGTGCTGGTGGTGCTGCCCCAGGACCGGCTGCGCGGGGCCGCGATCCGGACCCGCGAGCGGTACCGGGTGCCGACCGTCCGGGGCGCGGCCGTGTGGGGCCTCGTGCTCGTCGCGGTCGTCTACCTCTACAGCCTGCTGCTGTCGGACGGCGCGATCACCACGTTCTCGCTCGGCATGACGTTCGCGATCATCGCGCTGTCGCTGACCGTCCTCACCGGCTACGCGGGCGAGCTGAACCTCGCCCCGCTGGCGTTCGGCGCCGTCGCGACCGTCGTGGCGTTCCACGCCGGGGTGGTCGGCACCGGACTGGACGCGCGGATGAACATCCAGGGCGTGCTGCTCGCCGTCGCCGCGGCGGCGGTCGTCGGCGGGCTCGTCGCGCTGCCGGCGCTGCGGCTCCGCGGCCTCTACCTGGCCCTCGCGACGATGGCGTTCGGCGAGTTCCTGTCGAACATGGTGCTGCGCGACACCACCCGGCACGAGCTGTTCGGGGTGGGGTTCACCCTGTTCCCGGACGGGTCGCTGGTCGTCCCGCCGCTGAAGGTCGGTCCGCTCGACCTGCGGGACGGGACGACGTCGCTGATGACGGCCACGGTCCTGTTCGCGCTGATCGCCGTCGGGCTCGCCGCGCTGCGCAACAGCGGGTACGGGCGGCGGCTCGCCGCGATGAAGGACAGCCCGGCGGCGTCGGCGATGCTCGGCCAGAACCTGGTCCGGCTGAAGCTGAGCGTCTTCATGATCTCCGCGGCGATCGCGGGCCTCGGCGGCGTGCTGATGTCGGCCGCGACCGGGACCGTCGCGCAGGAGAACTTCACGTTCATCGGCAGCCTCGCGCTGCTGATGCTCGTCGTGGTCGCCGGCATCGGCTACCTCAGCGGCGCGCTCGTCGGCGGGCTGATGGCGGGCGTCGGGTCGGCGGTCCTCGTGTCCACGTTCAGCGACCTGGCGCTCGACAACGAGGGCATGGCGACGATCTACAACGCGCTCGGCCACCTCGTCCTGGTCGGGACGGCCCTGGTCGGGATGGGCGTCGGCCGCAACCCGAGCGGCTTCGTCCACGACCTCATCGAGGGCTACCGGGCGATCCGGAACGCCAGGCCCGTCCTGTACGGGGCGGCGGCGCTCGGTGCCGTCCTCTACGTCCTCGCGCTGACCGGCGTGATCGGGACGTGGACGTTCGCCCTCATCGCCCTCTGCGCGGTCATGCTGCTGCCCGTCTTCGGCCGCATGTACCTGGACGAGGGGCGGCGCGACCGCCCGACCCCGCTGGAGCTGATCGGCGTGGACGAGCCCTACACCGACGAACACCGCGCCCGCCTCGACCGCGAACTCGGCCTGCCCGCCGTCCTGGAGAAGGGAGGTTCACGTGCCACTGCTTGAGACTCCGCTTCTGGAGACGAAGGGCATCACCGTCCGGTTCGGCGGCAACACCGCCGTCGACAACGTCGGCCTCACCGTGGGCGAAGGCCGGATCACCGGGCTGATCGGACCGAACGGCGCCGGCAAGACGACGATGTTCAACACCATCACCGGCTTGCAGAAGCCCGCGTCCGGCCAGGTGCTCCTGGACGGCGACGACATCACCGGGCTGTCCCCGGCCAAGCGCGCGCGGCGCGGCATGGCGCGCACGTTCCAGCGGCTGGAGCTGTTCCTGTCGCTGTCGGTGCGCGACAACGTGCGCGTGGCGGGCGACATCCTGCGCAGCCACAGCCGCAAGCGCTTCGACCTCGACGAGGAGACCGACGAGATCCTCGAACGGACCGGGCTCACCGACGTCGCCGGCCGCGACGTGTCCGACGTCCCGATCGGGCGGGCCCGCGTCGTGGAGGTGGCGCGCGCGCTGATGACCTCACCGCGCGTCCTGCTGCTGGACGAGCCCGCGTCCGGCCAGACCGAGCGCGAGACCGAGGCGTTCGCGGAGATGCTCACCGGCCTCGCCGCCGGGGGCCTCGCGATCTGCCTGGTCGAGCACGACCTGCCGCTCGTGATGAAGCTGTGCTCGACCATCCACGTCCTCGACTACGGCGCGCTGATCGCGTCCGGAACGCCGGCGGAGATCAAGGAGTCGCCCGAGGTCATCGCCGCCTACATCGGCACGGAGGAGGCGTCCCATGAGTGACCCGGAGGCGGCGGCCGAGCCGCTGCTCGAGCTGGTGGGCGTCCGCGCCGGCTACGGCGCGATCGAGGTCCTGCACGGCGTCGACCTGGCGCTGAAGCCGGGGTCGCTGCTGGCGCTGCTCGGCCCGAACGGCGGCGGCAAGTCGACCACGATGCGCGTGTGCGCGGGCCTGCACCCCCCGACCGGCGGCGAGCTGCGCTTCGCGGGCCGCACGGTCAACGGCATCTCCGCGCAGGACGCGGCCCGCCTCGGCGTGTGCTCGATCCCCGAGGGCCGCGGGATCTTCCCGAACCTGACGGTCCGGGAGAACCTGTGGGCCGCCACCGGAACCGGAGCGAAGCGGGAGGAACTGGAGGAGAAGGCCTACGCCCGCTTCCCCCGCCTCGGCGAGCGCCGCGACCAGCTAGCCGGATCCATGTCCGGCGGCGAGCAGCAGATGCTCGCGCTGTCGCGCGCGCTCGGCACCGACCCGGCGGTGCTGCTGCTCGACGAGCTGTCCATGGGCCTCGCGCCCATGATCGTCACCCGGATGTACGAGACGGTCGCCGAGCTGGTCGCGGGCGGCCTGTCGGTGCTGGTGGCCGAGCAGTTCGCCCGCGCCGTCCTGCCCATCGCCGACACCGCCGCGCTGATGCTGCACGGGCGCGTGGTGGCGGCCGGCCCGCCCGCCGAGATCGAAGACCGGCTGTCCAGCGACTACCTGGGAGGTTGACCCACCATGCTCACTGAGGAACGACGCCAGCGGTTCAAGGACGACGTGGCGAACCAGAGGCTGAAGACCGACCAGTCCCGCTTCGACGGGGTGCTGCGCATCGTCGGCGCCATCGCGATGGTCGCCGGCGTCGTCGGCGTCTTCATCGCCTACAACGTCTCGCTCACCAAGGACGACATGCGGGACGTCGGCTCCCTGCAGACCCTCGCCGTCGGTTTCCTGGCGGTGACCGTCCTGGGCGCGGCCCTGTACCTGGCGGCAGCGGTGACCCGCGTCCTGCGCCTATGGCTCCTACGCCAGCTCCTAGAGCAGCAGGCCCAAGCGGACCAGATAGCCGCCGCCCTCCGCCCCGACGCCTAACCCCCGCGTTGACCTGCGGCGTGTTGTTGTTATGAGCCGCCTCATAACAACAACACGCCGCAGATCAACGACGCGGCGGAGGTCGATGCTCCCGGTCAGCGGGATGTCCGGAGTGCCTGGACATCCCGCTGATTAACGTCTAGTCCGGATGGAGGACTTTTGATGAACGACCCGAAGCCCGACGTGTTCGCCCCGGGGAAGCTGGGGCCCGTCACGCTGCGGAACCGCACCGTCAAGGCGGCGACGTACGAGGGGCTGACGAAGGACGGCCAGGTCACCGACGCGCTGATCGACTTCCATGTCCGGCACGCGCGCGGCGGCGTCGGCATGACGACCGTCGCGTACTGCGCGGTCGCGCCGGAGGGGCGCACCGACCGCCGGCAGATCTACTGGCGGGACGAGGCCATGCCCGGCCTCCGCAAGCTGACCGACGCCGTGCACGCCGAGGGGGCCGCCGTCCAGGCGCAGATCGGGCACGCCGGCCCGGTCGCCAACCCCAAGAGCAACAAGCTGCCCGCGCTCGCGCCCAGCCGCCACTTCCACCTGACCACGCAGACCGTCGCCAGGGCCGCCACGCACGCGGACCTGAAGCGCGTCGTCGAGGCGCACGCCTACGCGGGGAAGATGGCGATCGAGGCCGGATTCGACTCGATCGAGATCCACATGGGGCACAACTACCTGACGAGCTCCTTCCTCAGCCCCAAGGTCAACCACCGCAAGGACGAGTACGGCGGCTCGCTGGAGAACCGCGCCCGGCTCGCCCGCGACATCGGCCGCGCCGTCCGCGACGCCGTCGGCGACCGCATCGCGATCACCGCGAAGCTGAACATGGACGACGGCGTGCCCGGCGGCTTCTGGATCGACGAGGCCATCCAGGTCGCGCGGTGGCTGGAGGCCGACGGCTCCGTCGACGCCCTCCAGATGACCGCGGGCAGCTCCCTGCTGAACCCCATGTACCTGTTCAAGGGCGACGCGCCGCTGCACGAGTTCGCGTCCGTGATGAAGCAGCCGACCAAGCTCGGCATCAAGCTGATCGGCAAGCACTTCCTGAAGTCCTACCCGTACGAGGACCTCTACCTGCTGAGGGACGCCCGGCAGATCCGCGCCGCGGTGAAGCTGCCGATGATCCTGCTCGGCGGCGTCACCGACCGGGCCGGCATGGACACCGCCATGGCGGAGGGCTTCGAGTTCGTCGCGATGGCCCGCGCCCTGCTGCGCGAGCCCGACCTGATCAACCGGATCAAGGACGACCCCGCCACCGAGTCGCTGTGCATCCACTGCAACAAGTGCATGACGGCGATCTACGGCGGCACCCACTGCGTCCTGTCCACCGAGCCGGCCTGGGGCAGCGCGAGTGCGTGACGAGACGATCGCCGGGATGCTGCTGGCCAGGCTGGGCGACACCCGGCCGGGCCTGCGCAGCCGCGAGCGGACGTGGACGTGGGACGAGGTCGTCCGGGAGAGCGCGGCCCGCGCCTCCCTGGCCCGCGAGCTGCGCCGGGACGGCCCGTTCCACATCGGCGTGCTGCTGGAGAACGTCCCCGAGTACGTCCTGTGGCTGGGCGCGGCGGCGCTCAGCGGAGCGACGATCGTCGGCGTCAACTCGACCCGGACCGGTTCCTACCTGGAGCAGGAGGTCCGGCACACCGACCTCCAGTTGCTGGTCACCGACCAGGCCGGGCTGAAGCTGCTGGACGGCCTCGACATCGGCGTCCCGCGCGACCGCTTCCTCCTGATCGACGACCGGGAGTACCCGGCGCTCGTCTCGTCCCACGCGTGCGAACCCGCGGCCGACGCGTCGGTCACCCCGGCGACGCAGATGCTGCTGCTGTTCACGTCCGGGACGACGGGCGCGTCCAAGGCGGCGCGCTGCTCGCAGGGGCGGCTCGCCGAGCTGGGCCGCAACAACAGCGCGAAGTACGACGTCACGCGCGACGACATCAGCTACTGCTCGATGCCGCTGTTCCACGGCAACGCGCTGATGGCGCTGTGGGCGCCGTCCCTGGCGGCCGGGGCGACGGTGGCGCTGGCGCCGAAGTTCTCCGCGTCCGGGTTCCTGCCGGACGTCCGGTTCTACGGCGCGACGTTCTTCAACTACGTCGGCAAGGCGATCGGCTACGTCCTCGCCACGCCCGAGCGGCCCGACGACGGCGACAACACGCTGACGCACGGGTTCGGCACGGAGGCGTCCCCCGAGGACAAGGCCGCGTTCCTGCGCCGGTTCGGCGCGCGGCTGCTGGAGGGCTACGGCTCCAGCGAGAGCGCCGGCATGATCAAACGCGACCCGGCCGCGCCGCCGACCGCGTTCGGGCGGCCCGCCCACGACGGCGTCCGGATCGTGAACCCGGAGACGCGCGAGACGTGCGCCCCCGCGATCC
Source organism: Actinomadura chokoriensis (assembly GCF_039529475.1). Classification (NCBI taxonomy): domain Bacteria; kingdom Bacillati; phylum Actinomycetota; class Actinomycetes; order Streptosporangiales; family Thermomonosporaceae; genus Actinomadura; species Actinomadura chokoriensis. Next base: position 213,771 of record NZ_BAAAMW010000001.1, on the reverse strand, counting down.
TCGACGAGCACGGCCGCGTCACCAACGCCGAGGCCGCCGTCGGCGAGATCGTCGACGTGCACGGCGCCGCGAAGTTCGAGGGCTACTACAAGAACCCGGAGGCGGACGCCGAGCGGGTCCGGCACGGCTGGTACTGGACGGGCGACCTCGGCTACATCGACGGCGACGGGTTCCTGTACTTCGGCGGGCGGTCCGGCGACTGGATCCGCGTCGACTCGGAGAACATCTCCGCGCTGCTCACCCAGAACGTCGTCCGCCGCCACCCGAAGATCGTGGACGCGGTCGCGTTCGGCGTCCCCGACCCGCGCTCCGGCGACCAGGTGATGGCGGCGATCGAGGTCCCGGCGGGCGTCGGGTTCGAGGACCTGGACCTCCCGGCGTTCCTCGCCGCGCAGGACGACCTCGGCACCAAGGGCGCGCCGCGGTTCGTGCGCGTCTCGCACGCGTTGCCGACGACCGGCTCGGGCAAGCTCAAGAAGAAGGAGCTGCAGCTCGACGGCTGGCGGACGTCCGACCCCGTCTACCGCTGGGCCGGCCGTGCGCTCAAGGGGACGGGCACCCCCGAGTACGTGCTGATGACCGAGGCGGACAAGGCCGCGCTCCGGGACGAGTTCATCGCCGCCGGCCGCGTGCGCTTCCTCCCGTAACCGAGAAAGGGCAGGTATGGATCTGCGTGAGTCCGACGCGCATCGCGAGCTGCGCGCGGAACTGAGGGCGTACTTCGCGGGCCTGCTGCCCGAGGACGTCCGGCGCCGCGCCGGCGAGCAGGGCGTCGGCGGCGACCGGTTCCGCGAGATCGTCAAGATGCTCGGCAACGACGGCTGGCTCGGCTACGGCTGGCCGACCGAGTACGGCGGGCAGGGCAGGTCGATCGCCGAGCAGTACGTGTTCTTCGACGAGGTGCAGCGGGCGGGCCTGCCGTTCCCGTTCGTCACGGTGAACACGGTCGGCCCCACGCTGATGCGCTTCGGCACGGACGAGCAGAAGAAGACGTACCTCCCCGGCATCCTGTCCGGCGACCTCGTGTTCGCCATCGGCTACACCGAGCCCGACGCCGGCACCGACCTCGCGTCGCTGCGCACCAAGGCCGTCCTGGACGGCGACGAGTTCGTGGTCGACGGCAGCAAGGTGTTCACGAGCGGCGCCAACACCGCCGACCACATCTGGCTCGCCGCCCGGACGAACCCGGACGCGCCGAAGCACAAGGGCATCTCGATCCTGATCGTCCCGACCGACGCGGACGGGTTCTCCTGGAGCCCGATCCCGACCGTCGGCGGCATGGTCGTGACCTCGACGTACTACAACGGCGTCCGGGTGCCCGCGTCGTCGGTCGTCGGGGACGTCGACGGCGGCTGGAGCCTCATCACCACCCAGCTCAACCACGAGCGCATCGGCCTCGCCGCCCTCGGCGGCCGGATGATCCGGCTGTGGGAGGACGTCCGCGACTGGGCCCGCGACAACGGCGTGATCGACCTGCCGTGGGTGCGCGCCGACCTCGCCCGCACGTACGCGCGGCTGGAGGCGATGCGGCTGATGAACTGGAAGATGACCATGGCGGTCGAGGCCGGCGAACTCACCGGCGCGCAGGCCGGGGCCACCAAGACGTACGGGACGGAGACGCACATCTTCGTCCAGCGGACGCTGACCGGGGTGCTGGGGGCGGCCGGGCGGATCCGTCCCGAATCGCCGGGCGCGGTGCTGCACGGGCAGATCGAGCAGCTCTCCCGGCAGGGCATCGTCAACACGTTCGGCGGCGGCGTCAACGAGGTGCTCCGCGACATGGTCGCCGTGCAGGGGCTGGGCCTTCCGAGGATGAAGCGGTCATGAGCGACGACTACGAGGAGAGGCTCCAGGCCTGGGTCGGCCGCGAGCTGCTGACGCGGCGCTTCGGGCAGGACCCGGTGAACGTCCCCATGATCCGGCACTGGGTCGAGGCGATGGAGGACGGCAACCCCGTCTACCTGGACGAGGACGCCGCCCGCGCGTCGGGACGCGACGGCGTCGTGGCGCCCGCGTCGATGGTGCAGGCGTGGACGATGCGCGGCTATGCGGCGTCCGTCCACCCGGACCCGTCGCCGAACGGCTCCGACGAGCTGACCGCGCTGCTCGCCGAGGGCGGCTACACCTCCGTCGTCGCCACCGACTCGGAGTTCGAGTTCGTCCGGGAACTGGTGCCGGGCGACCGCGTCAGCGTCGAGGAGGTCGTCCAGGCGATCTCCCCCGAGAAGAAGACCGGGCTCGGCGCCGGCCGCTTCATCACCACTCTGCGGACCTACCGCGACGCGTCCGGCGAGGTCGTCGCGACGCAGGGCTGGCGGCTGCTGCGCTTCCGCCCCCCGGAGAAGCCCGCCGGGCCGGCGGAGGAACCGGCCGCGGAAGAGAAGAAGGCGCTGCGGCCGCGGCCCGCGATCAACCCCGACAACGCGTTCTGGTTCGAGGCGGCGCGCGAGCACAAGCTCGTCATCCAGCGGTGCGCCGACTGCAAGTCGCTGCGGCACCCGCCCGGCCCGTGCTGCCCGCAGTGCGGCTCCTTCGCGTGGGACACCGTCGAGGCGCAGGGCGAGGGCCACGTCTACAGCTACGTGGTCAACCACCACCCGCGCCACCCGGCGTTCGACTACCCGCTGGTCGTCGCGGTGATCGAGCTGACCGAGGGCACCCGCCTCATCACGAACATGACCGGGGTCGCGCCCGAGGACGTCGAGGTCGGCATGCCCGTCGTCCTCGACTGGATCGACCCGGACCCCGACCTGTCCCTGCCGGCGTTCCGCCCGGCCGACGCTGCGAAGGAGCGCTGATGGACTTCACCCTGGGCGAGGAGCTGGAGGCCGTCCAGGACCTGGCCCGGCAGATCTTCGCCGACCGGGCCGCGCAGGCGCGGATCAAGGCGGCGGAGGAGTCCGAGCGCGGGTTCGACGAGGGCCTGTGGGCGGAGCTGGCGGAGACGGGGCTGCTCGGCGTCGCGCTGCCGGAGCCGGCCGGCGGTGCCGGGCTCGGCGTCGGCGGGCTGGCCGTCCTGCTGGAGGAGCAGGGGCGGACCGTCGTGCCCGTCCCGGTCTGGCCGTGCGTTGCCGCCGCGCTGACGCTGGCCTCGCACGGGACGGCGCCGCAGCGGGAGCTCCTGCCGTCCGTCCTGGACGGGTCGGCGCGGCTGACGGTCGCGCTGGAGGAGTTCGGGCCGTCCGACCCGGCGTCGCCGCGCTGCACGGCCGTCCGGGACGGGGACGGGTGGCTGCTGACCGGCACGAAGGCGGTCGTCCCGACACCGTTCGGGACGAGCCACGTGCTGGTGTCGGCGTCGTCGGACGACGGCCCCGGGCTGTTCGTCGTCGAGACGTCCGCCGGCGCCTGGGAGCGCGCCGAGACCACGAGCCGCGACGTCGCCGGGCACCTCACGCTGGACGGCGCCCCCGCCCAGGCCCTCGGCTCCGGTGCCCTGGACGCGGTGCTGGAGACCGTCCGCGTGTCGCTCGCCGCGCTCCAGGTCGGCGTGGCCGACGGCGCGCTGCGCATGGCCGCCGACTACCTGTCCGGGCGCGAGCAGTTCGGACGCCCGCTCGCCACGTTCCAGGCCGCGCAGCACCAGCTCGCCGACTGCTACATCGAGATCGACGCGCTCCGCGTCTGCCTCTGGCACGCCGTCTCGCTGGTCGCCGCCGGGGAGGACGCCGAGGCCGCCGTCCTGGTCGCCAAGTGGTGGTCGGACGAGGGCGGGTTGAACGTCGTCCACCGCGTCCAGCACCTGCACGGCGGAATCGGCGTGGACGTCGACTACCCGGTGCACCGGCACTTCCTGTGGGGCAAGCAGATCTCCGGAACGCTCGGCGGCGCGTCCGCCGACCTGGACCTGCTGGGGGCGGCCCTGTGAGCGAGAACGTGGTGAGCCGCGCCTACGCCGACGTGGCGGTGGGGGAGGAGCTCCCCGAGCTGGCGATCCCGCTGACCCGCACGATGATCGTCGCGACCGCGATCGCGAGCCGCGACTACCAGGACGTCCACCACGACCCGTCGCTCGCGGTCGAGCGCGGCTCCAAGGACGTCTTCATGAACATCCTGACGACCAACGGGCTCGTCGACCGGTACGTCACGAGCTGGGCCGGGCCCGCCGCCGTGGTGAAGGCCATCAAGATCCGGCTGGGCGCGCCCAACTACCCGGGCGACACGATGGTCCTGACCGGCACCGTCACCGAGAAGCGCGACGGCGGCCGGGTCGAGATCAAGGTGCGCGGCGTCAACGCGATCGGCCCGCACGTGACCGGCACGGTCGTCGTCCAACTGCAGGGGAGTGACGCATGAGCGTGCTGCCGGGAGCGGCCGCGATCGCCGGGATCGGCGCCACGGAGTTCTCCAAGGAGTCCGGCCGCAGCGAGCTGCGGCTCGCCTGCGAGGCGGTGCTCGCCGCGATCACCGACGCCGGGCTGCAGCCGTCCGACGTGGACGGGATGGTGACGTTCACCGCCGACACCAGCTCCGAGATCCACATCGCCCGCAACCTCGGCATCGGCGAGCTGACGTTCTTCTCCCGCGTCGGGCACGGCGGCGGCGCCGCCTGCGGCACCGTCCAGCAGGCCGCGATGGCCGTCGCGACCGGCGTCGCCGACGTCGTCGTCTGCTACCGGGCATTCAACGAGCGGTCCGGCACCCGCTACGGCCTCGGCCAGGCGAACCGGCCGATGGACGTCAGCGCCGACAGCGCCGCCTACGCGTGGATGAACCCGTTCGGGTTGTCGACGCCCGCCCAGTGGGTCGCGATGTTCGCCCGCCGCTACATGCACGAGTACGGCGCGACCAGCGAGGACTTCGGCCGCATCGCCGTCGTCGACCGGGCGCACGCCGCGAAGAACCCGGCCGCGTGGTTCCACGGCCGCCCGATCACCCTCGAAGACCACCAGGCGTCCCGCTGGATCGCCGAACCGCTGCGGCTCCTCGACTGCTGCCAGGAGAGCGACGGCGGCCAGGCACTCGTCATCGTGTCGGCCGAGCGCGCCCGCGACCTCCCGAACCGCCCCGCGCTGATCTGGGGCGCCGCGCAGGGGTCGGGCAACGACCAGCACATGATGACGAGCTACTACCGCTCCGAGATCACCGGCATTCCGGAAATGGGCCTGGTGGGACGGCAGCTCTACGCGCAGTCGCGGCTCACCCCGGCCGACGTCCAGGCCGCGATCCTGTACGACCACTTCACGCCGCTGGTGCTGCCGCAGCTCGAAGAGCTCGGCTTCTGCGCCAAGGGCGAGGCCAAGGACTTCGTCGCGGACGGCAACCTCGAACTCGGCGGCCGGCTCCCGTTCAACACCCACGGCGGGCAGCTCGGCGAGGCGTACATCCACGGGATGAACGGCATCGCCGAGGGCGTCCGCCTGGTGCGCGGGACGTCGGTGAACCAGCCGGGCGACGTCCACAACGTCCTGGTCACCGCCGGCACCGGCGTCCCGACCAGCGGCCTGATCCTGGGAGCGGACGCGTGAGCGAGTGGATCGGCAAGGACCTCGGCACGCGGACCGTCACCTATGACGAGACCCGGGCGATCCTCTACGCGCTGGCGGTCGGCGCGGACGCCTCCGACCTCGACCTGGTCTTCGAGGAGCGGCTGCGCGTCCTCCCGACGTTCGCGCTGACCCTCGCGCAATGGGCCCTGGACGCCCTCGGCTCGGCGGGCGCGTTCGACACCGGGACGGCCGTCCACGGCACCCAGCGCCTCCGCGTGCTGAAGGACCTGCCGCGCTCGGGGGCCGTGGAGATGAGCGCCCGCATGGCGGACGTCTGGGACAAGGGCTCGGCGGCCGTCTTCGACGTGACCGTGGACAGCGAGTACTTCGAGGCGACGTGGTCGGTGTTCGCCCCGGGCGCCGGCGGCTTCGGCGGCGACCGAGGCCCGTCCGCACGCCGTCGTCCCGAAACGCCGCCGTCCGCCACCCTCGACATCCAGACGGCCACCAACCAGACGGCCCTCTACCGCCTCCTGGGCGACCGCCACCACCTGCACATCGACCCGGAGGCGGCGAAGAAGGCCGGGATGCCGCGCCCCATCATGCACGGCCTGTGCACACTGGCGGCGATCACGCTTCCGCTGGCGTCGTCCTTGGGCGCCCACCCAGCCGACCTACGCGAACTAGAGGGCCGCTTCGCCGCCCCCGTCTTCCCAGGCGACGCCCTACGCATCGAGACCTGGAAGGACGACGCCGGGACGACCCTCTTCGAGGCCGCCGCAGACGACCGCACGGTAATCTCCGCCGCCCTCGCCCGCTTCGCCTGAGTCCAAGCCTCGCGGGGGCTCGGCAACACACCGAGTCCCCCGCATGCCCTCGCTCTCTTGACAGGGGTCAGGCGGGCATCTGGGCCCAGACGATCTTTCCTTCGCCGGTGGCGGAGGGGCGCGTGCCGGTCTCCTTGGCGTAGGCGTAGGCGTAGGCGGAGACGATGGCGAGGCCGCGCCCATTCTCGGCGGTGAGGGACGGCGGGGCCGGGTTCGGTAGATCAGGGGACGGGTCCCAGCACCCCAGCAGAGGCGTCCCGTCCTCCAGAGCGCAGCGGAGCCGGATCTCCCGGCCGCGCGCCGCCGTGACGGCGTTGGTGACGATCTCGCTCATCACGAGGGTCGAGTCGTTGATCACTTCGCGCGGCTGAATCCCCAGTTCGTCAGGGCGTAGCGGACGAGTTCGCGAGCCAGCACGACGGTTGACGGTACGGCGAGCAAGGTCAGCCGGACCTCGGGGACACCGGACGCCGGAGTGACGAGAGCAAGATCATTCATTGAGGACCATCCTCGGTTTTCGGAATGTGTCCTCACTTTGAGTGACTGTACGCTAACGTGTTGTGTATTGAAGTGCAGTCAAGACACTTGTGGGTGTGCCGTGAGCGTGCGCGAATCCATCGATCCGAAGTCCTCGCTGTGGGCTTGGCTAGCCTTTGACCTTTGGTTCTATCGCACGCAGCGCGATCTCTCGCTTGCCCAGGTGGCCATGATCGTCAAGTCGACCCGGGGGACCGTATCGAACTGGGAGGCTGGACGGTTCCGGCCGAGTGACACTTGCATGAAGCGCCTCGATGAGGCATGGGACACGGGTGGACACTTTGAGCGGCTCCACACGTTCGCCTGTGCTGGCCATGATCCAGACTGGTTTCGTCAATACGTCCAATACGAGATGGCCGCGGAGATCATCAAGGTCTTCCATGGCAAGAACGTCCCACTGCTGGTGCAGACGGAGGCTTACGCTCAGGGCGTGCTCCGCGCGGCCGGGCACGTGCATGAGGCAGAGGCGACGACCAAGGCGCGCATGAAGCGCCAGGAGATCCTGGAGCGGGAGAAGCCGCCGTATCTCTGGATCTTGATAGACCAAGAGGTGCTGGAATGTGTCGTCGGTGACCGCGAAGTCATGCGTGAGCAGGCGGCACACCTTCTTTCGCTCGCTCAGAAGCCACGCGTGTGCTTGCGCATCGTTCCTCGTGATGCGGGCTGGCATCCCGGACATGATGGCCCATTTCAGGTGTTGAAGGTCCGTGGCAGGGAGATCGCGTACGCGGGAGCCCAGATAGGCGGTCGTCTCATCGAGGCCGGTGACGAGGCGGACATATTGGCGGTACGGTTCGATGAGATCGGGGCGCTGGCCCTGGCTAAGGCTCCTTCGACGGCACTGATCGAGCAGATTATGAGGACGTACACGTGATGAACTGGCGCAAGAGTTCCTACACCGGCGGTGGGAACGACGAAGCGTGCGTGGAGTTGGCGGAGTCGGGTGACCGAGTGTGGGTGCGGGACTCCAAGGATCCGGACGGGGTGCGGCTGGCGTTCGGGCGTGAGGCGTTCGCCGGGCTCCTGGAGCGCGTAAAGCGCGGGGACCTAAGCCTTTAGCGGGAAAACGGGGTGGTGAGCCCCGGTGAGCACGCTGACGTGAGCCTGGGCGCCGGTACCAGCGCCCAGGCTGGACGGCCGGGGGCGGTGGCCGGAGCCGGCGCGTCCTCTTCACCAAGAGCACTGGCCTCGCGGCCGGGTCGCCGCAAGGCTGGTGATTTCGACAACGCTTCACCTTCTGTACAGCCGCCTGTCCGCAGCCGAGTTTGCGCAGTTCGCGGCCGCTGCTTGAAGCGGGCGACGAATCGTTTCTTCTCGAAGTAGGTTCTGATGTGATCGGTGCACTTGCGCTGCTCGGGTCGATTGGCGAGCCTTTATGGAAGAGACGTTAAGGACATCAAATGATCACCTGGCGGAAGAGTTCCCACAGCGGCGGTGGGAACGACGATGCGTGCGTGGAGCTGGCGGAGTTGGGTGACCGGGTGTGGGTGCGTGACTCCAAGGACCCGGACGGGGCGCGGCTGGCGTTCGGGCGTGAGGCGTTCGCCGGGTTGCTGGTCCGGGTGAAGCGCGGAGAGCTCAGCCTCTAGTGTTCTGCGGCTCTGCGGGACGGAGGGTGGGGCTCGGGCGACGACCTGGCGCAGGCGTATGTGTTGCGGTGCCGGATCGTCCGGGCGGGCGTTCAGCGGGTGCGTTCCACATACATGTGGCCGCCGAAGTGGGGGCCTCGCGGCCGAGGGTGGCCGAGTAGCGCCGCCGGTTCAACGAGCACGACCTTGCCGGGCTGGCCGATGAGCCCGGGGAGGGCCGTCCGCCCTCGATCCTGCTGGACGAGGTGCAAGGGGTGGCCGCACTCATTGCGAGCAGACCCCGCTGGGCGTCCCCTGCTGGCCTCGATGGCCGAATGGACTGGGCTGAGCGAGTCCCCTGTCGGGCGGATGTGGCGCCAGGGGGGCGATGACCGGAGGTGCATCTGGTCTGCGGCGATCTGGCCACCTACGAGACACCGTCGGTCGACGATCGGCCGGCCCGTCACCCCCGCCCGCCTTGTGGCCTTGTGGAGTTGCGGTTCAGCAATTCGATGTCGTCGGTGGTGTAGGCGGCCGGGGTAAAGTCGAATTAGCGGGCGTTCTGTTGTTGGTCGTGGTTTCGGCGGTCTTTTACCGGAATAGTGTGGTTGCTGCGGGTGCCTGGTTGCGGTGGCCCCTGCGGGTCGGTGTGGACGTTGCGGGCGCGGTGGGCTGGAGTCACTTCGGCTGGGCTCGGTGGCGTGGGTGGGTGTTCGACTGTAGGTCGGCGCGTGGCTGCTGCCCTGGCCCCGGGGCCTTCGGCCCCGAAAGACTGCGGCTGGGTGATGGGGATCGTTTACGGGCTGGATGGGTGAAATATTCCCCTATTCGGCCCGGCGGCAAAGAGCACAAGATTCTTTGGGGAAATCGAGGTGATCTTGTGTGATTGTTCGATAGCATTAAGTCATGTGTTCGGATCGGATCGACACCGCGTCGATGTCCACCGCAGAGTTGGTGGACGCGGCGGCAGTGATCGCGGCCGAACTCGCCCACCGTCAAGCACCCGCCTCGGCGGCTGCCTGCCTCGCTCAGGCCGAGACCCTTGCCCGCGCCGCCGACCAGCACGAAAGCGCACTGGCCGCTCTGATCGCCCGCGTCGACGCCTCCGGGGAGATGCGCCGGTGGGGGCTGCCTTCCACTCTGGCGTGGTTGCGCACCCGGCTGGGCATGCGCGAAGCCCGCGCCAGGGAACGCCTGCACCTGGCCCGGCAGCGCCACCGCCTGCCTGAGGTCACCCGCCGCCTGGTCGACGGGGAACTGTCCTACGGATACGCCGGCACCATCAGCGCCGCCGTCGCACGCCTGGACGACACCGACTGCGCCGCCGCCGAGCGCATCCTCCTCGACCTGGCCGGGCAGGGCTTCTCTGCGGGCAAGGTCGCCGCGTTCGGAAACAAGATCACCGACCTCATCGCCGAACGCGACGGGCGCGAGCAAGCCCCCGAGGACGCCGCGCGCGGATACGAGCGGTCCTGGATCGACTCGACCCGGTCGCTGGACGGCGGCCGCTACATCAAAGGCTGGCTCAACGCCGAAGACGCCGCCCTCTGGGACGGAACCCTCGCGCCCTTGGCCAAACCCGCCGGAACCGACGATCGCCGCGACCTGTCCGAACGCACCGCAGCGGCGTTGACCGGCGTGTTGGCGGGTGGGCACAAGGCAACCAAGGTGACCGTCATCTGCGACCTGGACACCCTCACCGGCGGCACCGCCCCGGCACGGCTCACCGACGGCACCCCCATCCCCGCAGAGCAGGCCCGGCGCATCGCCCTGAACGCCGGAGTCTCACCCCTGATCCTGGGACACGGCAACACCCCGCTCTATCTAGGGCATCGGGTCCGGTTCGCCACCGCCGCGCAACGTCAGGTCCTGGAAGCCCTGTATCCCACCTGTGCGGTGCAGGGCTGTGAAGTGCCCGGGGCGCTGTGCGAAGTCGACCACGTCCACGGCTGGGCCCTCGGCCAAAGCCCCACCGACATCGACCAACTCACCCTCACTTGCGGATGGCACAACCGCTTCAAACACACCAACCCCCGCCAAATCGCCATCACCCAACATCACGACGGACGCTACGCCTACCGTGTCCTGCCACCCGACGACCCGCTCGGCACCCCCACGCTGCCGGTGCGGCAACCATCAGCCGCCAACCTTTGGACCACCACCACACACCACGCCCGGACACGGCCCCGCCATACCCGGCGCACCCTCCACAAGAGCCGCCGCCAGACGGCCGGGCCGTAACACGATCAGCCTGGGAGTAACTACTCTTCGGCACTTGCCGCTCTGCCAGTCCCCTCAAAGTGCGGAGACGGCTTTCGGCGGTACTCCGCCTGTGCGGCAGGCCCCTGGGGCGCGGCCTCGTCTCCAGGGCGGTGGCTGCGTCCTCCCGTTCAACGCCCACGGCGGGCAACTCGGCGAAGGTGTACGTCCACGGGATGAACGGCATCGCCGAGGCGGTGCGGCTGCTGCGCGGCAGGTCGTCAAACCAGCCGCGCGACGTCCACAACGTCCCGGTCACCGCCGGGACCGGCGTCCCGACCAGCGGCCTGATCTCGGGAGTGGACCAGTGGCCGAGTGGAGCGAGCCGGAGGGTGTGGGAGGTTGCCCATCCACAGAGAACACGAGTGAGTGGACGCCAAGGGCCTCGGAGCCCGGACCGTCGCCTATGGCGAGGAGCGCGCGACGCTGCTGGTTCGGGAGGACAACGAGTCGGCCCAGCGCGCATACGCGCGGTGGGGATGGCGTAAGGCCGGCAAGGTTCAGCCTTTTCCCGATTCGCCGCATTTCGACTCGATGATCATCGACCTGCCGCTGGCTGAAGCGGGCGGAGCGCTCGCCCGGTAGCCGCGCGGCACATCGTCCCTGACGAGGTGCTGCTCGTGAACGGCATCTGATGCCGAGTTGAAGGTCCAGCCCCTGAGGTAGCGGTGGGGCTCATGCTCGCGAGACGGGCGTCTCATCATCCACTGGGCGACGATGCAACTGCCGCCCGACCTGATCGACTACGTGCTCGCCCACGAGGTCGGTCATCTCAAGGAGCACGATCACGGCGACCCGTTCTGGCGGCACGTTGAGCGGGCCATGCCCGACTACACGGCCCGCCGTGCGCGCATCAAGCGTCTGGCCCCGACCTGTGGCTTCCCTGACAGGCCGGACGCTTCGCTGATCGTTTCGCGCCCCATCATGCGCGGCTTGTGTGCGCCGCCGGCGTAGGGGAGACCTGCGCCTGCTCTATGACCTGGCCGCGCACGGGGCCGTTTCGCCGGCCTTGCCCGCTTCGCGTGAGCGGTCGTTCAGGGAGTCTTCATCCGCCGTACCGCCCCCGTACCGGGGGCCGCCGGCCGTGGTCGTGCAGGTCGCGGGGGTGGGGGCGGGGTGGTGACGGCAGCATCCGACCAAGGGCGGGCCCGCGGCTGGGCAAAGCGTGACATTTAACGGCAATTGTCCGGAATGTCACCGTCGCAGTGCCGCCGTTCCCGATCCCCCTCGGGGCGCCCCCCGCCCCGGCCGGGAGCGGCAGCGGAAGGGCTCCCCCCATGCGACGACTGCTGTCGTTCCTGCTCCCGGCCGTCCTGGCCGCGGCGCTGATCGCCGTCCTGGACGCGCCGGCGTCCGCGACCCCGCCCAACATCCCGTCCGCCGCTACCGCCGCGACCCGGCTGTCCGAGCTCACCGTCGCCGCCGAATCGCACCAGAGCACCTACGACCGCGACCTGTTCCCGCACTGGATCACGATCTCCGGGTCCTGCAACACCCGCGAGACCGTCCTCAAGCGGGACGGTACGGGTGTCGTGACCGACTCGTCCTGCTACCCGACGTCCGGCAGCTGGTACTCGCCCTACGACGGTGCCACCTGGACCCTCGCGTCCGACCTGGACATCGACCACATGGTGCCGCTGGCCGAGGCGTGGGCGTCCGGGGCCTGGGCCTGGACGACGTCCCGCCGCCAGTCCTACGCCAACGACCTCGGCGGCCCCGAGCTGTGGGCCGTCACCGACAACGTCAACCAGAGCAAGAGCGACAAGGACCCGGCCGAGTGGCAGCCGCCGCGCACCGCGTTCCGCTGCACCTACGCCCGCGCCTGGATCCAGGTGAAGTGGTACTACGACCTCACCGTCGACAGCGCTGAGAAGAGCGCGCTCAGTTCGATGCTCGGCACCTGCTGAGCCGTCCCGCCGCCGAGTGTCTCTGCCGGGGCCTAGAGTCACCGGCAGAGACGCGGCGGACGGGGAGAACGATGACGGCGGGCGGGCTTGAGGGCATTGACGACGTCGGCTGGGCCTCGCTTCGGCACGCTTACGGGGCGGCGGAGGACTTCCCCCAGACGCTTCGGGACGCGGTTGGCGACGACGACGAGCTGGCCGAGGACGCGACCGAGCACCTGTTCGGCAGTGTCTACCACCAGGGCACGTTGTACACGGCGACACCGTGGGCTGTGCCGTTCGTCGCGCGGCTCGCCGCCGATCCCGGGACGCGTCGGCGCGACGTGCTGGTGTCGCTGCTCGGTGCGATCGCCGCCGCCGATGACGCGACCCCGGAGGTCCTCGCGGACGTCCGTGCCGCTCTGGCTCGTGAGGCTCCGCTGATGGTCCCGCTGCTGGACGACCCGGACACCGACATCCGGGACTACACCACCTACCTGCTCGGCCACCTCCCGCGTTCATGTGCCGCCGAGGTGCTGCCCGCGCTCCGGGCCCGGCGGAAGAAGGAGCGGTCGCCGCGCGTGCTCGCGGGCCTGCTCGCCGCCGCCGGCCGTCTCGACCCGCAGGGCAGCGCGGCGTGGCTGGCCGAAGAGGTCGCGGGACGGTCCGCCGCCGTCCGCGCCGGAGCGCTGTGGGCGATCGCCGCCAACGGCCTCCCCTGGACGGACGCCGCCTCGGAGGCGGCCGCCCGGTGCTGGCTGGAGGGCGAGCCGCTGGAGGGCTGGATCTGGGCGGACGACCCGTTCGACGACATCGCCGGCCGGATCGACGGCCCGTCGTTCGCCGCACTGGCCCACGCCCTGCTCGACCAGGGCCCTGCCGACTCCGCGCGGACGGCCGTCGACGCCGCCTACCAGCGCTGCGTCCGGTCGCGCTCGGCCCGTGCCGAGTCGGCGCCGCTGCTGGCGGCGGGTCTCCGGCACGCCGACCCCGGCGTCCGCGTCGCTGCCGCGACCGCGGTCCGCGACGTGCGGGAGGCGGCGGCGGAGGCCGTCGACGCCTTGGCCGCCCTCGTCGCCGAGCCGCCCTCGGAGGCCGACTCGCTTGAAGCGCGGGTCTTCGACGCGGCTCTGGAGACGTTGATCGGGCTCGGTGACTCTCGCTGGCGCGGGCCCTTCATCGCCGCGCTCGATGCCGGTGTGGCGACGACCGACGCCGTGAGCCTGCTCATCGACACCGGCGTGCCCGCCGACGCGGAGTTGCTCGCGGCCGTGCGGCGGCGGCTGGCGGCGATGCCGCTCGCCGGGCCCGCGGAATCCGGCGGATACGACGCCTACCTCGGCAGGATGCGCCGGCACAACGAGGTGAACGGCCTGACCCGGCTGCTGCACCGCTGGGGCCCGGATGCGGCGGAGGCGGTGCCCGAACTCGTCCGGCTCGTCCCGCACGACAACTGGTGGACGGTCCGCGCGCTGGCCGCGATCGGCCCGGCGGCATCGGCGGCGGTGCCCGCGCTGACCTCGACCCGCGACGACCCGGAGGCGTCCTGGCGGCAGCGCCTCGACTGCGCGCGGGCCCTCGCCGCGATCACCGGCGACACCGCCCAGTTGATGGCCTCCGTTGCCGAAGCCGCGATCGCCGATCCCGTGGTGGCCGCACAGACGGCCGTCGACCGCGAATTGCCCCTCGACGACGTCCTTCCCGCCCTGCGCGCCCTTGCCGACGCGGCCACCGGAGACGATCCGTCCGCCATCGGGCGCCGGTTGGATGCGGCACGGCTGCTGCGCACCGGCGGCAAGGCCGCAGCGCTGCGGGCCGCCGCCGACGCACTCGACAGGGGACGCCACACGACGGACGCGATCGAACTCGCCGGTCTCATCGGGCCGGAGGCCGAGCCCCTCCTCCCGCGCCTGCGCGACCTCCTCGACGACCGGCGCGACTACGCCGCCGCCGCGCTGGCCGTCCGCCGCATCACCGGCGAGGCCGCCCCGCTCGTGGACGCCGTCCGCCGCCGCCTCCCGTCCCTCGGAGCGGGCCCGTGGCTCATCGCGTCGCTGCGCGAACTCGGCACGGACGCCGCCCCGCTCGTCCCCGAACTGCGCGAACTGGCCGACGGCGACGCCGCGATCCCGGGCGTCGGCATCTACGGCCGGCAGGTCCGCCAGGACGAGGAGGAACGCCGCGAACTCCTCGCCATCCTGCCCGGTCTCACGCCTTAGCGCCGTCCGGTGATCCGCCGGGCGGCCAGGTGCGCTCCGGCGATGCCGAGGGCGGCGAACGCCAGGCCCACTGCGGCGTCGCGTGCCCGTGCGGGACACAGCACGCCCCGGCGCCGCAGCCGAGCGCGGGCCCACACCGTGTACGGGACGACCACCAGGGCCGAGGTGACCGAGCCGGGCGTGTACTGCCGCAGCGCGGCGGCCTGCCCGAGGTGCATCAGGCCGTGCAGCCCGAACCCGGTGAGCGCGGTCTGGTACGTGGCGGACCGCCCGCCGGTGCGCTGCCCGTCGACCGCGGCCCCCGCGACGAGCGCCCCCATCAGGGTCACGGCGACGGCGAACTCGCGCTCGTCCACGGCTTCCATCCACCGCCACACGGCGGCGGGCGCCTGCGGGAACCGCTCGCGCAGTTCGGGCAGGTGCGCCCGGATCCAGCGCGGCCCGGCCGCGACCTCCTCGGCGTCGTGCACCGCCCATGCGACCAGCAATCCGATTCCGGCATCTCGCATCACGCCGCCAGTCTGGCAGGGGTGATCACGTGGCCCGCGATCGGCCGGACGCGCCGGCTCCGGAGCGGCGGCGGAGGCGGCCCCAGGGCTTGGCGACGGCGAGGACGGTCGCGAACGTCAGGGTCGTCAGGGAGACCGCCGGCGGGAAGAACAGGTTCGAGATGAAGGCCGGTTCGGGGCCGCCGGCGCTGAAGGTGCGGCCGTACTCGTTCACCTCGTCCATGCCGGGCTGGAGGGCCACCAGGATGAGGGTGCACAGGATCAGGTTGAGGACGAGCTTGACCGCCACCCACCAGTAGCGCACCAGACCCCACTTGGTGCCGAGGCCCAGGATCACGCCGGTGACCAGGCAGATCAGCGCGGACGTCAGCATCGGCCACACGACGAACGTCGCGAGCGCCCGGTAGGCGAGGCCGCGGACGTCGTCGCTGGTGCCGAACCGGCCGGTCAGGACGAGGACGGCCACGATGACGTCGATCCCGATCCACGCGCCGGCGGACACGATGTGGACGATCAGCGTCGTCTTGCGCCAGCGCCTGCCGAGGTGGAAGCGGCCGTCCCGCCGTGCGCGGGTGCGTTCCTGTATCGCCATGTCCACGGTCCTTTCTGTGCGGTCTGTCATGACGATGCCGGTCGGGTTGCGGGGGTGTCGTCACGTGCGCGGCGGCTTCGCGCGTACGACGGGCGGCGCAGCGGGGGAGCCGGGCGGTACCACCGGCGAGGTATCTGGAGAACCTCTCTAGAGACAGTCTCTAGAATTCGGTAGGGTCCCGGTATGAGCGAGGCGTTGCGGGTCGCCGTCACCGGCGGGAACCGGGGTGTGGGACGCGCGGTGGCGGGCGAGGCCGCCCGGCGGGGGCACCGGGTGGTGATCGTGGCGCGGCGGCCCGACGCGGGGGCGGCCGCCGCGCGCGAGATCGGCGCGGAGCTGGTCGTGGGCGACCTGTCGTCCGTGCGGGCCGTGCGGAAACTGGCCGGGGAGCTGTCCGATGTCGACGTGCTCGTCCACAACGCGGGTGTCTGGCCCAGCCGGCGCGTGCTCACCGAGGACGGGTTCGAGCAGGCGTTCTTCACCAACCACCTCGCGCCGTTCCTGCTGAACCGGCTGCTGGAGGAGCGGCTGCGGCGGGTGGTCCAGGTCAGCGCGGGCCTGTACGTCACTGGGCGGGTCGACCCGGAGCGGACGCCGACCGGGGACGACTTCCATGCCGTCCACACGTACGCCAACACCAAGCTGGCGAACCTGATGATGGTCCCGCTGTTCGCCGAGCGGTGGAAGGACGCCGGGGTGACGATCGACGCGGTGCATCCCGGTGTGCTCCGGACGGATCTCGGGGCCCGGACAGGGCTCTTCGGTGTCCTGCTGAAGACGGTCAAGTGGACGCTGAAACCCGCGTCGAAGAGCGGTCCGCCCGTCGCTGATCTGATCACCGCCGACGGGACGGGCCGCTATTTCCATGTGAAGAAGGAGACGCCGTTGAAGGCGAAGGCGCTCGACACTCCCCTGGCGGCAAGGCTCTGGAACGACGCGGAGCAGGCGCTCCATGTCGCCTAAGCACCAGGGCACGGACGAGACCGTCGCACGCATCCTGACCGAGGCGCTCCGCGTGCACGGCGAACGCGGGCACGAGGGCTTCACAATGAAGGCCGTCATCGCGGCCACCGGGATGAGCAGCGGCAGCCTCTACCACCATTTCGGATCGTTCGACGGCCTCGCCGCCGCCCTTTACGCGCGCTGCATGGCCGATCTGCTCGACGCGCTGCTGGACGCGCTGGACGGGATCACCGACGCACAAGAGGGCGTCGAGGCGGCAACAAGGGCCTACCTCAGTTTCACGCGCGAGCGCAGTGACGCGGCACGGTTCATCCATTCCTCGGCCTATGCGGCGTATCTCCCGGAGCATGCCGCCGTCATCGCGGAACTGAAGACGCCGCGCATTGCGAAGCTCGTGGCGTGGATGCTCCCGCATGTGGCGGGCGGCCGGGTCGCGCGGCTGTCGCCGGTGATGATGGAGATGCTGCTCATCGGGCCGGTCGCCGAGACGGCGCGGCGCTGGCTGTCCGATCCGGAATCCGTGGATCTGGACGAGGCCGCCGCCGTCCTGCCGTCCCGCGTCTGGGCCTCCCTCCAGCCCTGAATGCCTAGTCGGCGGCGTAGCGGAAGCCGGTGTTGCCCGAAGAACTGTCGGGGGAGTTCGCGGTGCGGGCGGCGACGCGGTAGCGGTTGCAGTAGGACGCGTGGCACAGATATGAGCCGCCGCGCAGGACCCTGCCGTCTCCCCAGGAGTCGGCGCACCATTCCCAGACGTTCCCCGCCATGTTGTGCAGGCCGTAGCCATTGGGCGGGAAGGCGGTGACCGGGGCCGTTCCCTTGTAGCCGTCCTCCGCCGTATTGCGGGTGGGGAAATTGCCCTGCCAGATGTTGCACATGTGCTCGCCGTCCGGGGTGAGGTCGTCGCCCCACGGGTAGCGTTTCCCGGTCAGGCCGCCGCGCGCCGCGTACTCCCATTCGGTCTCCGTGGGCAGCCGGACGCCCGCCCAGCGGCAGAACGCGGCGGCGTCGTTCCAGGAGACGTGGACGACGGGATGGTCCGCCCGCCCGTCGAGGGTGGAGCCGGGCCCTTCGGGGTGCCGCCAGTCCGCGCCGCGCACGGCGCACCACCACGGGGCGCGGCCGGCCCTGGGGGAGACGCGGCGCAGGCGGCCCGGCAGGAACCCCGCGAAGACGTGCGACCAGCCGAACCGCTCGGCGTCGGTGCGGTGGCCGGTCGCGTCGGCGAACGCGGCGAACGCCTCGTTGGTGACGGTGTACGGGGAGATCGCGAACGGGCGCACGGCGGCCTCGCGGACCGGGCCCTCGCCGTCGCCGGGGTTGGCGTCCGGGTCGTCGCCGCCCATCAGGAACGTCCCGCCGGGGAGGCGTTTCAGCACGGTCCCAGGCTCCGGCGCGGTCCCAGGCTCCGGCGCGGTCCCAGGCTCCGGCGCGGTCCCAGGCTTCGGCGCGGTCACAGGGCCGCCAGGTCGGCGGCGATCGCGTGCAGCGTCTCGCGGTCGATGACGCCGACCGCCAGGCCCGCGATCTCCAGCAGGGAGAACGGCATCGCCTCCGGCAGCAGCGGGCTGTCCATGAGCGCGCCCAGGTGCTCGCGGAGCACCGCCTCGGCGGCCGGTTCCGCGACCAGCAGCCGGGTCGGCGTCGTCACCGACAGCCGGGACGCGGGGAACTCGGCGGCGGTCAGCGGCGGCCGCTCCGACGCCACGACCTGCTCCCACTGCCTCCGGACGAGTAGATGCCCGGACGTCACCGGCCCGTCCGCCGGAAGGCCGAGCCGCTCGTACTGCTCCGGAGGCGCGTCGTTCGCGCGCATCACGTCGACCATCAACCCGGCCATGCGCAGTTCCAGGTCGTCGTCGATGAGCGGTGAGAGCTGCTCGGGGTCGGCGGCCAGGTCGTAGAGGAGCGTGCCGAACGCGTGCGGGTCGGTGTAGGAGAAGCCGGGAAGACGCAGCGGCGCCACGCCCTTCGTGAAGGAGAAGGGGGATGCCAGGGTCGCGTCCCGGAGCGTCTCCACCGGCATGCGGCCGCGCATGTGGGTGGGCATGAGCGTGTACTCGGCGAGCGGCCGGTTCCCCGGTTCCGCGCAGGCGCGCATGTAGACGTGGCGGCCGTCGGTGACGCCGACGTGGCCGCCGAAGCAGCCGAACAGGCCCGCCTCCCGGACGCGGGTGTCGCGGGCGACGGTCTCCCGCAGCGGGACGCCCAGCATGTCGGGGGTGCGGTCGACGCCGAAGAACTCCAGCAGCGTCGGCCCGAAGTCGATGGTCTGGACGAGGCTCGACCGCCGTTCCCCGGCGACCCGGCTGCGCGGGTCCCAGATGAACAGCGGGGTGTGGATGGTCTCGTCCCAGAACGGCGGTGCGTTCTTCCCCCACCAGTCGTGCTCGCCGAGCAGCAGGCCGTGGTCGGTGCAGACGATCAGGAGGGTGTCGTCCCACAGGGACAGCTCGTCCATCAGGTCGAGGACGCGTCCGAGCGACCGGTCGCACATCGACAGCAGCGCCAGGTACTGGTTCCGCAGGTGCTCGACCTGTTCGGGCGTCTCCGTCACGCGCCGGTAGTCGGGCCAGTCGAAATGCGGGCCGTCGTAGTCGTCCGGATAGAGCTTCTTGTAGTGGTCGTAAGAGAAGAAGGGCTCGTGCGGGTCGAACGTCTCGATCTGGAGGAACCAGTTGTCCTCGGCATGGTTGGTCTTGATGAAGTGCACGCCCGCGTCGAACGTGCCCGTCTGCGGATGGTCGGCCTCGTCCTTCATGTAGAGGCGGTTCACCCAGTCCTGGCGGCGCAGCGGGTTCGCCGTGTGCGGGACGGAGTCGGGCACGTCGGGGTCGGCGACGTGCCCCTTCCACTCGTCGCCCTCCTGCCCCCGGAAGAACTCGAAGGTGTTGTAGCGCGGGTGGTAGGTCGCGCCGCCGTCCAGCCAGTAGTGCTGGTGGTCGGTGGCCAGGTGGGTGTAGACGCCGTTCTCCTTGAGCATCTCCGGGACGGAGTCGTCGAAGGGCTCCAGCGGCCCCCAGCCCCGGTGCAGGAAGTTGTGGCGGCCGGTGTGCATCTCGCGCCGCGCCGGCATGCACGGCATGCTCCCGCCGTAGCAGTTGTCGAACGTCGCGGTGCGCTCGGCGAGCCGCGCGAAGTTCGGGGCGTGCACGTCCGATGCCCCGTACGGCGGCAGGAAGCGCCGGTTGAGGGTGTCGAACATGACCATGACCGCTTTCACGAAACCCCTTTCAACGGACGCTCCTGATCCGGTACACGGAGGCGGAGCCCAGCAGCATGATCACGGCGGACACCGCGTACAGCACGCGGTAGCCGCCCACGAAGGTGAGCACGAACCAGGCGACGCCGAAGGCCAGCGGGACGTTCTGCGCCGCGTTGACGACACCGAGGTCGCGGGCGCGGCTGCGCTGGTCGGGGAGCACGTCGGTGACGAGCGCCTGGTCGACCGACAGGAAGGCGCCGTAGCCCGCCCCGAGCAGCACCGCGCCCGCCATGGCGGACGGCCACGTCGGCGCGATCGCGAGCAGCGCCGCCGCCCCCGCCTGGAGCGCGCCCGCGACGGCGATGAGGTCGCGGCGGCGGCCGAGTGCGTCCGACGCCCTCCCGCCGAGCCAGCCGGTCGCCGCGCAGCACACCAGGTAGATCAGCGTGAGGACCAGCAGCGACCCGTCGGGGTCGCGCCGGTGCAGGACGTCGGTGAGGAAGTACAGCAGGTACGTCGTCCCGGCCAGGTTCCCGGCGTTGATCAGCACGCGGGACACCAGCGCCCAGTAGTAGTCCGGATGCCGGCGCGGGTGCGGGAACGGGACGCGCCCGCCCGCGCCCGGCACCGGTCCCGCCTCCTGCAGGGCGGGGCGCGTCCGCGTCCGGACGAGGAAGAACGGCAGCGCCGACACGGTCGCGAGCACCGCGATCAGCGCCCACATCCCGGGAACGGACGTGACGACCATCGTCACCAGCACCATCCCGACCACGAGCGCGACGACCTGCGGGACGCCCATCGCGGCGGACGCGGCGCCCCGCTGGTGGTGCGGCACCCGGTCGGCGATCACGGCGCTGAGCGCGGCGAGCACCGCCGCCGCGCCCATCGACACGACGACCATCAGGCCCGCCACGACCGGCCAGCTCGTCTGCGTCCCGATCAGCGCGTACGGGACGGCCGCGACCGCGAACCCGCCGAGCGCCCAGACGCGGCGGCGGCCGAAGCGGGTCCGGGTGCGGTCGCAGGCCATCCCGGCGAGCGGCACGCACAGCACGACCACGACGGAGTTCTGGATCAGCAGGTAGGACAGCACGTCCACCTTGTCCTCCGCCGCGATGCGCCCGATGAGGTGCGGCGTCATGAACTGCGGCGGCAGCAGGATCACCAGCCAGTACCCGAACCACACGGCGGCATAGCCGAGCAGCCAGCTCCGGCCGACCTCGGCGGTGCCGCGCTCGCCGGGGCGGCGGGCGGCCGTCAGTTCGTTCACGCGCCGCCCGTCCAGGTCTCGGCGCGGCGCCACATCTCCAGGTACGCCTCGGCGCCGCGGGCCATGTCGTCGATGAGCGCCTGCCCGCCGTAGCTCCGCATGTCGGCGATCCAGTCGGGGACGAGCCCGTAGTTGGCGACGCCGTCGGTGTTGAGGTCCCAGGTGCGCAGCCCGGTGCGGAGCCGGTCGAGCTTCACCGCCGGGTCGATCGGCGAGGTGAACGGGTAGCGCAGCGGGTTCTCCTTCGCGTCCGCGCGCGGCGCGGGCAGCGGTCCCATGCCGTTCGCGTCGAGCCCGTACCCGTAGCCGAACGTGTAGTGCGGGTCGGCGGCGCTCTTGTTGTGCCTCCACTCGGCGGCGAACCGGTCGGCGGAGTTCCCGTAGCCGGTGACGATGCCGCCGAGCCGGTAGATGCGGGGCTTGTAGGTGTCGTCCGTCCAGCTGTGGGACGAGATGACGCCCGAGTAGTGCGCCTCCTCCAGCAGGTCGAGCGTCTGGTCGGCGGCCTTCGCGCTCATGTGGTCGACCTCGACGAGCATGTGCCGCTTCATCAGGCCCTTCACCATGTAGGCGCCGAGGTCGGTCAGCCCGAGCAGGTTGCAGTGCGGCGCGTCCGGATACAGCGGGAGCGTGATCCCGGCCTGCCCGAGCAGCCGCAGGAACTCGGCCACGTCGCCGCTGACGGCGCCCGCCGGGGCGATGGTGTTGTCGTGGGCGGCGCCGGTGCACGTCTCGGCCTGCCAGAACCGTCCGGTGGCGAGGAAGTTGCCCGCGTTGACGACGGCGCCGGTCGTGCCGCCGTCGAACCGCACCCCGCACAGGGCGTTGTCGAACTTGTGGCACAGGAACATCGAGGACACGCCGAGGGCCTTCATCTCGTCCAGGCCCTTGTCGATGTCGGCGCGCGTGCACTGCGGGACGCCGCCGATCACGCGGCAGCCGAACGGCTCGGACGTCTCGATGCCGAGGACGACGGCGAGCCTGCCCTGCCCGATCACCCGGCGGGCCTCGGCGGCGTCGCGCACGATGCGGAACCAGCCCTTGCCTGGCCCGCCGCTGAGCCCGTCGATGTAGGACTCCATCTCCCGCATCCGCCGCGCTTCGAGCCGGATGATCGCCATCTCGTCGCACGCGTTGCGCTTCAGCGGATAGATCTCGCAGAGCTGCCGGTTGGCGACGAGCTGGTTGACCAGGACGCGCTGCCCGGCGCGCCAGGACCGTTCCAGCCACGCGTAGTAGACCTGCTGGTGGGTGCGGGAGTCCCAGGCGGGCCAGTCCTTGAACGTCGGCCAGCCGGTGGGGTCGTGCGTGCCGAACGGGGTGCCGTGCCGGGTGAAGTTCTCGAACCAGGCGAACGCGCCGTTGGCGGCGTGGTCGGGGCAGTCGCGCAGCGCCGCCTGGATGCCGTCCGGGTCGAACGGCTTGCCGCACAGCAGCTGCCCGCCGAACGCCTCGTACGACATGAGGTGGCTGTGGGCGTCGATGTAGCCGCGCACCTCACCGGCCGCGTCGGCGGACGGGGACGCGGCACGGGCGGGCGGCGCAGGGGCGAGGACGGAGGCCAGCGCCGCGAGCAGGGCGAGGACGAGCGGGATGCAGGCGGTGCGTCGGAGGGAGCGTCGGAGGGAGCGTCGGAACGGCATGGGGCACCTCGACCGGGGTGGGGGCCACGGATCTGAGCTGAGTGATATCACCGATCGAGGAAAAAGTGAACAAGGCTCATGTTATGGATCTGGCACGGGGTCCGCCGCGAGGTCGGTGAAGTACGCGCGCAGCAGCCGGGCGCCGAGCGCGACCACGGCCGGGTCGCCGTCCTCCGCCGTCTGGTAGGCGAGCCGGAGCAGTCCGTCCGACGCCGTGATGGCCACCAGCAGGACGCGCTCGTGGTCGGCCAGCGGCGGCAGGCCCGCCTTCTGCGTGCCCAGCTCGTACATGCGCTCCGCCATCTCGGTGTCGATCCGGCGGACGAGGCCCTGGTCGATGGCGCCGGTGTCGCGGAAGTCGGCGATGAAGAAGCCCGGCACGGTGCGGCGCAGCGCGAGGCTCTCGTCGTAGACGAGCACGGCCGCGTCCGCCCACATCCGCACCGGCTCGGAGGTGAGCCGCTCGTGGACCCGCCCGATCAGGATCGCCAGGTTCCGCATGGCCAGCTCGTAGAGCAGCCCGGACTTGCCGTCGAAGAACTGGTACAGCGTGCCGATCGGGACGCCCGCACGTCGGGCGACGTCCCTCGTGGTCAGCGCGTCGTGCCCGGCCTCGGCCAGCAGCTCCGCGCAGGCGTCGAGCAGCCGCTCGAACCGCTCCGCGCTGCGGCGCTGCGTCGGCCTGCGGCGCACCCCGTCCGTCATCGCCCCTCCCGATCCCGGCCGTCCCGATTCCCGGCCGACCGAACGTGACACATGTTCATGTTTTAATGTGACGTCCACTCATGTTAGGAGAGGAGACGCAGGTGCTTCCCCGCTTTCCCGAGGGCTTCCTGTGGGGCACGGCCACGGCGGCGTACCAGATCGAGGGCGCCGTCAAGGAGGACGGTCGCGGCCCCAGCATCTGGGACTCCTTCTGCGCGCAGCCCGGCCGCGTCAAGAACGGCGACACCGGCGAGACCGCGTGCGACCACTACCGCCGCTGGCCCGAGGACGTCGCGCTGATGGCCGGCCTCGGCGTGAACGCCTACCGGTTCTCGGTGGCCTGGCCGCGCGTCCAGCCGGACGGACGCGGCCCCGCCAACCCCAAGGGCCTCGACTTCTACGACAGGCTCGTGGACGCCCTCGCCGAACGGGGCATCCTCGCCGCGCTCACCCTCTACCACTGGGACCTGCCGCAGGCGCTCCAGGATGCGGGCGGCTGGATGAACCGCGACACCGCGCACCGGTTCGCCGAGTACACCGCCCTCGTCGCCGACCGGCTCGGCGACCGCGTCGGCGTGTGGATCACGTTGAACGAGCCGTTCGTCCACATGACCGAGGGCTACGGCGTCGGGACCCACGCGCCCGGCGAAGCGCTCCTCCTGGACGCCCTTCCCGTCGCCCACCACCTGCTCCTCGGCCACGGCCTCGCCGTCCCGGCGCTGCGCGAGCGGACGTCCGGCCAGGTCGCGATCACCAACAACTACAGCCCGGTGTGGCCCGCGAGCGGCACGCCCGCCGACCGGGCCGCCGCGGCCGCGTTCGACGCCCTCCAGAACCGCCTGTTCACCGACCCCCTCCTGCTCGGCCGCTACCCGGACCTGGGCGCGTACGGCGTGGCCGACCTCCCGTTCGTCCAGGACGGCGATCTGGCCGCGATCGCCGCGCCGCTCGACCTGCTCGGCGTCAACTACTACAGCCCGACGAAGGTCGCCGCGCCGCACGGGGACGCGCCGACGGTGGGCGGTGCGTCCGTCCTGCGCGAGGTCGAGCGGCACCTCGACGGCGCCGGCCTGCCCTTCGAGGACGTGCCGATCGACGGCTACCCGGTCACCGCGTTCGGCTGGCCGGTCGTCCCGGGCGGCC
This sequence comes from Actinomadura chokoriensis, assembly GCF_039529475.1. Taxonomy (NCBI): domain Bacteria; kingdom Bacillati; phylum Actinomycetota; class Actinomycetes; order Streptosporangiales; family Thermomonosporaceae; genus Actinomadura; species Actinomadura chokoriensis. The sequence continues at coordinate 189,022 of NZ_BAAAMW010000001.1, read as the reverse complement.
TGCACGAGCTGCTGACCGGCCTCCGCGACGCCTACCGCGACGCGCTGCCGCCGATCCTGATCACCGAGAACGGCTGCTCCGCTCCGGACGAGCCCGGCCGCGACGACCGGGACCGGATCGACTACCTGGACGGCCACCTCCGGTCACTGCACCGCGCCATCGGCGACGGCGTCGATGTCCGCGGCTACTTCGTCTGGTCGCTGCTCGACAACTTCGAGTGGGCGGAGGGCTTCGACCAGCGGTTCGGCCTCGTCCACGTCGACTACGCCACCCAGCGCCGCACGCCCAAGGCGTCCTACCACTGGCTGCGCGCGGAGTTGGCCCGGTACCGGTGAGCGGGACGCCCTGGCATGATCGCGCCCGCCGCGCCCATCATGGACGGTTATGAGCGAGCTGACGATTCCGGGTCTGCTGGAGCGGGCCGCCCAGGACTCTCCGGACGCCGAGGCGGTCGTGGACGGCGACGTCCGGGTGTCCTACGCGGAGCTGCGCGAGCGGGTGCGGGAGGCGACGGCCGCGTTCATCGGCGCCGGAATCGGCGCGGGCGACCGCATCTCGATCTGGGCGCCGAACGGGCTCCGCTGGATCGTCACCGTGCTCGGCGCCATGGGCGCGGGCGCGACGCTCGTCCCGCTGAACACCCGGTACAAGGGCGACGAGGCCCGCTGGCCGCTCACCAAGGCCGACGTCAAGATCCTCTTCGTGGAGGACGGGTTCCTCGGCATCGACTACTCCGGCATGCTCGGGACCGATGAGGCCGGCGGCGTCCCCGGCCTGCCCGCCCTCAGGACGGTCGTCACGTTCGGCGCGTCCGCGCGCCCCGGCGTCCTCGGCTGGGACGAGTTCCTCGCGAAGGCCGTGCCCGCCGGGGAGGCCGACGCGCGCACGGCGGCCGTCCGGCCCGACGACATCGCCGACATCCTGTTCACGTCGGGGACGACCGGCAAGCCCAAGGGCGTCCTCGTCACGCACGAGCAGAACGTCCGCACCTACACGGCGTGGACGGGCCGCACCGGCGTGAAGGCCGGCGACCGGTACCTCATCGTCAACCCGATGTTCCACTCGTTCGGCTACAAGGCGGGCGTCCTGGCGTGCCTGCTGAAGGGCGCCACGATGGTGCTCCAGCGCACCTTCGACGTCCCCGAGACGCTGCGGCTGATCGAGCAGGAGAAGATCACCGTGCTGCCCGGCCCGCCGACGATCTACACCTCGCTGCTGGACGCCCCCGGCCGGGACGAGCGCGACCTGTCGTCGCTGCGGCTGGCGGTGACGGGCGCGGCGGACGTGCCGGTCGCGCTGGTGGGGCGCATCCGCGCGGAGCTGTTCCCGCAGGTCGTGACCGCGTACGGGCTGACGGAGTCGTCCGGCACCGTGTCGGCGTGCTCGGTGGACGACGATGACGAGACCATCGCCACCACCTGCGGCAAGGCCATCGCGGACGTCGAGATCGCGATCGTCGACGAGAAGGGCGAGAAGGTCCCGGCCGGCACGGACGGCTCGGTCCTCGTCCGCGGCTACAACGTGATGAAGGGCTACCTGGACGACCCCGAGGCGACGGCCGAGACGATCCGCGACGGCTGGCTCGACACCGGCGACCGGGGGCGGCTCGACGAGCGCGGCAACCTCACCATCACCGGCCGGACCAAGGAGATGTTCGTCGTCGGCGGGTTCAACGTGTACCCGGCCGAGGTCGAGGACGTCCTCGCCCAGCACGACGCCGTCGCCGAGTCCGGCGTCATCGGCGCCCCCGACCACCGCATGGGCGAGGTCGCGCGGGCCTACGTCCGGCTCCGCCCCGGCAGGAGCGCCACGGCGGACGAGCTGATCGCGCATTGCCGGGAGCGGCTCGCGAACTTCAAGGTCCCCCGGGAGGTCGTCTTCGTGGACGACCTCCCGAAGACCGCGTCCGGCAAGGTCCGCCGCGTGGAGCTCAAGGAGTTCACAGAGCGGCGATGACCCGCGCCCTGTGCTCGGCGACCGAACCCCACGCCGAGTACAGCGCGCGCGCCTTGCGGATCCACAGCGACGGGTCGTACTCGTCGGTGTAGCCGATCGCGCCGTGCACCTGGAGAGCCGTCTTGGCCAGCCCGTAGGACGCCTCCGACGCGGCGACCTTCGCGGCCGACACGTCCCGGGCGAAGTCGGGCGTCCCGTACGACAGCGCCGCCCCGTACAGCAGCGGGCGGGCGAACTCCAGCTCGACCATCGCGCTCGCCAGGTGGTGCTTGATCGCCTGGTACTCGCCGATCGGGCGTCCGAACTGCTGCCGCGTCCTGGCGTACTCCACGGACACCTCCAGCAGCGCCTGCCCGATCCCGACCTGCTGCGCCGCGCACAGCAGCACGCCGAAGTCGGTGAAGCCGGCACCGCCCCCGGACGCGCCCTCGACGCGGAACAGCCGCCGCGCCGGGTCGAGCGACGCGAGCGCCTCGCCGGCCTTCCGCTCCACCTTGTCGGCGGTCAGCACCAGGTCGGCGACGTCGGCGTCCAGCGCGTGCGGGACGGCCAGCGACACGATCGCCTCGCCCTCCGCGATCCGCGGCAGCCACGGCGACTCGCCCAGCAGCTCGGCCGCCGCCAGCGTCTCCACGTACGGCCCCGGCGCGGCGGCGCGTCCGAGCTCCTCGGCCGCGACGACCAGCTCGACCGGCAGCCGCCCGGCGCCGCCGAACTCCTCCGGCACCGCGACCGCGAACACCCCGGCCTCGGCGACCGACGCCCACAGCGCCCGGCCCGGCCCGGCGTCCCCGGCCGCCCACGCGCGGGCGATCTTCGCGGTGCCCGCGTCGGCGAGCAGCCGGCGCAGCGTCTCGCCGAACATCCGCTGCTCGGCGTCGAGAACGAACTTCATCGGGACCCTCTCGGCAGGCCGAGCAGCCGCTCGGCGATCACGTTGCGCTGGATCTCGTTGGTGCCGGCGTAGATCGGCCCGGCCAGCGAGAACACGTAGTTCTCCAGCCACTCCGACTCGATTTCGCCGTCCGCGCCGAGCAGGTCGAGCGCGGTCTCGTGCAGCGCGACGTCCAGCTCCGACCAGAACACCTTGTTCAAGCTGGACTCGGCGCCGATGTCGTCGTCCCGCGAGATCGTCTCGAAGCCCTTGAGCCGGTAGGCGTGCGACCTGATCCACGCGTCCGCGACCCGGTCGCGCAGCGCGGTGTCGGACGGGTCGGCCCGCTCCTTCCACAGCTCGACGAGCCGCTCGGTCGCCGCCGTGAACCGTCCGGGGCTGCGCAGCGTCAGCCCGCGCTCGTTGCCCGCCGTGGCCATCGCGACCCGCCAGCCCTCGCCGGGCGCGCCGATGACGTCCGCGTCGGGGACGAAGACCTTGTCGAGGAACAGCTCGGCGAACGCGGGCTTGCCGTCCAGGCGCCCGATCGGACGCACGGTCACGCCCTCGGCGTCCAGCGGGAACATCAGGTACGTCAGGCCCTTGTGCCGGCCCTTTGCGGGGGGACGACCCCCCGCACCCCCCGGTTCGCTCCGCTCATTCTGGTCCGACTCCGGGTCCGAGCGGAACAGCCCGAAGCCCATGTCGGCGAACGCGGCCCGCGAGCTCCACGTCTTCTGCCCGTCCAGCAGCCAGCCGCCGTCGGTGCGCGTCGCCGTGGCGCGCAGCGCCGCGAGGTCGCTGCCCGCGCCCGGCTCCGACCACGCCTGCGCCCAGATGACCTCGCCCGCCGCCATCGGCGGCAGGATCCGCGCGAGCTGCTCCGGCGTGCCGTGCTTCAGCAGCGTCGGCGCCAGCAGGTTGATGCCGTTCTGGCTGACCCGCCCGGGTGCGCCCGCCGCGTAGTACTCCTCCTCGAAGATCAGCCACTGCAGCACCGAGACGCCGCGGCCGCCGTACTCCTCCGGCCACGACACGACCCCGAGCCGCGCCGCGCCGAGCGTCCGCTCCCACTCCCGGTGGGCCGCGAACCCCTCCTCGGTCTCCAGCGAGGGCAGCGGCTCCGCCGGGACGTGCGCGCGCAGCCACTCCCGCACCTCGGCGCGGAACGCCTCGTCCGCCGTCCCGAACTCACGATCCATGGGCACCTCTTTCTAACAACTGTTTGGTAGAGTAACCCTCCTCTCGCGCCCCCGCCGTCCCCTCCCGCCCAGTGAGATCCCGGTCCAGTCGGGAGGGCAGCGCGGATGGCGGGATCCGCGCCTGCGCGTCCCGTACCGGCGAATTCGTGTGGAGCTACGCCGCGGCCGCTAGGGGACGCGGGCGACGCCGCAGAAGGCGTCCACCTCGGGCGGCTCTCCGAACGGGGACGGCTCGGGGCGCCAGCGCGACACCGGGACGACACCGGGGTCCAGCAGTTCCAGCCCGGTGAAGAACCCGGTGATCCGCTCGGGGGAGCGGAGGTTGTAGGCGATGCCGCCCGCCTCGACGTAGCGGCCGATCGCGCGGGCGCGCGCGGTGTCGTCGACGCCGTCCGCGCCGGGCGTCCCGAACACGTTGGTGCCGTCGTTGACGACCAGGTGGCTGCCCGGAGCGAGCCGCGCGACGAGCCGGGCGAGGACGCCCTCCGGGTCCTCGTCGTCGGTGAGGTGGCCGAGGATGCCGAGCAGCAGCAGCGCCACCGGACGGTCGAAGTCGAGCGTCTCGGCGGCCTTGGCCAGGATCGCGTCGGGATCGCGGACGTCGGCGTCGATGTAGGACGTGGCGCCCTCGGGCGAGGACGTGAGCAGCGCGTGGGCGTGCGTGAGGACGAGCGGGTCGTTGTCCACATAGACGACGCGCGCGTCGGGCGCGACCCGCTGCGCGACCTCGTGGGTGTTGTCGACCGTCGGCAGCCCGGTCCCGATGTCCAGGAACTGCCGTATCCCGGCCTCCCCCGCCAGGTACCGGACGGCGCGGCCGAGGAAGGCCCGCGAGTGCCGGGCGATGTCGGCCTGCCCGGGGAAGATCCGGAGGAACTCGTCCCCGACCTCCTGGTCGACGCGGTAGTTGTCCTTGCCGCCCAGCCAGTGGTTCCAGATGCGCGCCGAGTGCGGGACGGACGAGTCGATCTGCGGGTGCTCGGCCATGGAACCTCCAACGCTGCGAATGCCGCAATCTGCCGGAGATCCTACTTTGACCGCGTTCGCCCGCGGGTCTGTCGGCGGCGCGGGGCTGTGGCTAAGATCACGCTCTAGAATCGCGTTCGGAATGCCCGGAGGGCCCATGGCGAGGATCATCGAGCACGGCACCTGGAACCTGACGCCCGCGGACGAGGGACTGCACGAACCCGGCCCCGAGCTGCTGTGGAACGAGTCCTACTACTTCGACTTCGCGGCGCCCGACGGCTCCATCGCCGGCTACGTCCGGCTCGGCCTCTACCCGAACTGGGACCGCGCCTGGTACTGGGCCGCGCTGGTGCGGCCGGGCCGCCCGCTGCTCCTCATCGCCGACAACAACGCGCCGCTGCCCGAGCCCGGCTCGGCGGACGTCCGCGCCGACGCCTACACCGCCACGCAGGAGATCCCCGACCCCTTCGGCCCGGCCCGGGTCACCGTGCAGGGGACCGCGTCCGTCCTGCCCGACCCGGCCGGCCCCGCCACCGGGACCGCCGGGCTCTCCTTCGACCTGCGCTGGGACACCGTCAGCGGCGTCTACCCCTACAAGGACATCCCGCGCTACGAGATCCCCTGCACCGTCACCGGCCTGGTCAGCGTCGGCGGCGAGAAGATCGCCGTCGACGCGCCCGGGGAGCGCGACCACAGCTGGGGCGAGCGCGACTGGTGGAAGGTGTCCTGGCTCTGGACGTCCGGCCGCCTCGACGACGGAACGTACGTCCACGGCATGCAGGCCAACATCGGGTTCCCGCTCCCGTGGCCGTGCTTCGCCGTCCCGCCGGGCGGCGACATCGAGCACCGTTCCGGCTTCTCCGCCGAGACCGCCTTCGCCGGCGGCCTGCCCGCCCGCTCCGGCCTCCGCTTCCCCGGCGCCCCCATGACCGTGACCCCGGTGGCGTTCGCGCCGGTCGCCGTCACGTCCCCCGACGGCCTGGAGGCGAACTTCCCCCGCGCCCTGTGCCGGTTCGAGACCGAGGACGGGCGCTCCGGCCACGGCTGGACGGAATGGCACCAGCCGCCCGGCTGGCAGGACCACGGCTGGACCCACCTCGCCGAGGAGACCGCATGACCGCGCCGGTCTCCGGAGCCGGCGGGCTGACGGCGTCCTGGCTGTCGGACGCGCTCGGGACGAAGGTCGCCGCCGTCCGCACCGAGCCGGTCGGCACCGGCCAGGTCTCCGACAGCCTCCGCCTCTTCCTCACCTACGCGGACGAGGCGCCGCTGCCGCCCACCATGGTCGCGAAGGTCCCGGCGGCCGACCCGTCCAGCCGGGCCGCCGCCCGTGCCATCCGCACCTACGAGGTCGAGGCGCACTTCTACGCCGAGGTCGCCGATCGCCTCGACGCGGGCGTCCCCGCCTGCCACTTCTCGGCCTACGCCCCCGAACCGGACGAGTACACCGTCCTCCTGGCCGACCTCGCCCCCGCCCGGCCCGGCGACCAGCTCGCGGGCATCGGCCCCGAGGACGCCGCCGCCGCGATCACCGAGATGGCCGCCTTCCACGCCGCCGGCTGGGAGGACGCCGGCCTCGCCGCGCTGCCCTGGCTGAACCGCCACGACGCCGACGCCGCCGCCTTCACCGCCGCGATGGTCACCGACCTCTACACCGGCTTCAAGGACCGCTACGCCGCCGACCTGGGCCCCGGCGTCATCGCGCTGATCGAGGACTTCCTGCCGTCCCTGCCGGCCTACCTGACCGCCCGCGAGGGCCCGCACACCCTGACCCACGGCGACTTCCGCGCGGACAACCTGCTGTTCGGCGGCCCCCGCACGGCGGTCCTCGACTGGCAGACCTGCGCCTACGGCCCCGGCCTCGCCGACCTGTCCTACTTCCTGGGCTCCAGCCTCCCCGTCGAGGCCCGCCGCGCCCACGAACAGGACCTCGTCCAGCGCTACCACCGAGCCCTGACCGGCCGGGGCGTCACCCTCAGCCGGGACGACTGCTGGACGGCCTACCGCCACCATGCCTTCCACGGCATCGTCATGGCGATCGGCGCGTCCATGCTGGTCGAGCGCACCCCGCGCGGCGACGAGATGTTCTGCACCATGACGACCCGCCACGCCCACCACGCCATCGACCTGGACTCACTGTCCCTGACCGGGTGACGCGGCTCAGGCGCGCGCGCCGCCGTCGACCCGCAGGACCGTCCCCGTCACGAAGGAGGACCGGTCGCTGAGGAGCCAGGCGGCGGCCTCCGCGATCTCCCGCGGGTCGGCCGGACGGCCCAGCGGCGTGTGCGCCGTGAGCCGCTCCCGCAGGCCCGGCGAATCCTTCTCCCAGGTGCTGATCATCTCGGTGGGCGTGTTGCCCGGCGCGATGGCGTTGACGCGGATGCCCTCCGGGCCGTAGGTGACGGCGGCCGACGCGGTGAGGCTGTTGACGGCCCGCTTCATCGCGGCGTAGGCGGGCAGCTCGGGGTTGCCGCGCAGGCTGCCGACGGACGAGGTGTTGACGATGGCGCCCGTCCCGGCGGTGGCCCGGATCGCGGCGACCTCGGCGGCCAGGGCCACCCAGACGCTCTTGAGGTTCACGTCGTAGAGGCGGTCGAAGTCGGCCTCCGGCATCCGGTCCATCGGACCGGGCCGCTGGATCGCCGCGCCGTTGTTGAACGCGACGTCGAGCCGCCTGTACAGGTCGACGGTGCGCTGGACGGCGGCGCGCACGCTCTCCGCGTCGGCGAGGTCGCAGACGACCCACTCCGCGGTGCCGCCCGCCGCCCGGACCTCCTCGGCGACGCTCTTCAGCTGCTCCTCCGTCCGGGCCGCGAGCAGCACCCGGGCGCCCTCGCTCGCGAACAGCCGGGCGGCGGCGGCCCCGATGCCGCGTCCCGCACCGGTGATGAAAGCGGTCTTGCCGGCCAGCAGGCCGGCCGTGGTCGTGGTGTCCATGGGGCCAGACTGCGTCCGCCCGCAGTGCCGGAACCAGGCATCGGCGGTACCTGGCTGCGCCGCCCGGCACCCGCGCACACTGGAGGGGTGGACCGAAGAGAACTGGCGGACTTCCTCCGCAGCCGGCGCGAGCGGATCACCCCCGACGACGTCGGCCTGCCCGCCGGCCCGCGCCGCCGCACCCCGGGCCTGCGCCGCGAGGAGGTGGCGCAGCTGGCGTTCATCTCGACCGAGTACTACACGCGGCTGGAGCAGGCCCGCGCCCCGCATCCGTCCCACGAGGTCCTGGCCGGGCTGGCGCGGGCGCTGCGCATGTCGGACGCCGAGCGCGCCCACCTCCACCACCTCGCCGGCACCCCGCTGCCGCCGCCGTCCGGCCCGTCCCGCGACGTGCGCCAGAGCATCCTCGACCTGCTGCACCGCCTCCCGAACGCGGCGGCGACCGTGACGTCCGCGGCCTTCGAGATCCTGGCCTGGAACGACCTGGCGGCAGCGCTCATGGAGGACTTCTCCGCCGTGCCCCGCCGCGACCGCAACCTCCTGCGCCGCGCGTTCCTCGGCCCGGACACGCACGGCCGGCGCCTGTACGGGGTATCGGACGCGGACACGTTCGCCCGTACCGCCACCCAGCGCCTGCGCGCCGCCGCCGCCCGCTACCCCGGCGACCCGCAACTGGCGGAACTGGTGGCCGACCTCCTCAGGGGAAGCGAGGAGTTCACCCGCCTGTGGGAGTCCCACGACGTGGCCACCGCGCCGGCCCTCCGCAAGACGTTCCAGCATCCGCAGGTCGGCCCGGTCACCGTCAACTGCGACGTCCTGGACATCACCGACCGCGACCAGCAGGTGGTCATCTACACCGCGACCCCGGGCTCACCCTCCGAAGAGGCCCTGAAGCTCCTCTCGGTGATCGGCACCCAGCACCTCACCACGCCCCGCTGACCCTTCGAGCGGGGGCGCGACTTCTGATGTACTGGACGGACCCCGGTAGGCGGGTGGCCCGGTGACCTTGGAGGCGCGAGCGTGGTGAGTGAGAACGCCGACCGCTTGGCGGTGCTCATCGATGCCGACAACGCGCAGCCCGGGATCGTCGAGGGCCTGCTGGCCGAGGTCGCCAAGTACGGCACCGCCCACGTCAAGCGCGCCTACGGCGACTGGACGGGGACGAACCTGCGGGGCTGGAAGGAGCACCTGCTCGACCAGTCGATCCAGCCGATCCAGCAGTTCGCCTACACCTCCGGCAAGAACGCCACCGACGCGGCGATGGTCATCGACGCCATGGACCTGCTGTACTCCGAGCGCTTCGACGCGTTCTGCCTCGTCTCCAGCGACAGCGACTTCACGCGGCTGGCCGCGCGGATCCGCGAGTCCGGCCTGACCGTGTACGGGTTCGGGGAGCGCAAGACGCCGAAGCCGTTCGTGGCGGCGTGCGACAAGTTCATCTACATCGAGAACCTCGCCTACGACCAGGCGTCGGCCATGCCGACCGCCGCGACGCCCGCGTCCCCGACGCCGGCCGCCAAGCTCAAGCAGGACACCGCGCTCGTCAACCTGCTGCGCAACGCCGTGGAGGCCGCCTCGGACGAGGACGGGTGGGCTCCGCTGGCGTCCGTCGGCCACATCATCACCAAGCAGCGCCCCGAGTTCGACTCCCGCAACTACGGCTACGCCAAGCTGAGCGAGCTGATCGCCGCGACGACGCTGTTCGTCCTGGACCGCCGCAGCCCCGGCGACGGCAAGGCGGCCATCATGTACGTCCGCGACAAGCGCCACCAGGACCGCAAACCGTCCTAACCTCCCTCGCCGTCATCCCCCGGGGCATCGGCGCTTCCGTTCGGTATGGATGCTGTTCCCTCGGTGCCTTCCGAGGGATGCGGGAGGACGTACTGCTGAGCGAGTTGGGCCAGATGCAGTGGCAACGGCAGGCTCAGCGCCTCGGGGTAGTCAGGCGCCTGGCGCAGCCGGTGGACAGTCAGTGCCAGTGCCTCCGGCACGTCACCGTCGGACTCATGGCAGCCGAGCACGGCGACCTCCAACAGCGCCGGATTCCACGCGGGCTTGTCGGTATCGACGGTCGATTCGCCGGCGCGCGGCCCCTGGGTGAGGCGACGGACCCCGAGCTTGTCCGCTACGACCGCTGAATCACGGAACTGGACCGGCTTCGGGGTGGTGCTCCAGAAGATGCGGTCGCGTCCCGACCGGCTGCTGTGCTGAGGGGTCCATAGATTCGCCGGGATCCCGTTGGGGCCGTCGTGGCGGTTGACGCCCCACCACTGGGCGGTCTCTCGGCCCAGTGAACTGCGAATCCGCACGAGGCGCAGGTCCGGGTCAAGGCGGCGGGACGGAGCATGCCCAGTCCGGAGCCGGTCTCGTTCTACCTTGCCGTCCTGGAGCCAAGTCCAATGCGACCGAGCGTTCTGAGCGTGCGCGAGGACCATCGTCGGTGTGCCGCGCAAGGAACGTTGAACCTTCTGGAGCCACTCCTCGGTTGCTCGACGCTGCTCGTCCATGCTCTTTCGCCTGTCGGGCCGCCGAGGCGGGCGACCGTCTTCGTCATCGTCCTCCCGGTCCGGTGATATTTCGGCCTGTGCAGCGATCCGTAGCAGCATCGCGGGATAGGAGATCCAGGCACCGGCGCCGCGGTCGGCTTGGGGATCCCACCCTTGTATCCAGGCGATGCCGGGGCCGGGGCCGGGGGTGACCAGCACGGCGATGGGGACATGACCAGCCCACCGGGTCCGGCTGGTCTTGTTCTTCCTGACCAGCCAGATCGCCGCGAACCGCATCCCGGCCGGTGCCCCCTCCGCCGAACCCGTCTCAGGAAGGACACGGGAACCGAGCTGCCGGAGCCCGTCGTCCCACGCCTTCATCGCGCGGTGTCCGGCGTTGCCCATCGAGTTGTAGCCCTTGACCTTCTTAGGGACGCCGATGAACTGCGTGAGCACGCCGGCTTTGGCGAAGCCGAGGCGCAGGGCGAACTTGGGATTGTGCTCGGGGGTGCGGAAGTCCGCGGCCCGGTCGAGTTCCACCAGCGACATTGACGGTGCGGAGCCGGTGCGGTCCGCGGCCAGGAACGCCGCCGCCTCATCACGGCGTGTGGCGACGGCCGCGGCAAGCACGGCCGTGGTGCGGCGCGCGCCTTCCGGGATGGCCAGGTCGCCGGCGAGACCGCCGGTCAGCCGGATGCAGCGGAGCCGCACGATGAGTTCGGGCGCCCGCCATTCCAGGATGGCCGGAGCGCCGGGCACGGCCGTCCGATGGTCACCGAACGCGGATCGCCGCGTATCGTCCAGGCCGAAGTACTCGACGAGCGCCGCGATGGCGGTGTCGCGCATCTCGGGTGTCTGCCACAGCAGCCGCCCTTCGAGAAGGGGCTTACCGCCGTCGTCGCTGCCGAGGTGGCTCATCGCGTGGGCGGCGGCGGTGCGCACCATTGCCGTCTCCGGGGTGCGTTTGGCGTTGGGCGGCGATGAGGAGCCCAACCGGGTGCGGACCCGTGCGGGTACCGGACGCAGCTCGGCGGGCAGTGCCGTCTCCGCCCATTCGACGATCCTGGACCGCTGGTCGGACATGATCCCCGGGCCGACTTCGTGGCCGCCCATCGCCGTGCTGTGCACGACGGCGGCGCGCATGCCATCCGCCAGCCAGGTCTCGGGTTCGGCCAGGATGGCGTCTACCTCGGGGAACGGCTCGGACAGTGAAATCCTCCGCAGCATCCCCGTCGGCCCGCCGTGGACCCATTGCGTTGTGCTGGTTCTGCTCCCTCTGTCCCATCGGCACTCGACGCGAGCGACGGCGAACCGGTCGGAGAGCGGTGCACCGGGTAGCCACGGCACACGTGGGCGGAGCAGCACCGTGCTCTTTCGCCCGTACGCCAGATGCAGCCGCTGTGTTCTGCTGTTGAGCCGCGTGGCCCATCTCCGGATGCCGGTGTGCAGATGAACGCGGGGGAGCGGGTCGAAAGGGACGGTCTGCAGCGTGATGTTCAGGAAGAGCGAGTACCACCACGTCCGGCCCCTCGATTCGAAGGGCAGCGGTTCCGACACGAGCTCCGCGCCTTGGTCCCGCGGCCCGCGTGGCAGGGCGCGGAATCGCAGAGTCCCGTCGCCGAAGTCGTATGGGCCGAGGGCGAGCACGCGCCTGGCGAGCCAATCGGTGGTGAGAGGGTACTGGTGGTCGAGCGGTGCGGCCGTCCCGCCCGCGGTCATCGGGCAGCGCAGCAACTCCAACTCGACCGGTTGCCACGACGGGGGAGCGTCGTCCAAGAGGGTGCGCGTCTTGACCAAGAGTTCCCGGTAATCGGGCTCTTCCGCCATGCCGGGCCGAAGATCGCTCAGCCAGGTGTGGCGCAGCGTGCGAAAGGCGGCCTCGGGGAGAGGCTCGCTGCCCTCAGGCAGGAGGAGCCAATGCCCTGGGGCGCTCCCGTAGGAGGGCCCGCGTCCGAGCACGAGGTAGTCGGGCGCCAGGGTCTGGAGGACCTGGTCCATACGGTGGGTCGGCACCGTCCGGTACGGCTCCATGTTGTCGGGGCGGCCGGCGTTGTACAGATCGAGCATCACGTCTCGCCACTGCTCGGGGAACGACAGTGCCTGATAACGCGCCGTCAGTGAGGTGTCGGCGGACGCGGGCAGCCATGCGGCGGTTCGCACGCGGTTATATGAGGCGGCCACGATGTACTCCCTCGGAATCGGTCGGCCGGGGCCGGTGGATCAGGTCTGTGGTCGGGTCAGGTTCGGTGGGTGAGGCCGCAGAGTGCGTCGAACAGCGGCTCGTAGAGGAGCCGGGCCACCGCAGGGTCGGCGGGGTCGGCGAAGGACGACGGATCGGCGTCGTCGTCGAAGTAGGGAGCCAGGACCTCCCGCAGCCCGGCCAGCAGGCCGTCCCGGACGGGTGCCGCGGTGGACGGGGTCGATGGCGCCATCGCGGCCGCCGTTTTCGGCGCGAACCTGGCGTCGACGAACACGACCCGGGCGGGCACACCGCCGCGCACCAGGCGGCCGATGACCTGCCACATGGTCACGAGCTGGTCCCATGCGAAGGAACGCCGTTCCCAGTCCGACAGCTGCGAGTAGACATACCGCCGCGACAGCAGGCGGCGCCATTCCTGCCGTGCCTCGTGGCGGAAGTCGAGGCCGGCGCGGTTCAGGTCCGCGGCCTTGGCGACGAGTTCGGTGAATGTGGCGGGCCCGGTCCGGTCGTCGGGCCTGGCCTGGTCGCGGGTGAACCTGGCCGTCCAGTCGTTGATGGCGAACACCGCCAGGGAGAGGTCGTCGGGTCGGGGGTGCGGCCGGGCGAGGAAAAGCGCCACGCCGAACGCGGCGTTGCGCTGCGCGTTGAGGATGTTGTGGCCGCGTTCGACGGCCATCAGCGGCGCCACGAGGACCTCCGCGCTCGGGTCTTCGGCGAACGCGGCCAGGTCGCCGCGGCGCAGGATTCCCACGGGTTCGTCCTGGCCGGTGAAGGCGCCGGTGCCGTGCACGGCAGGGTCCAGTTCCGCGTCGTCGGCGGTGAGGACGCGGACCCGGCCGTGCCACCGCTCCATCCCCTGCATCTCGGACGCGACGATGTTCGCCTCCTTGTAGCTGCCGACGAGGAGGAGTGCGCGGCGGCGGGTGTCGTCCTCGACCAGTCTGAGTTCCTGGTCGAGGGGTGCAGCGGTCCCGCCCCGGCCCGGACCGCCGAGGCGGGCGGCCAGCGCACGGGCCGCGGCCGGCCGCGCCTTGGGCGGCGTCCCGGACAGGCTCATCGGCCGGCCCTCGCCGTCGTAGAGGAAGCGCGTCGAGAACCTTGTGCGGCGGACCGCCGCCAGCACCCGCTCGGTCGGCTTCAGGACCACGTTGACCGGTGCTGTCACGTGGGCGCGGGTCGAAGCGCCTGCCCAGCTCGTCCCGGACATCAGCACCACATGGGGACCGGGCCGGCCGGAAGCGGGATCGGCGCCGAGCCGATCGAGGAGCAGCAGGAGCTCCCGTCCGACGCCGGCGCATCGAAAGAACCGCAGGGTCCCGCTCTGCCGGCCGTCCTCGTCGCGTTCGCGCTCGTCAGGCAGGTACTGGAAGCCGAGGACGTTGCCCATCGGCGACTCGGGGATGATCGGCGCGTAGTCCAGCGGGGGGCGGCGGGCCAGTTCGTTGCCCGTGGCGTCGAGGCGCAGCGCGGCCTCGACCTGCGGCCACAGGAAGGTCAGCCGGTCGAGGCGGTGATGCAGGGCCGAGAGCAGCAGCATGAACTCCAGCCGCCGGCAGGTCGTCTCCAACCAGGCGTCGTCGTCCGCGGGGGCGGGCGTGTCCACCAGCAGCGTTCTCAGCAACGTTCTGGCGCGGGCCCGCGTCTCTTTCGCCGAAAGGGTGTGCAGCAGGTCCCGCGTGAGGTCGATCATGTCGTCGGTGGCGGTCCCGTAGGGGCCGCGTCCGCCCAGCGGATCGTCGCGGAGAGCGTCGAACAGTCCGGTGAGTTCGCCGCGCCGGACGTCCGCGACGGCCGTGACCACTTCGGGTTCGGGACGGTCGTTCTCGAAGTCCTCGAAGAGCTCGTGCTCGTCGGGAACCCCGTCCACGGCCGCCGCGCCGGGCCGCTCCTTGAACCAGTCGGCCAGCAGTTTCTCCTGCAGCGTCCACGGGCTGAAGTAGTCGACGTCGGCCCACTCGCGCAGGTCTTCGTCCGCGATCAGCGTCCGGTAGAGCAGGTCGGTCGCGGTGCTGACCACGGTCAGCGAGGAGTTCCACCGGTTGATCTCGATGTCGGTCAGCGGCAGCCGGGCCCGCCGGGACAGTTCCTCGATCTTGTGTGTGTGCAGCTGGTCGAGCCAGGAGTCCGGACCCGGCTGCACGAGTGTCGCGGACGGCGCGAAAAGCTGATCCAGCCTCATCTGGACGGCGTCGGCCTCGTCCACGAACACGATGTCACTGAGCATGCAGGCGAGTTCGAGATGGCGTAGGCGCTCGTCGTTGAGGTGCCACGGCACCGTGCTCTGGACGAGGCTCGCCGGGTTGGCGATCCACACCAGGGCATCGACCTGGTCGCGTGCACCCTGGTGGCGCGGGCAGACCCGCCACAGCGGGCAGCCGTGCGGCTTGCCGAGGTCTTCGGCGGGCTTGCGCGGCGGTTCCGTCCCCGAAGCGCCGGTACGGAACCGCTGGGGCAGAACGCCGTCCGGCGTGGTCTCGTTGCGCGGGCCTTCGGCCTCGGGGCGCAGTGTGACGCAGGGTGCGTCGGCGTAGCGCAGGGGCTTGGCCGCCTCGGTGCCGCGCAGCGCGTCCACCACGCAGACGGTGCTCAGCTGGTCGAACCGCGCGTCGTCGTGGTCGAGGAGGTTGTCGTCGCCTCGTGCGGCGAGCCGCCGGTGCAGCCGCTGGACGTGCTGCTCCCGGGTGCTGGCCCCGAGTACGGGAACGGCCTTGATCCCGATGTCGCCGAGCACCGTGCTGAGCCGCAGCTGCTCCGCGACGTCGCCGACCACAAGGGTCGTCCGCAGCGGCTTGGCGCGCCGGACGCCCCACACCGCCACCAAGATCATCAGGGTGCTCTTGCCCGCCCCGACCATGCCAGCCATGTGCGTGAGGCCGTCGAGCCGGAACTCGTCCCGTTCCGTGAAGCCTGTACCGCCGGCGTCGCGCGGAGCGATGCGCAGCTCCGACAGCCGGCTCTCCCACTCGCCCGGTTTCTCTATCTCTTGTTCGCGTTCCCGGGCGTCCATCCATCGTGCCGTCTCTACGAGATCTTTCCGGGTGATGGTGAGCGGCGCGCCATCGCCTGGCCGGCCGGCCGTCAGGTCGTGCCCGTGGGGACGGGGGTCGTGGATCAGCGCCCCGGGCAACGTGACCGAGGTCATGCGGCGTCGCTCGACGAAGCTGCTGCGCCCGGCGGGTGCGAGCCTCAGCGTCTCGCGCGCGAACGGCGGCGGTCCGCAAAGCGCGGTGTCGTAGACGGTGAGCCGGTCGTCGACGACAGCCGGGCTCAGCGCACGCGGGCCTTTCCCTGGCAGAACATCGTAGGCGCGGAGCCGTTCGGGGAACTGCCGGTAGTTGTCGAGCGCCTGGATCCAGGCGCGCCGCCGCCGCAACGTCCACAGCAGGTGCCGTGCGGAAGTGATGGCGGTGTCGTCCTGGGCGGTAAGCGCCAGGCCGCTCGCGCGGGCGAACGGGTAGCCGCCGAGCATGGCGTAGACGCCTTCGGCGGGCTCGCCGGGTGCGATTCTTTCCAGGAGCCGTAGCGCCAGTTCGACCTGGCAGAAGAGAGACGGTCTCGTTTCCTGGAGTTCGGGCGGCAGCGTCCCCCAGTGCCGCGCGAGGTCGGCGCTGATTGCCCGATACCAGGTTTTCCGATCACGCACGGGGACCTCCTTCGACGGGCGCATGGTCGGGGCCGGAACCGTGAAGCCGATGACGGGCGAGTTCCTCAAGTCCGTCATCGGTGAGCAACCGGACGTCCCGCGCCCCGGATGGGCGATGGCGTTCGAACATGGCGATGTAGCCGGGGCGGTCGGTGACGCGGTGCCGCGGAACAACCCAGAACGCCTCGTGGTAGGGCGGTGTCCGAGGCACGGGCCGGGCGGCCAGCCCCAGCAGCCGCGGGCTCGCCCAGTCTTTGACGTCGATCGCCCAGACCATTCCGGACGGGAACGTCACATGCAGGTCGTAACTGTCGAAGCCCGGCCACATCCGAACGGTCAGGCCGAGCCCGGTCAGCTTTCGCGCCAGGTCCGTCTCGGCGCGGCCGGGGCCGGTGACGTACTGGCGCAGTGGCCGCCGCAGTTGCAGGACCTCGCCGACTTCTTCCGGGTGCAGCCGTCGTCCGACCGGCGGCGGGCCGGTGCGCCGGCACCGGTCCCGCTCGCACCACCAGAGCCCGTCGCGCGTGGGAGTGAGCAGGGTCAGGCAGCGGCCGCAGGTCGCATAGGCGCCGTCCATCAGAAGGCCGCCCGGGGCCGGCCGGTAGATCCAGCCGATGAGCTCGCGCACCGGCTCCATCACCAGGTCGGCAGCGACCTCGAAGGACTCGGCGGACGTCAGGACGGGCCGGTCGACCAGCAGGGCCCGAAACGCGCTGTAGCTCTCCTCCTCGCCGTACTCCCGGCACATCCGCAGTGCGGAGCGGATCACCTCGCGGTCGAGGTGTTCCCCGGCGGTGTCGTGGCCGTGCTCCGCCCATTCGTGGCACAGCTCGGTAGGCCGCCCCGACTCCGGGTCGAGCAGCAGATCGTCCGGCCCGACCGTGTCCGCGGGCAGGTCGAGCGGCCAGTCGGAGATCGGCCTGGTTGCGCACCAGTCGATCAGCTGCGCCATGCTACGCGGTACACCGGCCCCTTTGCGCAGGCAGGCCAGCACCGTTCGGTCCAGGGCGCGCTGCGCCTCGGCCGGATACGGCATGGTGAACGAGTCGAGCCCGCGCACCCGCTCGAGATCGATGAGCCCCTTCGCGAGCGTGTGCAGCAGGACGACCCCGTCATGGGGCGCCCAACCGGTGGACTGTGCCTCTGGGCTTGCGTCGGTCGTGGACATGGTCACCTCTTCGGGGTCTCGTCCTGGGCCTTGGCGCGTCCTGCTTCACACCAGGCGAGCGCCTCGCATCCGGCGCAGGGCCGGCCGGGAGCGGCGGGATAGGTTTCGTCGTCCGCCCATGGCTCGGCGAGCCGGGTCACGACGGCTCGGGCCTCCGCCAGCGTCGGCTCGTCGAAGGGGTCGACGACCTCGCACGCCGCTCCGTTCTCGTAGAGGATCTCCAGTTCGATGCGTGAGCGCCGCCGGTCGCCTCCGAGGACGCCGGCCGCCATCATCAGGACGGCAAGTGCCAGTTGCGGGTGGCTTTCCAGCAGCGGCCGGCCCTCCCACAGACGTGCGCCGGCGGTCTTGGTCTCCCGCCACACCCAGCCGCCCGCGTCGGTGTACAGCAGGTCCGGGTCCGCGACGACGACGACGTCGGCCACCGGGTCGAAGACCGTGAGCCGGGGCTGCACGAGAACACGCTCGTCAGGGGGCAATCCGTGCAGGGGACAGACGGTTCTGTGCTGGTGGAGCATCCGCAACGCCGGCTCTGCCTCCTCCTCAGAGAGCCCGGGGAGGGCAGCGGGGGGTGGGATGTCCCGGCATCCGCGGCTCGTACGCTCGGTGCGGCGTGCGTCGTGCTGCTCGTTGAGGACCGCGTCGACGGCGCGTCCGCGCCGGATCGCCGCGTTCTCCGGAAGACCGTCCTTCAGGTGGAGCACGCGCGTAAGGTGGAACTTTGCCGGGCATTCGTCATGGACCCGGAGGTCTGCGGCTGAAACGCTCCGCCTCCTGCGCGGACGGGACGCCGCGGGCACCCCGAGCAGACCAGGCGCGCGGGTCGGCTGCGGGCAGCCCATCAAGCCTTCGCAGCCGACACAGTCGGAACCCGGGTTGAGTTCCATGCGTCCGAGCAGGTGCTTGAGCACCGGTTGCGCCTGCGTTTCGTACTGCCGGGAGACCTCGTGCGCGTCCCAGTCCGCGAGCAGCCGTACCTCAGCGTCCCCGCATCCGACGGCGAGGACCCTTACACGCTTGGGGGCGGCCCCCCGTCCCGTGACCTCGGAGTACGGACGGCCGAAGCCGGCCTTCGCCGGTACACCCCACATGGCCACGGCCGCGGCGGCGGCGATCTCGGCGGGCCCGCGGTCCTCCTTGACGGCGTTCACGGACGGCAGCCACAACTCACGTACCTCGCCGTCTCGGGAGGCATAGCGCCGTCCCCAGGCCGTCCTCTCGTACCGGAGGGCCCCGCGAGGATCGGGAGCCGACAGCCTGCTGATCGCCACCCACTCGTCCTTCACCGGGATGGTCTGAGGGTGCCCAGCCGTGCGGCGGGTGCGCTCCTCACGCTCCCTGGCGGCGAGGTAGTTCTCCACTGCGGTGCGCGTCCAGTGGGCGTGGGCGGGGTGACAGCCGCGCGTCGCCCAAGGCGTCGCCAGCGCCGCCGAGACTTCTTTCTTCTGGTGCTCGACGAGGTCGAGTACACCCATCACGGGACCGAGCGCGAAGTCATTGACCGGCCTGCGCCGCACGCGCTCCGGAACCTGGACGACAAGGGGCCGGGCGCGGAGGGCCATGCCACGCGGACAACCGCGCGGGTCGTCGCGGAGCAGGGGCAGGCCGACTCTCACCAACCGAGGATCGCCCCCGGTACCGTTGAGTGTGACCTGTGAACTAAGTTCAGTGATGTTCACGTCTCAACTGTGTCATAGTGTTCACGGACGTCGCTACCGAACACGATGAATTTCAGGGGGAGCGGAATGGAGACGGGAGAAGTGCTCCAGGGCAGGTTCCACATCGAGGAACCTCTGCGGCGGGGCGGCATGGGGGACATCTGGCTCGCGCGAGACGACCGGACCGGCGGCCTCGTCGTGGTGAAGGTCCTGCGCGCTTCGCAGGACGCGGGTGCCCGTGCGTCCAGTGAGCGCAGACGACGCCGGAGGACCCTGCTCAACCGGTTCGAGAGGGAATGCGACCTGCTCCAGCGGCTCGATCACCCCGGCATCCCCCGCCTGCTGGCGCGCGGGTTCCAGGGCCTCGACCCCTACATGGTGATGGAGTACATCGAGGGCCCGGCCCTGGACGAGTTCCTCCGGCTGCATACGCCGACGCCGGCGGCCTGCGCGGCGATCATGACCCAGATCCTGGACGCGCTCGCCTACGCGCACGCGAACGGCGTCGTCCATCGCGACGTCAAGCCCCACAATGTGATCGTGGGCGCGGACGGCGTCGTCCACTTGATCGACTTCGGCATCGCCTTCCTGACGGATCCGGACGCGACCCGGTACACCGAGGAAGGGCACACACCCGGCAGCACCGGTTACCGGGCGCCAGAGCTGATCCTCTCGAACGAGACCGTCACCACCGCGGCGGACGTCTACGGGGCCGGGTGCGTATACTTCCTGCTCCTCACCGGCAGGCAGCCCTTCTGCGGCCGGCCGACCCGCAGCGCGGACGAGCAGCACCTGTACGACCCGCCGCCGCGCGTCAGCGGAGTCGTCGACCACGTGGCGCCCGAGATCGACGACATCGTCGACCGGATGCTGGCCAAGGACCCGGCGTCCCGTCCGCGACCGGAAGACGTGGCCAAGCTGCTCAACCCGCATCTGCCGGCCCCCGGCGACCCGGCGCCCGACCCGGCGCTCACCCCCGACCCCACGGCCCGCTTCCGGACGCCCGATGGCGGGCACGTCCGCGGCGCCGCCGTCAGCGGTTCCTCCAGGCGCAGGGGCCGCCGCTCGTCCCGCCTGGGTACCGACCGGCCGAGTCGTGCGCAGTACGACGAACTGGTGGTGCGGGCGGCGGAGGAGGTCGATGCCGGTGAACCGGGTCCGGCGATCGCCCGGCTGGACGAGACGCTCGCGGACGTCCGCGACGCTTGGGGGCTCGGGTACCTGCCGGTCGCGCGCGCGTGCCTGCGGTGCGGGGACGCGGCCAGGCTCGAAGGACTCGGGGCTCGAGCCAGGGCCCGCTACCGGGACGCCGACCGGCAGGTCGCGGGGGACTCCTCCCGCGAGGGGGCCGAACTGCGGCTGGAGGCGCGCATCGGGCTGGCGGAGTGCCTCGTGCCCGAGGAGCGGCTGGACGACGCCGTGGCGGAATGGTCCGCCGCCGCGCGGGACACGCTCGCGATCGACCCCGTGCCGCGCAGGCTCAACCGGCGGCTTCGGGAGGTTGCGCTCGAACTCCAGGAGCGCGGTCACGGCGCCGCGATCCGGCAGCTTCTCGCCCGGCTCCCGGACTGCTAGGCCTTGCGCGGGCGCAGGTGACCGGTGGCGAGGAGTTCGCCGAGCGTGCCGCCCAGCACCGTCCCCTCGTTGGACAGTTCCCGCAGCGACCCGGTGAACGCAGCCAGCTCTCGGAACAGTTCCCCGCGACGCCGCTGCTCGTCCAGGGGAAGCGAGGGCACTTCAAGGCGGCGGACATCGACACGGGAGGAGGTGGACGCGTGGCCGCCGGCGCGGCGCGCGTTCGCCGGTGTTCGCAGGCAGCCCGCCAGGTACCACGGGTCGATCCTGCCGGGGTCGTGCCGCAGGGACAGAAGCTGCGCGCCGAGGACGACCCGGCCCGCCTCTTGCACCCAGGCGTCGAACGCGCGCTGCGCGCCGACCACCACGATGTCACCGGGCTCGGCCACGGTGAGCCCGCTGTTCGGCAGGACGTGGGGCGCGACCCACTGCTGCGGACGGTCGCCAGCCATGAGGTCGTGCATCGTGAGAACGGGGACCGCGTCGTCGGGGCGGTCCCCGCGGCCGAGCAAGTCGTCGGCCGGTGGACGTCCGGGCTGGACGGTCACGGCCCCGGCCTGCTCCAGCTGAGCGACGGAAACCGATGGCAGAGGAGCCCCGGACGACGGGCTGAGCGCCGACAGCGCGCGGCTCAAGTCGGCTACCCGGTCGAGGCGGGTATGGAAGCCCGTCCACGCGTCCTGAAGTTCGGCACCGGAGGCGGCGGGACGTGCGGCCGGGACGTGCCGAGCCGGGGACAGGTCGACCTCGCCGCCGAGCAGCTCGATCGGTGGAAGAACCTGGGCTGCCTCCATCCGGTCTCCGCGTAGCGCTGCCACCGCGCGGTCGCGGACGGCATCCCAGGCGATCACAGCACGGCCGTCGGACGAGGTCGCCCGGCAGTCGCCGGTGTCCACCAGCAGGAGGCCGTCCTCGTCGGTCCGCTCCGGCGGCCGGCGCACGACCCACAGGTGCAGGCCGACGCCGTACGGGGCCGCCGCACCGGTCGGTAGCGCGATGACGGCCCGCAGCGCCCCCGTGCGCAGCAGGTTGGAGCGAATCCGGCGCCCCGCCCTGCGTGTCGCGACAGTGGGCGGGAGGAGCAGGACGCCCGTCCCGTCCGGTGCCAGAGACGCGATCACTTCCTGCACCCACGCCAGTTCGGACTCCGAGCGCGGCGGGAGTCCGAAGACCCAGCGCGTGTCCGTCGCCAGTTCGTCGTGGCCCCAGTCGCGTTCGTTGGTCGGCGGGGTGCACAAGACGACGTCCATGTCGGCGCCCGCATGGGTGCCGCCGCGCAGCGAGTCCGCTGCCTTGGTCTCGATCTGCCGGCTCGCGTCCTCGATGTGGAGCCGGGCCGCCGCCAGCGACGCCAGAACGGCGTCGATGTCCTGGCCGACGAGGCGACGCGCCTTCTTCCACCGGCGTGCCGCCGCGAGCAGCGGCGTTCCGGTACCGCACGCCGGGTCCAGGACGGTGCGGACCCGCGCGGCCGTGGCCTCGGCGAGTTCGGACATCAACTCGGCGAGCGGCTCCGGCGTGGTGGTGATCTGGCGGACGTGCGCGGTCAGCCATCGGTCCAGCAGGAACCGGAAGACGTCGGCGGTCCCCTCTTGTCGGGCGACCGTTCGACACTCGTCGAGCAAGGCCCGTTCGGCCGGGGTGAGAGCCGGCTCGGGCGCCACGATGTTCGGTTCGCCGTGGCCCAAGCCGAGTGCGGCGATCACTCGCCCCATGGCGTCCCGGTCGCCGAGCGCGTCGAAGCGGGGCCACAGGCGGTCCAGTGGGCCGGCGGGAGACTTGAACCTGTTGTTCTCGCGCAGCCAGTTCTCGACCTCCGGCAGCGAGAACTGCGGGCTGCTGTCGGTCCCTCCGACGGGAGCGGGAAAAGTGCCGTGCCGCCGCCGCCAGTTGCTGACGGCGGCCCGTCCCACCCCGGCGATGCGGGCGATCTCGGCGAGGGTCACCGATACCGCCGGTTCGTCGGTCTCCGGCATCCGTCCTCCACGCGCGTGCTGCGCCCGCGCACTCGTCCCAGTCGGCCGGTCTTCCCGGCGTTGACTGAGTTTACTGGCGAACCCTCCGGAGAAACCGTCGGCCCCACCCCGTGACTGCGACCGAATTTGTGGCCGCAAGGGCCACTAGCACTGAAATCGCAGGCGCATTCCTATGACGTATCGAATGACTCACACCGTCGGTAGGGTGTCAGGATGCTGGGGTCCATGCTCGAGGTGTGGGAACGTTCGATCATGCGCCATCTGCTCGGCGCGAAGCTGTCCGAATTGCACGGCAACGCCTTCGAAGAGTTCTTTCATGCCGTTATGTCCGCTCGTTATGGCGGCTATTTCGATGTGGCGACCCACGGGAACCTGGGTGACCTCGGTGCGGACGGGTTGATGGTCCACGAGCGGCGGCTCTACGCGTGCAACGGCCCGGAGGTCGACGAGCCCGCGGGTGTGGCCGCCAAAGTCAGGGACGACTTCGCCAAAGCCGTGGAGAAGCGCGGCGCTCACTTCGACACCTTCGTCTTCGTCCACAACAACCGCAGGGGAATGCACCCGCAGGTGAGCACGGCCCTGGCCGACCTGCAGAAGGCCAATCCCGGCCTCCGGTTCGAGAACTTCGGGCACAGGCGGCTCTACAACGAGTTCTGCCGCCTGGAACGACACCAGATCGAAGACCTTCTCGGCCCTCTCCCCGCCCAGAAGGTGGTCACCGGTGTCGCCCTGGAAGACGTGCTGCCGCTACTGGAGCACCTGGCCAAGGAGCGCCGCCCGACCCAGGGCCTGCCGGACATCCCCGTGCCGTCCGCCCGGAAGATCGAGTACAACACCTTCTCGCCGGACGTCGAGGACTTGCTGAGGCAGGCGCTCAAGTACGTCCCCTGCGTGCACACCTACTACGGCAACTGTTTCGACCCCGGTGAGCGTGACGAGGTCGCCGCCGCGTTCAAGGACCACTACCTGATGCTCGCCGAGATCCACGACTCGCCGGACGATGTCTTCGACGGACTCGAGTACTACATCCTCGGCAACGAGCGCGCGGACTTCCAGATGAGCTTGAACGCCCGGGTCGTGCTGATGTACTTCTTCGAGGAATGCGACATCTTCAAACTGCCCCCCGACGGCTGGCGGTCCGTCCCTGAGCCCAGGAGCGAAGGATGATAGTCCCGACAAAGGGAATCGCCCCGCAGCGGGCGTTGCTCGCGGTGGGCGCGCAGATCGTCCTCGCCACGGGCAGGCAGCCGGTCACGATCACGCAGGCGTGGCGGCGCCTCCTCACCTGGCGGGAGGAGAACCGGCACAACGCGCCGATCCCATTCTGGTGGTTCGCCCTCGCCCTGGACGTCCTCTACGCCCTGGGCCTGGTCGAACTTGATGCGGAGACCGATCTCCTCGTGTTCAAGGCCAGGCCCGATGTTCCATAGGCTCGGGTCCGACGACGAGCGCTTCAAGACCCTGCACTTCGAGCCCGGGCTGAATCTCGTCCTCGCCGAACGCGCGCACCGGTCCACCGAGACCGACAGCCGCAACGGGACCGGGAAGACCAGCATGGTGGAGTTGCTCCACTTCCTCCTCGGAGCGACGACGCAGAAGACATCGCTTTGGGCGCACAAGGCCCTGAAGCGGCATGTTTTCGAGCTCATCATGGACTGGCCGGGCGGACACGATCTCGTGCGGATCCGACGCGGCCCCGCGACCCCGAAGGTCTTCCTCCGGCCGGACGTCACTCGCCGATCACAGGGCGAGCGCCTCTGGCAGGAGGAGTTCGCCGGCGAAATTTCGCTCAAAGAGTGGCAGTGGGCCATTGAGCGCGACCTCTATCGGGTGCCGTCGCCGGAATCCCCGCTCAGCGGACGCACGATGCTGTCCTTCGCCATGCGTCGCGGCCTCGACGGCCTGCTCAGCCCGACGGGCACCCACGCCAGACAGTCCCCGCACGACGCGATGCTCAACCTGAGCCACCTGTTCGGCCTCGACGTCGGGCTCGCCGAGCAGTACCGGACGCTCGCGACACAGGACTCGACCCGGAAGAAACTGGTCCAGGCGACCAAGGACCCCGTCTGGGGGAAGATCGTCGGTCGCTCCGCGGAGCTGCGCGGCGAGATCGGCGCAGTGGAACAGCGCGTCCTCGAGTTGCAGGAGCAGGTCAAGGAATTCCGGGTCCTGCCCGAGTACGAGAACATCCGGGCGGAGGCCGACGAACTGGAGCAGGCGATCCGCCGCCTGCGGGACCAGGACACGGTGGACCGCCACAACCTGCTGGAGATGCGCGAGGCTGCCGCCGACGTCGCCGAACCCGGCGATCACTATCTGGAGGAGGCGTACGGGCAGCTGGGCGTCCTGATGGGCCGGGAGGTGCGCCGACGGTTCGAGGACGTGCGCGCCTTCCACCAGACGGTCGTGAGCAACCGGGAGCGGCAACTGCGCGAGGAAGTCGCCCGCGTCGAGGAACGCCTCGCCGAACGCGCGAGGGAACGCGAGCGCCTCGGCGAACGCCAGTCGGCTTTGCTGACCATGCTCAGCGAAGGCGGGGCGCTCGATGCCCTGACGGCCCTACAGCATGTCCTGGCTCAGGAACAGGCACGTGTGGAGGCGCTGCGGCACCGCTTCCAGGCCGCCCAGACCTTGGAGGCCAGCCGGCGCGAGATCGACGGGAAGCGGATCGAACTCGAAACCGCCACCGCCGAGGATCTGGAGGACCGCGCGGCCCTCACCTACGAGGCGAACCGGCTGTTCAACATCTACGCGCGCCGCCTCTACAGCGACGCCCGCACGCCTTATCTGGCGTTCACCCCCACCAAGCAGAGGATGCAGATCGAGGCGCACATCGACACCGACAACAGCCGCGGTGTGCACAACATGGTCATCTTCTGTTTCGACCTGGCTCTCACCGTCCTCGCGCATCGCGGCGGCCGCGGGCCCGACTTCCTCGTTCACGACAGCCACCTGTACGACGGCGTGGACGCCCGCCAACTAGCCGCGGCGCTCACACTCGGCGCCGAGGTCGCGGACGAAGAGGGCCTGCAGTACATCGTCACCATGAACTCCGACGACCTCTCCAAGGCCGAGTCCGCGGGCTTCGGCCCGGCCAGTCACGTACTGGAGCCGCACCTCACCGACCAGCCCGACGGCGGCCTCTTCGGCTTCCGCTTCTGAACTGCAAGTGGCCTCAGACCGCATCAGGCCAACTTGACCGAGCGTCAGACCAGATACTGTCGGACTTCACCACTAGCCTTCTCATGCACCACTTCACGACTGCTCGCACGCGGGGGGCCTGGTGGGGTTTTGGCACACCGGTTACATGGAGTTTCACGAGCCGACCGGCGAGGACTACGCTTGGGCTTCATCGCCGCCCAAGCCTCCGGAGTTTCCTTGCCCCGAATGTGATCTGGTCTTCTCGACCGAGCGGGACCAACGCGCGCACAGGTTCGATGGGCATGCGGCCAAGCGGCCCGCCCTCCTCTTCAAGGGACGGGAGTGCGGACGAACTCGCCTCATGGTCACAGCCCCCAGTGCACCTTCCGATTGGCGAGCATCGAACGTCGCGTCGATCAGTGTCAACGGACGTCCGACGACTCTCGACGGAGCGGCCGACTTCCTCGCCACGGCGAAGACTGGCGTGCAGACGATCACTGCCCGTAACGGTCCACTGGAGCGGACGTTTGAGTTCGACTTCTGCTTGGCCGAGGAGGATGACCTCCGGTTGGTCGATCAAGCCCTCGACAAGCTCATCTTGAACCGCGAACTGAGCCTCCAGGCGATCGACGCATTCATTATGCGTGCCGGTAGCGGCGAGACGGCACGCCGCTACCGAGAAGGACTCGCCAGCTACCTGTACGGCGTCCTCCACCGCGAGGCGAGTCAGGACCATGCGGGACCAGCGGATGCAACCGGAGCACAGCTGTATGAGCAGCGCTACAACACTGCGGTCTCGGTCCTTGGAGCTTTCGACCGTCCGCCCGCGGAGGCGATCTGCGGCCTGGTCGCGTTCCACTACAACCAGTTCGGCCTAGCCGTACGCAAGACGAACAGCCATCGCATCTCTGATGTCGCGGCTCGATTTCGTTCGTTGATCAAAGGGTTGCCAGTCGTCACTGTGAGCCTGCTCGGCCGGACGCACGGCAGCTTCGATGAGGCGCTCAGTGACTCGGTGACGGAGGAGCTGCTCAGCGTCAGCGCAGTGGCGTTGGATGGGTCTGACCTCGCCCCGCTGCGACAGGTGCTCCGGTCGCTTAACGAGTTGCGTCCGGCAGATCAGCTTAAGGTGCGTCTCGTCGCGTCTGAAGCCCTGCTCGCCGCAGGCGATGTCGAGGGTGCGAGCAAGCACAGCGAGGCGCTCCGCCACTCCAGAGACACCGACGTGTGGTACGCCGGTTTCCGCGCTCGAATGCAAAAGGTTGGACATTGAACGAGCACAACAAGCAGATCGCTGGTGAGTTGGCCGAGGGCACCCGTGGAGCATCCCCGTCAACCGTAGAGACGTCGGAATTGGTTGCTGACGATGCCGAACCAACAAACACGTCAGCTGAAAAAAGCCGGGTCTCGCAATCTGGGAAGCGCACTCCGCGCAAGCGGCAGCCACACGTTGAGTCGGTCGGGGACTTGCTGAAGTACGCCTACGAGTCGAAAGCTCGGCTACTCGAGCTCTCCAAAGACTCGCTGATGAAGATCCCGATCAGTGATGACGAAATCGCGGCTGAAGGCGCTCTGATCGCGTCCCTCGCCTCCACGGATCCGACCCTGGCGAAGCCGTTCAAGCTGCTTCAGTATGTTGCGCGCCAAGGAGTCAACCTCAAACGTGTCGAGGATATTGAGCTTGCGCACGCGCTGCGCCGACTGGTCGAGCTCTCCATAGTGGCCATGTCCAATCACCCGGTGTTCCGGGGCTGGACAGATCATTTGCTCGACCCGCACATGACACCGCAGCTTTCGTCTCGGCTTGTGCGAGACGAGGCCGGCAGGATCGACGCGGACAGCCTGGGGCTCGCGCCCGATCAGTTCAAGTCGGCGGACAGAGAGCGTCTCGTCAATAATGCGGTCGCCTGCTACGGACTCCTACGCGCCCTCCAGCGCGAGTGGAACCTAACCCAGTACATCGATGAATCGTACAACGCAGTGTGGGAGCACGAAGTCCCTGAAGCGGCAAGTCTGGAGCGTGCCGTCGGCGCGATTGCTGCCAGCCGGGATCTAGACGTACTTGGGATCGTGGCGGCGAACTACAGCACGCGGGTTACTCAGCTTGACCGTCAAATCGCCCAGCTCGAGCATGAGCTAGATGCAGCCAAGAACCGGGAGGCCAGGCTCAGTGAAGAGGTTCGGTCTGCCATGGATCGTGGGCAGGCCGCTACGGCCAGGGCAGAGGCGCTCTCTGCCGACATCGTCCATCTCAAGAAGGAACTCGCCGCCGAACACGACAACAGAGTCGTCGACAAGAGTCACATGGCCGACGACTACGAGAATCTCCGCACGCGCATCATCCGCCGGTTGAGCGGCGAGGTTGACCTACTGACGGACGGGCTCCATGCCTTGCGCAATGATGCTCCAAGTGTCGCAGAGGAGTTCTTGGACCGGTCATTGCTGGCGCTGACACGTGAGATCGAGCGCCTGAAGGACACTTCTGGGGGACTGGGATGATCGTAGGATTCGATTTCGGGACGACCAACAGCCTTATGTCGGTCGTTGTCGGCGACCGTGTCATCGACGTCATGGATGTCGAAACCGGTCGACCGCACCCTTCGATCGTGCGATACGAGGGCGAACAAGTCATCGTTGGTCGCCAAGCTAAAGACGCGCTCGGGGCAGCGGGCATCGGTATTCATGGCAACACCGTCAAGTCGCCCAAGTTCCTGCTCGGCGAGGAAGCGGTGACTGTGGGCGGAGTGGACCGAAGCCCGGTCGACATTGTCGCCGATGTAGTCCGTCATGTGCGGTCGGCGTCGTTGGCAGGCCCACAACGAAACGTGCTGGGTGCCCTCGACAATGCGGTCGTCACAATCCCCGTCACCATGAATGGCATCCGGCGGGCCGCTCTCCGCGAGGCGTTCGCTGGAGCGGGCATGGGCGTAGCACAGTTCGTGCACGAACCTTTGGCGGCCCTGTACGGGTTCATCCGTGGATCTCGTGACCCCCACGAGATGGCTCGCCGCCTCGCGCGCCGGAACGTGCTGGTCGTCGACTGGGGTGGCGGGACCCTCGACCTGACGTTGTGCCGCGTTGACGACTCTCAAGTCCGGCAGTTGCGCAACGGTGGCACAGACCAGGTTGGCGGTGACGAGTTCGATAAGGTCATTCTCGATGAGGTCGTAAAGCGATTCCGGGCACGAGCAGGAATTGGTGAAGACGACCCGGCGATCCCTGAGGCCGAACTGCGACTTCTTCAGGACGCCGAGCGGAACAAGATTGAACTATCGGCGGACCGGGTGGACGTCACCTTCTACCGCCCAAGCTACTTCCAGTCCGGTGCAACGTTGCAGTACAAGCTTACCCGCCAAGAACTGGAGGAGATTACAGAACCTCTCGTCACGGCAGGCATAAGCGAGATCAAGTCGCTACTCGACAGCCTTTCAATGGCACCTGGCCAGGTCGCACTTTGCGTCGTCACCGGCGGTATGGCCGTGATGCCGGCGATCCGAAGTCGGCTGTATGAGCTGTTCGGCCCAGATCGAGTGGAGGTACCATCCAACAGTGGGACGCTGGTCTCGCAAGGCGCTGCCTGGATCGCGCACGATCGCCAGCGGCTACGCCTCGCCAAGCCTATCGAGCTTGAGTTGGCGCGAGGGTCGCGTATTCCGCTGTTGACAGCCGGGACGGAGATGCCGTTCGGCGGTGAGGCAAAGCACGATCGCCTGCACCTGTTCTGCGCCGATCCATCAGATGGGATCGCCAAGTTCCCCATCGCTACGCCAACGGCTCTATCGCCGCATCCTCAGGCAAGCGAGAGGCGGACCTCGCTGGGAATCCTCAGGATCGAAGTCGACCATACCGCGCCACCGCTGCACGAGCGGCTGGAACTTGAGGTCGTTCTTGACGACGACCTGATCCTATGGATTAGGGCTTCTTCGAGTCAGAAGAAGGACCGCGCTTCCGCCTCCTACTATGACCTTGAGTTCGGCCTAGGTTTTCCAGAGGGCGTTGTCGCGGGCGGTGTAGGCGACCCAAAAGTAGGGGCTGAAACCGACGCCGTCCCGGCCTCGGGGATCGTCGTCCGCGCCAACGTGAGTCAGACTCGAGATCAGGCTGTGGTTCCAGGCGACGTGCTTTATCTGCACAACTCCTCGGCGTTCGCACGGCATGCGATAGATGGCGCAACCCAGGCCCAATTGCTGGAGCACTTGTACTATCAGCCCTGCGCCGTGTGCAAGCGCGCGTGGGGTGATCCGGAGTGTCGTTGCGGTTCAACCTGATGTGGGCAGTGCCAAGGTGACCGTCAGGGGCGTCGACTGCGGTTTCGAGGTCGAGAGCGCAGGCCGTGTTGCCGGCACAGGAGCCCCCGGTCCCGCCGGACGATGCGGTACGGACATGTGGGCGCCCGCCGAAGACGGACACGATGAGCCTGGGAGGACGGGACGGTCCGCGCCTAGATCCACAGCATCTCTGGGCCGTCCGGCGGCCGGTTGTCCCACGCTATAGAGCAGGACGGAGCCGACAGCGCGCCAGACCAAGGTCACTTCAGAATACGATCTGATAAACTCTCCGGTATGAGCAGCACGATCCAGCCAGACTCGGTCACCTTCTCCGACCTGTCGCGCAACCCACGGGCTGTCGCGGAGCGGGCCTCCAAGCTGGGGCGGGTGCGCGTCACCCATCGTGATGCACCTGACTTCTACCTCACCGCGGTCGACCGTGAAGAGCAGCGTGACGAGACACTGGCCACCGCCTCTCGGCTCTTCATCGCGCTGATGAAGCACGATCCGGGTGCCCGCGAGCTGCTTCTCGCTATGCCGGACGTGTTTCCTTGGGTACGTCATCTCAGCACCGACGAGGTGCGCGCGTTCACCGTGGAGCTTGTCGAGGCGTTGTCGGACGCGGCCGAACTCGACCTCGATGCGTCCATCAACGAGGTGATCAGCGGATGGCGTGCCACCGCGCGCATCAAGGCCGACCCTCAGCAGCACGCCGACGCGGTGCGGCCCACCAGCGGTGACTTCGGCCAGGTGGAAGTGCACCCATGAGCCCCAAGCGGGGGGACAGGGTCACGGTTCCGCCTCCGGACGGCCAGTGGGATGTGCGGTTCGGAACGAGCGATGCGGTGCGCGGCTGGGAGGAGCTGTGTCGGCTCGCCTTGGCCAACACCCAGCGATGCTTCGAGATGCTCCGCTCCGAGCCGCGTTCCCGCGCCAACCACGAACGCCAGCACCGGCTTCGTGGAGAGCTTGCGACTCACAGGCACAATGGCCGTGACCTGGAACAGTGGGAGTACGAGGTCACCAGCGGCGGTCGCGTGCGCTATGTGATCGACGACGAGAAACGCACTGTGTGGCTGGTCTATGCGTCGCCCCGTCATCCGAAGGACACTGAGAGCTGAGCCGGTGACCTTCGCCGGTGGCGCAGCGGCCGGACCGTGCGGAGTTACCCTCAGGCCATGGCGTCCCCCTCAGCCAAACGGCCCGATGCGACCAAGGCCAACAGCAAAGGTGCGGTGGTGCTGCTGGACTTGGAGAACGTGATCGGGTCGAACCCGCGCCCGGAGGCCGTCGACAAGTGCCTGTCGGCCGTGCTGGAACTGGCCGCACCCGTCGCGGTGTGCTGGGCCGCCTATCCGCAACGACTGCTGTCGGAGCGGGCTCGAGAGGTCCTCAAACGCCATGGGGTCAAGACCCAGTGGGCCAAAGCCGGGAACAACAGTGCCGACCGGGCGTTACTGAAGCTGGCACGGAAGGAGGCCGACAAGGGCCGCCGCCGCTTCGTCATCGTCTCCGGCGACGCCGATTTCGCCCCGCTCGCCGACCTGGGCACCCTGGAGGTCATCGCCCGGTACGAGCAGAAGGTCGGCAGCAGACTCCGTCGCCGCGCGTCCCGGATTCATCGTCTCCCCGAACCGGATTCAGCGGCACGCCGCGCACCCGCGTCCGCCGTTCGGTCCGCCGATCCGCCCGCCGAGCAACGGCCCGAAGACGCACAGCGCCTGCCGATCCCCCGCACCCCCGGGCAGGTCGCAGTCGCGGGCCTGGCCTTGTGGGCGGCCGGGACGTGCTTCGGCGCCGGCATGGCAACCGGCGCGTGGGTCGCCCGCCGCGTGTTGCGCGCCTGATCCCCTCAGGTGGCAACGATCGGGGTGCCGCGCTGTGCAATGGCGGGGCTGTTGCCGGTGGTCGCCGCTGTCACCAGCGCGATGAGGTCGTAGACCACGGAGCCGGCATGGTCAGGCGCCATTCGTGCCCTTGAGGAACTCCCGGATCCGCTCGGGAACGTCGGCGGGCTCGACCCCGAGTTCGGCCGTGCGCCGCCGCCCGTACAACTGAAGGTCGCGCACCTGCTCGGCAAGCTGATCGACTTCATGACGCGGTAGGTCGCGCGCAGTTAGGCGGACCGGTTTCCATCGCCGAAGTAGTGGACGAGCTCGCTGAGGACGGGCCGGTCCTCGTCCCTGACGGAGAACCGGAGTGTCCGCGCCTTGTCGTGATGACGCGGGGCCTTGCTCTCTGGCATCTCGGGGGCCTGCCCATGAGGTCGAAGAAGTCGGTCGCCTGTCCTATGCGATTCCTCGCACTTGAGGATGAGGGGGTGGCGATGGCGCCTCACACGGTGATACCTGGTGCGGCTTCGCGGCGGGGGCCGTCGCCCGGCCTATCGCGAGGTGGAGGAGTAGGCCGGGGCGGATGCGGTGTCGAGGTGGCGGACGAGGAGTTCGGTGGTCTCCTGGAGGTCGATGAGGGGGCGGCGGAGGTAGCGGTGCGGGGTGGACCACCAGCAGAAGGTGCGGCGGTGCACCCACACGTTGAGGTCGGGGAGCATCAGGACGGACATGCCGTCTTCGGCGGTGGTGCGCGTCCCCTTGAAGCCGCGGCGGGTGAGGTTGAGGAGCAGGTGTTGCGCGGCCGTCCCCGGGTGGACCCTGTAGTGGAGGCCGGGCCACTCGCGGGGCAGCGGTAGCGCGAACCAGACCGCCTTGCCGGGGACGGACGCGGTCTCGACCCGAGACCGTGTCGGTGCGCAGCCCCAGCCGGCGGTGACCTGGCGGACGAGTTCGAGCCCTTTGCCGTGCTCGTCCAGGAGCCCGGCCCCGGACGCGAGCGGTGTGGATGCCCGCGCGCCGTCGAAAACGGAGACGATGAGCTGAGGGGACGGGACGGTCCGCGCCCAGATCCAGAGCTCCGGTGCGGTCGGCGGCCGGTCGCTCCGCACGGTCCCGGCGTGCCGCAGCGCGTTGGTCGCGGTTTCGGACACGGCGAGCTTCCCGTCCTCGATCACGTCCCGGTCGAGCCGCAGCTCGGACATCGTGTGGTCGACGAGGCGACGCGCCGTCGCCGGCCCGCTCTCGTCCCCGGGCAGCCGCCACGCACACAGCCCCCCAGTCACCAGCCCCCACGCCCCCTTGACCTCCATCGAAGCCCGACCTCCTCCATGTAGTACCGCAAGTGGCACAGAAAGCGACATTCTGGTCACTGTCTGTTGTGTGCTTCGGGTCACATGGTGAGTCAGGGCAAGCATTGGTGCAACTGTTTCACCAAAAAATCCATGATCGTTTAAAGGGTGAGTTGGCGAAAGCGCTTGCGGAGCGACTACAGAGCGACCACGATCGACTACATGACGCCCAGACCTCCGACCATCCGAGAGCGCCGCCTCGCCAGTGAGTTGAAGAGACTGCGCGAGACATCGACATCTCTCATGCTCGAGGAGGCGGCCGATCAGCTCGGCTGGAACAAAGCGAAGCTGTCCCGAGTCGAGAACGCCCTCCGCCGCGTCACCGCCGGCGAGGTTCAGGAGCTCTTGACTCTCTACGGCGTGACGGGTCCGCGCTTCGACGCGCTGGTCAGCTTCGCCCGGACGGCGAGACAGCGCGGCTGGTGGGACGCCTACGCAAAGAACCTTCCCACGGACTACGCCACCTACATGGGCCTGGAGGCTGAAGCGGAGTGGCTCAACTCCTACACCATGGGCCTGGTGCACGGCCTGATGCAGACCAAGGCGTACATGGAGCAAGTGGTCAGGTCCACTTTGAAGCAGTTCGCTTCACCGCACGGCATGGAGCGTCGGGTCGCGGCCCGTATGGAGCGCCAGAAGTCGTGGCTGGAGCGAGACGAACCGGCCCGTCTGTGGTCGATTCTGGACGAGGTGGCGCTTGGGCGCTGTATCGGCGGCCCCGAGGTCATGCGAGATCAGTACCGTCGCATCATCGAGTTGGCCACGCTGCCGAATGTCATGTTCCAGGTCATGCCGGTCTCTGCCGGTGCCCACCCTGGTGTGGTCAGCAGCTTCACCATCATGGGCTTCCCTCAGCGGTTCACCCCGGATGTCGTCTATGTCGAGAATATGACGAGTGCTCTGTACATTGAGGATGACGAGGAGGTGCACACCTACTCCCTGGCGTTCGAGCAGATGCGTGCGATGGCGCTGAGCCCTGAAGACTCGCTGATCATGCTCAAACGCTTGGCGGGACAGTGATCACGAGGAGGAGCAAATGACCAGGACTGATCTTGGTCGGGTCGCCTTTCGGAAGAGCAGTTACAGCGAAGGCGGCAACGGCTGCGTGGAAGCGGGCAGCTTCGGCTCCCAGCGCCTCGTTCGTGACTCCAAGAACCCGGAGGGCGGTTTCCTGACCATGGAGCGGGACGTGTGGGCAGCGATGCTGTCGCAGATCAAGCGGGGCGCTTACGACCTCTGACTCAACCAAGTCACACGCCGTACCTCGGGCTGAGGTGCGGCGTGTTGTGCTGTCGGACGATGCGTGTGCAGTGGCCGGGGCCGGGGCCGGCCCCTCGTTCACCTGCGGCGTGTTGTTGCTATCGGCGGCCGCATAACAACAACACGCCGCAGGTGAACGCACCCAGTGGACCTTGGTGGACGAGACCTAGACACTCTCGCGTTGAGGAGATATCAGGCAACTGGTATAAACTAAGTTCACAGGCGGCGTCGTTGGCGTTCGTAACGGCTGGGCTTCGACGCTGGGCGAAGTCCTCGCCGAGTGTCCCAGGGGGCTGAGAGACTAGTGCGGCGTCGCCGGGCCTGGTGACGTGTGTGCCCTGGAGTTGACCGAGCCGAGGAGACCGCCCCGTGGCGAGACTGACCCTGCCGCAGTTGGAACGACACCTGTTCGGGGCAGCCGACATCCTCCGCGGCAAGATGGACGCCTCGGAGTTCAAGGAGTACATCTTCGGGATGCTCTTCTTGAAGCGGGCATCGGACCAGTTCGACGCCGTCCGCCAGCGCCTCAAGGCTGAGCAGATCAAGGCAGGCCGCTCCGAGGAGGAGGCCGAGGCCGCCACCAACG
Organism: Actinomadura chokoriensis; assembly: GCF_039529475.1. Lineage (NCBI taxonomy): Bacteria > Bacillati > Actinomycetota > Actinomycetes > Streptosporangiales > Thermomonosporaceae > Actinomadura > Actinomadura chokoriensis. Next base: position 153,945 of record NZ_BAAAMW010000001.1, on the reverse strand, counting down.
CCCCGTGGATCTACCGGGGCAAGAGCTTCTACGTCCCCGAAGAGGCCCGCTGGCAGTACATCAAGGACAACTCGCGGGCCGGAGGCGTCGGCAGCCTCCTGAACAAAGCCCTGGACGCGCTAGAGAAGGCCAACACGGGTGCACTCGAAGGTGTCCTCGAACACATCGACTTCACTCGCAAGGTTGGCCAGTCCACCATCCCGAACAAGCGGCTGCAAAGCCTGGTCGACCACTTCGACCGCTACCGCCTCCGCAACGAGGACTTCGAGTTCCCAGACCTGCTGGGCGCGGCCTACGAGTACCTGATCGGGCAGTTCGCCGACTCGGCCGGCAAGAAGGGCGGCGAGTTCTACACGCCGCGTGGCGTCGTCCGGATGATGGTCCGCCTCGTCAAGCCAGGCCCCGACATGCGCATCTATGACCCGTGCTCGGGCTCGGCCGGAATGCTCATCCACGCCAAGGAATACGTCGAGGAGCACGGCTACGATGCCCGCAACCTGACCCTCGCTGGCCAGGAGTACAACGGCGGGACGTGGGCCATCTCCAAGATGAACATGATCCTGCACGGTGTGCTCAACGCGGACCTGCGCAACGACGACACCCTTGCCAACCCCCTCCACAAGGAGGGCGGCGAGCTGATGCGCTTTGACCGCGTCCTAACCAACCCGCCGTTCTCGCTGAACTACAGCACGTCCGGCATGGAGTACCCGGATCGTTTCAAGTACGGCTTCGCCCCCGAGACGGGCAAGAAGGCGGACCTGATGTTCGCCCAGCACGTGCTCTCGGTCCTGATGCCGGACGGCATCGGCGCCACCGTCATGCCCCACGGCGTCCTCTTCCGAGGCGGCAAGGAGAAGGAGATCCGCGAGGGCATCATCAGGGATGACCGCCTCGAAGCGGTCATCGGCCTGCCCGCGAACCTCTTCTACGGCACTGGCATCCCGGCCTGCATCCTCGTCTTGCGAGGGAGCGCCCGCCGTCCTGAAGGCCGTCGCAACAAGGTCCTTTTCATCAACGCGGATCGCGAGTTCGCATCAAATCGCTCGCAAAACTCCATAGAGCCGGAGCATATCGAGAAGATCGCTTCAGCCTTTGAAGAATATCGTGACGTTTCGGGTTTTGCTCGTGTAGTGGATCTCTCCGAAATCCGTGATAACGACTTCAATCTCAATATCCGCCGGTACGTAGACAATACGCCACCGCCAGAGCCGCAAGATGTCCGCGCCCACATTCACGGTGGCGTCCCCAAAGTGGAGGTTGTCGACAAGGCTCACCTCTTCCGAGCCTTCGGCATTGAACCGAGCACTCTTTTCGTAGAGCGGGACGCAGACTACTATGACTTCCTTCCCGAGGGATGGAAGCGTACGGCCGAGCGCATCTCTAAACTAGCTGACCCTTCCGAGAAACGGTTGCGTGAGGCGTTCAATGACTGGTGGGGTCGCCACAGCAAGCGTCTGACCGAGCTCCCGGAGTCTCACGCAGTCATGGACGCCAGACGCGAACTACTCGACTCCTTCGTTGCCGAACTTGAACCCTTTGGCCTGTTTGACCGTTACGAGTTGGCCGGCATTGTCGCCGCCTGGTGGGGGGAGGGTAAGCACGATATCAAGACTCTCTCCATTCAAGGCTTTGAAGGTGTAGTCGAAGGTTGGCTGACGACCATCAGAACGGCTTTTGAGCTGAACCAAGAAGAAGCTGAGTACTGGGACGGGCAGAGAATTGCGCACGAGCAGCGAAAGGCGCGAGGGCATCGTCTCGTCCCAGCTCTAATCCCCGATTATATAATTGAGTTGGAAGAGGCGGAGTCTAGGTACGCTGACCTTAATGCCAAGCACAAGGCGGCTGCTGCGAGGCCTAGCGATGAGGACGAAGACGCTGGTCTGTTGGAGAGCGCCTTGACCAAGGCGGAGTTGAAGCGGCTCAAGGAAGATGCTGCTGAGGCTCGGCGTGATCTCGCGGCAATTGAAGGGGCATTCGTCTCTCGCCTAACAGTTGCGGTTAATGAATTGGGTGATGAGTCGCGGATGAGGCTCGTCCTCGAAGTCTTTGAAGGTTCACTCAATGCGCGCCTGGACTCTAGGATCACGGCAGCTCGCCGTAAGTTGGGGACTCTGTTCCGAGTCCTGGGCGAAAAATATGCTCTCACTCTTCGTGAGCTAGAACAGCATCGAGAGTCCACGAGAATTCGCCTTGAACGGCACCTGAAGGAGCTAGGGTATGTCTGAATCGCTGGTGCCGTCGGCATGGAAGAAGTTGGCGCTTGGCGATGTGCTCAGGCGGCGTACAGAGCGTGCTGATGGTAGCGAACCCCTGCTATCGGTCACTCAGAAGCGCGGGGTTATCCCTCAGGATGAAGTGGGCCGGAGGGATAACTCTAGCGAGTACAAGGGAAGCTATTGGCGCGTCTTTCCGGGCGACATCGTTTACAATACGATGCGAATGTGGCAAGGAGTGTCCGGAGCCTCTGATCTTTCTGGAATAGTCAGCCCTGCTTACACTGTGTGTGAGCCTGCTGAGTCCGTCAACTCGAGGTTCTTGGCCTATCTGTTCAAGAGGCCGGGCGTCATCAACAAGTTTTACCGCATGTCTCAGGGGCTGGTAAGTGACACTTGGAATCTGCGCTACTCGGCATTCGCTCTTATTGAGGTTGCCTTGCCTCCGCTGGAGGAACAGCGGCGGATCGTGGAAGTTCTCGCTGCTCTTGATGCTCAGATCGAGTGTCAACGGCAGGTAGTCGAGAAATTTGGCGCAGTCGTACATGGGTTTAGCGAGGAGCAGCTTTCTTTGGTTACCCGGAGTGCGAAGACTGCCCGGCTGGACGAGGTTGCTGACATAGGAAGCGGTGTGACTCTCGGGGGTGAGGTTGAGGGTGGAATTGAACTTCCCTATCTGCGTGTCGCCAACGTTCAGGACGGTTACATCGACACTTCGGAGATGAAGACTGTCCGAGTTGCACGCTCGGAAGTCGCGCGTTATCGCCTTGAGGATGGAGATGTACTCCTCACAGAGGGAGGGGACATCGACAAACTTGGTCGAGGTGGAGTCTGGGATGGTCGCATAGATCCATGTATCTGCCAAAACCACATTTTTCGTGTTCGTTGTCGACGTGACGTTATTCGACCAGAGTTTATGGCAGCATATGCCGGATCGATTGAAGGGAAAGAATATTTTTTCGGTATAGCTAAGCAGACAACCAATCTAGCGACGATCAACTCGACGCAGTTGAAGGCGATGCTCGTACCTTTGCCCTCAGTTGCTGAGCAGGATAAGTTCATTCGCTTGATGGAAGAGGTTAGAGGCAGACTCAACGCGGAAGTGGTCATGTCGGAGAAATTGCTGTCCTTGAAGAATGGGCTGGCGGAAGACCTTCTGACGGGGCGGGTGCGGGTGCCGGAGGCGGAGGCTGTGGTGGAGAGCCTCTGAGCCCTGCCGACGTGGTGTGAGCCGCCCTAAGCTGCTGGGGCGGGTGTTCGCGGGCGAAACGATGATTCCCTTCTCGGGATGGGAGTGGCGTCATGGTGGATTGGGAGTACCAACTCGTCGAGCGTCCCCTCTTCGAGCAACTCAAGGGCATGGGCTGGGAGCATCTCCAAGGGGCTCCCCCGGAGTCAGTGACGCCGCTCAATCCCTTTGACTCTGGGCGGGCCGGCTTTGACGAGGTCTTCCTTGAGGACCGGCTGCGAGACGCCCTCTACCGCATCAACCTTGGCCCGGACGGTCAGCCCTGGCTGGATTATGACCGTATTGATCAGGCCGTCAACGAACTCAAGCGCATCCCCGCGTCCGGCAACCTCATCGAGGCGAACCAGACCGCCACGAAACTGCTCCTCGAAGGCACCGTCGTGGACGGGGTGGTCGGCTGGGAGGGGGGCAAGAGCCGTCCCATCCACTACATCGACTGGCAGAACCCCGAGAACAACCTGTTCACGGTCGTGAACCAGTTCCGGGTGGACGTGCCCGGCAACGACGGCCACCCGATCATCCCGGACGTGGTCCTGTTCGTGAACGGCATCCCGCTGGTCGTGCTGGAGGCGAAGAAGCCGCAGACCAGCAGCCTGATCAACGCCGTCGGGCAGCTCCTCCGGTACTCCGAGCAGACCAAGGGCGAAGTCCGGCTCGGGAATCAGCGGCTTTTCCATACCGTCCAGCTCACCGCTGTGAGCAGTGGCGAGGACGCGAAGCTCGGCACGATCACCTCCCGCTACGAGCACTACGTCCCGTGGCGGGACCCGTATCCGATGACGCGGGAGGATCTGGGCGACCGCTTCGACAAGCCGGCCGACGCGGTGAGCAGGCAGGAGATCCTCGCCGCCGTCCTGTTCGACAAGGCGCGGCTGCTGGACATCGTCCACAACTACGTGACGTTCATGGTCACCGACGACGGCAAGACCATCAAGGCCGCTCCCCGCTACCAGCAGTTCCGGGCTGTGGACCGGGCCGTCCGGCGGCTGCGCACCGGCGAGACCAAGCAACAGGACGGTGAGCGGGACAGGCGGGGCGGGATCGTCTGGCACACGCAGGGGTCCGGCAAGAGCCTGACCATGACGTTCCTGGTCCGCAAGCTCCGCGCGAGCGACGACCTCAAGCACTTCAAGGTCGTCGTCGTCACCGACCGCACCCAGCTCCAGGATCAGCTCAGCAAGACCATGGAGCTGAGCAACGAGAAGACCGATGTCGCCAAGTCGGGGGCGCGGGCGCGGACGCTGCTCGGCAAGCACGGGCCGGGCCTGGTGTTCGTGATGATCCAGAAGCACGGGGACGGCGGCGGGTCCGGGCCGGGCATGTCCGCGGACACCTCCCTCGGTGAGGTCACCGCGGACGACTCGATCGTCGTCCTGGTCGATGAGGCGCACCGGTCGCACACCGCGTCCCTCGGCACGAACCTCCAGGTCGCCCTGCCGAACGCGGCGCGGATCGGGTTCACCGGGACCCCGATCATGACGAAGAAGGGCCGCCGCAAGACGAGCCTGGAACTGTTCGGCGAGTTCATCGACATGTACCGGCTGAAGGACGCCGAAGAAGACGGCGTCATCGTCCCGATCCTGTACGAGGGGCTGAAGGTCCGGGGCGCAGTCCAGGACGGCCGCGACCTCGACGAGGTCGTGGACGAGATGTTCGAAGAACTCGACTCGAAGGACCGTGACCAGCTTCAACGCCGGTACGCCACCAAGTCGAAGGTGTCGGCCGCCGAAAGGCTCATCGCCGCCAAGGCGAAGCACATGCTCCGCCACTACGTCCAGCGCGTCCTCCCCGAAGGCTTCAAGGCACAGGTCGTCGCGCTGGACCGGGTGACCACCGTCCAGTACCGCGAGGCCCTGATGGCGGCGCGGGACGAACTGGTCGCCGAAGTCGAAGCACTCCCCGGCCGCGTCCTGGAGAAGCCGCTCGATGAGCTGAAGCCGCGCCAGGCCTACCTCGTCGGCGCGCACCACCACCTCGACCTGCTGAAACGGATGGAGTTCGTCCCCGTCATCTCCGAGGGCGACACCGACCACGAAGCCGAACTCGCCGACTGGACGAACAAGGCGAAGCAGAACACCCGCGTCGACGACTTCCTCAAGCCGTTCGACGAATCGAACGTCGGGTTCGTCATCGTCAACGCGATGCTGCTCACCGGCTTCGACGCCCCGATCGAGCAGGTCATGTACTTGGACCGCCGGCTCAAGGAGCACGACCTCCTCCAGGCCGTGGCCCGCGTCAACCGGACCGCAGACGGCAAGGAATACGGCTACGTCGTCGACTACCAGGGCGTCGCGCAGAACCTCGTGGAAGCGCTGAAAATCTACGCGCACCAGTCCTTCGACGAGGACGACATGGCCGACGTCGAGCAGGCGTTGAAGGACGTCAAGGCCGAGATGGCGAAGCTGGAGCCGCGCTGCAACCGGGTCCGGATGATGTTCCGCGACCCCGATGACGTGGAGAGCTGCGTCGAGGAGCTGGCCGACACGGAGCTGCGCGACCGGTTCAACGCCGACTTCGCGCTGTTCGCGAAGACCTACAACGCCGTCCTGCCCGACCCGGCCGTGAAGCCGTTCGAGGCCGACCTCAAGCGGTTCACGGTCGTGAAGATCACCGCGTCGCGGCGGTACCGGGTGGACGACGGCGAGTTCGACCCGGCCGCGTACGGCGGGCGGATCAAGCACCTGATCGACGAGCACGTCACCTCGCTCGGCATCGAGCAGATGCTGCCACCGGTCGCGCTGACCGCACCCGACTTCACCGAGAAGGTCGAGGCACTGCCCGGCGGGTCGCGTGCCAAGGCGTCCGAGATGGAACACGCCATCCGGCACCACATCACCGTCAACAAGGCCAAGGACCCGGCCTACTACCAGCGGCTCAGCGAGCGCCTAGAGGAGATCCTCCAGCAGCTCAAGGACGACTGGACCCAGCAGATCCTCGCCCTTGAGGGCCTCATCACCGAGCTGCGCGAGGACGCGCCCGAGAACCCGCACAACCTCAGCCCGGTGGAGGGCGCGTTGTACGGCGTCCTCGCCCAGGAGATCGCCACCTCCGACGACGACCCGCGCATCCCCGACTGCGTGGACGCGGCGCAGGACGTCTACCACCGCGCCGCCGAGGTCATCCACCGCAAGGACTTCTGGCACTCCAGCAAGGAGACCGACCGCGAGGAGTTCCGCAGCGAGATTTGCGGCATCCTCTTCGGCCGGCGGCTGGCGACGGCACAGGACGTGGAGAAGCTCGCCGGACGGCTGTTCGAGGTGATCAAGGCGAACCGGGAACGCATACCGCGATCGTGACCGGGCGGGCGCGTGTCCGGTGAGCTGCGCTGACCTGGTCACCTGGCATGCTGGCCCGGTGAGCGATTTCCCGGGGACGCTGCGCGTCGGCGAGCTCGACGTGGCGGTGGCGGTCAGCGAGCGCCGCCGCACCGTCCGGCTCACCGTGGAAAGGGACGCCTCCGTCACGGCGGTCGTCCCGCCGTCCACCACCCGCGACGAACTTGCCAAGATGGTCGAGTCCAAACGGGCCTGGCTGTACGGGAAGCTCGCGCAGCACCGCGAACTCGGCGAGCCGCACCCCGAGCGGCGCATCGTCTCCGGCGAAGGGTTCCTCTACCTCGGCCGCTCCTACCGGCTCAAGATCGTGGACGCGGGGACGCCGGTGAAGCTCGTCCGGGGCAGGCTGCTGCTCGGCGAAGGCGGCGGCGCGCGGGACCTTGTCCGCTGGTACCAGCGGGTCGGTGGACCGTGGCTCGCGAAACGGGTCGAGCCGTGGGCGTCCCGCATGGGCGTCGAGGTCACCGGCCTGCGGGTCATGCCGCTCGGCTACCGCTGGGGGTCCTGCTCGTCCAGCGGCCACCTCAACATTCACTGGGCGACCATGCAGCTCCCGCCCACTCTCATCGACTACGTCCTCGTGCACGAGTTGGCGCACCTGGAACGTCCCGACCACGGCCCCGAGTTCTGGCGGATCGTCGACCGCGCCATGACCGGCTACGAAGAACGCCGGGAACGGCTCCGCCGGTTCGGCCCGGAACTGTGGCTTCCCGACGAAGGACGCTGACCGTCGCTGACATTCGCAGTACTGTCGGCGGCGTGACAACGCCGGGCCCCCTCGTCCTCAACGACCGCTACACCCTCGACCGGGCGCCGCTCGGACGGGGCGGCATGGGGGAGGTGTGGGGCGGATTCGACGCCGTGCTCGGGCGGCGCGTCGCGGTGAAGCTCGTCCGCCTGAGCGACGTGCCCGAAGACCTCGCCGAACTGGAGCGCCGGTTCCTGCGGGAGGCCCGCGTCATGGCGCGGCTCGGCCACCCCGGCGCGCCCGCGATCCACGACGCCGGCGTCAGCGAGGACGCGTCCCCGACCCGGCGCATGTTCATCGTCATGGAGTACGTGGACGGCATCCGGCTGGACGACGTCATCGCCGAGACCGAGTCGCTGCCCCTCGGATGGGTGGCGGCGGTCGGCGCGCAGGTCGCCGCGGTGCTGGCCGCCGCGCATGGCAAAGGCGTCCTGCACCGCGACCTTAAGCCGAGCAACCTCATCCTGTGCCCGGACGGGGCCGTCAAGGTCATCGACTTCGGGCTGGCGCTGCTACACGACCCGGAGGTCACCAGGCTGACCCGCAGCGGCGCGATCATCGGGACCGCCCTGTACATGCCGCCCGAGCAGGTCCGCTCCGAGACCGCCACCGGGCGCAGCGACCTGTACGCCCTGGGCTGCGTCCTGTACGAGATGATCGCGGGTCGGCCGCCGTTCGTCGGGGACACCGAGTACGCCATCCTGGAGCAGCAGGTCAACGCGCGGCCGATCCCGGTAGGCAAGCTCCGGGCGAACGTTCCGGGCGACCTCGGCGACCTGGTCGCCGAACTGCTCGCCAAGGACCCGGCGAAGCGTCCCGAGGACGCCGCCGCCGTGTACCGCCGGCTCGTCCCGCACGTGTCGGGCGCGCACCCGCTGCCGCGCATGGCCGACCAGGAGGCGAGCCCGCTGCGGATGTACGCCGACGTTCTCACCCGCGTCCTGCACAAGCCCCGGGAGCGGGCGGTGGATGAGGCGGGCGGCGGGCCGCGTGCGAGCAGGGCGGAGATGAGCCGGGTGCGCCGGGAGGCGACGGCGCTGGCCCGGGACGGGCGGCACGCCGACGCGGCGCGGGCGCTGGAGGCGATCGTCGAACCGGGCGGCCGTCCCCTCGCCGTGGACGACCCCGAAGCCGTCAAGATCCGGTTGCTCTACGCCAACGTGCTCGCCGGCGGCGGCGACCATGCCAGGGCGGCCGGGGTCTTCATGCGCCTCGGTGACGACCTCACCGCCCGGTTCGGGGCGGAGGACGAGCGGGTCGTCCAGTGCCGCCTCGGTGAGGCCGACTGCGACCGTGCGCGCGGCGACGACGGGCTCGCGCTGCGGCTCCTGCGGGGGCTGCTCGCAGAGCAGCTCGACGTCCGGCCGGCGGACGATCCCCGCGTCCTGGAGCTGCGGCGCCGCGTCGGGGAGCTGGAAGCCGAAGTCGGCGATCGCGCGGCGGCGCGGCGGACGCTGGCCGACCTGCACGACGACCTGAGCCGTGACGCCGGACCGGAGCATCCCTCGGCGATTCGGGTCAGGGAGCGGCTGGAGCGGCTCGGCCCCTGACCGTCCTCACCGCTTGGCGGGGGTGTCGGGGTCCAGGACGCCCGTGGTCAGGCCATGGACCGCCCACCGGGTGAGTTCCTGGCCGGCCCGCCGCGCCGCATCGAACTGCGCGGTCCATCGGGAAATGCGTTGGAAGGCCGCGCTGTAGCGCTGCTGCTCGAACAGCGGTATCCGGGGCACGCGGGATTTTTTCACAGCCGAACGCAAGGATATTCCGGAGCCGGCGGTCCCTTGGCGCTCATATGTTGCGGGTAGCAGAAACCCCGCGACGAAGTAGGGATCGAGTTGCTCCGGGTCGCATCTGATGATCTCGACGGGGCCGCCGCGGCGATGCACTTCGTCCAGGTCATCGGGTCCGGTGATGGCGACCGGGTGGGAGTCGGCGGGAATGACGACGTCCCCCGATCGGATTCCGGCGTCCCGTCCCAGTATCTGCAGTGCCCCGGCGCGCTGCAGTTCACTGATGCTGATCAGAGGCAGCTCGGTTCTGTTCGTCGTCGGCTGGAACAGCGGTGTCTCGGCGATGACCCGGCGCAGCATCGGCTCCAGGGCCGACGCGGTCTCCCGGTGGAGGCGTGCCATGTCGGACATCGGCAGCCTGACGTGCCTCGCGGGGACGAGGGCGACCTCGTCGTCCAGTAGGTCGATCGCGCCGACCGTCCTGGTCCTTGCAGGGTCGTCGAAGACCGCGGCCCACTCGGAGCGGCTCTCCGGCAGGTCGTCGGCCTCCGATAGGTCCACCATTCGCACCTGGTGGTCGGGTGCGCCGCTCGGGCGTTGCAGGACCCAGATGTGCAGGCCGCCGCTGATGCGGAGCGAGAACCGGTGGGGCAGGCCGATGACCGTGTGCATCGCGCCCCTGCGTACCAGTTCGGCGCGGATTCTCCGGCCCGATGCCTTGAGCGTGTACGCGGCCGGCAGCAAGAGGATCGCGGTTCCGCCGGGTTTCAGATAGGAGTAGCAGATCTGTGCCCATATCCCGACCGGGTCCGCTGGTGCGGGGAGGCCGAATTCCCAGCGCGGGTCGAGGGTCAGCCGGTCGAGCGGGATCGGACGGGACGGCCCCTGGGCCCCGATGGGCGGTGCGCACACGACCGCGTCCGCGCCCATCCTGAATTCGGCGAGCGAATCGCTGATGAACGGGTCGCCCTGCTTCAACACGGCGGGGACGCGTCCCGCATCGTCGAACCCGTCGCGGGCGGTCTCGACGGCCCCGGCGTCGGCGTCCTGGCCGGCGAACGCCACGTCCGCCTTCGCGGGTACCGCCACGGACGCCAGCAGCCACCCCGACCCGCATGCGGGGTCGAGGACGAGGCCGCCGTCGAGGGCCGGAACCAAGCCGGCCACCGTCCTCGCCAGCAGTGAATCGTCCAGCGGCGCCGGTGACGCCATGTCATCGGCGGAGTCCGCGGGCTGCTCGGCCGGCCGCGACAGCCTGCCGTTCGCCTTCAGCCACGCCTCGACCTCGTCCCAGGCGAACGTAGGGCTCGACGGCGTTCCACCGACGGGCTTGGGGAAGTCGAGGTAGCGCCGCCGCCAGTTGGAGACTGCGGCTCTGCCGACGCCGACGGTGCGGGCGATCTCGGCCGCGGTCACCCTGTTGTCCCTGGTCACTGCCCGACTCCATTCACATTCGCAAGCGTACACAAGGGCCTTGGCGTGTCTAGCCACGGAGGCAACCTGTGAACTGACTTGACAAGAACTGGCCACACGGTGAACTGTTGTGAACGTCAAACACGAAGCATGCTGTTCACGGGGGGAGAGTCTGATGGAGTTCACGGGGTCACAAACGGAGGCCATCAACGCCGATGTCGGCAACCTGCTCGTCCTGGCCTGCGCCGGGTCGGGCAAGACGGAGGTGATCGCGCAGCGGATCGTGAACCTGCTGTCCCGGCCGGACGTCCAGCCGCGGAACATCGTCGCGTTCACCTTCACCGAGAAGGCCGCCGGGGAGCTCACGGAGCGCGTGCATAAGAGGATCAAGGAACGGTACGGAGAGATGCTCGGCCTTGCCGAGATGTTCATCGGGACGATCCACGGCTACGCCCTCGACCTCCTGCACAGCCAGGCGCCCGAAGCGTTCAAGTTCAACGTTCTCAACGATCCGCAGGCCCGGCTGTTCATCGACAAGTACAGCGCCAAGTCCGGGCTGACCGCCACGACCAAGTGCGTCAGGGGAGTGCGCGAACCGCTGCGCCGCTGGGTGCACTCGCGTCTCTACCAGCAGGTCATGGCCGTGCTGCGGGAGGACGAGGTCGACCGCCACCTGCTCAGGCCCGATCTCGCAGAGGCGTTCGCCGCGTACGAGCAGCTCCTCAACGACCGCAACTATTTCGACTACTCCGCGATCCTGGCGCGAGCGGTCGACTACATGGAGGATGACGAGGGGCACGCCTCCGCGAGGGCCGTCCAGCACCACATCCGGGAGAACGTCCGGCACGTCATCGTGGACGAGTACCAGGACATCAACCCCATCCAGGAGCGGCTCATCCGCGGCCTCACCCGGTACGGGGCCGACCTGTGCGTGGTCGGCGACGACGACCAGACGATCTACCAGTGGCGCGGCAGCGCCGTCACCAACATCCTGACCTTCGAGGACCGCCACCCTGACGCCAAGCGGATCACGCTGAACGAGAACTTCCGCTCCAGCCCCGCCGTCACGCAGCTCGCCCGCGCTGCCATCGAGGAAATCCCGGCGTCCGCCCGGCTCGGCAAGGCCATGGTCGCCGCCGGTCACCAGACGTTCGACCGCGGCGACCTGCTCGCCCTGGAGTTCTCCGACCAGTTGGAGGAGGCGCGCGGGATCGCCGACCGGATCGAGACGCTCCTGGGCGTGCCCTTCCGGGACGACGCCGACGGCCCGGAGCGCGGGCTCAGCTACGCCGACTTCGCGGTCCTCTACAGGTCGGTGCGGGGAGACGCCGGCCCGCTGGTGGAGGAGTTCCGCCGCCGCGGCATCCCCTACATCATCAAGGGGCTCACCCAGCTGTTCGATACGCCGGAGGTCAGGGCGGCCGTCGCGTGCTTCCGGTACATCGCCGGCTACGTGGACGCGGACACGGTCCGCGAGGCGTGGCGCGTGGCCGACGTCGGGTGCGACGACCGCGTGCTGGACCGCGGCATGGCGGTCCTCGACGAGGCGACCGACTGGGACGACTCGCGCCCCCGCGACTCGATCACCTTGCAGGGCGTGTTCCTCCGGTTCCTGGAGCAGATCGGGCTGCTGGAGGAGACGGTCCCGTCGCGGGGGAGGGGCGGGAGCCGCGGCGAGATCGTCTTCTACAATCTGGGCCGGTTCTCCACCGCGATCGGCGACTATGAGGCCATCTACCTAACCATCCCGCCGCGGGACCGGTTCGAGGGATTTGCGAAGTGGATCGAGTTCCAGGCCCCGGCCTACTACGAGGAGTCCGACGGCGACAACGGCTACGCCCGGCCGGACGCGGTCATCATCGCGACTGTGCACCAGGCGAAGGGCATGCAGTGGCCGGCCGTCTTCATCCCCGCCCTGCGCCGGAACACCTTCCCCATGCGCAGAGCGGGCGGGCTCAACATCTTCCACGTCATTGACCGAGCCCTGGTGCCGAACGCGGCCCGCTACGAGGGCGGAATCGACGATGAGCGGCGCCTCTTCTACGTCGCCGTGACCCGCGCGCAGAAGTACCTCATGCTCAGCTTCGCGCCGAACGGCAAGCAGACCGGGCGGCGCTCGTCGGAGTTCTTCGACGCCGCGACCCGCAACGACTGGGTGCTGACCCGTACGAAGGACCCGTCTGACCCCCGGCGCCTGCCGCCCGTCCCCAAGCACGGAACTTTGGACGTCGTGCTCTCGTTCTCGGACCTCAAGTACCTGTTCGAATGCCCGTACTCCTTCAAGCTCCGCCTGCTCTACGGCTTCGACTCGCCCCTGCAGAAGGAGCTCGGCTACGGCAAGTCGCTGCACGACATGATGGCGGAGATCCACAAGCGCGCCATCAAGGGCGACATCGCCGACCTCGATGAGGCCGAGGCGCTCGTCGACCGCCACCTCAACCTGCCGTTCGCCAACAAGGCCGCCAGGGACCAGCTCCGTCCCGCGGCGATCGCTTCCGTCCGGCGGTACCTGAGGGAGAAGGGTGCGACGCTGCACCAGAGCGAGTACTCCGAGCAGCCCGTCGAGATCCACCCCGCGCCCGGCGTCACCGTCACCGGCCGGATCGACCTCATCAGGCGGCTGGACACCGACGAGGTCTCAATCGTCGACTTCAAGTCGTCCGAACGCACCCAGACCGAGGACGTCACCCTCGACCAGCTTCACATGTACGCGCTGGGCTACCGCGAACTCACCGGCGCCGACGCCGACCTTGTGGAGATCCACAACCTGGACAAGGACGGCAGGTCCCACCGCCAAGAGGTCGACGACACGATGCTGAATGCCCTGAACCCCCGCGTGGCCGCGGCAGGCCGCTCCCTCCGCGACAACGACCTTCCCAGGCTGGATGCCTGGTGCAAGACTTGCTCGACCTGCGACTTTGCTGGCATTTGCCGTCCGCGCGAATGAAGTGGGGGACGTTCGTCGTGACCCGAATGAATTGGGACCGAGTCCGCGCGGAGAAGTTGATGGCCGAGGCCGCCAGGGAGGACCGGCTTGCGGCGGCCGAACGGAAAGATCCTGGTCAGAATCGCATCACGTTCACGACGCGGAGCGCCGAGCGCAGGCGTAGGTCGCGCCGGCGAAGCGCCGGAAGGCGCAACGGGCGCGCCGAACGTGTGTCCCGAACGCAACAGCGGATCATGAGGCTCAGAGCCGAGGTCATGTCCGCCCGGCTCGCGGGAGACCGACGCGTCACCGAACGTCTTGCCCGGCAGGGGCTCAGGCTCATAACGTATGCGGGGAGCGAGAACACCAAGTCCGATCGCATGTTCTTCAGAGACGCTCTGGAATGGGCGGTCACGTCGAATTCGTCACGGCGGACGAAACAAGGGGACCGCGCTAAGGATGGCTCCCGTCGGCTCAAGCGTAAACCGTTGCCCGGACCGGAGGGCGGTCCGAAGCGGAAGTCGGCGCCGCCGACGCCGCCCGCCAAGTTGAAGCAGGACACCGCGCTCGCCAACCTTCTCCGCAACGCCGTGGACGCCGCGTCCGACGAGGACGGGTGGGCCGCCCTGGGCAGCGTCGGTCAGATCATCACCAAGCAGCGCCCCGAGTTCGACTCCCGCAACTACGGCTACGCCAAGCTGAGCGAGCTGATCGCCGCGACGACCCTGTTCGTCCTGGACCGCCGCAGCCCCGGCGACGGCAAGGCGGCCATCATGTACGTCCGCGACAAGCGCCACCAGGACAAGAAACCCGGCGCTTGAGCCTCAGCGGTTGGTGGGGGAGCCGCAGCATTTCTTGTACTTGCGGCCTGAGCCGCACCAGCAGGGGGCGCTGCGTTCCGGGGGCCAGGCTAGGGTGGGGGCGCCCTCGCGGATGCGGTCCATGAGGTGGTCGGTACGGGTCTGCTGGTCCTTCGGGTCGCGGGCGCGGGCGGCGGCGTATTCGAGGAGGTCGTCGACCGGCGTGGGGAGGACGCGGAGTTCGGACGCGCCGATCTCGTCGATGGAGGCGCGCCAGCCGCGCTCGACGTCGCGGAAGTAGGACGAGGCATCGGTGGGGGCGGTGCCATGGACGAGGCCCTCGGCGAAGGCGCGGTCGACGTCGGTGCGGATGAAGAACGAGCCGGCGTGCGGCAGAGCCGGGGCTTCGCGCCGCTCGAAGAGTTCGGCCATCTCGCCCTGCTCGTCCTCGGTGTGCAAGTCGACGGCGTCGGGCGGGAGGCCGAGAGCTCGGCGGACGCGCTGCCGTCCCCGTAGTTCGGACCGGGCGAACAGCCTGGAATCGGCGAGTTCGCCATCGTCGGCCATCAGGTCTTGGCAGGCGATGTCGAACCAGGTGAGGGCTTCGTCGAGGCGTCCTTGTCCCACCAGCAATTCCGCGATCAGTTCGGCCGGCCCCGGGTCGACGTGCGAGCGGCTGAGCCGGGCGATCTCCGCGTCGGCCTCGTCGGTGTGGCCGATTTCGGTGAGCAGGGAGATCCGTTCGGCGGTGGCGAACTGGGAGTCCAGCCCACGTCCATGGCGATGACGTCGTCGTAGATCCGCAGCGCTCGTTCGGGCTCGCCCGCCAAGGACCACTGCGTCGCCGCCTCCAGCAGGATCTCCGTGCGCTCGTCCGGGTACTTCGCGGCGTCGCGTTCGAGTTCCCCGGCGAGCCGCCGCGCCTTGGGCCTGGAGTCCGTCACCAGGTCACCGTATAAGAGGCGGTTCGCTCAGGAGGCCGGGTCGGTGAGGAGGTCGGTGAGGAGGTCGGTGAGGACCTGTTCCTCTTCTACGCGGACGGCGCGGTCCTTCATCGCGATGGCCAGGGACGGGTCCCAGGGGGGCGGGACCGGGCGACCCGAAAGAGGCGTGTCCGAGGTCGCCTCGAGGTAGGCGGATGCGTCGTAGCGCCAGGGGTGCCAGCCGATGCGGGTGTGGACGGCGGCGGCGATCGCCGCCCCGCCCCAGTTGAAGTCGCCGTGGTAGGCGAACTCGGCGCCGCCTTCGGCGAGGAGTTCCAGCAGGCGCCAGACCGCCGTCGACGGACGGCCGTTGCAACAGACAAGCGGCGGGCACGCTGAACTCAGTGCGTCGGCCGCGGCGGCCACCACGGCCGGGTTCTCGCAGATGCGGACGAGGTCTGCCTGTATGGGAACGTGTGGCGGCGCAGCTGGCGGAGGGGGAGCGACACGGGTTTGCCGCGCATGGCGGCGAGCACGCGGCCAGAGGTGTGTGCGCGTCGCCAGGCTGGCCCAGACACAGGACGGTGGAGGAGAAACTCGTCCAGGTGCACGCCGACCGCGGCCAGGTGACGTAGGCGTCCAGCAGCTCCGCCGTACCGGCCCGGGTCTCCGCCTCCGCCGCGCCGATCCGCTCGGCGGCGGCCTGCACTTCGCCGCGCGCCCGCTCGGCTTCGGCGGCCACGGTCTCCAGCCGGGCCCGTGGCGGCGGTGATCGCGGCCGTCAGCCGGTCCAGTTCGGCGAGGGCGGGGGAGCGGTCGTCGGCCAGCGCACCGGTGGCGCGCTGCGCACGCGCCGGATCTCGAAGCCGCCCATCGCCGCCGCGTGCGCGGGCCCCCGCTCGGCGTCCGCCGCCAGCGGCCGCCGCACGGTCCCGGACGGTGCCGAACGACGTCTCGGCCTCGCCAACCCGCGCCCGTGCCCTCCCGGCCCGGGGCTGCCTGCGTTGCGACCTCCTCGGACAGGCCGTCGCGGTCGCGTTCCAGCCGCGCCGCGTAGGCGTCGCGGCGCTGCGCGTCCTCGCCCATCTCCTTGATGCGTCTGGCGTCGCGCATCTCCGGCCCCGCCTCGAGGGCGGCGCGGCGCGCGTCCAACCGGGTCTTCTCCGCCCCGAGACGAGGGCGAGGTCGACGCCGATGCGTCGGGTGGTGACGAAGAACCACTGCCGGACGCCAGCTGCTCGTCGCCGTCACGGCGCAGATCGGCCGCCACGTCCTCGGGACGCAGGTGGACGATGAAGCGCCCCTTGGCGCGCGCGAACGCGAGCAGCACCTCCCGGTAGAGGGGCGCGTTCAGCACGCTCAGATGGGCGAAGGGCTGTGGTTCGTCCGGCCCCGAGTCCAGATCAGTCACCGCCCCATTGGGGTGCCTGGAGGGATGCGGGTGGTGGGCTGCGCCGCACGTCTGGGTCCGGTCGGCCCGTCCCTGCCCGGACGGCTCCGGCCGCGGCGGCATCCATGGCCCGAAACCGGCTGCTTCTCAGCATAGCTCAGGATGACCTCCATAACACTCACGTGACTAGTTGTTGCAGCCTAGGCATCTTTCTGAGCAGGCACTCTTGACCGATCTGGGTAATAAGACTAAAACTTGTTGGTGAAATAGAGGTCGGATGCCGCCTACGATCCTGGAGTTGCCATGGATGTCGCCGCACTCGCCGTGTCGCCGATCACCCCCGTCCGGGTCACCGGGCGGCCGGGCGAGATGGACTTGGCGGCCGCGGAACTGGCCGCCGGGGAGTTCCTGCGGGCGCTCGGCGTCGGCACCGACTCCGAGAGCCTGCGCGGCACACCCGGGCGGATGGCCCGCGCCTACGCCGAGTTGTTCACGTCCCGCTCCTTCGATCTGACGACCTTCCCCAACGACGACGGCTACGACGAGCTGGTCCTGGCCCGCGACATCCCGCTGCGGTCGGTGTGCGAGCACCATCTGCTGCCGTTCGTCGGCACCGCCCACATCGGCTACCTGCCCGGGCGGCGGATCCTGGGGCTGTCGAAGCTGGCCCGGGTGCTGGAGCACTTCGCCCGCCGTCCCCAGGTCCAGGAGCGGCTGACCAAGCAGGTCGCCGACTGGCTGCAGGCCCATCTGGACCCGGCGGGGGTGGGGGTCGTGATCGAGGCCGAGCACACCTGCATGACCCTGCGCGGGGTGCAGGCCACGGGAGCCAGGACGGTCACCTCCACCCTGCTGGGGACCCTGCGGGACGCCCCGGCGTCCCGGCAGGAGTTCCTGGCCCTCACGGGCGTGGGCCGGTAGCGCGCCCCGCCGTGGACCACCGAGACATGACGAGTTGGAGGCACAGGATGAGCACACCGCGGCGGATCGTGATCGTCGGAGCCGGGCTGGCCGGCGCGTCGGCGGCCCTCGCGCTCCGGGAACGGGGGTTCGACGGGGAGGTGGTGCTGTTCGGACGGGAGTCCCATGACCCCTACGAGCTGCCGCCGCTGTCCAAGGGCGTCCTGGTGGGCAAGACCGACGAGCCCGACTGGGTGGCCGAGCCGGGCCACTACGCCGACCACGGGATCGACCTGCGCCGCGACACCGAGATCACCGCGCTGCGCCCGGCCGAGCACGTCGCCGTCGGCTCGGACGGCACCGAGCACCGCTATGACCGGCTGCTCCTCGCCACCGGGTCCCGTCCGCGGACCCTGCCCGGCTTCGACGGCGCGCACCTGGTGCGCACCCTCGACGACGCGCTGGCGCTGCGCGAGAAGCTGACCGCGGACGCCCGCGTGGTGATCCTCGGCGCCGGCTGGATCGGCTGCGAGGTCGCCTCCGCCGCGCGCACCCGCGGGGCGGACGTGACCATGGCCGACCCGCTGCCGCTGCCATTGCAGCGGGTGCTCGGCACCGAGGTCGGGGCGGTGTTCCGCGACCTGCACGCCGAGCACGGCGTCACGCTGCGGCTGGGCGTCAAGGCGACCGGCATCGAGACCCGCGGTGACACGCGGGTGGTGCTGCTGGACGACGGGACCGAGCTGCCCGCCGACGTGGTGGTCGCCGGAGTGGGCGCCGTCCCCCGGATCGAGCTGGCCGAGCAGGCCGGCCTGGAGCTGGCGGCGGGCGGGGTCGCCGTCGACGCGGCGCTGCGCACTTCGTCCCCCGACATCTTCGCCGCCGGCGACATCGCCGCCCACGACCACCCCCGCTACGAGGGCCGGGTGCGGGTCGAGCACTGGGACAACGCCAAACGGCAGGGCAAGCATGCGGCCGGCGCCCTGCTCGGCGCCGACGACCCCTACACCGCCAGCCCGTTCTTCTTCTCCGACCAGTACGACCTGGGCTGCGAGTACCGGGGCCTCGCCGACCCGGCCACCGACGAACTGGTGGTGCGCGGAGAACCGTCCACCCGCGAGTTCATCGCGTTCTGGCTCCGCGACGGCCACGTCACCGCGGCCCTCAACGTCAACTCCTGGGAGCACGGCGACGCCCTCCAGGCACTGGTGGACACCCGCGCCGCCGTGACCGCCGAAGACCTGGCCAAGGGCGACCTAACGGCCCTGGCCGCCACCACCCCCCACTAACCCCTCCCGTTGATCTGCGGCGTGTTGTTGTTATGGCGCCCCTCATAACAACAACACGCCGCAGGTCAACGCATCTGCCTTGCGGGGGTGGGGGTGCGGAACACGCCGATGCCGTTGGCGACGGCGCGTTCCGTGCCGTCCGACGGGGTGTTGCGGACGGACACCGAGGCCGCGCCGGGATCGCGCGCGACGAGGGTCGAGGAGCCGCCGCCGTCGAGGTTCACGGCGTCGTCGGCCCCGACCTCGTCCAGGAGGGACGCCAGTTCGGCGACGGTCAGGCCGCCGCTCCGCTCCGACCGGCCGTCCGCGACGAGGAGGTAGAAGCGGCGCCCGTCGCGGCTGACCCCGGCGGCGGTGCGAGGGGCCGGGCCGTTCGGGCTCAGGCCGTCCAGCGGCGCGCCGTCCCGCAGGATCGGGAACCCGCCGACGGCGAACCGGAAGCGGACCGGCCCGGTGAACCGGTACGACACCCGCACCCGGTCGCCGGGCCGCAGCCGGCGCAGCGCGCCGGCGCCCTTCTCCCGTCCGACCAGCACGGTCGTGTCCGCCGGGATCACGCCCGCGCCGACCGTGTCGGACACCCCCATGACCACGCCCTTCCGGACGGTCACCTCGGCGGTGTCCGTGCTGCACGGGGCGTTGCGGGCCTCGTCCGTCCCGCACACGGCGCGCTGCCGGGACACCTCGCCCCACCGCGAGTCGAACGCGCCGACACCCCCGACGCGGAGCGCGTACTGGTTGAGCCCGCGCAGCGCGATCGACGTCTTCCCCGCGCGGACGGTGCCGGTCAAGTGGAGCCGTGCGACATGCCCGCGCCGGTCGGTGCCGACCCCGATGACGTCCTCGGCGGACGTCCCGGGCGGCAGCGCCGGCCCGAACCGCTGCCCGTCCGGCACGGCGCCCTTGAGCGGACGGCCGCCGTCCACCGCCGGGCCGGACGACGCCCCGGTCGGCGCCACCCCCGGATGCGTCTCGCTGACGTTGAAGAAGTCGCCGTTGACTCCTGCCACCGCTCCCTGCGCGTCCGCCATGGCCGACACCGTCCGGCGCGCGGCGACCACCGGCGGGTGCAGTAGGCCGACGGAGACCTTCGGGCTGCGCAGATCGACGTCCACGAGGCCGCCCACCACTCGCCCTCCGGTGCCGGACGTCTCGAACGTCCGGAGGGTGACGCCGGGCGCGGTCCGCTCGGACGAGGTGAACCGCACCTCCCCGACCTCGGCTGACGGCGGCAGTGCCCGCACCCGCGCGTCCGGCCGCTCCCCGGACCCGGCCCCGTCCACCCCCGGCGGCGGCCCCGGCTCCGCGACCGCCGGAACCGTCCCGCCGATCACCGTCCCGGCAACGAGCACCCCGGCCACGATCCACCGCATCAGCGACGCCCCTCCCCACGACCGGCAACCAGATGATCATGACCCGCCCCCGCCGAACCGCCCACCCCCGCCCAGTGAACACTCGCGCAAGACCACGTAACGGACGGCGGGCGAGCAGGCGGCGCCGCCGGGTGGGTTGTTCAGGCGTCGGCGGGGAGGTCGGAGTGCTCCTCGTCGGACGGGCGGGGGGACTCCGGGCCGTCGCGGCCCAGGCGGAGCATGCGCGACACCCGGACGGTGCGGAACTCGCGGCCGCGGACGCTGAACGAGTGGCCCGGCGTGGCCCTGATCTGCTCCGCCATCGCGGACCATTCGGCCAGCTCCTCCGGTGAGGCGGGGTCGCCCTCGAAGTCGCGGAGCCTCGGCAGCCGGCCGGTGAAGTACCGCGCCAGCGCGTCGCGGGCGTCGTCGGGGGTGTCGCCGCCGGTCAGCGGGCCCCAGCCGTTGCCCGCGAGCTCCACCACCATGAACGTGGGCGGCAGGACCACGACGCCGGGATGCGCCTGGATCGCGTGGCGCGCCTCGGTGCGCACGATGTCGGGAATGTCGCCGGAAGTCGCCATGAAAGTGACGAGGTTCAGCCGCAGCTGCGCCTCCCAGTGCCCGCACGGCGCCGCCGGGTCGATCGGGTGGTCGCGCAGCAGGCCGTCCGCCGCGAGGTCGGCGTCGGTGGTGCGGGGCGGCTCCAGCACCCGGTCGCCGAACTGGACGAACCGCTCCACCCGGATGATCCGGTACCGGTGGTCGCCGACCTCCCATTCGTCCTTGGCGAGCTGCTCGCCCTCCTCCGGGTCGAGCCGGGCCGCCGCCGCGAGCATCGCCGCGGCGGTCGCGGGGTCGGGGCCGCCGGCGGCGGCGGTCCGCAGGTCGATGGCGAGGTTGTACCGGGCGGCCGTCGGATCGTCCGCCCCCAGCGAGCCGATGCGCCACTCGTCTCCGGTCTGCACCGCGTGGCCGAATTCGGGGGAGCCGATGGAGTAGATCTTCGGGTAGCGCAGAATGCGCTCGCCGAGTTCCCGGTCGCGCACCGCCGCGACCGGATCGAGGCGGGCGACCACGTTGATGTGGTCGTACCCGCGCATCAACGCGAAGGTCATGCCCGCATCCTGGCCGCGCGCCCGGTTCCCGCGCACGCCTTTCCCCGCATTCCCGTGCCGGGCGTGCCCCCATTGCCCGCAATTATCCGCCTTTATTCGGGAGAATAAATGCGGCGCCTTTCCCGGGGTCAGCCGTCCAGGTCGATGACGACCTTCACGTCGTCCGGGTGCGGGGTGAAGGCGTCCGCGTAGCGCTCCAGCGGGACGCGCCGCGAGATGAGCCGGCCGAGCCAGTCCAGGTCGGCCTCCGCCAGGGACCGCGCGGCGGCGGCGTAGTGGCCGAGGTTCGCGTTGACCGACCCGATGATCGCGTCGTTCTCCAGCACGATGTCGCGGTTGAGGCCGCCCGCGTCGATCTGGAGCATGCGGCCGGTCGGCGACACCCCGGTCAGGCACACGATCCCGTAGGCGGCGTTGTTCGCCATCGCGCCGAACACCAGCTGCGACACCCCGGTCGCCTCGATCACCACGTCCGGCTCGCAGCCCTCGACCGCCTTCTCCAGGCCCTCGTGGTGGTAGGTCGCGCCGAGGTCGGCGACGAGCCGCGGCTTCGGACCGTCCGCCACCCGGTCGAGGACGTGCACGTCCAGCCCGCGCTGCGCGCCCAGCATCGCCGCGAGCAGCCCGATCGGCCCGGCGCCCGTCACCAGCACCCGGCGCGGCTCGAACCAGGCCCGCGCGCCGACCTTCTCGATCTGGTCCCACGCCTTCGCGACGACCGTGGTGGGCTCCATCAGCACGCCGACCTCGGCCAGGCGCGGGTCCAGCTTCACCGCGTAGTCGGCCTCGACCCGCCACGCCCGGCTCGCGTACCCGTCGATCTCCTTGATGCCGCGCTCGGTGTACCGGCCGTTGCGGCACATGTCGAACTCGCCGTGCGCGCACGCCCCGCACGGCTCCGGGTCCGGGCGCCGGACGACGCCGACGACGAGGTCGCCGGGGGCGAAGCCGCTGCCGGGCGGCGCCTCCCGCACCCGGCCGAGCGACTCGTGCCCGATGACCAGCCGCTCGTGCCCCGGCGGCGCCCAGCCGTAGTCGCCGGCGGCGATCTCCCGGTCGGTGCCGCACACCCCGACCGCGAGCCCGTCGACCAGCAGGTCGTTCTCCCCGGGCTCCGGGTCGGGGACGTCGGAGACGGCCAGCGAGCCGCCCTTCTCCGGGACGACGGTCAAGGCGCGCATAGGGTCTCTCCTTCTCCAGCGGTCAGGACCGGCGGACGGCGGGACGGGTGCCGCTCAGATGCCGCGCGGTGTTGACGAGTCCGACGTGCGAGTACGCCTGCGGGGTGTTGCCGATCTGCCTCCCGGTGGCCGTGTCGTACTCCTCGCTGAGCAGGCCGAGGTCGTTGCGCAGGCCGAGCAGCCGCTCGAACAGGTCGGTCGCCTCCTCGGTGCGGCCGATGCCGTGCAGCGCGTCCGCGAGCCAGAACGTGCAGGCCAGGAACGAGCCCTCGTCGCCCGGCAGGCCGTCCACGCCGCCGTCGGCGCCGGTGTCGTAGCGGAGCATGAACCCGTCCCGGTACAGCTCGCGCTGCACCTCGTCGACCGTGCCGACCACCCGGGGGTCGCTCCACGGCAGGAACCCGACCTGCGGGATGAGCAGCAGCGCCGCGTCCAGCCCCCGCGAGCCGTAGAACTGGGTGAACGTGCCCCGGTCGGAGTCGAACCCCTTCGCGCACACGTCGTCGTGGATCTCCTGCCGCAGCGCCTTCCACTGGTCGACCGGCCCGGCCAGGCCGTACTGCTCGACGCCCTGCACCATGCGGTCGACGCCGGCCCACGCGAGCACCTTGGAGTGGACGAAGTGCCGCCGGTCGCCGCGCACCTCCCACAGGCTGTTGTCGGGGTCGCTCCAGTGCCCTTCGAGGAAGTCCATCAGGGCGAGCTGCATCTCCCAGACGTTCTCGTCCGTCTCGATGCGGGCGGTCCGCGCGAGGTGCAGGCCGTCCAGGACCTCGCCCCACGTGTCGAGCTGGAACTGGTCGGACGCGGCGTTGCCGACCCGGACCGGCGCCGACCCCTCGTATCCGGGCAGCCAGTCCAGCGTGAACTCGGTGAGCCGCCGGGTGCCGTCGATGCCGTACATGATCTGCAGGTCGGCGGGGTCGCCGGCGACCGCGCGCAGCAGCCATTCGCGCCACGCCTTCGCCTCGGCGGCGAACCCGGTGCCGAGCAGCGCCTGCAGCGTGAACGTCGCGTCCCGCAGCCAGCAGAACCGGTAGTCCCAGTTGCGCGGCCCGCCGAGCTGCTCGGGCAGCGACGTGGTCGCGGCGGCGACGATGCCGCCGGTCGGCGCGTAGGTGAGCGCCTTCAGCGTGATCAGCGACCGGCGGACGGCCTCGTCCCAGCGTCCCTCGTAGGTGTAGCTCCGCATCCAGTCGGACCAGAACGCCTCGGTCTCGGTGAGCGCCCGCTCGGGCTCGACCGACTTCGGGCGGGGCAGGTGCGACGGATTGTAGGTGAGCACGAACGGCACCCGCCGGCCCGCCGACACACTGAAGTCGCCGTAGGTGGCGAGGTTGCGGCCCTCCAGCGCGACGGGCGTGTTCAGCCAGGCCGCGTCCGGGCCCGCGATCGCGTTGCGCTCGCCCTCGCGGTGCCGCACCCACGGGACGATCCGGCCGTAGTCGAACCGCAGCCGCAGCTCGGTGTGCATGGGGACGCGCCCGCTGACGCCCTCCACGATCCGGACGATGTCGGCGGCCTCGCCGCGCGGCGGCATGAAGTCGATGACCCGGACGGTGCCGTCCGGGGTGTCCCACTCGCTCTCCAGGATCAGCGTGTCGCCGCGGTACCGGCGCCGCGTGCACAGCCCGCCGGACGCGGGCGCGAGCCGCCAGAACCCCGCCCGCTCGTCGCCGAGCAGCGCGGCGAAGCAGGCGGGCGAGTCGAACCTCGGCAGGCACAGCCAGTCGACCGATCCGTCCCTGCCGACCAGCGCCGCCGTCTGCGTGTCCCCGAGCAGTCCGTAGTCCTCGATCCTCAGTGCCAAGACGCGCATCCTCACTGTTGGCCGCGGCTTACTTCGACCTACCCGTGATAGTGCATGTATGTCCCGGCCGTCAGAGATTCCGGGGAACGGCTCCGGAAACGGACCGGCACGGCGGCCTGGGAGCTGCCGCCGTGCCGGTACGGGCCCTTGTCAGGGTGTGCTGCAGGTGATGGACGGGTTGGAGACGTTGCCGCTCGGCGCGTTCGCGGTGAAGCCGAACGACGCCGAACCGCCCGGCGCCAGGTTCGAGTTCCAGCCGACCGGCTTGACCGTGACGACGTTGCCGCTGGTGCTGGCGCTGCCGTTCCAGAGGGCGGCGATCGTCTGGCCGGAGTTCAGGGTCATGACGACCGTCCAGGAACTCACGGCGCTGCTGCCGGCGGTGATGGTGACCTGGCCGTTGAAGCCGTTGTTCCACTGCGCGGTGCGGGTGTACGCGCAGGTGACGGTGCCGTCGTCGCCGCCGTTGTCGCCGCCGCCGTCGTCCCCGCCGCCGTCGGAGGTGCCGCCGAGGGCTTCGAGCGTCGCGTCGTACGCGGGCTTCTTGTTGTAGTTGTCGTCGAAGAGCAGCGCGGCGCCCTCACCGGGGAACGTGTCGGGGACCCACGAGTACTTGTCGGTGATGCCCCACACGGTGATGACGGTGCAGCGCGACACGGCGAGGCAGGCGGAGACGACCTTCTTGTAGTCGTTCGCCTGGGTGGCGAGCTTGGAGCTGTCCGCCGGGGTGTTCATGCGGATGTCGAGCTCGGTGATGTGGACGTCCACGCCCAGCGCCGCGAACCGCTCCATGTTGGCCTGCATGTCGGACGGGACGTTGCCCAGCGTCAGGTGCGCCTGGAGCCCGACGCAGTCGATCGGGACACCGCGGGCCTTGAAGTCCTTCACCATGTTATAGACGGCATTGCTCTTCGCGTTCTGGCCGTCGATGTTGTAGTCGTTGTAGCAGAGCTTGGCATTGGGGTCGGCTTGGCGCGCGGCCCGGAACGCCTCCTCGATGTAGCCGTCGCCGATGACCCGCTGGAAGACCGAGTCGCGGCGGGCGCCGGACCCGTCCTGGAACGCCTCGTTCACCACGTCCCAGTAGTTGATCTTCCCGGCGAAGTGGCCGGCCTCCTTCGCGATGTGGTTGCGCATCACGCTGAGCAGGTCGTCGCGCGACGAGATGCTGCTGACCCAGCCGGGCAGTTGGTTGTGCCACACCAGCGTGTGCCCGCGGATCTTCATGCTGTGCGCCTGCGCGTGGCTGACGAGCTGGTCGGCCGCGCTGAAGTTGAACGAGTCGCGGGACGGCTCGGTGGTGTCCCACTTCATCTCGTTCTCGGGCGTGAGCTGGTTGAACTCGCGGTCGAGCGTGGAGACGTACGCCGACTCGCCCATGTGGCCCTGGGCGGCCGCGGTTCCGAAGACGCGGCCCTTGGCGGCGGCCGCCTCTCCGAGCGTGCCGGGGGCCGCCGACGCGGGAAGCGCCACGGCCACCAGCATCGCGAGGAGCAGTGACACCGCTCCCAGCACTGCGGTGAGTGCCTTTCTCATGGTTTCGTTCCTCCTAGAAGGGTGGGGGTTGAGCGAAACCCGGCCCGCCGGCTTTCCGGGGGCCCGAGATAAGAGGTCCTGAGCCCTCCGGTGTCGACCACGATCTTCTGCACGACGACCGTGGGGTCGACCATCCAGAGCCTCAGGGTGTGCGTCCCCGATTCGGTGATGGTGTGGGTCGTGGCGGTGCGGTTCACGTTGTCGGACGTGTTCCGCTCCCACTGCTTGTTCATGGTGGTGTCGTTCGCGCCGGTCCGAGCCGTCGCGTTCACGACCTGCGGTTGCTCGTCGTCGATCGAGACGGCGTATTTCAGGCCGTCGGTGGAAAGGACGCTGTTCCTCGGCGACATGTAGACCCAGACCTTCACCGGGCCGGTGGTGGTCAGCGTCATGTCGTATTCGAGGCGCGGGCCCTCGCCGGGCGGCTGGCTGGGGGCGGTGACGGGGAACGGTTCCATTCCGGCGTCCGTCCGGCCGATTCCGGGGACGCGCTTCCACTGCGCCGCCGCCGTGTCGGTCGCGCGGCTGTAATGGTCGGCGTTCATGGAGACGTAGCCGCCGGCCTCGACGAAACCGTGCGCCCGGTACGAGGTCGGCTTCTTCACGACGGCCTGGACGGTCACGGTGCGGCCGTCCGGACCGGAGATGTCGATGGGCACGCGGCTGGTCCCCTTGGGGGCGCGTGACCAGTCGATCCACACCGTGGCGCGGATCTGCTCGTCGACCTGCCCCCGGTCATGGGTGACCCGCACCCAGGGCTCGGCGGGGGAGATCGTGTACTGGAACGGGTCGGACCCGCGGTTGAACACCTCGATGTACTGCGCGGGGCCGCTCTGGTAGGGGCTGAACTCCGGCAGGACGGCCTCGGACTTCGCCTTCGGCCACCACTCGTCGGAGCCGTCGATGGCGACGCCCATGTCGGAGCCGGCGGGGACGTCGATCCGCTGGAGCTTGGGGAAGATCTCGTCCGGCAGGGCCACGTTGTCGCGCTCCGGCTGCTGCCAGGGCGCGTTCGGGCCGTACCGCTCGACATCGCCGTAGCCGATGTGCGGCTGGCTCTGGAAGCCGTCCCATTTCCCGCCGGCGAGTTCGGTGTTGTAGTGGTTCGCCATCGCCTGGTCGTCGGCGAACCGGGCCTCGGCGAGATCGGCGTACTCGTTGGTGGCGGCCCGCCCCTGCTGCGCGTACAGGATGTTGGTGAACTCGGCGTCCCGCAGTTCGTACAGGTTCGCGGTCGCCTTCACCTGGTAGTAGACGAGCTGGTAGTAGGCGTCCTGGTACGCCTCGGGCAGTTGCTCGCGTATCCGTTCCGCGTGGGCCGCCAGGCGCTTCCAGCGGGCGGTGACGGTGGCCATTTCCCTGTACTGGTTCAGGTAGAACGGCGTCTGCTCGTCGTCGTAGACGACCGCGCTGGAGTCGGTGGACAGGTCCTTGCCCGGGTCGACGGTGATGCGGCGGTTCAGCAGTTCCGGCTTGCGCAGGGCCTGGAGGTTCCCGTACGTGTCGAGGACGTCCGCGATCTCGTCCGCGTGCTCGGTGCCGAAGTTCTGCGCGGCGTACTGCCGCTCCCATTCCCTGAGTTTCCGCAGCGGCCACTTGTCGGGGTTCCACGCGTAGTCGAGGAAGAACTGGAGCGGCAGCTCGTCGTTCTTCATGTCGCCGACGTTCGCCCCCCACAGGTTGCGGATGCCGTACTGGTACGACTGGTGCAACTGCTCCCAGGTGTTGCCGAGCTGCGCGGTGTCGACCCACTTGTAGTTGCGGCCGCCGCCGACGTAGTCGAAGTGGTAGTAGAGCCCGTAGCCGCCGCTGCGCGCCGGCAGGCTCCGGTCGGGCATCTTGCGCATGTTGCCCCAGTTGTCGTCGGTGAAGACGACCGTGACGTCGTCGGGCACGCGCAGCCCCCGGTCCCAGTACCGCTGGACCTCCTTGTAGAGCGTCCACACCTGCGGGGTCGCGGCCGGGTCCTTGCCGGTGACGTCGCCGAGGATCTCGCGCTCCTTGGCGATGATGTGCTGCATCAGCTCGATGCCGTCGCCGTCCGGGAGGCCGACGTCGCCGTTCCCGCGCATGCCGAGCGTGACGACGCCCTCGAAGTCCTCGTCGACCATCCGCTGGACGCCGTCTCTCCAGTACTTCTCGATGGCGGCGGCGTTCCGGCGGTAGCTCCATTCGCCGGTGCCGCCGTACGGGTCGTGGCCCGGCTTCACGATGGTGCCGTCCGCATCCCGCTGGGCTGGGACGGCGTGCCGGTTCCACTCCTCGATGCCGCGCATCATCGGCGCCTCGTGGGACGTCCCCATGACCACGCCGTACTTCTTCGCGGTCGCGTGGTTCAGCGGATCGTCCTCGGCGAACGCCCGCCCCCAGACCGCCGGCCACAGGTAGTTGGCCTTCAGCCGGAGCATCGTCTCGAAGATCTTGGCGTAGAACTCGTGGTTGAAGCCGTTCGGATGACCGGGCGCCTTGCCGTTCCCGAAGAACTTCGGCGCCCACCGGTTCAGCGCCGGATTCTCGTCGTTGATGAAGAAGCCCCGGTACTTCACCGCGGGCGTGCCCTGGGTGTGCCGGCCCGGCTTCACATAGAGCGCGCGCCGGTGGGGCGACGGGACGTCGTCCCAGAAGTACCAGGGCGAGACGCCGATGTTCTTCGAGACGTCGTACGCGCCGTAGATCGTCCCGCGCTGGTCGCTGCCGGCGATCACGAACGCGCGGCGCACGCCCGGCATGGGGTGCTCCACGACCTGTTCGAGGGTCGTCTCCCACTTGCCCGCGATGCCCTTCACGTCGAGCTTCCCGGACGAGACGAGGTCGTTGATGAGCGGGCTCCGGCCGATCGTTCCGACGATGACGACGTCCCGCCCGGACGGCGCCCTGCCTTCCACGGCATCGACGGCCTGCGCGACCCGCGGTTTCACGCCGGTCACGCGCTCGACGTCGGCCTGGAGGTCGCCGACGGCGCGCACGACGCCGGGGAAGTCGGCGCCGCTGACCACCAGCGGCGCGGCCCTGCCGTGCTCGACGAGCGGGAAGTACCCGCGCCCGTCGCGGAAGGAGATGTAGGACGCCGGGTCGCCGGGGCGGGGCTTTCCGTGGCCCGCGGGCCCGGCGGCGGCCATCGCGGTGGCGGGCATGGCGGTGAAGGCGACGACGGTCGGGACCAGGGTCAGGAGGACTTTCCACGTCCGCGGGGATCTGCCCATCGGCGGTCTCCTCAGTGGGGGAGCGACCTCGAAATGTTTCGATATCTTTTCGAGAGTAGACTGGAAAATAACCCCAAGCGTCCCTACCGTCAACCGTTTCCATCGGCTTTCAGTGGTCAGAACGCCACGAGACGGAACACCGCGAGACGGCTCGGAAGCGTGATCATCGCTCCGAAATTTTTCGGAGACCAACGCCGATCCGCGATGAACGACTGCCCGGCTGGGCATCATTCAGGAAGGCAAGCGGAACCCGTGTCCGGGGGCCTTCTCGTTCCTCTGCCGAACAGCACCGCGCCTTGGGCGGGAGGAAGAGGGATGACCATGGACCGCCGCGCCGACCTCGTCCTGGAGGGCGGCGGCGTGAAGGGCATCGCGCTGGTCGGCGCGATCGCGGAAATGGAGGCGCGCGGCTACCGGCTCGGTGCGCCGGCGCGCATCGCGGGCACGTCGGCCGGCGCCATCGTCGGGTCGCTGCTGGCCGCCGGGATGCCCGTCCCGGAGATGGTCCGGGTCATGCGCGGCGTGGACTACCGCTCGTTCCAGGACGGCTGCCGGTTCGCCGTCGTCCGCGGCCTGTCGCTGCTCACCACCCTCGGGCTGCACAAGGGCGACGCGCTGCACCGCTGGGTCGCCGCGCGGCTGCGCGACTGCGGCGTCGAGACGTTCGGCCAGCTCAAGCTGCACGACCCCGATTCGGCGCTGCCGCCCGAGCACGCCTACAAACTCGTGGTCGTCGTCTCCGACATCAGCAGCGGGCGCATGGTGCGCCT
Organism: Actinomadura chokoriensis; assembly: GCF_039529475.1. Lineage (NCBI taxonomy): Bacteria > Bacillati > Actinomycetota > Actinomycetes > Streptosporangiales > Thermomonosporaceae > Actinomadura > Actinomadura chokoriensis. The sequence continues at coordinate 124,059 of NZ_BAAAMW010000001.1, read as the reverse complement.
GCCGTGGGAGTACGGGCGCTACGGCCTCGACGCCGACGACCAGCCGGTCGCGGACGCGGTGCGCGCCTCGGCGTCCATCCCCGTCTTCTTCCGGCCGTGCCGCATCTGCCGCGAGGACGGCCGCAGGTGCGTGCAGGTGGACGGCGGCATGCTGTCCAACTACCCGATCACCATCTTCGACCGGGAGGACCGCGAGCCCCGCTGGCCGACGTTCGGCGTGAAACTGTCCGCGCGCCCGCAGCCCGGCCTGTTCCGGCAGTGGCGCGGCGTGCGCGGCCCCCTCGGCTACGGGCGGGCACTGGTCTCCACGATGGCGGAGGCGCACGACCGGGTTCAGATGGACGAGCCGTCCATCGTGGCCCGCACGATGTTCGCCCGCACCGGCGGCGTCCTCGCGACCGACTTCGACCTGGACGCGCCGGCCCGCGACCGCCTCTACGCCGCCGGACGCGAGGCCGCCGCCCGCTTCCTGGACCACTGGGACTACGACGCCTACCTGGCGCGGTACCGTCCCCGGCCGTCACCGCACTGACCAGGTGATTTGCTGCTTTTACGTAATTACGTAGTATTGGAGTCGTGGCTGAGGAGACCCTGGCGGAACGCGTCGCGCGCCTGGAGGAGCGGGTGGCCCGGCTGGAAGGGCCTGGTCCCGCCGCCGAGCAGGAGCGCCCCGACGGCGCCTTCTGGGCGCTGGACGGGCTGAAGGACCGCGTCGCCGACCCCGGCGGCGTGCTGTTCACCGGCTCGGTGACGCTGCCGGCCGGCGAGCACTACGAGTGGCAGCAGGGCCACCCGGTGGACGACCTGCTGGCGGACGACTGGTCGCGGGCCGCCGAGACGCTGAGCGCGCTGGCGCATCCGGTGCGGCTGCTGCTGCTCCGCGAGATCCTCCAGGGCGCCCGGACCACCGCCGAGCTGGCCGCCCACGAACGCCTCGGCACGACCGGCCAGCTCTACCACCACCTGCGGCAGCTCGTCGCCGCCGGCTGGCTGCGCACCACCGCGCGCGGGCAGTACAGCGTCCCGGGCGAGCGGGTGGTGCCGCTGCTCACCGTCCTCGCTGCGGCGCGCCGCTGATGGGCGGGGCGGCCCGCCGACCGATCCCGATCGAAGGAGAGAGATGCTCAGGACGATCGCCCGCTTCCGGACGGTGCTCCTGCTGCTCGGACTGCTGGTGTGCTTCACCGAACCCCTGTACGGCGTCGGCGCGGTCTGGTGGGCCGGGCTCGTCCTGATCGTCGCGGGGGTCGTGCTGTTCTTCGTGCCCGGCGGCGTCCCGGACCGCGAGCCGGTCGTGGTGCGCAGCCCGGTGCGGGGCCGCTGGGCGGCGGTCAACAGCCCCGCCGACAAGGTGCCCAGCCACGGGACGCACGAGCTGGGCCAGACGTACGCGATCGACCTCGTCCACGTGCCCGATCCCGGACGGCCGTGGACCCCGCTCCGCCGGTGGCCGCTCGCGGCGCGTCCGGAGACGTTCCCGGCGTTCGGGCAGGACGTCCTCGCGCCCGCCGACGGCGTCGTCGTCCAGGCGAGCGGCCGGCAGCGCGACCACTGGAGCCGGAACTCCTGGCCCGCCTTCCTCTACCTGCTGGTCGAGGGCATGCTCTTCCGCCAGCTCCTCTCGCTGCTGACGCTGTCGGGCGGCCGGTTCGTCGTCGGCAACTCCGTCACCCTCGACCTGGGCGGCGGCGTGTACGCGGTGTTCGCGCACCTGCGCCGCGGCTCCGTCCGGGTGGCGAAGGGCGACCGCGTCCGGGCGGGCGACGTGCTCGGCGAGGTCGGCAACTCCGGCAACACCTCCGAGCCCCACCTGCACTTCCACCTCATGGACCGCCCCGGCCCGCTCGCCGCCGCGGGCATCCCCTTCGCCTTCCCCTACGAGAGCGGCGGCCGGACGGAGATCGGCGTCCCCAGCGCCCGCGCTCCGTTCACCGCCACGGGCGCGGACTCGCCGGCGCCCGGCCGCTGACCGCGCCACCTGCGGATTTCGCATTCGGGTGACCGGTAGAACGTGCAAACGTGTGATTTCACTTTTTGCCGTATATAACGCTCAGGTCGCCCGAATGCGTTGATCGTCGTCCACCGTTGTGCCACTCTTACCGGTGCCCCGGCAGACGGCGATTCCCGCTCGCCCCCACCGCGCCCCTGCCGTGCTGCCCGCTGCTCGCGCCCAGGTGGAGAGGCCGCTGTGAGGAAACGCCGGATCGGCCGGGACGTCGACGCATCCCCGTTACCGGCCGAGGCGCGCCGGTGAGCTGGTGGAGGCGCAGGTCGGCGGCCGGATATCCGGCCGTCCACGTCCCGCCCGATTACCGCGAGCCCGTTCCGGCGCCCATTTCGTCCGCGCCGCGAATGGCCGTTCCGGACGTCATGATTCCCGGTCCGCTGAGCGATCCGGACACATGGCCGGAGCTGTGCGAACGATTCTGCCTGCAGTTCCTCGTCCTCGCGGAGAAGATGCGCCCGGCGATGGACCTGCTGGAGGAGAGCGAGGAGGACCCGGACCGCCTGGAGGCCCTCTACACGATCGACCACGGCGTGACCCGGATGCGGCGCGCCGCCCGCGACCTGCGGGTGCTCGCCGGCCGGGACGGCGAGGCGCTCTCCGGCCCGGACACCTCCCTGCTGGACGTCGTGCGGATGGCCGAATCGTCCATCGAGCAGTACCGGCAGGTCTCGATCCTGCGCGTGGTCGACCTCGCCGTCCCCGCCTACGCGGCGGAGGACCTCGCCTCGCTCGTCGCCGCGTTGCTGGACAACGCCACCCGCTACTCGCCGGGGAACGTGACCGTCAGCGCCCGGCTGCTCGACGACGGCGGCGTGATGATCCGGATCGAGGACTCCGGCATCGGCATATCGCCCATCCAGCTGGACGCGCTGAACTCGACGCTCGCCGGATCCGTGCCGCCGATGACGGGGGAGACCGCCCGGTCCACCGGCTTCCCCGTGGTGCACCGGCTCGCGCGCAGGCACGGCATCGGCGTCCGGCTCGCGGCCCGGGCGGCCGGGACCGTCGCGATGGTGACCGTTCCGCCCGCGCTCCTCTGCGAGATCCCGGCGGACGAGCCCGCCGCCTCCGCCGGCTCGCGCGCCGGCGACGCGTTCGCGGGGATGGCGCACCTCGCCATGGCGCGCGGCGCGGAGAGCCCGGCCGCGGCCCCGGCCGCGCCCGTCGACGCGACCGCCGCCGACGCGGGGAGCGCGGCCGACCTCGGCGGGCTGCCGCGGCGGGAGCGCGCGAGCCTGCGCCCGGCCGGCCGGGACCCCGCACCGGTCCCGGGCGCGGCAGCGGACGGCGCGCCTCCGCCGGCGTCCGGCGCCGGCTCGTTCGCCGCCGACCTGGACGCCTTCACCGCCGGGACGCGCCGTGACGCAGACGAGCCCGCCGCGGGCGGACGGGAGGAAGGACGGCAGTGACGAGCATCGCCGCCACCGGGCCCAAGGGCCCCCAGGACTTCGGCTGGCTGCTGGAGCAGTTCGCCTCCGCCACCCCCGGCGTCACGCTGGCGCTCATCGTGTCCTCGGACGGCCTCGCGCTCGTCCAGTCCGGCCCGATGCCGTCGGAGTTCGTCGACCCGATGGCCGCGCTGACCAGCGGCATGATCAGCCTCGGCAACAACATCGCCAAGCACGTCGGCGCGGGCGGCTGCGACCAGGTCATGCTGAAGTTCGCGTCCGGGCACCTGCTGTTCATGGGCATCGGGCACCTCGCCGGCCTCGTCGTCCTGGTCGGCGAGGGCGCGAACCTCGGCGGCGTCGCGCACGAGATGACCAAGTTCGTGCACGCCGTCGGGCACGTCCTCACCCCGCAGATGCGCGACGACCTGCGCCGCATGACCGAGCGGGCGACGTCATGAGCGCCAACCCGTGGGTGCGGCCCTACGTGCTGACCGGGGGACGGACGCGCGGCCGCCGCCACCTGCTGGTGCACACCCTGGTCTCCGGCGGCGGCTACGACGCGGCGTTCGCCGAGCGGCTGCTGCCCGAGGCGAGGGCGCTGTACGAGCGGGTGCACGCCGTCGCCGAGTCGGTCGCCGAACTGTCCGCGCACTGCGGGGTGCCGCTCGGAGTGACCCGCGTCCTGCTCGCCGACCTGGCCGCCGGCGACCGGATCGAGATCCTCGCGGAGGGCGCCTCGCCGTACGACCCGCACGTCCTGGAAAGAGTGATCGATGGTCTACGCGAGCTCGCCTGACCCGTCCGGGCCGCGGCCCGGCGTCCCGCCGCGCCGCGGCATGACCTCGGTGAAGCTCGTCGTCGCGGGCGGGTTCGGGGTCGGCAAGACCACCCTCGTCGAGGCCATCTCGGAGATCCCGCCGGTGAACACCGAGGCGTGGATGACGCAGGCGGCCAAGACCGTCGACGCGCTCGACGGCGCCGGCGGCGGCAAGACGACCACGACCGTCGCGATGGACTTCGGCCGCGTCACCCTCGCGTCCGACCTGGTGCTGTACCTGTTCGGCACGCCCGGCCAGCCGCGGTTCTGGCCCATGTGGGACGACCTGTGCCGCGGCGCGAGCGGCGCCGTCGTCCTGGTGGACACCCGGCGGCTGGACGTCTCGTTCGCGGCCGTCAACTACTTCGAGAACGACTCCGACGTCCCGTTCATCGTCGCGGCGAACCTGTTCGACGGGCGGCAGACCCACCCGCTCGGGCAGGTGCGGGAGGCGCTCCGTCTGGACGCGGACGTCCCCCTCGTCAGCTGCGACGCCCGCGAGCGGGCCTCGGCGGTCGACGTCCTGACCCGGACGCTCGGCCACACCCTGGACCGCACCGCGGGCCGCGCACCGGCCGCCCGCTGACCCCCCGAGGAGGAGACAATGCGCAGGATCCTGATCGTCGGGGCGGGGCAGGCCGGCCTGCAGCTCGCCCTGAGCCTGCAGGCCGAGGGCTACGAGGTCACGGTGATGTCGGCGCGGACGCCGGACGAGATCCGGGGCGGCCGCGTCATGTCGACGCAGTGCATCTTCTGGCCGCAGCTCCAGATCGAGCGCGACCACGGCCTGAACCTGTGGGAGGACCGCACCCCGCGGATCGTCGCGCAGCGCGCCACCGTCGCGGCCCCGCCCGGCACCCGCGCCTTCCAGACCCTCGGGCGCTGGGACCACTACGCGCAGTCGGTCGACCAGCGGGTCAAGATGGCCGGCTGGCTGGAGCTGTTCGAGGAACGCGGCGGCGCCACCGTCTACCACAGCGTGATGACGTCCGACCTGGAAGGACTGGCCGCCCTCTACGACCTGACGGTCATCGCGGCGGGCAAGGGCGAGCTGGTGGAGCTGTTCGATCGGGACGCGAGCCGCTCGCCGTACGACCGTCCGCAGCGGAAGCTGTCGTGCATCTACCTGCACGGCATGACGCCGTGGCCCGACCACCCCGAACCGCACGTGCGCATCACCGCGACGCCCGGAGTCGGCGAGCTGTTCTTCATGCCGGGCTACACCAACACCGGCCCCTGCGACATCCTGCTGTGGGAGGCGGTCCCGGGCGGGCCGTTCGACTGCTGGGACGACCGTCCGAGCCCCGCCGACCACCTCGCCCGCACCCTCGACCTCATGCGGCGGTACGTGCCGTGGGAGTACGAGCGCACGGTGGACGCAGAACCCACCGACGCGCGCTGCACGCTGTACGGGGGCTACGCGCCCGTCGTCCGGCATCCGGTCGGGACGCTGTCGCCGACCGCGCACGTCCTCGGCATGGCGGACGTCGTCGTCGCCAACGACCCGTGCACCGGCCAGGGCTCCAACAACGCGGTGCGGTGCGCCGAGACCTACTTCCAGGCGATCCTCCGGCACGGCGAACGCCCCTTCGACCCCGAATGGATGCGGCAGACCTTCGAGACCTACTGGGAGTACGCGCAGTACCCCACCGCCTACACGAACATGATGCTCGGGCCGCTGCCCGAGCACGTCCAGAAGGTCCTCGCGATCGCCGCCGAGAACGAGGCGGTCGCCTACCGCTTCGCGTACGGCTACGCCAACCCCGGCGACTTCGCCAACTGGCTCCTCGACCCCGCCAAGACCGAGGACTACCTGGCCACGGTCATGGACCAGAAATGACCTGAGAGCGCGGACGCATGGGACGAGAGCCGCCCCCGGGCCTGGGGCGGCTCTCGTCGTCTTCGGGGGTCAGGGAGCCCAGGGGGAATTGACGGCCCACGTCACGTCGGCCGCCCAGCTTGCGGACGCGTCGAAGTCGTGGGACCCGCCGTTGCCGGCGATGTAGACGGTGTTGTTGTAATGGCGAATGAAGCGGTCCGGGTAGTTGTAGGAGGCGAAGGAGGTCCCGCTGCCGCTCTTGCCGGGCTGCGGGCAGAATGTGGCGTCCGCGCGGAACAGCGCGCTGCCGTCCATCGGCTGCCGGTAGAGCTGGTAGTTCGAGTGCCGCAGGAAGTCACCGGGGTAGTTGCGGGACTCGAACGACACGCATGAGTTGTTCGCGAGGCCGCGCCGCACGATCCAGGAGCCGTCGTTCCTGTCCAGCGCCGAACTGCCGGACGAGATCTCCGAGGTGACGACGTTGTCGTTCTGGTGCCGGATGTAGCGGGTGGTGCAGCAGGCCGTCGTCGCGCGCAGCGAGACGGTCGAGCCGGGGGTGAGGCTGCCTCCCGCGACCGGGCTCGGGGCGCCGTAGCCGACCGACACGATATTGGCCTGGACGGCGTTCTCCGCCGCGTCGCTGGGCAGCCCCGAGGTCATCACGCCCTCGAAGAAGTTGCCGATGGCGCTGTTGCTGTTGTCGCCGCCGATCCCCAGGATGATCGCGCCTTCCTTGTGCATCGGCGAATAGCCCGAGCGCGATGTCGGCAGCGGACCGGAGTAGCGCGTGGACAGCCCGCCCGACTGCGCGTTGCCGTCCTTCAGAGCGAAGTAGTTCGTCCCGTTGTTCTTCAGCGTCGCCGTCACGAACGGATTCCGGTTGCCGGTGTATCCGGAGTTCTCACTGCCGCCGCTGTCGGACTGGAACAGCCCGTTCTCCAGGTCGGCCATCACCCACGGCCCCGATCCGTGGCACGGCGAGAACCAGCACAGGGTGCCGAAGTAGATGGCGTCCATGTGGCCGTTGCCGTTGTCGAGGTTGTTCGTCTCGGCGTTGCCGTAGTCGAAGCAGCAGCCGCTGTTGACGTGCGTCCCGGACGTGACCATGTACATCCCCTCCGGCCGGCCGCCGGTCGCGATGCCCGAGGTCGAGTTGTCGCGGTAGCCCATGCGGCCGGAGAACGACGCGCCGTAGACGGTGTGGCCGCCCGCCGTGACCGGCAGCGCGTCCGCGGGGACCGGGTCGTCCTGGCCGCCGACGCCGCCCGGCGGCGCCGGGGTGAGGTCGTTGTGCCGGGACGTCTGGTCGTAGATCACCGAGATGACGCACGTGGTGCCCGCGCAGAACGCGTCCTGCGAGGCGGCGTCGGCGTAGCCGCCGGCGCCGAGCACGCCGATGTCGCGGGTCGCGCCGTCCGAGGCCCGGCGCACCTGGTAGAGCCGGCCGCCGTACGAGCCGAACAGCGCCCGGGTCGTGCTGTGCGCGGCGACGCACGGCGTGCCGGCGGAGGCGTAGATGTCGCACGGGAGCGTCCCCGCCGCCAGCGCCCCGCCCGGCGTCCCGGCCACGTTGGCGGCGCCGAGCGCGACGACCGCCGCCGCGAACAGGACGGCCTTTTTCCAGCGCGCGAGCAGTAACCGAATCATCGTGCGGACCTTCCTTCCTGCTGCTGGACTTCATTTCGCGAGAACGCGGCAGTGCCGTGGCACCGGGGACGGTTGGGAGTTAGCGCTCACATCGGCAATGCGATGGCCCTTCGACAGCGAGGAGGTCACTTCATGTGTGCATGGTCGCGGTCGCGAGGGTGTTCACGCCCTTGGTGGCCGATTGAGATCCAGGTCGGATGTTATCGCTAACATTCTGCTGCCGACATCGTCCTCCCTGAGAGGAAGGGGGCGTCGTTGAGAGGCGGTGGTGTGAGTGCATACCACGCCGCGAGCCGTGTCAAGACTTGTTTTCGAACGTGCAGTTCGGAGCGCTCGGCGGCGGCCGAGGGAACGTGCCAGTAATAAACATGTAGACTGTATTCATGGCGAACCGAGCCGATGCCCCGCCGCCGCCCACGGGCTACCTGCTCTGGCACGTGTCCCTGCGCTGGCGCGTCGCCATGGACCGCACCCTGGCGCCGCTCGGGCTCACGCACGCCCAGTACGCCGTCGTGGCGTCGCTGCACGGCATGATCATGAGCGGTGTCCGGCCCAGCCAGCGGCAGCTGGCCGACTACAGCGGCCTGGAGCCGATGTACATCTCCCGGCTCGTCCGGACGCTGGAGCGGGCCGGGCTCGTGGAGCGCGCCGACAACCCGGACGATCCCCGGGCCGTGCAGCTCTCGCTCACCGCGCGCGGCTCGGAGGTCGTGGCGAAGGCCGTCCCCGGGGTGCGGGAGCTGGAGGACCGCTACCTGGAACCGCTGGGCGGCCGCGACTCCGCGCGGAACGTCGAGCTGAGGCGCGCCCTCCAGACGCTGCTCGCGCACGCCGACGCGCTCGGCGGCACCCCCGCCCCGGCGGCGTTCGGCGAGGCCGCCGGCTGACGCCGCGGCCGGGCCCGGTTCACCGGCCGAGGTCGTCGAGCTGGGCCCACAGCCGGGACGCCTCCTCGCTGAGCGGCTCGCCCGGCACCAGGCGCTCGGGGTGGCCCGGAGGCGGGGACGCGAGCGCGGACGGGCACTCCTCGGCCTCGGCCTCGTCCGCGCGCTCCGACATGTACCGCATGTACTGGCTCGGAGTCATCCCGATCACGCCGAAGCCGACGTAACCCATCCCGGCGCCGAGATACCGCAGCGCCCGGCGGAGCAGGCCCCGTCCCATCGCGTCCTCCCGTCCTGAGCACCCGCGGGCGCGGGGCACGGACGGAGTGTGCGGAGCGCCGCTCAAGGGGCGGTGGAAGATCGGTGGGCGGGCGCCCGGCCGCCGGCCGCGCGGCGCGGCACGTCCAGCGGTCGTCCAGTGGCCGTTGAGCCCGCCGGGCGACTCTGCCCAGGTGAGTACGCAGACGATGCCGACAGACGCGGTGCGGTGGTACGGCTGCCCCGCGTGCCGCGAGCTGACGTACGGCAAGCGCTTCGACCGTTCCCTTCGGGTCTGCCCCGGTTGCGGGGCGCACACCCGGCTCACCGCGCGCGAGCGGATCGCCCAGCTCCTCGACGAGGGGTCGGTGACCGCGCTGGACGACGTCGCGGTGGCCGAGGACCCGCTCGGCTTCACCGACTCGCGGCCCTATCCGGAGCGGATGGCGCAGGCGCGCGCGGAGACGGGCGAGCGGGAGGCCGTCACCTGCGTGACCGGGACGCTGGAGGGCCACCCGGTGGTGGCGGCCGTCATGGACTTCCGGTTCATGGGCGGCAGCCTCGGCGTGGGCGTCGGCGAGCGGCTGGCGCGGGCCGCGCGGGTCTCCCTCCGGACCCGCGCGCCGTTCCTGCTGGTGACCGCCTCCGGCGGGGCCCGGATGCAGGAGGGCGCCTTCTCCCTGATGCAGATGGTGAAGACCAGCCAGGCCCTCGCCGAGCTGGACGAGGCGGGCGTGCCGACCGTCTCGGTCATCACCGACCCGACCTACGGAGGGGTGGCCGCGTCCTTCGCCACCCTGCCGGACGTCATCTTCGCCGAGCCGGGCGCCCGGATCGGGTTCGCCGGGCCCCGGGTGATCCAGCAGACGATCCAGCAGGAGCTGCCGGACGGCTTCCAGACCGCGGAGTTCATGCTGGAGCGGGGCTTCGTGGACGCCGTCGTCCCGCGCGCGGCGCTGCGCCCTGCGCTGGGCTGCGTGCTCGCCGCCGCGCTCGGCGCGAAGCCCGCGGCGCCGGCCGCCGGGCCGGCCGGGGCGGGCGTCCGGCTCGTCCGCGACCCGGCGGAGCTGCCCGCACGGGACGCGTGGGAGGTCGTCGGGCTGGCCCGGCACCAGCGGCGCCCGACGACCGTCGACTACATCCGCCAGCTGCTGGAGGACTTCCAGGAGCTGCGCGGCGACCGCGTGTCGGGCGACTGCCCCGCGATCGTGGGCGGGACCGGGCGGCTGGACGGGCGTCCCGTCGTGGTCATCGGCCACCAGAAGGGCCGCGACACCGCCGACCGCATCGCGCACAACTTCGGCATGGCCTCGCCCGCCGGCTACCGCAAGGCGGGGCGGCTGATGCGGCTCGCGGCCAAGCTGCGGCTGCCGGTCGTCACGCTGGTGGACACGCCGGGCGCGCATCCGGGCGTCGAGGCGGAGGAGCGCGGGCAGGCGTGGGCGATCGCCGAGAACATCCGGCTGATGACCGGCCTGCCGGTGCCGATCGTCTCGGCGGTCGTCGGGGAGGGCGGCAGCGGCGGCGCGCTGGCGCTGGCCGCGGCCGACCGGGTGCTCGCGCTGGCCGGCGCCGTCTACTCGGTGATCAGCCCGGAGGGCTGCGCCGCCATCCTGTGGAAGGACCGCGAGCTCGCGCCGCTGGCCGCGTCGGCGCTGCGGCTGGACGCCCGCGACCTGCTGCGGCAGGGGATCGTGGACGCGGTCGTGCCCGAACCGGACGGCGGGGCGCACGAGGACCCGGTGGCCGCCGGCGAACTGCTGCGCGGCGCGCTCACCGCGACGCTGGACGAACTGGCCGACATCGCCCCGGCCGACCTGGTGCGGCGGCGCCGCGCCCGGTTCGGCGCGTTCGGGGCCGAGGAGCGAGGTGCACATGACTGAGGACCCGACCGCCGCGAGCACGCTCGACGACCTGTGCCGGCGGGCCGCCGAGCTGATCGGCGCCACCGCCGGGCCGCTGAAGAGCGTCCGGGTGCGCGCGGGCGAGTTGAGCGTCGAGGTGGAATGGCCGGACCCGGCCGCCGCTCCCGCCGCCCCTGCGGGCCCGGCGCCCGCCCCGGCGGCGCCCGCCCTGCCCGCCGGCGAGCCGGCCGCCGGGGACGCCGGTCCCGCCGACGACGGCTCCTTCAGCGTCGAGGCGCCGCTCGTCGGCACCTTCTACCGCGCGTCGGCCCCCGGGGCACGGCCGTTCGTGGAGGTCGGCGACGAGGTCGAGGAGGGCCGGCAGGTCGCCATCGTCGAGGCGATGAAGCTGATGAACGCCGTCACGGCCGAGCGCGCGGGCCGTGTCGTCGAGGTGCTGGTGCCCGACGGCCGGCCCGTCGAGTACGGCCAGCCGCTGTTCGTGCTCGCCCCGGTCTGAGCACGCCGCGCGCGGCAAGCCGGGCCCGTCCCGGGCAACTCCGCCACTGAGGAGTCTTCATGTTCTCCACCGTCCTGATCGCCAACCGGGGGGAGATCGCGCTGCGTGTGGCGCGCACCTGCCGGGAGCTGGGCATCCGCACCGTCGCGGTGTACTCCGACGCCGACCGCGACTCCGCGGTGACGCGGGTCGCCGACGAGTGCGTCCGCATCGGCCCGGCCGCCCCCCGCCGCAGCTACCTCAACCCCGCCGCCATCGTCACCGCCGCCCTGCAGGTGGGCGCCGACGCGGTGCACCCCGGCTACGGCTTCCTGTCCGAGGACCCCGACTTCGCCGAGATCTGCGCGGCCGAGGGCCTGACGTTCGTCGGCCCGTCCGCGCCGGTGCTGAGCCGGCTGGGCGACAAGGCCCAGGCCCGGGAGATCGCCCGGCGGGCGGGGCTGCCGGTGCTGCCGGGCAGCCCCGAGCCGCTGGAGACGGTCGAGCAGGCGAAGTCCGTCGCGGCGTCCATCGGCTACCCGGTCATCATCAAGGCGGTCGCCGGGGGCGGCGGCCGCGGCATGACGGTGGTGCGCGACCCCCGCGAGCTGCCCCGCGCCTACGTGGAGGCGCGCGCCGGCGCGCAGGTGGCCTTCGGCGACCCGCGGCTGTACGCCGAGCGGTACCTCGACCACGCCCGGCACATCGAGGTGCAGATCCTCGGCGACGGGGAGGGCGGCGTCGTCCACCTCGGGGAGCGCGACTGCTCGGTGCAGCGGCGGCGGCAGAAACTGGTCGAGGAGACCCCCGCGCCGGGCCTGCCGCGCGAGCTGGCCGACCGGATCTGCGCGGCCGCCGTGCACTCCGCGAGCGAACTGCACTACCCGGGCGCCGGCACCTACGAGTTCCTCGTCGACCGGGACGGCGGCTTCTACCTGATGGAGGTCAACTGCCGGATCCAGGTCGAGCACCCGGTGACGGAGCTGGTGACCGGCGTCGACCTGGTCCGCGAGCAGCTCCGCGTCGCCGCGGGCGACGGCCTGTCGGTCCGGCAGCGCGACATCGTCCCGCGCGGCGTCGCCATCGAGACGCGGGTCAACGCCGAGGACCCGGCGCGCGGGTTCCTGCCGACGCCCGGCGTCCTGGACGAGTTCGCCCCCCCGGGCGGCCCCTTCGTCCGGGTGGACACCCATGCGCGGCCCGGCATGCGGGTCACCGCCGACTACGACCCGCTGCTGGCCAAGGTGGCGGTGTGGGCGCCCGACCGCCGGCAGGCGATCGCGCGCGCCGACCGGGCGCTCGGCGAGTTCCACGTCACAGGCAAGGGCATGCGGACGACGCGCGACTTCCTGCGCGGCGTCCTGGAGAACCCGGCGTTCCGCGCGGGCAAGCACACGACCGCACTGGTCGACGAGATGAGCACCGGAGGGGACCGATGAGCGCTGGAGCACCGATGAACGCCGGGGCGCCGATGAACGCCGAAGCCGACACGCCGGTCGTCATCGCGGGCGGGAGCCTGGTCGGGCTCGCCACCGCGCTGTTCCTGGGCCGGCACGGCGTGCCGTCCATGGTCGTCGAGCGCAACGAGGGCCTGTCGCCGCATCCCCGCGCGCGGGGGGTCAACGCCCGCGCGATGGAGCTCTTCCGGTGGGCGGGCATCGAGGACGAGCTGCGGGCCATGCCGTCCGCGAAGGCGCTCGCCGGCAACAGCGGCATCATCGCGGCCGAGAGCCTCGCCGGGAGGGAGCTCGGCGCGCTCAAGGAGGGATACCACCGCGACACCGGCGCCGACGACGACGACGCGGGCTGGCTCGGCGCGACCGGCTGGTGCCTGTGCCACCAGCACGAGGTCGAGCCGCTGCTGCGCGAGCACGCCGCCCGGCACGGCGCCGACCTGCGGTTCGGCACCGAGCTGACGGGCTTCGACCAGGACGCGGACGGCGTGACCGTCCGGCTGCGCGACCCCGCCGGCGCCGAGCGCTCCGTCCGCGCCGGCTACCTGGTCGGCGCGGACGGGGCGGGCAGCCTCGTGCGCCGCCTGCTCGGCATCGGGATGGACGGGCCCGGCGCCCTCGCCCACTTCCTCAACGTCCAGTTCAAGGCCGACCTGACCGGTCCGCTGCGCGGCCGCCGGTTCGTCATGTGCTACACGATCAGCGGGTCGTCGCGCAGCGGGCTGCTGCCGGTGAACAACGCCGACGAGTGGCTGCTGCACGTGCCGTACGAGCCGGACCGCGCCGCCGAGTTCACCCCGGAGCACTGCGCGGACCTGGTGCGGACCGCCGCCGGCGTGGACGGCCTGGACGTGGAGGTCGAGAGCGTCGCCTCCTGGGAGTCGGCCGGGCGGGTCGCCCGCTCCTTCGCCGCCGGGCGGGTGCTGCTCGCCGGTGACGCGGCGCACGTGATGCCGCCGACCGGCGCGTACGGGTCCAACACCGGCGTCCAGGAGGCGCACAACCTGGCGTGGAAGCTCGCGGCCGTGCTGCGCGGGCAGGCCGGCCCCGGGCTGCTGGACACCTACGAGCAGGAGCGCCGCCCGGTCGCCGAGGCCACCGTGGAGCAGGCGGTGCTGCGGTCCAAGGACCGCCCGCGCATCGCGGGCGGCCCCAGCCCGGCCCCGGACCCGCGGATCCAGCCCGACCCGGTCGTCACGTTCGGCCAGGTCTACCGGTCGGCCGCGGTGGAGCCGGACGGCGCCGTCGGCGACCCGCTGTGGGAGCCCGAGCCCACCGGGCGGCCCGGCACCCGCGCCCCGCACGTCATCGTCAAGCGGGACGGGCGGCTCGCGTCCACGCTCGACCTCTACGGCGACGGGTTCGTGCTGCTCGCCGGACCGGACGGCGCGGCCTGCGCGGACGCCGTGCGGCGGGCCGCCGACAGGTCCGGGGTCGCCGTCGAGACGGCCGTCATCGGACGGGACGTCCACCGCGTCGCGGTCGACCTGTGCGGCGCGCACGGGCTGACCGCAGCCGGCGCCGTGCTCGTGCGCCCGGACGGGTTCGTCGCGTGGCGGAGCGCCGGCCCGCCGGCCGAGGGCGACGGCGTCGACGGGCTGTTCGAGCGGCTGCTGTGCAGGTCCGCGCCCGCCGCCGTCGCGGACCGGGTCGCCGGCTGACAGGGGCCGGGACGACGGCCGCGCCGCCTCCGAGCGCTCGGGCTCGGGGGCGGCGCGGCCGTTCGGCGCGCCGGGCGGTGCTCAGGCCGGCGGCTCGGGCTCCGGGGCCGCCGCCTGGGCCGCTGTCGAGGCCCGGCCGCCCACCGCCTCGTACCAGGCGTCGTGGACCTCGTAGACCTCGTAGTGGCCGGCCGGGCGCGTCCGGTCCTGGTAGGGCCGCAGCGGCGACGGGTGCCCGGCGGCGCGCAGCGACCGCTCCCAGGCGCGGTAGGAGGCGAGGTCGCGCCACGCCATCATCAGCGCGTACCGGCCGTCCGCCTCCTCGACCGCCAGAAGCTCGTGGCCGATCAGCCCCGGCGTGCCCCGCAGCGCGCGGCCGGCCTGCTCGTAGGCGGCCGTGACCGCCCCGGTGGGGCCGCGGGGGTCGCGGTAGTGGACGACGACGCGGACGGGTCTCTCGGACACGGGCTACTCCTCGCTGCGTGGACGGGTCGCGGACGGTGGGCAGGCGGGGGAGCGCGGGGACGGGCGCCCGGTCAGTCGTAGTAGGCGGGCGCGGCCCGCAGGTCGGTGAGGTTGGCGGGCTCGTGGCCGCAGATGATCAGCGCGTCCTCCGCGGCGGCCAGGTCGACGAGCTTCTTCGTGGACGCGCGGACCTCAGCCTCGTCCATGTCGAAGGGGAAGACGGGCCGCTTCTGCGGGTCGAGCGCGGCGGCCATCGGGATCGCGTCGGCGGCGAGCAGCACCGGCCCGGTGCGGGGCAGCCGGACCAGCACCGACTGGTGTCCGGGCACGTGCCCGCCCGACTCGATCAGCTCGATGCCGGGGAGCAGTTCGGTGTCGCCGTCGATCAGGCGGAACCGGGCGTCCGGCCGGTCCCAGCGGTCCCGGGTGGCCGCGCAGCGCGCCCCGGCGTCCGAGGCGGCCCACGCGTGGTGGCGCCGCTGGACGACGAACTCGGCCGCCCCGAACAGGTCGTGGTTGCCGGCGTGGTCGGGGTCCAGATGGGTGCAGACGACGAGGTCGACGTCGCCGGGCGCGACGCCGAGGCGGCCGAGCTGGGCGGGCACGTCCTCGCCCGGTTCCAGCTCGACGCGCTCGTCCGGATCGGTGCGGTGCGCGCCGGCGCGGTCGCGCGGCGGGCCGGTGTCGACGAGCACGACGGCGTCCGCGGTGGTGATGAGATACGCCGGGACCGGCGCGCCGATAGGCCGGATCCGGCCGCTGAAGAGCAGTTGAAGCTTCATTCTTCACTCCGGAGTCTGCGGTCGCCGCCCGTTGCCGGAGACCGGGCGGCCAGCGTAGAGCCGGCGGATCGAATGCCGGTCGACCGGATCGGCGGCCGCCCGAAACCTTGATTTGCGGGTAATCTTTCAAGCCTTATTTATAGGCCCGTTACATGGCTGCAACCCGGGATTCTCGGGCACGCCGGATGACCTTGGGAAATCGCGTTCTGTGGTCGCTCGTGTACAGCGTGGGCGAGTCCGAAAAGACGCGGAATAGCTGCCGCCAGTTATCGGCGCCGAGATGGTGGGCGACCGGGTGCGCGCGCCGGTGCGAGCGGTCTTCGAGTGGGCTCCGAGCAGCCATGGTGCACTGTGAGGCGGTCTTCGTTCGCGAAGGGCGAGGTCGCCGCCCATCGGGCCGTCCGGATCTTGTGCAGAGGTCGCCCGATACGGCGAGAGGGTGCGCGGCCCGGTTCCCGGATGGCCGGGCAGAGAATTGTATAGAGGGTGATGCGAATTTTCAAGAGGCGCGTGCGGCGTGCGGTGACTGCGCTGCGAGCGGCCGTTGCCTGAGCCTTCGATTCGGTCGAGAATTTGCCGGGTTGTTATTCGCGTGGGCTGAGGTTAATCGAGATGTGATGTGACGACAGAACACTGGGAAGGGTGCATGTATTTCCGGATTCTGGGTCCGCTGTGGGTGGCCAATGGGGGCATGGAACTCACCCCCACCGCGCCGAAGGTGCGGCAGGTGCTCGCCTTCCTGCTGGTGCGGTGCGGGAAGCTCGTGCAAGTGGGCGAGCTCATCGACGAGCTGTGGGGGGACGAGCCACCGGCCAGCGCCATGACGACTCTTCAGACGTACATCTACAAACTCCGCAAGGATGTGTTGGAGCGTTGCACGTCGGCGACCCTCCATACCAGGGTCTCCGGGTATCTGCTGGACGTCTCGGCGGAACGCGGTGACCTGCTGCGGTTCGAACGACTGGCGCACGAGGGCCGCACGGCCCTCGACGAGGGCGACGCCGCCCGTGCCGCCGACCGGCTCTGCGAGGCGCTGGCGCTGTGGCGCGGGCCCGCGCTGGCCGACGTGTCGGCCGGCGAGATCCTGTCCGCGCACGTGACCAGGCTGGAGGAGGAGCGGCTGCGCACGCTGGAGCTGCGCATCACCGCCGACCTGGAACTCGGCCGGCACCGGCAGCTGATCAGCGAGCTGAAGATGCTGGTGTCGGAGCATCCGCTGAACGAGCGGTTCCACTCCCATCTGATGATGGCGCTGCACCGGTCCGGGCGCCGCTACGAGGCCCTGGAGGTCTACCAGGGGCTGCGCCGGATGCTGATCGACGAGCTGGGCATGGAGCCGTCCGCGGCCGTCCAGCAGCTCCACCTGAACCTGCTCAACTCCGACGCCGAGTCCCGCGACGAAGGCGCCTCAGCTCCCCTCGTGCGCGGCCGTTTCGAGACCCTCCTGGTGCCCGCGCAGCTCCCCCCGGACATCTCTGACTTCGTGGGCAGGGAGGAGGTCCTGCGGGACGTGCGCCGCCACCTGGTGCGTCCCCAGGGCGAGAACACGGCCGCGCGGGCGGTGTCGATCTCCGGCATGCCGGGGGTCGGCAAGACCGCCCTCGCGCTGCGGGCCGGCCACGCCGACCGCGCGGAGTTCCCCGACGGCCAGCTCTACGCCGACCTGCGCGGCTCGGGCGACCGGCCGACCGACCCGCACGAGATCCTGGAGGGCTTCGCGCGGGCGATCGGAGTGCCGGCCGCGGAGATCCCCGGCAACCTCCAGGAGCGCAGCAAGCTGTTCCGCACCTGGAGCATGGGCCGGCGGGTGCTGGTCGTGCTGGACGACGCGCACTCGGTGTCGCAGGTCGCGCCGCTGCTCCCGGCGTCGCCGAACTGCGCGGTGATCATCACCACCCGGCGGGGCCTCTACAGCCTGCCGGGGGTGCGGCACGTGGAGCTGGACGTGATGTCGACCCGCAACGCGATGGCGCTGATCGAGGCGGTGAGCGGCCGCCGGTTCGGCGCCGACGAGCTCGGCGCGGCCGAGCGCGTCGTGCGGCTGGCCGGGCGGCTCCCGCTCGCCGTCCGGGCGGTGGGGTCCCGGCTCGCGGCCATGCAGACGTGGCCGGTGGAGAAGCTGGCCGCGCAGCTGGAGAGCCTGCCGCGTCGGCTCGACCTGCTGTCGTTCGCCGAGCTGGACGTGCGGGCCCGGCTGGCGTCCGGCTACCGGCGGCTGGACGCCGGCGACCGCAGCGCGCTCCGCCTGATCAGCCTGCTGCCGCCGCCGGACTTCACCGCGACGACCGCGGCCCGGCTGATCGGCAACGGCACCGACGAGGTCGAGGCCCAGCTGATCCGGCTGGCGGGCTGCCACCTGCTGTCGGTCAGCATGGGCGGCGGCGGGGAGATCCGCTACCGGCTCCACGAGCTGGTGCGCGTGTTCGCCCGCGAGCGCCTCGACGAGGAGCTGCTGGAGCCGGCGGCCCGGGACCGGCCGGAGGCGGCCCCCGCGGCGGCCGCCGACCACGCCCGCGCGGTCCGCGAGGGCGTCCGCCCGGCGCGCGAGAACGGCCGCCCCGTGTGGGAGAGCGTCGGCGAGCGCCCCGACTGCGGGCACGAGCACCGCGACCCGCACATGGTCCGCGCGGCGGCGCCGGCGGAGCCGCCGCCCAGGCGGGCGCGTCCCGTGAACGGCGTGGTGAAGGCGCTCGGCAATGGCTGAGCGCCGGCCCGCGCCCGGATTTCCATCCCGGGTCCAGCGGAGTTCAAGCCGCTGCCGCGACAGTGGGGCCACATCGGCACGAGAGGAGAGACGATGGCCCGGTTCACGGTGAACGACGTCCGGCGCATCCTGCGGGACTGCGCGGGCGAGCCCGACTCCATCAGCCTGGACTCGGAGATCGGCGCGGTGTCCTTCGACGAGATGGGCTACGACTCGCTGGCCCGCCTGGAGCTGGCGGCGCGGATCCAGCAGGAGTTCCTGGTGGCGATCCCCGACGAGCAGGTCGAGGAGCTCCGCACGCCCGACGACGTGGTCGACTATGTCACTCCGCGCATCGCCGCGGCGTGACGGGCCGCCCGGGGACGTGGTCGGGCGGGTGCGCGTGCTGGTCTACGCGAGCGCGCCCGGCGACGACCCCCGGGCGGTCGAGGACGCCTACCACACCGTCAGCGGCGCCCTCGCGGGCACGCCGGGACTGCTCGGCAACGCGCTGCTGCGGTCCGTCCACGAGCCGGGGGCCTTCGTCGTGATGAGCGAGTGGGCCGACCTGGACTCGTTCCGGGAGTGGGAGGAGGGCGCCGGGCACCGCGGCGCCACCGCCCCGCTCCGCCCCCTGCAGGACGGCCGGGGCCGCGGCCCGTTCGGGATCTACGAGGTCACCGCCGCCTACTGAGCGGCGCCCGCTCGCGCCCGCTCCACGACTCCTCCGCGATCCGGCGGTGCGCGAGCAGCGGCTCCCACCAGGCGCGGTTGCCGCGGTACCAGCGGATGGTCTCGCGGACGCCGCGCTCGAACGCCACCTCGGGCGCCCACCCGAGCGTCCGCCGGATCCGGGAGGAGTCGAGCAGGTAGCGGCGGTCGTGCCCGGGCCGGTCGGACACCAGCGTCTTGAGCGACCCGGGCAGGCCGAGCTCGTCCAGCACCAGGTCGGCGATCTCCTCGATGGTGCCCTCCTCGCCGCTGCCCACGTGGTAGGTCTGGCCGGGCTCGCCGCGGGCGAGGATCAGGTCGATGGCCCGGCAGTGGTCGGTCACCGAGATCCACTCCCGCTTGTTGCCGGTCGAGGCGTACATCGGCAGCGGCAGCCCGGCCAGCGCGTTCGTGACGAACAGCGGCAGCACCTTCTCCGGGAACTGGTAGGGGCCGTAGTTGTTGGCGCAGTTGGAGATCGTCACCGGCAGGCCGAAGGTGTGCTGGTAGCTGCGTACGACATGGTCGGCGCCCGCCTTGCTGGCGCTGTAGGGCGTGTGCGGCAGGTAGGGGCTGGACTCGGTGAACGACTCGGTCGAGTCCAGCGCGAGATCGCCGTAGACCTCGCACGTGGACACCTGGTGGAACCGGCCCACCCCGGCCCGCCGGCACGCCTCCAGCAGCGACTGCGTCCCGAGGACGTTGGTGCGGAAGAAGCGCGCCGGCTCCAGCACGGCCAGGCTGTTGTGGGTCTCGGCGGCGAAGTTCACCACCACGTCCACGTCGTTCGCGCGCAGGACCCTGGTCATCGCCTCCTCGTCGGCGATGTCGTGCTGGACGAAGACGATCTCGGCGCGGACCTCGTCGAGGTTGCGCACGTTCCCGGCATAGGTCAGGGCGTCGATCGCGACCAGCCTGTCCTCGGGGTGGACCGAGCGCCAGTAGCGCACGAAGTTGCCGCCGATGAACCCGGCGGCGCCCGTCACGGCGATGGTGCGTGCCATCTGTCTCCCTTTCGGCTCGCTGTCTCCCGGAGCGTCGCCGCACGCTCGCAACGGCTGCTCGATTCCCGAGCGAGATGGCTCCCGCGGCGGCTCCCGGGAACGTCCCTCCAGCGCCCCTTGAGAACGGCGCGCGACCGTGTCCCTGCTCGATCACACCTGCGGAAGGCTCGATCACACCTGCGGAGGGACAGCCGATGCTGAGCAGACGGGGAGTCATCAGGCTGGGGGCGGTCGCCGCCGGCGCGGCGGCGCTGCCGGGGACGGCGGCGATCGGGCGGCGCGGCCGCGCCTGGGCGGACGTCACGGCGCCGCCGCCGTTCTCGGTGCCGCTGAGCGTGCCGGAGACGGCCGTCCCGGTGCGCCGGACCGCGACCACCGACTACTACGACATGACGATCCGGGACGGCGCCGCGGAGATCCTGCCCGGCGTCAGCACCCCGATCATGGGTTACGAGGGGCGCTTCCCCGGCCCGACCATCCGCGCCGAGGCGGGCCGCCGGGTCGTCGTCCGGCAGACGAACGCGATGACGCACGAGACCGTGGTGCACCTGCACGGCGGCCTCGTCGCGCCCGGCCAGGACGGGCATCCGGCCGACGCGATCGCCCCCGGCGCCGACCGGCGGTACGTCTACGGCAACCGGCAGCCCGCGGCGACGCTCTGGTACCACGACCACAGCCACCACATGGAGGCCGAGATGGTCTTCCGCGGGCTGGCCGGGTTCTACCTCCTCGGCGACCGCCGCGAGCGCCGCCTGGGCCTGCCGTCCGGCCGCTACGACGTGCCGCTGATGCTGCGCGACGCGCGGTTCGACGAGCAGGGCCGGCTCCTGTTCGAGATGGACGACTTCCGGTACCGCAACACCCTGCTGGTCAACGGCCGTCCGCAACCGTACCTGCGGGTGGCCGGCCGCAAGTACCGGCTGCGGCTGCTCAACGGATCCAACGAGCGGTACTTCACGCTGCGGCTCGGCGAGGGCGACGGCGACGCGATGACGGTCATCGCGTCCGACGGCGGTCTGCTGCCCGCCCCCGTCACCGCCGCCTCCGTCACGCTGTCGCCCGCCGAGCGCGTGGACGTGGTCGTGGACTTCGCCCGGTACCGGCCCGGCACCCGCGTCGTCCTGCACAACACCGACGGGACGGACGACGCGACCACCAGCGTCATGCGGTTCGACGTCGGGCACCGCGTCCCCGACTTCAGCCGCGTGCCGGAACGGCTCGGCCGCGCGCACGACCTCGGCGAGGCCGTCGCCACCCGCGACATCGCCATGAACCTCGACCTGTCCACGGGCCGGTTCGTCATCGACGGCAGGACGTTCGACATGGACCGCGTCGACATGAGGATCAAGCGGGGGGAGACCGAGATCTGGCGGGTCCACAACCGCGACGTCCAGCCGTCGGTGCCCCACAACTTCCACGTGCACGGCACCCATTTCCAGGTCCTGGACCGCAACGGGCGGCCGGTCACGGGGCACGAGGCGGGCCGCAAGGACACCGTCGCCGTGCCGATCGGCGGCGACGTGCGGCTCAAGGTCCGCTTCGACCGGTACCTCGGACGCTACCTGTACCACTGCCACCTGCTCGACCACTCCTCCATGGGGATGATGGCGCAGGCCGAGGTCATCGCATGACCGAGGTCACCACCGTCGCTCCAGAGGTGCTCTAGCCCCGCGCGAAAGCGTTTCAGTTCCCGACCCGGCGACGTCCAGGAGGAATCCGCACCATGGCGGGACACACCGACAACTCGATCGTCATCAACGCGCCGATGGACCTGCTCTGGGACATGACCAACGACGTCGAGTCCTGGCCCCGGCTGTTCAGCGAGTACGGTTCCGCCGAGATCCTGGAGCGCGACGGCGACACCGTCCGCTTCCGGCTCGCGCTGCACCCCGACGAGAACGGCACGGTCTGGAGCTGGGTGTCCGAGCGCACCCCGGACCCGGCCACCCGCACCGTGCGGGCGCACCGGGTGGAGACCGGCGTCTTCGAGTACATGAACCTGCACTGGGAGTACGAGCACGTCGACGGCGGCGTGCGGATGCGCTGGACGCAGGACTTCGCGATGAAGCCGGACGCCCCGCTGGACGACGCGGGCATGACCGCGCGCCTCAACCGCAACACCGCGGTCCAGATGGAGCGCATCAAGCGGATCGTCGAGGAGGCCGCCGAGCGCGCCGCCGGCGGCGTCCGCTTCGACCACACCGGCCGCCGCGTCCTCGTCACCGGCGGCACCCGCGGGCTCGGCCGGGCGATCGCGCTGGCGTTCGCCCGCGCCGGCGCCACCGTGCTGACCTGCCACCGGCAGGACGGCCCCGCCGTCGACAGCCTGGTCAAGGAGCTGGCCGAGACGCCCGGCGACCACAAGGTCGTCAAGGCCGACCTCGGCGACGAGGCCGACGTCGACCGGCTGATCGGCGAGTGCCGCGCCCACCTCGGCTCGCTCGACGTGGTCGTCAACAACGCCGGCACGATCAGCCACGTGCCGTTCGAGAAGCTCGGCGCGGACGAGTGGCGGCGGATCCTGGACGTGAACCTGACCGGCGCCTACCTGGTCACCCAGAAGGCGCTGCCGCTGCTGACGCCCGGCGCCTCGATCATCAACGTCGGCTCGAAGGTGGCCACGGTCGGCATCCCGCTGCGCGCCCACTACACCGCGTCCAAGGCGGGCCTCATCGGCCTGACCCGATCGCTGTGCAAGGAGCTCGGCCCGCTGGGCTACCGCGTGAACCTCGTGGCGCCCGGCCCGGTGCAGACCGAGGAGGAGGTCCCGCCGGAGATCCTGGAGCGCTACCAGCGGCTCACCGCGCTCGGCCGGCTCGGCCAGCCCGCCGACATCGCCGGCGCCGTGCTGTTCCTGGCGAGCGACCTCGGCGCGTGGATCAGCGGGGAGACCCTCAACGTCGACGGAGGCATCTGACATGGGCACCACGGACAGGGGCGGCACGGGCATGGGCGGCACGGACGCGCGCGCGGGGAGCGGCATCTTCCGCGTGATGCTGCGGATGCACATCCACCAGGGCCAGGAGCGGGACTTCGAGGAGACCTGGTACAAGGTCGGGCACGCGATCACCGAGCACCCCGCCAACCTGCGCCAGTGGCTCTCCCGCAGCGACGACGAGGACGGCGTGTACTACGTCGTCAGCGACTGGGTGGACGAGCCGGGGTTCCGCGAGTTCGAGCGCAGCCCCGAGCACCTGGACCACCGCACCCGGCTGCACCCGTTCCGGGCGTCGGCGTCGATGGTCACCATGCACGTCGTCTGCGAGATGACCGGCCGGGCGCTGCTCGACGGGCCGCCGGCCCGGCCGGCCCCGTCGGCCGCGCCGCGCTAGCGGACCGGGCCGGTGGGCGCCGTCGCCGCGGCCGCCCCGAGCCAGGTGCGGCGCAGCCCGTCCGGCAGCGGGGTCCGCGGCCGCCAGCCGAGGACCTCGCGGGCGCGCCGCACGTCGAACCACACGTCGCGGCGGTCGAACCCGCGGGCGGGCAGCCGCTCCACGCGCGGCTCCCGCCCGATCGCCGCCGCGACCAGCCCGACCAGCTCGCCGAGGGACACCGGCACGCCGGAGCCGACGTTGAACACCTCCGGCGCGCCCCCCTCGGGCCGCCGGTGGACGAGGTGACGGGCGTGCAGGAACGCCTCGACGACGTCGTCCACGAACACGTAGTCGCGGCGCGCCTCCGGCGGCCCGTAGAGCCGCAGCGGCCGCCCGGCCGCCGCGGCCTCCAGCCAGTGCCCGACGACCCCCTGCATGGTCCCGGTCCGCTGGCCGGGGCCGTAGGCGTTGGCGATCCGCACCACGATCGGGCGGACCGCGTCGCGCGCGCCGAACAGCGCCCGTTCGAGCCCGGCCTTGGACCTGCCGTAGGCGGTGGCCGGGCCGAGCGGGGCGTCCTCCCCGTACGGCGGGGCGGTGTCCGGCGCGTACACGGCGCCGGCGCTGCCGGCCAGGATCAGCGCCGGCCGGTCCCCGGCGCGGCGCAGCGCGGCCAGCAGCCCGGTGAACGCGGCGTGGTCGGCGGCGACCCGCTCGGGGTGCCGCTCGGCGAGGGCCGGGTTCACGGTGCTGGCCAGATAGAAGATCGTCCGGGCGGTGCGCAGGGCGGGCGCGGGGAGCCCGCCCGCCACCGCCGGGGTCGCGCGGGTGACGGGCGCCGTGGGAACGCCCGCCAGCGTCAGCGCCCGGGTGAGCCGGGCGCCGATGAACCCGCCCGCTCCCACCACGGCCACCGGTTCCGGTTCCGTGTTCGCGTTCCTGTGAGCAACCACGTCCCGAACGGTTCCAGCGGCGGCTCGACGGCCGCTGTGA
The DNA here is from genome assembly GCF_039529475.1 of Actinomadura chokoriensis. NCBI lineage: Bacteria > Bacillati > Actinomycetota > Actinomycetes > Streptosporangiales > Thermomonosporaceae > Actinomadura > Actinomadura chokoriensis. The sequence continues at coordinate 99,825 of NZ_BAAAMW010000001.1, read as the reverse complement.
ACCGGATCGAGGCGCCCGAACGAGGAAGAGGTACGTGTGATGCACGTTCTGGTCACCGGCGGCGCCGGGTTCATCGGGTCCCGGGTGGCGGCGGCGCTGCTGGCCGCCGGGCACCGGGTGCGCGTCCTGGACGCCCTGCTGCCCGAGCTGCACTTCACCGAGCCGCGGCTGCCCGACGGCGTCGAGTTCGTGAAAGGCGACCTGCGGGACGAGGACGCCGTGCGGGGGGCGCTGCGCGGCGTCGACGCGGTCAGCCACCACGCCGCGATGGTGGGCCGCGGCCGGGAGATCCTGGACGCCCGCCGCTACGCCGACTGCAACGACCTCGGCACCGCGACGCTGCTCGTCGGCATGGTCGAGGCGGGCGTGCGGCGGCTCGCGTACGCCAGCTCCGTCGTCGTGTACGGGGAGGGCCGGTACCGCTGCCCCCGGCACGGCCTGGTGCGCCCCCGGCGCAGGGCGGTGCCCGACCTGGAGGCCGGGCGGTTCGAGCCGCGCTGCGCCGAGTGCGGGCGCGAGCTGGCCGCCGAGGCGATCGAGGAGGACGACCCGCTCGCCCCCGCCTACAACATCTACGCGGTGACCAAGCTGGCGCAGGAGAACCTGGTGGCCGCCTGGGCGACCGACACGGGCGGGAGCGCGTCGGCGCTGCGCTACCACAGCGTGTACGGGTCGGGGATGCTCGGCAGCTCCTACACCGGCGTGGCGGGCACGTTCCACCACGCCGTGGTGGAGGGGCGCCCGCCCCGGGTGTTCGAGGACGGCCTGCCGCGCCGCGACTTCGTCCACGTGGCCGACGTGGCGGAGGCCAACGTCGCCGCGCTCGAGCGGGGCGGGCCGGGGTTCCGCGCCTACAACGTCGGCAGTGGGACCCCGCACACCATCCTCGACGTCGCGACCTCGCTGGCCGCCGCGGCCGGCGGGCCGCCGCCCGTCGTGACCGGCGAGTACCGGGTGGCGGACGTGCGGCACGTCTTCGCCTCGCCGGCCCGGATCATGGACGAGCTGGGCTGGCGGCCCCGCGTCGGGCTGGCGGCCGGGCTGCGCGAGTTCGCCGCCGACCGCGTCCGCGGCGGGGTGGCCTAGCGCTCGGCCCGGCGGCAGACGAAGGCCACGAAGAAGCGGGTCGTGTAGACCTCCACGACCTCGTCGAAGACCTCGTGCAGCAGGGGCTCCACCGCCGCGGCGGGCAGCAGCTGCGTCCGGTACGACGCCCACCGGACCCGGCCGCCCGTCGCGCGCAGCACGGCCGCGTTGGCCAGGAACAGCGCGGAGCGCCCGAGGTGCCGGCCCGCGCCGTAGCGGCCGCGCTGGTAGTCGTGGTAGTTGTCGATCGTCCACAGGTTGCCGACGATGGTGCCGCCGGGCTCCACGAACGTCTGCAGCCGCTCCAGGACCTTCCGCACCCGCCCCATGTGGTGGATCGCGTCCACGCAGAGGACGAGCGGCGCCGGCGCGATGTCGTCGAGCGCCCAGAAGTCGCCCTGGCGCAGCGTGAGCCCGGGATGGTCGACCCGGTCGCCGGTGATCTTGAGCGCGTGCTCGGAGATGTCGTTGGCGAGGATCTCCTTCGCCGGGGTGAGGCCGGCGGCCATCGCGGTGAACTCGCCGGTCCCGCAGGCGAACTCCAGTACCCGGTCGGCGCTCCGGCCGTGCTCCTCGATGAACTCGGCGATCTTCTTCTTCTGCGCCCGGAAGTCGTCGCCGAGCACCGGGCGGCTCTCCACCTCCTCGCGGTCCCAGAACCGCCTGGCCCAGTAGTCGCGCCCCTCGGGGGCGTGGTCGCCGATGAGCCGGTGACCGGCGCTGACGAACGTCTCAGCTAGCATGAACGGCCCTTTCGAAGACGGCGTCGTCGCCTCGCCCACGTCCCGCATGCCGCGTGTCGAGGCCCAGGCCGAAGCCTTCGGTATCCCGGTCGAGGTGCCCTAGAAGCCCGGTGGACCGGATGTCGAGCGGGCGTCGATCCGCGGGTGCGAGCGTCCTGCGCGGAATCGTGTCCGCGACGAGAGGAGCCGCCCCGTGGGCGAGGGAATGGGACGCCGCGAACTGATCGGGAAGGGCGGGCGGCTGGTGCCCGCGGCGGGCGCCGCGGCGCTGCTGACCGCGGCGCTGGCGCCGGACCCGGCGTCGGCCGAGACCGCGACGCGGGTGCGCATCCCGCTGCCGGGCACGTGGGCGGTCACCGTGACCATCACCGACCTGCCGGACTTCCCGCCCGAGCGGGGCCTGTTCGCGTTCGGCGCGGACGGCCTGCTCACCGGCACCGGCGGCGCGTCGAAGATCGTCGGTTTCGGCACCTGGACGGCCACCGGCCCCGCCGCGTTCGCGGTGGACTACCGGCACTACGTCATCTCCGACGACGGCAAGGTGACCGGGACGGTGCGGGTGAAGCAGACCGGCCGGCTGCTGTCGCCGGACAGGCTGACGATGGTCGGCGAGGCCGCGCAGGTCGACAACGACGGCAACGTGGTGGTCACGCTGCACGCGTCGTCCGTGGGCGAGCGCTACGGCTACGGCCCGGCCGATCTCGGCTGCTGAGCGTCCGCGGAGGGGCTGGGGCCGCCGGCCAGCCGACGGCCCCAGCGCTTGTAGTAGCGGGCCCGGACGAGCCGCCGCGGCAGTATCCGCGACATCGCGACCCGCCACCGGTAGTCCGCCCCGGGGACGCAGACCGGGCGCCCGGCCGCGACGGCGTCCAGCGCGTCGCGGGCCACGTCGTCCACGTCGAGCAGCCGGCCGAGCCGCCCCGACTCGCGGTGCCCGGCGGACCGGTGCAGCCGCGTCCCGCCGGTCGACCCGGGGCACAGCGCGGTGACGTGGACGCCGTTCCAGCAGACCTCGCCGTGCACGCTCTCGCTGAACGACGTCGCGAACGCCTTGGCCGCCGCGTACGGGGCGCCGCCGGGCGCGGGCAGGAAGCCCATCACCGACGAGACGTTGACGACGCCGCCGTGGCCGCGCGCCAGCATCCCGGGCAGCGCGGCCCGGGTCAGCCGGACCAGCGCGCCGGTGTTGAGCGCCAGGCCGTGCGCCAGCTCGGCCGGGTCCCGGCGGGCGAGCGGGCCGATGCCGCCCAGCACCCCCGCCCCGTTGACCAGCAGGTCGACCGGGCGGTCCGGGTCGGCGAGGCGCGCGGCGGCCCGCTCCAGGCCGGCCGGGTCGGCGAGGTCGGCGGGCAGCGTCTCCACGACCGTTCCGTGGTCGCGCTCCAGCTCGGCGGCGAGCGCCGCGAGCCGCGTCCCGTCCCGCGCGACCAGCACCAGCGCGCTCCCCTCGGCGGCCAGCCGGCGCGCGAACGCCGCGCCGATGCCGCCCGACGCGCCGGTCACCAGCGCGCTCCCGTACCGCGTCCGACTGCGCGTCATGTCCGCCTCCTCGTCACCAGGCGACCGGCAGGGCCAGCGGGCCCCGGATCATGGCGCCGGTCCGCCACTCCGGCGGCCGTCCGGGCTCGGCGTGCCGCAGCCCGGGGAACCGCTCCAGCAGGGTGCCCAGCGCGACCGCCAGCTCCGCCCGCGCCAGCGCGGCGCCCAGGCAGCGGTGCGCGCCGTGCCCGAACGCCAGATGCGGGTTCGGGTCGCGGCGCAGGTCGAGCCGGTCGGGGTCGGTGAACACGGCGGCGTCCCGGTTGGCGGAGGTGAGCGCCGGGAGCACCGCCTCGCCGGCCCGGACCCGCGTCCCGCCGAGGTCCAGGTCGCCGGTCGCGACCCGGATCGTCCCGCCGCTCGCGGAGACCGCCACGTAGCGCAGCAGCTCCTCGACCGCCGCCGGCATCAGCTCCGGGTCGGCGCGCAGCTCGGCGAGCCGGCCGGGGCGGTCCAGCAGCGTCTGCACCGACCCCGCGATCAGGCCGGCCGCCGTCTGGTAGCCGGCCACGAGGAGGGTGACGCCGAGCGCGACCAGCTCCTGCTCGGTGAGCCGGTCCTCCTCCCGCGCGGTCACCAGCGCGCTGATGAGGTCGTCGCCGGGGTCGGCGCGGCGGGCCGCGACCAGCGAGCCGAAGTAGCCGCGCAGCCGCTCGGCCGCGCGCCGGACGGTCTCCGGGTCGGTGCCGGTCGTGCCGAGGTAGTCGTCGGCCCACGAGCGGAACCGGTCGTGGTCGGGTTCCGGGACGCCCAGCAGCACGCAGATCACCCTGATCGGCAGCGGGGCGGCGTAGCGGGCCACGAGGTCGGCCGGCGGGCCGGCGGCGGCCATGGCGTCCGCCAGCTCCCCGGCGATCGCGGCGATCCGCGGCCGGAACCGGCGCATCCGGTGCGCGGTGAACTCCCCGGCGACCAGCCGCCGCAGCCGGGTGTGCTCCGGCGGGTCCAGCGTGGTGATCGAGCCGGCCTCCAGCGCGATGCCGCGCACCCGCGGCGCGCCCTCCCGGGCGGCGGCGGCCCGGCTGATCCGCTCGTCCGCCAGCAGCCGGTGGTTGTCGGCGTACCGGCTGGCGAGCCAGGCCGGCCGCCCGTCGGGCAGCCGGACCCGGGCGAGCGACCCCCGCTCCCGCAGCCGCACGTACTCGCGCGCCGGGTCCGGCCCCGGCGGCACCTGCGGCGGGAACCGCAGCTCCGGTCCGCTCGGGGCGGCGCCGGCCAGGCCGTCGCTGCCCGTGTCGGCGCCGCCCGTGTCGGCGCGGCCCGTGTCGGTGTCGGCGTCTGCGGTGTCGGCCATGTCCGCTCCCTGGCTCGGCTGCGTGCGCGACGGGCATCGTCGGCCGACCGGTTCGAGGCCGACTCGACGCGGGTCCGCCGACCGTCCTCGATCACGGCTCGAGGAGGACGCCCGACGCTGGCCGTGTGCGGACGCCGCCGGTGCCCGCCGCGAACGAGCCGACCGGAGGGAGCACCCGTGCTGGACAACGCGCTCGGCGTCGTAGCGCTCTCGGGGAGCGGCATCACCGCGGGCGTGCTGCTCGCCGTGGCCGTCAGCGTCGTGCCCACGCTGCGGGCGGTGCCCCCGCCCCTGTACGTGCGCATCCACCAGCTGCTCGGCCGCAACTGGGACCCCACCATGCCGGTGATCGTGCTGACCTCCGCGCTGACCAGCCTCGTCCTCGCGGTGATCGCGGACGGCGGGGCGGCGCGGGTGCTGTTCCTCACCGGCGCGGTGCTGCTGGTCGCGGTCTCGGGCGTGTCCCACCTGCTGAACGTCCCGCTGAACCGCCAGGTCAAGAGCCTGGACCCGGACGCGCCGCTGCCCGCGGACTGGCGGGACCCGCGCGCCGAGTGGCGCCGCTGGCACCTGCTGCGCACCGTCCTGGCGATCGCGGCGGTGCTGGTGAACGCGACCGCCGCGGTGATCTGAGGAGTGAACGTGAACGTAGGACTGCGAGACCGGCGGGTCCTGGTGACCGGCGGCACCCGCGGGGTCGGCCGCGAGGTCGCCCTCGCGGTGGCGCGGGCGGGCGGCCGCGTCGCCGCCGGCTACCACCGGGACGAGACCGCCGCGAAGGAGCTGGCGTCACAGCTGGACGCCGCCGGCGGCGGGCACCTCGTCGTGCGCGCCGACGCCGCCACCGAGGCCGGCGCGGAGCTGCTGGCCGCCCGGTGCGGGGAGGCGTTCGGCGGCCTGGACGTGCTCGTCAACAACCTCGGCGTGGACGCCTCCGCCGAGCTGGCGGAACTCGGGCACGACGAGTGGACGCGGGTGCTCGACGCCAACCTCACCTCGATGTACCTCGTCACCCGGGCCGCGCTGGGGCTGCTCGCCGACGGCGCGTCGATCGTCAACGTCGGCAGCTCGCTCGCGCAGCGCGGCGCCCCCGGCCGGGCGCACTACGCCGCGTCCAAGGCGGGCGTGCTCGGGCTGGCCGGCTCGCTGAGCAAGGAGCTCGGGCCGCGCGGCATCCGCGTCAACACGGTGCTGCCCGGCTTCGTCGACAAGCGGGACGGCGGCGGCCCGCCGCCCCCCGTCCGGGAGCGGCTCGCGGGGATGACCGCGCTGCGCCGGCTGGCCCGGCCCGAGGACGTCGCCGGCGCCGTGCTGTTCCTCGCGGGCGACCTGTCCAGGGCGGTGACCGGGGCGGCCGTCCCCGTCGACTGCGGCATCTGACCACACCCGACCTGACCATGCCGGACAAGGAGATCTCATGAGCGACGACGGCGGCGGGCGGACCCTCGGCTTCCTCGGCCTGGGCGTGATGGGCGCGGGCATGGCCGCGCGCCTGGTCGAGGCGGGCTACGAGGTCCGCGTCTACAACCGGACGGCGGCCAAGGCCGCGCCGGTGGTCGAGGCGGGGGCGCGGGCGGCGGAGACCGCCGCCGAAGCCGTGGACGGGGCCGATGTCGTGGTCGTGAGCCTCGCCGACGAGCCCGCCGTCGAGAAGGTGCTGTTCGGCGACGCCGCGGCGCGGCTCGCCGCGGGCGCCCTCGTCGTCGACACCTCCACGGTCTCGCCGGACTTCGCCCGCGACGCCGGGCGCCGGCTGGCCGCCCTCGGCGCCCGCCGGGTCGAGGCGTGCGTCTTCGGCAACCCGATGCAGGCCCGGTCCGGGGAGCTGCGCGTGCTGACCGCCGGGGACCCGGCGGACGTGGACGCGGCGCGCGGAGTCCTGGAGGCCGTCGGCAAGGACGTCCGGCACTTCGGGCCGCCCGGCTCGGCCGCCGTGATGAAGCTCGTCCTCAACATGCTCATCGGGACGGAGATCGCCGCCCTCGCCGAGGCCGCCGAGCTGGGCCGCAGCGCCGGCCTGGACCGCGACGCCGTCCTGGACTGCGTGGCCTCCAGCGGGGTCGCGTCCATGGTGATGGCGTTCCGCGCGGCGATCATGCGCGAGCGCCGGTACGAGCCCGCCGCCTTCCGCACCCGGCTGATGGCCAAGGACCTGCGGCACGCCGTCGACCTCGCCGCCGTCGCGGGCGGCGGGCTGCCGCTCGCCGAGCGGGCGCTGGAGATCGTGGCGCGGGCCGTCGAGCGCGGGGACGGCGACAAGGACCTGGCCGTGCTCGCCGAGCACGCGTCGCCGGGCACGCACACGACTCACGACAGGGGTGACGCATGACCGACACCACCACCGCGGTGCCGCCGCGGGACGGAGCCGACGGCAACGAGCACGACGACCGCGCCGCGTTCGAGGCGCTGGCCGCGCTGCCCGCCCGGCACCGGCTGATGATCCTGACGATGGGCCGGGTCGTCGCGCCGGTCGTCTGGGCGCTCACCGAGCTGGGCGTCCCGGACCGGCTCGCGGACGGCCCGCTGCCGGTCGGCGAGCTGGCCCGGGGCACCGGCACGCACGAGCCGACGCTGCTGCGGCTGCTGCGGGCCGCGGCGTCCTTCGGGGTGTTCGCGGAGGAGCCCGAGGGCCGGTTCCGGCTGACCGCGATGTCGCAGTTCCTGCGCGCCGACGCCGAGCAGAGCGTCCGCGACCTGGTGCTGATGAACGGGACCGAGCTGTTCTGGCGCCCCTACGAGGCGATCCTGCACTCCGCGCGGACCGGCCTGCCGGCGTTCGACCACGTCTTCGGGACGTCCCTGTTCGCCCACCTGGACGAGCGACCGGACCTCGCGGGCGTCTTCCACCGGGCGATGACGGCGGCCAGCCGGCGCGGCTCGGCCGCGGTCGCCGCGGTCATCGACCTGCCGCCCGGGTCCCGGGTGGCCGACGTCGGCGGCGGCCAGGGGTACCTGCTGGCCGAGGTGCTGCGCCGCCACCCCGGCTGCCGGGGGCTGCTCTTCGACCGCCCGGCGGCGATCGAGGACGCCGGCCCGTTCCTGGCGAGCCGGGGCGTCGCCGACCGCACCGAACGCGTCGCCGGCGACTTCTTCGCCGAGATCCCCGCCGGCTGCGACGCCTACCTGCTCAAGCACGTCCTGCACGACTGGGACGACGACGCCGCCGTCCGCATCCTGCGCAACGTGCGCCGGGCCGCCGGCGACGGCGGCCGGGTGCACGTGATCGAGATGGTCACCGGCGAGCTGAACACGCTGGACGTCGTGCGGCTGCTGGACATCGACATGCTCGTCTCCGCCGGCGGCCGCGAGCGGTCGGTCGGGGAGTACCGGCGGCTCGCCGCCGCGGCGGGCCTGCGCCTCACCGGGCGGCGCGCCGCCGCCGGCACCACCGTGCTGGAGTTCCGCCCTGACGTCGGCGTCGGCGCCGGCGCGGACGTCAGCGCGGGCTGAGCACCCGCTCCCGCCGCCCCCGCTCGCCGAGCGCCTCCATCGTCGCGACGAGGGCGGCGGGCGCGGGGAGCGCGGCCACCTCGTCCCTGATCTCGCGCGCCGCCGCGGCGTAGCCGGCGTCCTCCAGCAGGGCGCCGGCCTCCGCGCGGATGCGGTCGACCGTGGTCTCGGCCAGCGGCAGCGACCGTCCCGCCCCGCTCGCGGCGACCTGCCGGGCGTTGACCGGCTCGTCGGCGAACGAGGGCACCACCAGCTGCGGCACCCCGAGCACCGCGGCGGTGATCGTGGTGCCGGCGCCGCCCTGGTGCACGATCGCGTCGCAGGCGGGCAGCGACAGGGTGAGCGGCACCGACTCCAGCACCGGGGTGCCGGCCGGCAGCTCGCCGATCAGGTGCCGGTGGCCCGCGCCGATCGCGACGAGGATGTCGACGTCCAGGTCGCAGAGCGCCTCCACCGCGGACCGCACCGGGTCCAGGTGGCCGGTCTGCTTGACGAACGTCGTCCCCCACGTGACGCACACGCGCGGCTTCTCGCGCGGGCCGGCGGGCAGGTCCGGGACGATGCCGGAGCCGTTGAACGGGACGTACCGCATCATCGTGCGGTTGGGCGCCTCGGCCAGCTGCAGGCGCGGCGGGCACACGTCGAGCGTGACGGCGCCCAGGTGGTCGGCGTCCGGCACGCCGTACCGGTCCAGCAGCGGGAGCAGCGCCGGCGACTCCACGTCCCACCGCTCGCAGGTGTAGTCGGTGCCCCACAGGTGGCGCACCAGCGGCAGGCCGAGGACCTCCGCCGCGACCAGCCCGGCGTAGCCGCGCGGCTCGTACACGATGACGTCGGGCTGCCAGCGCCGCGCGAACGCGATGACGTCGTCGGCCATCGCCTCGGCGACGGCCGCGAACATCCGCATCCCGCGGGCGGCCCGCGCCTCCTCGCTGTTCCGCCAGCCCGGGTCGGTCTCGCCCTCCCGGTACCAGACCGCGCCGAGGTCGACGTCGGCGCCGGCCTTCACCGCGGGCAGCCCGGTGCCCCGGATCGCCTGCAGGTAGGAGGGCTGGGAGGCGACGGCGACGTCGTGGCCCGCGGCGCGCAGCGCCCAGGCCAGCGGGACCATCGGGAAGAAGTGGGAGGGGGCGGGAAAGGTGGTGAAGAGAACGCGCATGGCGGATTCCTCGCTCTCGGCGGGAGGGGCACCGCGGCGCCGCGCGCCGCGGGCGTGCGGGGTCAGGAGCCGACGTGGAACAGTCCGGCGAGCGCGCCCGCGACCAGGTCGCCCGCGTCGGCGGTGGGACGGGCGGGGCTGCGCCAGGCGACGAACCCGTCGGGGCGGACGAGGACGGCCCCGTTCGGGGGCATCCCGTGGCCGGCCTCCCACACGTCGTCGGGGTCGTGCAGGCCGTCGCCGAACCGGTGGACGTCCAGCGGCACGCCGAGCCGGTCCGCCGCCGCGTGCGCTCCCGCGGACCAGCGGCCGCCCTCGGGCCCGGCGACGAGCACCGGGCGGTCGCGGTAGAGGTCGAGGGTGGAGATCCGCCGGCGGTCCCGCTCGATCCAGGCGTGCGGGGCGCGGGTGCCGACCTGCGCGGCCAGCTCCTCGGGCGGGAACGCCTCCGGGCCCTCCCCGCCGGCCACGCCGCCGGCCGCGTCGCCGCCGGCCCCGTACCGGTAGCCGAAGACGGCCGCGTAGTAGGGGGCGGCGGCCTCGTCGGTGCCGAGCACGTTCCGCCCGGTCCGGTCCCGCATCTGCAGCAGGGCCTGGCGCATCGTGAAGGCGGCCACGGGCCGGCGCTCGGCCTCGTAGCCGTCCAGGATCCCGGCGCCGGCGTGCCCGGCCAGCACGGCGGCGAGCTTCCAGGCCAGGTTGTGGACGTCCTGGATGCCCGTGCCGGAGCCGAGCGCCCCGACCGGCGGCATCGTGTGCGCGGCGTCACCGGCCAGGAAGATCCGGCCCGCGCGGAACCGCTCGGCGACGACGGCGGCGATCCGGTAGCGCAGCAGGCGGGTGCCGTCCCGCATCTGCGGGACGATCCGCGGCTCCAGCGCCGGGTCGCCCACCGCCTTGCGGATCATGTCGGCGGCCTCGGCCACGTCCATCCGGCCGACCGGGACGCTGAACACCCACCGGTCGGCGCCGTCGTGCGGGACGATCACCGTGCCGGGCACCGGCCGGTCCACGTGGCACACCGCGATGCGGCGGTCGCCGACGTGCCGCGACAGGTCCGCCTCGAACGCGAGGGTGACGGTGTCGCCGAGCAGGCCGGGCCCCTCGCCCGGGATGCCGAGCCGCTCGCGCACCGGGCTGTCCGCGCCGTCCGCGGCGATCAGGTACCGGGCGGCGATGGTGCGCTCGGCGCCGGTGTCACGGTCCGCGACGACCGCGCGGACGCCGTCCGCGTCCTGCTCGAACGACGTCAGTTCGGCGCCGAAGCACAGCCGGGCGCCGAGCGCGGCGGCGTGCTTGCGCAGCAGCGCCTCCAGCCGGTCCTGGTCGACCGGGACCCACGGGCACGGGCTGAACCCGGCCGGGTCCTCGGCGGGCTCGCCGCCCAGCCGGCCGCGCTCGGGGCCGGCGAGCGTCTCCGCCATGATCATCAGTTCGCCGGTGTTGACGTTGCGCCGGTCCAGCACGTCCTCGGCGAGGCCCGCCTGCCGGAACAGCTCCTGGGTCCGCGGGTTGACGGTGCGGGCCCGGGGATGCACCAGGATCCCGCGGTGCCGCTCCACCACGGTGACGGGGACGCCGAGCCGGCGCAGGAACACCGCGGCGGACAGGCCGGTCAGCCCGCCGCCGACGACCAGCACGGGCACGGTCTCGTCAGCGGACACGGCATCCCCCGTGGCACGTCACGTCGCGGACGTACACGTCCTGCGGATCGCCCGCCCGTTCCCCGCTCATCACGAACGCCGACACGAACCCGTGCCGGGTGTGCGCCAGGCCCGTGTAGGAGCCGAGGTACGGGCCGCCGAACCAGCGGAAGGCCGCGTCCAGGTCGAACGGCCCGCCGAGGCGCCGCTCCCGGAAGCCCTTGCCGCGAAGGCAGGCCCGCCCGTGGCAGGTCGCGATCCAGTGGGTGGCGGACGTGCCCGCCGCGGCCGTGTCGTCGCGCAGGTCGTAGTAGGTGATGGCGAGGGTGCCGTCCGGGGCGGCGTCGATCTGCGGGGTGAACGCCTGCCCGCTGCCGCCGGGCGGCGAGTCGGGCGTCCCGTTCACCCGCCGCGGCGTCGTCCACGTCCGCCCGCCGTCGGAGGAGGAGGTCAGCGCGACCGCGCTGCGGCTCTCGCCGAGCCGCGCGTCGTTCCACACCATCGACACGCGGCCCCGGGCGTCCACGGCCACGTCCGGGACGAGCGACGCGCCGACGATCGGCGTGGCCGTCCCCGGCAGCACCGGGACGCCCAGCTCGGTCGCCGCGATCGTCGCCGGCGCCGACCAGGTCGTGCCGCCGTCGGTGGAGCGCATGACGCGCAGCAGCTCGGGCCCGTCCGCGGCGGCGCGGGCGGAGGCGGCGGCCCCGCCGGGCGCGAACGGCCCCTGGTGGAACAGGTCGAGCAGGGTGCCGTCGGGCAGCACGACGATCTGGTTGCCGATCGTGCCGTCGCCGACGGGCGGGCGGTAGATCGAGCGGGCGGGCTCCCACGTCCGGCCGCCGTCGGTGGTGCGGCTGAACAGCAGGTCGTGCGTCTGGTCGGTCGTGTTGTGCCGGTTCCACACCACGTACGCGCGGTGCGGGCGGCGGGGGTCGGCGGTGAGCGCCGGCTTGTCGTGGAAGTACCCCGACATCGGGTCGGCGGCGACCTCCACCGGCGCGCTCCAGCTCCGCCCGCCGTCGTCGGAGGTGAGGACGGCGACGCCGGTCGTCAGCGGGGCGATCCCGGCGACCATCGCGGTCGCGTAGAGCCGCCCGTCCGGCCCGAACGTCAGCCACGGGTTGGTGATCCGGCCGTACGGGCCGCCCGAGCACAGCGTGAGCGGCGGCGTCACCTGCCGCCAGGACCGGCCGCCGTCGGCGGTCACCGCGGTCACCATGCCGCGCGCGCTGCCGTACGCCCACCGGTCCTGCTGCCAGCCGACGACGCGGCGGCGCGGGTTCGCCGGATCGATCGCCAGCGTCGGCTCGGCCTCGACGTCCAGTGTGTAGGCGTCGCCGGGGAACTCGTCCGTGGTGCACGCGGCGAAGGGGCTGGCCCCGGAGACCCGCGCGGGCGGCGCCGGGGCGGCCGCCGACGCCGGGGCCGCGACCGCCGGCGCGCCCAGCAGCGGCGCCGCGAGGGCCGCGGCGAAGAGGGATCGGGATCTGTGTCGCAGCATCGAAGACCTCGCGTCGTCGTGACCGGCAGGGCTCTCGGGAACGGCGCCGTCCGCCGGCGGAAGGCCAGGCCGACGGTAGGGGTCCCGGCTGGAAGATCACTCGAAGCCGCGGCGGCGCCGGGCGCGGCGGGCCCGCGCCGATTCGAGCGCGCGACGACCCGCCCGTCCCACAATCCGTCCCATGAGCGGCCTGATGGAGACCGAGGTGCTGATCGTGGGGGCCGGGCCGGTGGGCCTGACCGTGGCGGTGGAGCTGACCCGGCGCGGTGTGCCCTGCCGCGTGGTGGAGGAGCGCACCGCCCCGCGCGAGAGCACCCGCGGCTGCACCGTCTACCAGCGCACCCTGGAGGTCTTCGACGCCATGGGCCTGCCCGTGGACGACTACGCCGCCGAGGGGGCGCGGATGGCGCGCCGCGTCTACCACCTCTTCGGCGAGCGGATCGGCACGGTCGACATGGCCGAACCGTGCAGCGAACGCCCGTATCCGCTGGTCGTCGGGCAGAACGTCACCGAGCGGTACCTGGAGCGGCGGCTCGCGGACCTGGGCGTGCCGGTGCAGCGCGGCCTGTCCGCCGGCGCGGTGACGCAGGAGAAGGACGGCGTCACCGTGGCCCTGCACCACGCGGGCGGACGCCGGTCGGCCATGCGGGCGGCCTGGCTGGTCGCCGCGCAGGGCGCGGCCGGCGGCGTCCGCGACTCGATCGGCGTGGCGTGGCGCGAGTGGCGCCGGTTCACCGGCCTGCGGATGCTGCAGATCGACGCGCGGGTGCGGCTGCCGTTCGCGCTCGCGCCGGACGAGGCCCACCTGTTCTTCGGCGCGGGCGGGCACGTGGGCTGCGTGCCGCTGCCGGACGGCCGGCACCGGGTCTTCGTCGTCCGGCAGGGCGCCGAGGACGCCGGGCGGCGGGGCGACCCGAGCCCGGAGGAGATCGCGGCGGCGATGGCGCCGCTGTGCGGCGTCGCCGAGGTCGGCCTGGACGACGGCCGGTTCGCCTGGCGGGTGCGGCTGCAGAACCGGTTCGCCGACCGGATGCGCGCCGGGCGGGTGCTGCTGGCCGGCGACTCGGCGCGGGTGTTCGCGCCGGTCCACGCGCAGGGCATGAACACCGGCGTCCAGGACGCCTTCAACCTGGGCTGGAAGCTGGCCGCGGTCGCCGGGGAGGGCGCCCCGGAGTCGCTGCTGGACACCTACGAGGCCGAGCGGCGCCCCGTCGCCGAGGAGCTGCTCGGCCGCACCGAGCGGTCGCTGGACTTCGGCGTCCAGCAGGCGCCCGACCGCGACGAGCTGCTCGCCGCGATCGCGGTGAACCGGCCGAAGCGCACCCAGCTCGCCATCGACTATCCGGACTCCCCGCTCACCCGCGACCTGCTCGGCGACGCGCCGGGGCCGCGCGCCGGCCGGCGGGCGCCCGGCCGGTGGGAGGGGCACTGGACGCTGCTCGTGCTGCCCGGCCCCCGCCCCGACCGGCGGGCGATCGGCCGGCTCATGACCGGCCTGGACCCGCGCGTGGAGGTCATCGTCGACGTCGACGGCGAGGCGTCGGCCGCGCTGAACGCCGGGCCGGACGCCGCCGGCGTCCACCTGATCCGGCCCGACGGCCACATCGGCCTGCGCGGCGGCCTGGAGCACGCCCCGCAGGTCGCCGCCTACCTCGACTCCGTCCTCGGTCCCGTCCCGCCCCGAACCCGATCCACGGCCTAGGAGATCGCATGCCGGCCTTGAGAGCCCTGAACGTCCTGACCGCGGCCCTCGCCGTCGCGCTGCCGCCGCTGGCGTCGGCCGCGCCCGCCGCCGCGGCTGCCCCGTCCCGCCCGCGGATCGTCCCGGTCGAGGTGACCGGCGACGGGTTCTGCGCGCCGGGCCCGAACACCCGCCCGCCGGGCCCGCTCACCTTCCGGGTGAGCACCCCCGACGCGGCGGGGCACTGGTGGGCGCTGATGCGGCTGCGCGGCGCGGCGACCATGGACCAGGTCCGCCAGGAGTTCGCCGACAGCTACTCCCCGGACCCGGCCGTGTCGCTGCCCGCGCTGCGCGCCGTCTACCGCGACGTCGACTTCCGCGGCGGCGCCTCTGTCACCCCGGGCGCGCCGGTGTCGGTCACCTCCGTGTTCGAGCCCGGCACGTACTACATGTCGGACACGGCGCTGGAGGGCGCGACCGACGGCTGCGGCACCGGCCGCACCCACCTGCAGCGCTTCCGCGTCGCCGGGCCCGCGTGGCCGGCGCGTCCCGCGCCGTCCGTGCGGCAGCCCAGGCGCCGCACCGTGATCGAGGCGCGGACGACCGCCGGCGGCGGGCAGCGCTTCACCATGCCCCGGTCGTGGCCGTCGCACGCCTCCGTCGTGGTGCGCAACCGGGCCGAGCAGCCGCACGAGGTGATCATCGTCGCCGTGGCGCCGGGCACCGTGGACGCGGACGTCACCCGCTATTTCGACGCCCTGGAGAATGGCGAAACCGGCGCGCCGAACCCGTTCGGGGCGACCATCGGCGGCATGCTCGCCATTTCTCCCGGCCGGGTCGCGTCATTCCGCATCGACCTGCGCCCCGGGCGCTACTGCGTCCTGTCGTTCGTGCGCAATCCCCGGACCGGGGTGAAAAGCGCGTTCGAAGGGATGTTCACGACCGTTACGGTCCGCTGACGAACGCGTCCGCGGCCGGTCGAGTACGGCTCGAGCGGCCGCATGGACGATCGACCAGGCCATTTCCGAAACGCAGCCGAAAGGTGGCTCCATGTCCCTCGATCACGCCTCCGAACAGGTACAGCGGCTCAGCCGGATCGTCTTCCGCCCGTGGGAGCCGCAGATCATCTGCGCGTTCGTGCGATTCGAAATGGCCGACCGCCTGGACAAGGGCGGAAGAACGGTCGCCGACCTCGCCGGCGAACTCGGCGCGCACCAGGACTCGCTCGGCCGGTTCCTGCGTTCCTGCGTCGTCCTGGAACTGCTGGAGACCGCCGACGGCGACACGTTCGCCATCACCGAACTCGGCCGGCTGCTGTGCTCGCCCGAGGCCGGAATGCGCAACATCGTGATGATGAATTTCACCCCCGGCATCTGGAACCGGGCCGGCCGGCTGCACGAGACCGTCATGACCGGGAAGACCGTCCCGGACGAGGCGGGCGAGGACCTCTACGACTAC
Organism: Actinomadura chokoriensis; assembly: GCF_039529475.1. NCBI lineage: Bacteria > Bacillati > Actinomycetota > Actinomycetes > Streptosporangiales > Thermomonosporaceae > Actinomadura > Actinomadura chokoriensis. The sequence continues at coordinate 84,268 of NZ_BAAAMW010000001.1, read as the reverse complement.
TACCGGCACAACCCGGTCGAGCGCGCCTGGCACGCCGCCGCGATGGCCGACCTCGCGGGCGACGCCGGCGCCGCGATCGCCGAGCACCACGACCTCGGCGGGGTGTCCACGGTCGTGGACGTCGGCGGCAGCCTCGGCGTGCTGCTGTCGCGGCTGCTCGCCGGGGCGCCGGGCGTCACCGGCACGGTGTTCGACCTGCCCGGCATCGTGGAGAGCGGCCGCGAGTGGGCCGCGAGCACGCCGGTCGCCGACCGGCTGTCGTTCGTCGGCGGCAGCTTCTTCGAGGACGTCCCGCCCGCCGCCGACCTCTACCTGCTCAAGCAGGTGCTCTGCGACTGGGGCGACGAGGACTCGGCGCGGATCCTCGACTCCATCCACCGCGGCGCCCCGTCCGGCAGCCGGCTGGTGGTGATCGAGTGGATGCGCCCGGACGGGAACGAGCCGTCGGAGTACGACAGCATGAGCCTCGGCCTCCAGACCGTCACCGGCGGCCGGGTCCGGACCGAGCGCGAGTTCGTCGGGCTGCTGGAGGGCGCCGGGTTCAAGTTCGAGTCGACCGCCACGGTGCCGAGCACGCTGCTGCCGCGGCCCTGGCACCTGATCCAGGCGATCCGCCCGTAACGCCCCGCGCCGCCCGGAACGCCCGCGCCGCCCGGAACGCCCGCGCGGCCGTAACGCCCCGCCGCCCGGAGCGCCGGCAATTCCGGCACGGTCGCGACTTGACCGGAGCCGGTGCCGCCAGTTCCATGGGGAGTGAACGCGGAATTCTCTCCGAGATTTCCGGAATCGCGGGACGAAAACCAAGGAGAACCCTTCGATGTCCGATCCGAAACCGTCGTGGTCCGCCTCCGGAGTCGTGGACGCCCCGCCCAAGGAGGTGTGGAAGGCGCTCGTGCGCTCGCTCAAGGAGTCCGGCATGGGCGAGGTGACGGTGAACGAGGCGGAACGGCGCGTTTCCCTGCAGGGCGACTGGTGGTACCGGGGCGAGCACATCGTCAAGGACCACGACGGCGGCAGCCTGATCCAGTACCACGTCTACAACATCGCCTCCGGGGCGACGCGCTGGATGGTGCCGATGTTCGCGCCGTCCAAGGACAAACTGCGAGACGGCTTCCAGGAACTGCTCCGCGGTCTCGGGAAGAGCCTGCGTGCCGGGGCGCGCTACCGCGGTAAATAGCGGAAGCGCAATTATCGACGGGCGAAATAGCGGGCCGCGCGATATCTGGCGCCAGCCAATTTCCGGGGCGGCCCGGGAACGGGTGATTCTCGACCTCCCCTTGAGCGAGCGGCCAGCGCCGCCGTCCACGATGGCGGCGTTCCACTCGACAGCGGGGAGGTCGGCCCATGAAGGCGCTCGTGCTGTGCGGCGGACATGGGACGCGGCTGCGTCCCATCACGCACACCTCGGCCAAGCAGCTCGTTCCCATCGCCAACAAGCCCGTTCTGTTCTACGGCCTGGAGGCCCTGCGCGCCGCCGGCATCGAGGACGTCGGCGTCGTCGTCGGCGACACCGCCGAGGAGGTGTGCCGCGCGGTCGGCGACGGCTCCCGGTTCGGCCTGCGGGTCACCTACATCCGGCAGGAGGCGCCGCTCGGCCTCGCGCACGCCGTGCTCATCGCCCGGGACTACCTCGGCGACGACGACTTCGTCCTCTACCTCGGCGACAACTTCCTGCTCGACGGGCTGACCGGCGTCATCGAGGGGTTCCGCCGCGACCGGCCGGACGCGCGGCTGCTGCTCACCCCGGTCGCCGACCCCGGCTCCTTCGGCGTGGCGGAGCTGGACGCCGACGGCCGGCTGCTCGCCGTCGAGGAGAAGCCGGAGCGGCCGCGCAGCGACCTCGCCATCATGGGCGTGTACCTGTTCACGCCCCTCGTGCACGAGGCGGTCCGCTCGATCAAGCCGGACCCGCGCGGCGAACTGGAGATCACCACCGCGATCCGCTGGATGCTGGAGCGGGGGACGCGGGTGACGTCCCACATCGTCCACGGCTACTGGAAGGACACCGGGCGCGTCGAGGACATGCTGGAGTGCAACCGGCTCGTCCTGGAGTCCCTGGAGCCGCGGATCGACGGCGAGGTGGACGCGGCCACCGAGATCACCGGCCGGGTCGTCATCGAGGAGGGCGCGCGGGTGACCGGGTCGCGGCTGGTCGGCCCGCTGATAGTGGGGGCCGGGGCGGTCGTCCGCGGCAGCTACCTCGGCCCCTTCACCTCCATCGGCCCCGGCTGCGTGATCCGCGACACCGAGGTGGAGTTCTCCATCGTGATGGAGCGCTCGTCGGTGCTCGGCGTGCCGCGCATGCGCGACTCCCTCCTCGGCAAGGACGTCGTCATCACCCCCGTCGCCGACCAGCCCCGCGCGCACCGGTTCGTCGTGGGCGACCACAGCCGCGTCCGGCTCGGCTGACCCGGCCGCCCACCGCCGGTCCAGCGAGCCTCTAGCGGCCGCGTGTCCGATGGCGGCAGTTCCCTCTCTGCCTTGGAGGTCCACCATGCCGTACGCGGCGATCACCTACCGGGTCAAGCCGGGATGCGAGGACGAGCTGGCGGAGGTCTTCGCCGGCTTCCGGCGGGTCGACACCCCCGACATGCGCGACGAGAACGGGGAGGCGGTCGGCCGGCTGCTCGGCACCGCGGTGTTCGTGAAGGACGAGTTCATGGTCCGCGTCATCCACTACGAGGGCGACTTCATCGCCATCGCCCGGCACATGGCCGCCCAGCAGGGCGTCCACAACCTGGAGGAGAAGCTCGGCCCGTACCTGACGCACCGGCGGCCCGCCGGGAGCCCCGAGGAGTTCAAGGAGAACTTCCGCAACGCGATGATGCGCTGCATATCCCAGCTCTCCGTCGAAACGCACCCGGCCGGCAGTTGACGCGAGCGCTCGGTGAGGGGAGCCAGCGCATGGACATCCTGCCTGCGGCCGCCGGGCCGGTCGGCGCGCCCGCCGCGCCGCCGCCGGCGGACCCGGAGCCCGCGTCCGGGTTACGGTTCACGGTGCTCGGGCCGCTGGAGATCCACGACGGGCTGCGGATCCGCACGCCCCGCGCGCACAAGCTGCGGGTGCTGCTCGCGCTGCTCCTGGTGCGGTGCAACACCGTCGTGTCCACGGACACGCTGATCTCGGAGCTGTGGGGCGACCGCCCGCCGCGCACGGCGCTCAAGGCGCTGCGGGTGTACGTCTCGCAGCTGCGCCGGACGCTGGCGGTGCTGCCCCCGCACGACGAGCGTCCCGTCATCGTGACCCGCGACCCGGGCTACCGGCTGGAGATCGACGACGGGACGCTCGACCTCATCCGGTTCGAGCGGCTCTGCGAGCTCGGCCGGATGGCCGCCGACGAGGGCGACCTGGAGCGCGCGCTGCGGCACTACCGCGCGGCCACCGGGCTGTGGCGGGGCCCGGCGCTGGTCGACGTGCGCTCCTCGTCGGTGCTGGAGGGCGTGGCGCTGAGCCTGGAGGAGGCGCGGATCTCCGCGCTGGAGCGCCGCATCCGCCTGCAGATCCGGCTGGGCGGGCACATCGAGGTCATCGGCGACCTGCGCGCCCTGGCCGCCGAGCATCCGCTGCACGAGCGCGTCCACGCGCAGCTGATGGTGGCGCTGTACCTGGCCGGGCGCAGGGCCGACGCCCTGGCGGCGTTCCGCGCCCTGCGCGAGGCGTGCGTCAACGACCTCGGCGTCGAGCCCAGCCACGACCTGCAGGTGCTGCACCGGTCGATCCTGGAGTCCGACGCCGCGTCCCCCCGCCACTGGGAGGCGTGGATCGCCTAGCGGCCCGTTTTCCCCGGGCTGGCCGCTGCTTTATCCCCGGCTGAGACGCTCGACGCCGTGAGCCATTCAGGAGGTGACGACCATGGTCCGTGCCGTGCTCACCATGCTCGTGCGGGAGGGCTGCGAGGCCGCGTTCGAGGAGATCTGGAGGCGCGCGATGAGCGGCGTCCAGCCGCGCGGCAGTCTCGGCCAGGCGCTGACCTGCGACCCGCAGCTGCGCCGCAGGTACACCATCACCGGCGACTGGGAGAGCCGCGAGGCGCTGCGGGCGTTCGAGAGCAGCACCGAGCGCCGCACCATGTCCGCCGCGTTCGAGCCGCTCCGCGAGTCGGCCAGCAAGCAGGTCCTGGAGATCATCGCCCGCGTCTGACCGGGCGGCGCAGAGAGGAGACGTGACTGCCATGACGTTCCGCATCATGGTGCGTGCCACCCCCCGGAAAGAGGACCAGGAGAAGTTCGAGGCGGCCTACCGGCAGGTGACCGAGACCGTGCGCGGCACGCCCGGCCACCTGCACGACGAACTGCTGCGCGACACCGGGGACGGGCGGACCTACGTCCTGCTGGCCGAGTGGGAGAGCGAGCAGGCGTTCCGCGACTGGGAGGACCACCCCCGGCACCTGGAGATGGCCGCGCCGATGCTGCCGTACTGGGGCGACGACGGGGTCGAGCGGAGCATCTTCGAGGTGCGCGCCCGGCTCGACAGCGTGTGATCGCGGTGGCGGCGGTGCGCACGGCCATCGTGGTGGGGGCGGGGATCGGCGGCCTGACCACCGCCGTCGGGCTGCGCAGGGCGGGGGTGGACACCGTGGTCCTCGAACGCCGCTCGGCGCCGGGGCGGCTGCTCACCGGCGGCGGCTTCATGCTGTGGCACAACGCCCTGCTCGCGCTGCGCGAGCTGAAGCTGGACGAGCGGGTGGCCGAGGCCGGGGTGGAGATCGTCTACCACGAGTTCCGGTCCGACCGGGGCCGCCGGCTGGCCCGCTGGGACATCGCCCCCGAGGCCGAGCGGTACGGCGCCCCGGCGCTCGGCCTGCGCCGGTCGGCCCTCAACACGGTGCTGATGGAGGCGGCCGGGGACGACGTCCGGCTGGGGCGGCGCTGCGTCGGCTTCGAGCAGGACGACGACGGCGTGACGGCGCGCCTCGCCGACGGCTCCGAGCTGCGCGCCGACGTCCTGATCGGCGCCGACGGCATCCGCTCGACGGTCCGCGACGTCCTGCGCAAGGGGCACGACCTGCCGCTGCGGTACGCCGGGTACACCGCCTGGCAGGCGATCACCCGGCTGCCCGGCGAGGACGCGGTGCCCACCGGCACCTTCTTCAACCTGTGGGGACGGGGCGGGCTGCGCTTCCTGTACATGCGGCTCAACCCCGAGGAGGTGTACTGGGACGCGATCACCGCCGACAGCGTGGGCGCCTCGTTCGACATGCTCGCCAAGGACCGCCGCGAGGTGCTGGCCGAGACCTACCGCGACTGGCCCGATCCGGTGCCGGGCATCGTCGCCTCCACCGAGGAGGAGGCGATCCTCCCGATCGACATATTCGACCGCCCGCCGGACCGCAGCGCCGGCTGGGGGAGGGGCCGCGTCGTGCTGCTCGGCGACGCCGCGCACCCGATGACCCTCAACCTCAGCCAGGGCGCCGGCCAGGCGATCGAGGACGGCGTCGCCCTCTCCCGGCTGCTGAGCGAGCACGACCGGGTGCCGGAGGCGGTCGCGGCCTTCGAGGAACTGCGCCGCGCGCGGGTCGACGGCATGACCGGCACGGCCTGGTCGATCGGCGCGATGGGGCGCTGGCGGAGCCGGGCGCTGTGCATCGGGCGGGACCTGTTCATGCGGGCGTTCTTCGACGGCAAGGGCCGCCGGGAGAGCTACGCCCAGATGATGGACGTGCGGTTCTGATGGTCCCGGACGCCGTGGTCGACGCGCTCCTGGCGGCGTTCCTGCTGCTGTCGGGGGTGCTGGCGGGCGTGCTGCTCGCGGTGGAGACGGCGATCGTGCCGGTGGTGGCGGTGCTGCCGGCCGACCGCTACGTCCAGGTGCACCGGCTGCTGGACCGCCGGTTCGACCCGATGATGCCGCGGGTGAACAAGGTGTCCCTGGCCGTCTGCGCGGCGCTGGTGGCGGCCGGCGGCGGCGTCTGGCCGCGGGTCGCCGTCGGCTGCGCGGGCCTGTGCATCATCGGCGTCGCGGTGGTGTCCGAGGGCTGGAACGTGCGGATGAACCGGGTGATCGACGGCTGGGACCCGGCCGCGCCGCCGCCGGACTGGCCGGGCGTGCGGGCGCGCTGGGCGGCGGCCAACCGGGCGCGGACGCTGCTCGCGGTCGCGGGGTTCGGCGCGGCGATCACGGGGGCGGCGCTGGTGTGGTGACCGGCCCGGAGGCTCCTTCCGGGCCGGGTGTCATCGCAGGTCGGGCATAGTTTCCGGCCAGGTAGTGGCCATCGATCTCATACATGTAGATAATAGCCATGTTTACTGTCCGGGTCCGCCCGGCTGCCCGACCGCCCGACCGTTTGACCGCCTGACCCCGCCCGTCCGATGACCGAGAACCTGGAGGTTCCCCGATGACGAGGTTGCTGGCGCTGCCCGCCGGCCGCCGGGCGAAATGGATCGTCCTGATCGGCTGGCTGGTGATTCTCGCCGCGTCCGGGTCGTTCGCCGGCAAGCTGTTCAGCGCGGCCGACAACGACCGGATCGAGTACCTGCCGAACAGCGCCGAGTCGACCGCCGTGCTGCAGGCGCAGGAGGCGTTCCCGCAGGGCCAGGTCATCCCGGCGATGATCATCTACCAGCGGGACGGCGGGCTGACCGCCGCCGACGAGCAGCGCGCCGCCGCCGACGCGCAGCGGCTCACCAAGGAGTTCGCGCCGCACGCCACCGCGCAGCAGCCGCAGGTGTCCAAGGACGGCAAGGCCGTCCTGTACACGGTGCCGCTCGCCGCGACCGGCGACGAGCAGGAGGGCGAGGTCATCCTCGACGCCGTCGACGGCATGCGCGACCGGCTCGGCGAGGGGAGCGGCGGCCTGGACATCAAGGTCGCCGGGCCGGCCGGGCTCGGCGCCGACGAGTTCCTCATCTTCCGGGACATGGAGTTCACCCTCCTGCTCATCCCGGTCCTCGTCGTCGCCGTCCTGCTGCTGCTCATCTACCGCAGCCCGGTGCTGTTCCTGGTGCCCCTGTTCAGCGTGTTCGCCGCCAACCAGCTCGGCAGCGCGATCGTGTACGGGCTGATCAAGGGGCCCGGCCTGTCGGTCAACTCGATGGCCGTCAGCGTGCTCAGCATCCTGATCTACGGTGCCGGCACCGACTACGCGCTGCTGCTGATCGCCCGGTACCGGGAGGAACTGGCCCGGCACGAGGACCGGCACGAGGCCATGCGGGTGGCGCTGCGCCGCTCCGGCGGCGCGATCATCGCCTCCGCCGGCACGGTCGGGCTCGGCCTGCTCTGCCTCGCCGTCGCCGACCTCAACTCCACCCGCTCGCTCGCCCCGATCGGCGTGCTGGCCGTCGGCTCCGCGCTGCTCGCCATGATGACGCTGCTGCCCGCGCTGCTCGTCATCTTCGGCCGCTGGATCTTCTGGCCGCGCCGCCCGCAGGCCGGCGACGTCCCGCCCGTCTCCCGGCTCTGGGTGCGGGCCGGCGCGCTGGTCGGCTCCCGCCCGCGCGCGGTGTGGTCGCTGACGGCGCTCGCGCTCGCCGCGTGCCTGCTCGGCCTGCTGTCGTTCAACGTCCCGCAGCAGACCCGCTTCACCGAGACGCCGGACGCGGTCAAGGGCCAGGAGCTCATCTCCGCGCACTTCGCCGCGGGCGCCGGCAACCCGGTCGACGTGATCGCCAACGCCGGGCAGGCCGACGCGGTCCGGCAGGCCGCGCTCGCCGCCGGCGCGACGACCGTGCAGGAGTCCGGCCGCGCCGGCGGCAAGGTGCAGATGCAGGCCACCGTGGCGGCCGAGCCGGAGACCCAGGCCGAGCGCGACGCCGTGCAGCGGCTGCGCGACCGCCTGCACGCGGTCCCCGGGGCGGACGCCCAGGTCGGCGGCCCCGCCGCGATCGAGATCGACATGATCAAGACCATCAAGCACGACTCGCTGATCACCATCCCGCTCGTGCTGGTGGTCATCCTCGTGGTGCTGTGCCTGCTGCTGCGCGCCCTCACCATGTCCGTGCTGCTGATCGCGACGGTCGTGCTGTCGTTCGGCGCCGCGATGGGCATCTCCACGGCGGTCTTCGAGCACGTCTTCAACTGGACCGGCCAGGACGCCCAGCTCCCGCAGATCGCCTTCGTGTTCCTCGTGGCGCTCGGCGTCGACTACAACATCTTCCTCATGAGCCGCGTCCGCGAGGAGGCCAAGCTGCACGGGACGCGGCAGGGCACCGTCAACGGCCTGGTGTCCACCGGCGGCGTCATCACCTCCGCGGGCATCGTGCTGGCCGCCACCTTCAGCGTCCTCGTGACGCTGCCCGTCGTCGGCTTCGCCGAGCAGGGCTTCGTCATCGCGCTCGGCGTGCTGATCGACACCTTCATCGTGCGCTCCCTGCTCGTGCCGGCGCTGACCTACGACCTCGGCAGCCGCCTGTGGTGGCCGAGCGGCCTCGCCCGCGGGCGGGCCGAGCGGGCCCGCGCACCCGAGCGCGAGCTGGCCCCCGAGCAGAGAGGGTGAGACCGGTGATGAGCGAAGCGACCGCCCGCGGGCCCGCCTGGCAGGGCGAGCCGGGGGACACCTCCACGCTGCTCGGCCGCCCGGCCGTGGGATACCTGGACGCCGCCGCCGACACGCTGGCCGCGGTCAAGCGGGAGATCCTGCACCGGCTGGCGCCCGAGCCCGGCCGCCGCCTGCTGGACGTCGGCTGCGGCAACGGCACCGACGTCCTGGAACTCGCCGGGCGGGTCGGCCCGTCCGGCGAGGCCGTCGGCGTCGACGTCAACGAGCGGGCGATCGAGGAGGCCAGGGCGCGCGGCACCGGGACCGGCGTGCCCGCGTCCTTCCAGGTCGCCAGCGCCTACGCGCTGCCGTTCCCCGACGGCCGCTTCGACGGCGTCCGCGCCGAGCGGATGGTCCAGCACCTGGCCGACCCGGCGGGCGCGATCGCCGAGCTGGCGCGGGTGACGCGGCCGGGCGGGCGGGTGCTCGTCGCCGACCCCGACCACGGCATGTGGGCCCCCGACCTGGACGACCGCGAGGCAGCCCGCACCGTGCTGACCTGGTGGTTCGACAACATCCGCAACCCGTGGATCGGCCGCCGGCTGTCCGGCCTGCTGCGCGCGGCCGGGCTGGCGGAGGTGCAGGTGAAACCCATCCCCGTCGTGCTGGACGGGATCGCCGCCGCCGACGGGCTCACCGGCCTCAGCGACGCCGTCCGGCGCGCGGGGGAGGTGGGCGCGCTGCCGCCCGAGCGCGCCCGCGCCCTGACTGAGAACATCGCCGCGCGGGAGGCCGACGGCGGCTTCCTGATGTACGGCGTGATCATTCTGGCCGAGGGCCGGAAGGAGGGGTGAGGATGGCGGACGCGCAGGCGGCCGGCCGCTACGCGGGCGCCGTCGACGAGGCGCTCGACCGGCTCGCGGGCGTCGGGTTCGAGTTCGGGCCCGACTTCGCGATGCACGCGCCGATGGCGGCCGAGGCGCTGGTCGCGCTGGACCACCCGGACATGGTGCCGTCCTGGATCGAGCTCAACCTGCGGCGGCGCCGCTCCTACGACCCGCCGCCGCCGAGGGAGCCGATCACCGACGCCGACCCGGTGGCGCGGCGCGCCGCGCTCGGCGACTACCGCCGCGTCACCGACTGGGTCGCCTACTTCGACCGGCGGCTCGCCGAGGCCCCGTGGCGGGACGTGGTCGTCGAGTGGTGGCCGGTGCTGCTGGACGGGGCGTTCGCCGCCTTCACCCACGGGCTGATCCGCACGGCGCACGCGGTGCGGATCCTGCGCATCTCGCCAGAGCCGAGCCGGCTCCAGCTGAACGAGCTGGCGCGCGGGCTGGCGTACTGGGCGGCGCGCCACACGCCGGTCCGCGGGCCCGTCGGAGGGGCCGGGGAGATCCCGGTCACGCTGGCGACGCGGGTCCCGGTGGCGCGGGTGCCGGCCGCGCTGAGCGAGCTGACCGTGGTGAACGCCGGTCTGTACGCCGAGTTCGCGCCGCGCCCGCCGGTCCCGGCCGTGCACACGGTCACCGCGCCGGCGGCGGTCCGGCTCGTCCTGCCGATCCTGCCGGACGAGCTGTGGCCGCCCACCTACGCCGCGGCCGAGGCGCTCGCCGCGCAGGTGTGGGCGGTCTCGCGCGGCTTCTCCGGGAAGGGCGCGCCGCGCCCGCAGGGCGACCCGCCGCCGCTGGACACCCTGGTCGAGGACGCCGTCGAGATCGGCGAGGAGCACGCCATCAAGCTCGCCGAGGCGTGCCGCCGCGAGTACGCGCTGCGGCCCGACCCGCGCTACCTCGCCGCGGCGCACACCCTGAACGTCAACTGCCGGCACGAAGGAGGAATGTGATGGCCGCCGAGCACGACATGACGATGATGCTGGTGACGCACAACGCGCTCCGCCGCGACCTGGGCCACCTGAGTGACGCCGCCGCGCGCCTGGACGCCGGCGGCGGGGGACGCCGGGAGGCGGTGCGCGTCGGCTGGGCCACGCTGAAGTCCATGCTGATCAGCCACCACGAGGGCGAGGACCGCCACATGTGGCCGCGGATGCGGACCGGCCTGCACGGGCGCGCCGACGACCTCGCCGTCCTGGACGCGATGGAGGCCGAGCACGACCGGATCGACCCGCTCGTGGCGGCGGTGGACGACGCGCTCGCGCGGTCGGGCGAGAACGGCACCCGGCTGGCCGCGGCCGCCGAGGAGTTCCGCGCCGAGCTGGACCGGCACCTCGAGCACGAGGAGGAGGACGCGCTGCCCCTGGTCGCGACCGCGATGTCGCCCCGCGACTGGGACCGGTGCCTGGCCGACATGCGCGGCGGCGGGCTGGCGGCGCTGCGGCATGCGCCGGAGTTCTTCCCGTGGCTGCTCGGGGAGGCGTCCGGCGCCGACCGGGCGGCGGTGCTGCGCAACGTCCCGCCGCCCGTGCGGCTGCTCTACCAGAAGGTGTGGCTGCCCCGTTACACGAGGCAGCCACGCTGGCTGTGAGCCGGGTGTGAGCCGGATGTGCGGCCCGCCGGTCAGCCGCCGGCCAGCGGGCCTCCCGCGCCCGGCCCGCCCGGTCCGCCCGGCCCGCCGGGGCCGCCGGGGCCGCCGCCGGGGGGACCGGGGATCACGCCGAGCTGCCGCATCATGCCGATGTCGTCGCGGACCGCCCAGTGCTCGGCGATCCGCTCGTCCTCGAACCGGATCATGTGCAGCTGCCGCACCTCGACCCGCTTGCCGGTGCCGGGCAGCCCGGAGCCGGGCAGCGGCCCCTCGTGCGTGCCCCGCATCGTCAGCCGGAACGCCACGTAGTCGCCCTCGCCGATGACCTGCTCGACGTCGTAGTCCAGGTCGGGGAAGGCTCGGCGGGCCTGCTCGGCCACCGCCAGGACCCGCGCCGGGCCCCGCTCGGGGGCCCCGCTGTTGTCGGTGTAGTCGGCGGTGTAGGTCTCGTTCGCCAGCTCCGCGCCGGCCTTTCCGCGGAGAATGTCGAGCGATTTCACAAGGATTTCCTTGTTTCTCTCCTCGCGACTTTGCACTGCCATTTCTCCTTCATTCGCGGGGGCGTTCCCCAATGGTGAGTCAAAAAAAGGCTAAACGGATTGGAGTTTTACTGTCAAGGCGCTGCGGCGGCCGCCTTTCCCGCGCTTAGCCGCGGATTAACCGGGGCCGGTGACACTGGGCTCGCGGCCCGCACGGGGCCCGCGCGTCACAGGAGGGGCGAGCATGGCCGAACGGTGGACCCCGGCCGACATCCCGGACCTGACCGGGCGCACGGCGATCGTCACCGGCGCCAACAAGAACCTCGGCTTCCACACCGCGCTCGAACTGGCCCGGCACGGCGCGGACGTCACGCTGGCCTGCCGCCGCCGGGAGCGGGGCGAGCGGGCCGCGGCCGAGATACGGCGGCGCGCCCCGGACGCGTCCGTCCGGCCGGGGCTGCTCGACCTGGCCGACCTGTCGTCGGTCGAGCGGTTCGCCGAGGAGTACGCGGCGGTCCATGCCGGGCTGGACATCCTGATCAACAACGCCGGCGTGCTGGGCATCCCCCGGCTACTCACCGCCGATGGCCACGAAATGCAGTTCGGGGTCAACTACCTCGGCCATTTCGCGCTCACCGGAAGGCTGCTTCCGCTGCTGAAGGCGCGCCCCGGAGCCCGCGTGGTGAGCCTCAGTACCTGGGTCGTGAAAATGATGGGGAAGATCGACCTGGACGACCTGCAGGGCGAGCGCTCCTACGACAAGTTCAACGCCTATAACCAGGCCAAGCTGGCCAATCTGGTGTTCGCCCGGGAACTGTCCCGCCGGTATGCCGGGCACGGGCCGGCCGGCGTCGCCGCGCATCCCGGCTTCGCGGCCAGCGACCTGCAGTACACCGGCCCCCGGATGGAGGGCAGCCGGTTCCAGGAGGCGTTCTTCCGCATCCCCACCCGGCTGTTCGCCAAGCCGACGGAGATGGGCGCGTGGCCCTCGCTGTACGCGGCCTGCGCGCCGGGCGTGGAGCCGGGCGCCTGCTACGCCCCCACCGGATTCGGGGAGATCTGGGGCCCGATCGGACGGGTGAAGACCCCCGCCAAGGTCACCGACCCCGAACTCGGACGGCGGCTCTGGGACGTCTCCGAGCGGCTGGCCGGCGTGTCGTACGAGGCCGCGGCGCTGGACGGTCCGGTGCCCGAGACCGCGGTGCCCGAGACCGCGGTGCCCGAGACCGCGGTGCCCGAGACGAAGGAGGGCTGACCATGGCGGACAACGCACCGGCAGTGCCGGACGGTGCCGACCTGCGCGGCCGGGTGGCGCTGGTCACCGGCGCGAGCAGCGGCATCGGCGCGGCCACGGCCCGCACGCTCGCCGCCCGCGGCGCGGCCGTCGCGGTCAACTACCACCGCGGCGAGGGCCCGGCGAAGGAGGTGGTGGAGGCCATCGAGGCGGCCGGCGGCCGCGCGCTCGCCGTCCAGGCCGACGTGACCGAGCGCGACCAGGTCCGCGACCTGGTCGCGCGGACGCAGACCGAGCTCGGCGAGGTCGACGTGCTGGTCGCCAACGCCACCGGCCTCTACGGGTTCGAGGTGAAGGTGGCCCCGTTCACCTCGACCTCGGTGGAGTACTGCGAGTGGATCGTGCAGCGCCAGTTGCGCGCCCTGCTCAACCCCGTCGACCTGGTGCTGCCCGGCATGCTCGACCGCGGCCACGGCGCGATCGTGGCGGTCGGGGCGGCGCTGTCGCGCACGCCCGCGCCAGGGTTCCTGCCGCTCAGCATGGCGAAGGCGGCGGTGGAGTCGGCGGTGAAGGTGCTCGCCCAGGAGGCCGGCCCGTACGGCGTCCGGGTCAACGGGGTCGGCCCCGGGCTGATCCTCACCCGGGTCGCCGACGGGCTGCCCGAGCAGGCGCTGCGCGCCAACGCGCAGCGCGCGGCCATGCGCCGCAACGGGGTTCCGCAGGACGTCGCGGAGGTGATCGCGTTCCTGGCCACCGAGCCCTCCGGCTACCTCGCCGGAAGTTACCTGATCATCGACGGCGGCACCGCGATGGTGTGACCGGGAGGCGACGAACGTGAAACGGCAGGCGAAGGAGCACGTCACGGAGACCGAGTGCGACGTCCTGATCATCGGGTCGGGCATCGCCGGGTCCATGCTCGGGGCCATCCTCGCGGGCAACGGCGCGCGGGTCGTGCTGGTGGACGGCGTCCAGCATCCGCGGTTCGCGGTCGGCGAGTCGACGATCCCGCACTACCTGGTGCGGCTCGGCATGCTCGCGGCCCGCTACGGGATCCCCGAGATCACCACGCTGGAGAGCCTGAACTCGGTCGACAAGAAGATCGGCAGCACGTTCGGCATCAAGCGGCACTTCGCGTTCGTGTCGCACCGGCCGGGCGAGGAGCCCGACCCGGGCGAGACGATCCTCGCCGGGGTGCCCAAGGTGCTGTACAAGGCCACCCACATCTTCCGGCAGGACAGCGACGCCTACATGTTCCACGTCGCGGTCAGGTACGGCTGCGAGCCCCGGCAGAACTGGCGGGTGGCCGACCTGGACCTGGGCGAGGACGCGGTGACCGTCACCGGGCAGAACGGGGAGCGCATCCGCGCCCGCTACCTGGTGGACGCCAGCGGCTTCCGCTCCCCGGTCGCCGACAAGCTCGACCTGCGGGAGAACCCCACCCGGCTGAAGACGCACACCCGCTCCATCTTCACGCACATGACGGACGTGCCGCCGTTCGACCACATGGTGGACTGGCCGCGCGAGGACCGGCCGCCGCTGCGCTGGCACGAGGGCACCCTGCACCACACCTTCGAGGGCGGCTTCTTCTGGCTCATCCCGTTCGACAACCACCCGAAGTCGACCAACCCGCTGTGCAGCGTCGGCCTCGTCCTGGACACCCGCGTCCACCCCAAGCCGGAGGGCGTGACGCCGGAGGAGGAGTTCTACTCCTACGTGCGCAAGTACCCGGCGGTGGAGCGGCAGTTCCGGGGCGCGCGGCGGGTGCGCGAGTGGGTGTCCACCGGGCGGGTCCAGTACTCGTCCAAGAAGACCGTCGGGCGCCGGTGGTGCATGATGTCGCACGCGGCCGGGTTCATCGACCCGCTGTTCTCCCGGGGCATGTCGAACACCGTCGAGGTCATCGACGCGGTCGCGTGGCGGGTGCTCGACTCGCTGAAGGACGACGACTTCTCCGAGGAGCGCTATGAGTACGTCGAGCGGCTCCAGCAGGGCCTGCTCGACTACAACGACGACCTCTGCAACGTGTCCTTCGTGGCCTTCCCGCACTTCAAGCTGTGGGACGCCATCTTCCGGATCTGGGGATTCTCGTCCAACTACGGCGCGATGCGGCTGAGCCGGGCGCAGCTCCAGTACAACCTCAGCGGCGACGACCAGATCTACAAGGACCTGGAGGACGCGCCGAACGCCGGGTTCTGGTGGCCGGACAACGACGAGACCAAGGCCATGTGGGACGTGATGGTCGAGACGGTCGAGAAGTTCGAGGTCGGGGAGATCTCGGCGGACGACGCCGCCGACCGCGTCCTGCGCATGGTGCTGGAGTCCGACCTGCCGCCGGCCGCGTTCGGCTACAAGGACCCGGACAACCACAACCTGCACCCGACGACCCGGGACCTCGCCAAGTTCATGTACTGGGCGATCCGCAGCGGACCGCCCGCGGCCCGCGAGCTCGCGGCCGGGACCCTGCAGGCCATCGGCCGGGCCGCGCTGCGCCGCAAGAAGATCGCCTGACCCGTCCGGGCCGCGCCGTCCCCGCGGCCCGGACCCACGCCCCCGAAGCCGACACCCGCGGAGGTAGCGGTCATGACGCACACACCGGGCAAGCTCGTCTGGCGCGACGAGGTGCCGCCGGTCCGATGGCAGGGCGAGGAGGGCCGGTTCCTGCTGCGCGCCGAGGACACCGGCGGCCTGTACTCGTTCTTCGAGGTCACCACGTCCCCGGGCGGCGGGCCGCCGCTGCACGTCCACTCGGCCGAGGACGAGTCCTTCTACGTCATCGAGGGCCGGTACGCCATCCGGCTCGGCGACGAGGAGCACGAGGTCTCGGCGGGCGGGCTCGTGTACGGGCCGCGCGGCGTCCCGCACAAGTTCCGCAACATCTCCGGCGGCCCGAGCAAGCTGCTGGTCGTCGCGACTCCGGGCGGGGTCGAGGGCTTCTTCGAGGGGCTCAGCGAGCTGATGGCGGGCGGCGGCCCGCCCGCCCCCGCCGCGATGATCGAGCTGGCCGGCCGCTTCGACGTGGAGGGCCTGGAGCCGGTCGGCCCGCCGCCCGGCGCCGGTCGCCCCGGCGGACGTCCCGGCGGTGGTCCGCCCGGTGCCGCCGGACGGCCCGCGGCCCGTCCCGCCGCCTCGTGAACGGCGGCGAGGCGGGCAAGGAGCTGGCCCGGCGCTGGCTCGTGGAGGGCTGGTGCGGCGGCGACCTCGCCCTGGCCGACCGGATCTTCGCGCCCGGCTTCGTGCTGCGCGGCCGCCGCGTCGGGCCGGACGGCCCGCGCGAGGCCGCCCGGCGGATCCGCGCCTCGTTCGCCGGCATGACCGTGGACGTGGACCTCCAGGTGGCCGAGGGCGACCGGGTCGTCACCCACTTCACCGCCCGGGGCAGGCACGTCGCCGGATACCGGGGCATCCCGCCGACCGGGCGGCCGGTGTCCGCGTCCGGCATCCAGATCTGGACGCTCCGCGACGGCCTGGTCGTCGCGGACGTCAACGTCTTCGACGAGTGGGGCCTGGTCTCCCAGCTCCGCTGACGACCGCGGCCGGCGCGCACAGACGCGACGAGAACCGGGCCCGCCTCCCACAAGGAGACGGGCCCGGTTCGCGCGTGCCGTCACTCCGGCTTGTGCCCGATCACGACGGTGTGGCCGTCGTAGTCCTGGAGCGCGACGGTCTCGACGCCGGTGAAGCCGGCGTCCGCCATCCACCGCACGCACTCGGCGGCCGAATAGCCCGAGCCGCCGACGCTCAGCGTCATGGCGAGGCTGAGCAGCAGCGGGTTCAGCCGGCCGCGCTCGTCGTCGAACATCAGGTCGTAGACCATGAACGCGCCGCCCGGCCGGACCGCCTCGAACGCCTTGCCGATGACCGTGCGGCGCTGGTCGGTGGTCCAGTTGTGCAGCGCGTGCCCGCACAGCAGCGTCCCGCCCTCGGGCAGCGGGTCGGCGAACCAGTCGCCGCCCTGGTAGCGGGCCCGGTCCGCGACGCCGAGCCGCGCCATGTGCTCGTCGAACAGCGGTTGCAGCGGCGGCATGTCGAACACCGTGCCGGTCAGGTGCGGGTGGGCCTGCAGCAGGATCCCGGCGACGTTGCCGCGCGCCCCGCCGAGGTCGACGACGTCGCTCCGGCCGCTCCAGTCGATCCGGCGGGACAGCTCCCAGGCCAGCTCGCTGCTCAGCGCGTCCTGCGCCTCGACGAACATCCGCTGGAGCTGCGGGTCGGCGTAGGTCTGCTCGAAGAACTCCTCGCCCTCGCCCTGCGGTGCGTCCCCCTGCGGCGGGTGCGGGATCTGCGGTGTGCCGGTGCGCATCACCTCGGCGAGCCCCTCCCACGTCGGCCGCATGAACCGGTCGACGAACCCGAGGTAGGTCCCCATGAAGTAGCGCTTGCCGGGGACGAGGTAGTAGTCGGCCTCCGAGCTGTTGCGGTAGGCGTCGCCGTCGCGTTCGAGCATGCCCATCGCGGCGAGCGCGTCCAGGAACTCCGGCAGCGCGGGCGACTTCAGGCCCAGCCGGCCTGCCAGCTCCGCCGCCGTCGCCGGGCCCTCGGCCAGCTGCGCGAACACGCCGAGCTCGGACGCGCTGACCAGCATCTTGGAGTGCCAGAACGCGGTGCTCAGCTCGTAGATCTTCGCGGGCGGGAACGGTGGCGCGCTCGCGGCGGGCGTGTCGGTGGGTGCGGTCATCGTGCCATCTCCTCATCTGGGGTTCGCCGGGGTCGTCAGGGCGATGAGGCGGCCCGCCTACTCGCGCCAGGCGGTCCACCATTCGACGTCGGTGTTGAGGGAGCGGTAGCCGCCGGCGTAGTAGACGAGCGGCTGGTCGAGGTCGCCGGCGTGCGTCTCCACCACGGCGACCCGTCCGATGATCACGTCGTGGTCGCCGGCGGGCCGCCGCTCCGGCTCGACGCACTCCAGGGTGGCCAGGGCGCGCGGCAGCAGCGGGACGCCGGTCCGCCCCTCCCGCGGCGCCAGCCCGGCGAACCGGTCGAACCCCGGCCCGGCGAACCGCCGCGACTCGGCCGTCTGGCCGTCCCGCAGGATGTTCACCCCGAACGCCGCCGCGGCGGCGAACACCGGGTACAGGCTGGACCGGCGGCTCGCGCAGAACAGCACCAGCGGAGGGTCGAGCGACACCGAGGTGAAGGAGTTCACCGTCATCCCGACGGGCGTGCCCGCCGGGCTCGTCGCGGTGACGACGGCGACTCCGGTGGCGAACCTGCCGAGCGCCGCGCGGAGCAGGCGCGCGTCCGCGGGATCCGTCGTTCGCGAGTCAGGGGTTCGCATGTGCCTCCCCGTCCCGGGATCGGTGCCGGGGCGTCCGGGCCACGTTCCCGCGGGGTGCTCGAGGACCGCTCGGGACGTTCTGGGGCCCGCCCGCCCGGCCGCCGCCCGGCGGGCGGACGCTTCCAGTGCTTCTGCAGCCAGGGTCAAGCGGCGCCCCCGACCCTCGTCCTGGTGATATCCGTCAGCCCGCCCGGGAGCCGGGCCGGCCGCAGGGAGGAGCGTCCATGCACCGAACGCTGATCGTGGCCCGGATGGAGCCGGACCAGGCCGGCTCGGTGGCCCGCCTGTTCGGCGAGTCCGACTCGACCGAGCTGCCCCACCTGATCGGAGTGTCGCGCCGCACGCTCTTCCGCTTCCACGACCTGTACTTCCACATGGTCGAGGCGGACGGCGACATCACCCCGAACCTGTACAAGGCCCGCAGCAACCCGCTCTACAGCGAGCTGAGCGACCGGCTCACCGCGCACGTCCGGCCCTACGACCCGAACTGGAAGGAGCCGAAGGACGCGATGGCCCAGCCCTTCTACATCTGGACCGCCGACGACGGGATCCAGCTCACCCCGTGACCTCGCGCAGGTTCCCCCGTCCGTTCCGCCAGGCCCGGCACGTCCGGGGCCCGGCACGTCCAGGACCAGTCCAGGACCCAGCACGTCTAGGAGTCGCCACCGTGTCCACACCGCGCATCCGGAAAGTGACGGCGCAGGACGTCGTCCCCAACCGCCGCCGGGGCGGGGACATCCGCGTCCTGCTCAGCCCCAGGACCGTGAAGTCCACCTCCGGGTTCATGGGCGAGCTCACGCTCGAACCCGGCGAGTTCGTCGCCGAGCACCGGCACCCGTACTCGGAGGAGTTCCTCTACGTCGTCCGCGGCTCCGTGCTGATGCGGGTCGAGGGCGAGGCGGTGCGCCTCGGCCCCGGCGACTCGCTGATGGTGCCGATCAACGACCGGCACCGGCTGGAGAACGACGGCGCCGAGCAGGCGTTCGCCGTCTTCCACCTCAGCCCGCTGGCGCCGCGCCCGGAGCTCGGCCACGTCGACACCGAGCCGCTGCCGAACGCCGGCGAGGCCGCGCCGAAGGTCGGGTGACCCGTGACCTCCGCGCGCTCAGCCGCGATCACCGGGATGGGGGTGGTGGCCCCCGGCGGCATCGGCGCCAAGGCGTTCTGGGAGATGCTCACCGCCGGCCGGACCGCCACCCGGACCATCACGCTCTTCGACGCGTCCGGGTTCCGGTCGCGGATCGCCGCCGAATGCGACTTCGATCCGGCCGCCGCCGGCCTGACGCCCCAGGAGATCCGGCGGATGGACCGCGCCGCCCAGCTCGCCGCGGTCGCCGCCGACGAGGCCGTCGCCGACAGCGGGCTGGAGACCGGCGCGCTGCGGCCGGACCGCGTCGGCGTCAGCCTCGGCAGCGCGGTCGGCTGCACGATGGGGCTGGAGGAGGAGTACATCGTCCTCAGCGACGGCGGCCGGCAGTGGCTCGTCGACCACCGCTACGGGGTACCGCAGCTGTACGGCTACATGGTGCCGAGCACGCTGGCGGTCGAGGTGGCCTGGCGGGTCGGCGCGGAGGGGCCGGTGGCGCTGATCTCCACCGGCTGCACCTCCGGGCTGGACGCCGTCGCGCACGGCGCCCAGCTCATCCGGGAGGGCGCCGCCGACGTGGTGATCGCCGGGGCCACCGACGCGCCGATCTCGCCGATCACCTCGGCCTGCTTCGACGCGATCAAGGCGACGTCCCCCAACAACGACGACCCCGCGCACGCCTCGCGGCCGTTCGACCGCGACCGGGACGGGTTCGTGCTCGGCGAGGGCTCGGCGGTGTTCGTGCTGGAGGAGGCGTCGGCGGCGCGCCGCCGCGACGCCCACGTCTACGCCGAGGTCGCCGGGGTCGCCGGGCGCAGCAACGCCTACCACATGACCGGGCTGAAGCCCGACGGCCGCGAGATGGCCGAGGCGATCACGGTCGCCATGCGGCAGGCGGGGCTCGGACCGGACGACATCGACTACATCAACGCCCACGGGTCCGGCACCAAGCAGAACGACCGGCACGAGACGGCCGCGTTCAAGCGCAGCCTCGGGCAGCGCGCCTACGAGGTGCCGGTCAGCTCGGTCAAGTCGATGATCGGGCACTCGCTCGGCGCCATCGGCTCGCTCGAGGTGGCGGCGAGCGCGCTGGCGATCGAGCACGACGTGGTGCCGCCGACCGCGAACCTGCACACGCCCGACCCCGAGTGCGACCTGGACTACGTGCCGCTCGCGGCGCGCGACCACCGCACCGACGTCGTGCTCAGCGTGGGCAGCGGCTTCGGCGGCTTCCAGACCGCGATGCTGCTCGCCCGCCCGGGAGGCGCCGGATGAGCGCGGCCGTCGTCACCGGGGTCGGCGCGGTCACGCCGCACGGCATCGGCGTGGAGGCGTACTGGGCGGGGACGCTGGCCGGCCGGAGCGCGATCCGTCCGGTCACCCGCTTCGACCCGGAGCCGTACCCGGTCCGGCTCGCGGGGGAGGTGCCGGGCTTCTCCGCCGCCGAGCACGTGCCGAGCCGGATCGTCCCGCAGACCGACCACTGGACGCACCTCGGCCTCGCCGCCGCGGCGATGGCGCTGGACGACTCGGGCATCGACCCGGCGGGGATGCCGGAGTACGAGATGGCCGTGGTGACGGCCAGCTCGTCCGGCGGCACCGAGTTCGGGCAGCACGAGATGGTCAACCTGTGGGGCCGGGGCCCGGAGTTCGTCGGCGCCTACCAGTCCATCGCCTGGTTCTACGCGGCGACGACCGGCCAGATCTCCATCCGGCACGGCATGCGCGGCCCCTGCGGGGTGATCGCCACCGAGCAGGCGGGCGGGCTGGACGCGGTGGCGCAGTCGCGGCGGCTGCTGCGCGACGGCACCCGGATGGTGGTCAGCGGCGGCACCGACGCGTCGCTGTGCCCGTACGGGCTCGTCGCACAGCTGAGCACCCGGGCGCTGAGCGCCCGGCCCGACCCCGCGCGGGCGTACCTGCCCTTCGACGCCGAGGCGTGCGGGTACGTGCCGGGGGAGGGCGGCGCGCTGCTGATCGTCGAGGACGCCGGGCACGCCCGCGACCGGGGCGCCGGGCGGGTCTACGGGGAGATCGCCGGCTACGGCGCGACGTTCGACCCGCCGCCCGGCTCGGATCGGCCGCCGACGCTGCGGCGCGCGATCGAGAAGGCGCTCGACGACGCCGGGATCGGGCCGGACGACGTCGACGTGGTGTTCGCCGACGCGATGGGCGTCCCCGAGCAGGACCGGGCCGAGGCGGACGCGCTCACGGCGGTGTTCGGCCCGCGCGGGGTGCCGGTCACCGCCCCGAAGACGCTGACCGGACGGCTCTACGCGGGCGGCGCCGCACTCGACCTGCTAGCGGCCCTGCTGTCCATCCGCGACGCGGTCATCCCGCCGACGGTGCACGTGGAGGGCCCGGCGGCGGACCGCCTGGACCTGGTCCTGGACGCCCCCCGCCCCGCACAGGTCCGCAACGCACTGGTCGTGGCACGCGGCTACGGCGGCTTCAACGCGGCCCTAGTAGCCCGCACCCCCCGACGTTGACCTGCGGCGTGTTGTTGTTATGAGCGCGCCGAGAACAACAACACGCCGCAGGTCAACGAAGTGGCGGGGCGGGTTGGGAAGGAGAGGGAAGTGAGCGAGATTCTCATCGTTGTCGCGCTTCTCGGCAACGCCGTCGCCGTGGGGGTGTTCTGCGCGACCGTGCTGGGCGGCGTCCCGCTGCTGATGGCGCTGCCCGGCGAGCAGTACGTGCACGCGCACGGGTTCCTGGCCACCCGCTACGACCCGTTCATGCCGGTGACGATCCTGCTGACGGCGCTGGCGGACCTGACGCTGGCGGTGGCCGCGCCGGGCTGGGCGGGGCCGGTGGCCGGCGCGGTCGCGGGGCTGCTGATGATCTCGGTGATCACGGTGTCGCTGACCAAGAACGTCCCGATCAACCACTGGGTCACGGCGCAGGACCCGGCGTCGCTGCCGCCCGACTGGACCGAGCGGCGCGGCCGGTGGCGGCGGTGGAACGCGGTGCGGACCGGGCTCGCGGCGGCGGCCCTCGCGGCCAATCTGGCGGCGGCCCTGGTGATCGTCATGTGAGGGCCGGGCGGCGCGCCCGCGCGGACCTCCGCGGGAGATTCCGCGCGAATTTCCACGCCCTGGGCGGCGGATGGCAGGGGATATCGCCTGCCGTCCGCCGCTTCGTGGTCTCCGGGGTTACTTCAGAGTCATGTTCCACTGACAGGCCGGGTCACCGAATCTCCGGCGCGGTATACTCGGGTCAGAGTATCCGTCACCGGAGAGTCTCATGGTCAAGCGCAAGGTCTCGAATCCGCTCGCGTTGGCGGTGCTCGCCGTCCTGTCCGAGAGCTCCATGCACCCGTACGAGATGGCGCAGAAGCTCAAGGGACGCGGCAAGGAGCAGAGCATCCGGATCAACTACGGGTCGCTCTACACCGTCGTCGACTCCCTGGTCAGGGCCTCCTTCATCGAGCCCGTGGAGACGTTCCGGGAGGGCAGGCGCCCGGAGCGCACCGTCTACGCGCTCACGCCCGCGGGCGCGATCGAGCTGCGGGAGTGGCTCAGCGAGATCCTGCGCACCTCGACCAAGGAGTACCCCGAGTTCGAGGCGGGCCTGTCGCTGATGCCGGTGCTGCCGCCGGAGACGGTGGCGCCGCTGCTGCGGCAGCGGGTCGAGTCGCTGGAGATCCGGCTGGCCGAGGTCCGCGCCTTCATGGACCAGATGCGCTCCAACGGCCTGCGCCGCCTGTTCCTGATCGAGGCCGAGTACGAGGAGATGATGCTGCGCGCCGAACTGGCCTGGGTCAAGTGCCTGGCCGAGGAACTGGAGGAGGGAACCCTGGAGGACCTGGAGATCTGGTACCGCTGGCACCAGGGCGACGAGTCCAGCCGGAGTTTCGCGATCCGGGGAAGAGAGCGCCATGTGAGCTGACCCGCCGAAACGAGAACCCCGGCGGGTGTTGCAGCACCCGCCGGGGCCCATGACCTCGATCGACGCCAACGGGTGGCGGCCGGTTACTCGAGGGTCCTCTACCAGGTTAACCGGATCTCTCCCGCGGGCACGATCGCCGACCCATGATGCGGGAGATCCGTCATGTCAGGAGAGAGCCTGGCCATCGAGGTCAGCGACCTCACCAAGACCTATCCGAACGGCGTGCGCGCCGTGAACGGAGTCACCTTCTCGGTGCCGTCCGGTACCGTCTTCGGCCTGCTCGGCCCCAACGGGGCGGGCAAGTCCACCACCATCAAGGTCCTCACCACCCTCACCCGGCCCGACTCGGGCTCCGCGCGGGTGGCGGGGTTCGACGTCCTGTCCGACGCGGCGCAGGTGCGCCGGCACATCGGCTGCGTCGCGCAGAACTCCGGCGTCGACCCGGCCGCCACCGGCCGGGAGAACCTGGTGCTGCAGGGGCGGCTGTACGGGCTCGGCGGCGGCGTGCTCCGCGAGCGCGTCGACGGCCTGCTGGAGCGCTTCGGCCTGACCGGCGTCGCCGGGCGCCTGGTCAAGACCTACTCCGGCGGCATGCGCCGCAAGCTCGACGTGGCCATGGGGCTGGTGCAGGAGCCGCGCGTGCTGTTCCTGGACGAGCCCACGACCGGCCTCGACCCGGAGGCCCGCGCCGAGCTGTGGAAGGAGATCGCCGGGATGGCGGCCACCGGCATCACCGTCGTCCTCACCACCCACTACCTGGAGGAGGCCGACGAACTGGCCGACACCCTCGCCATCCTGGACGAGGGCAAGGTCGTCGCGTACGGCACCCCGGAGAACCTCAAGAAGGCCCTGCACGGCGACTCGGTCCAGGTCCTGCTGAACGAGCCGCCGGAGGAGGCGGCGGTCAAGACGGCACTGTCCAACGTGGCGGGCGTCCACGACGTCGTCGTGCACGGCCGCGAGGTCGGCGCGCGCGTCGACGCCGGCGCCGACAGCGCGCCCGCGCTGCTGTCGGCGCTGGAGGGGGCCGGGCTGCGGGTGGCCTCGGTGACGCTCTCGGCGCCCACCCTCGACGAGGTGTACCTCCGGCACGCCGGCCGCACCTTCCGCAGCGTCCAGGAAGGAACCATCCGATGACCGCCGCGGTGATGCAGTCGTACCACATGACGGTGCGCGACCTGCGGGCCTTCGTCCGCCAGCCGTTCTACCTGGTCGCCACGCTCGTCCAGCCGGTGATCTGGCTGCTGCTCTTCGGCAAGCTCTTCGCCCCCCTCATGGAGGACACCCACACCACCGACTCCTACATCGGCTTCCTCACCCCGGGCATCATCGCGATGACCGCGCTGTTCGCCAGCGGGTGGAGCGGGATGGTCTTCGTCGTGGAGATGGAGCAGGGCACGCTCAACCGGTTCCTGGTCACCCCGGTCCGGCGCGGCGCGCTCATCACCGGGCGGCTGATCCACCAGGCGCTGTCGGTGGTCCTGCAGGGCCTGATCATCCTGGCCATCGCGCTCGCCACCGGGGCGCGCTTCCCCGGCGGCGTGCCGATCATGGTGGTGTTCCTGGTGTGCGTGGCGCTGATCGCGGTGGCGTTCGCCTCGCTGTCCAACGCCCTCGGCCTGGTGACCCGCAGCCAGGAGTCGGTGATCTCCATCGCGCAGTTCCTCGTGCTGCCGCTGGCGTTCCTGTCCTCGACGTTCGTCCCGCGCCGGCTGATGCCGGACTGGATGAGCACGATCGCCGGCGGCAACCCGGTGAACTGGCTCGTCGAGATCGGCCGGCAGACCCTCGCCGACGGCGTCGACTGGTCCTTCGTGCTGACCCGCGGCGCGGGGCTGCTGGCCGTCGCGCTCGGCTGCGCCTGGCTGTCGACCCTGGCGTTCCGCGTCTACCAGAAGCAGGTCTGACCCCCGGCTCCGCCCCCCGCCGACCGGACCCCGGATCCCGGGCCGCCGCCTCCCCCCTTGCAGCGGTCCGGGGTCCGGCCCGGCGCAGGTCAGGCCGCCGCGGCGGTCTTCTCCGGCTCCGGGACGGGTGCGCGCTGCTCCTCCTCCAGCCGCTTCGGGAGGGCCGCCGAGTACAGCGGCAGCGCCGCCGCGGTCGTGAGGACCGCCACCAGCACCAGCATGCTGAACACCTCCCGGGTGATGATGCCCTGCGCCAGCCCGATGTTGATGAAGATGAGGATCATCAGGCCGCGGGCGTTCATCAGCCCTCCCACCGCGTACGACTCGCGGGGCGTGAACCCCAGCGTCCGCATCGCCAGCGCGCAGCCGAAGTACTTGCCGGCGAAGGCCGCGGCCAGGATCGCCAGGAAGGACAGCAGCATCGTGCCGCCGCCCAGCCCGCCCAGCTGCGTGTTCAGCCCGGAGAAGGTGAAGAACACCGGCAGCAGCAGGACCGACACCATGTTCATCATGCGGTCGTGGACGAGCCGCCGGAACGCGGCGTCGCGCGGCATCGCCAGCCCGGCGATGAAGCCGCCGAACACCGAGTAGATGCCGATCCAGTCGGTCAGCCAGCCCGCGACGAGCGGCACCAGCAGCACGAGGTAGGTGTGCCCGAGGTTCAGGTCGCCGGCGCGCGCGACGGCCCGGCCCAGCGGGCGCAGCAGCGGGCGGACCACGCCGAGCGCCACGGCCACGAAGACCAGCGACAGCAGGATCGTGCGCACCGCCGGGCCGGTGCCGCCGCCGAGGTGCACCGCGCTCAGCACCGCCAGCAGGCACCACGCCGCCGCGTCGTCGATCGAGGCGGCGAGCAGCGACAGCCGGCCGAGCCGCGAGTTCTCCAGGCCGCGCTCGTAGAGGATGCGGGCGAGCATCGGGAAGGCGGTCAGCGACAGCGCGCCGCCGACGAACACCGCGAACAGCCACCGGCCGACGTCGTCGCGGGACAGCTGCGACCACAGCGCGAACCCGACGGCGCCGCCGAGGAGCAGCGCGGGGACGATCCCGGAGATGGCCAGGACGACCGGCCGGTGCAGCCCGCCGCGCTCCCCGCCGGCGCCGTGGTCGAGGCCCGCGCCCACCAGGAACATGTACAGGGTCAGCCCGATCGTGCTGATCACGTAGAGGATCGGGGTGACGTGGTGCGGGAAGACGGCCGCCTGGGCGTCGGGGAACAGCCAGCCGAACAGCGTCGGGCCGAGCAGCACCCCGGCCACCATCTCGCCGAGCACCCGCGGCTGCCACACCCAGCGCGCCAGCCATCCGCAGAGGCCGGACGCGATGAGGATGACGATCAGTGCCGGGAGGACGTCGAGGACGAGTTCGAGGTTCGCGTCGGTGGTGGCGCTCGCGAGAATGTGGGCTTCCATGTCTCCCTCCACCGCGGCCCTCCGGGCCGCTTCGCCGGTCGTTTCCTCCGCCGATCCTGTGAAGGGACGCTGGTGGCGGGCTCGCGGTGGAGTGGGAATCCGCTGGTGCCGGGCGGCGTGCGGCCCCGGGGGCCAGCGGCTTTATCCGCGCTTGATCCTGCGTTGCCGGTGGACGCCCGCGTCGTGCAGCTCGACCCGGCCGCGCGCCATGATGACGATGTCGTCGAACAGGTCGAGCGCGTCCTCCCGATGGGTGACGGCGACCGTCGTCCGCCCGCGCCGGGCCCGCAGCACGCCGGCGAGGACGGCGCGCCCGGTCGCCGCGTCCAGCGCCTCGGTGGGCTCGTCGAGCAGCAGGACCTCCGGGTCGGCGAGCAGCGCGCGGGCCAGCAGCAGGCGCTGCCGCTGCCCGCCCGACAGGCCCCGGCCGCCCGCGCCGACGGGCGTGGACAGGCCCTGGGGGAGGGCGTCCAGCCAGCCGGTGAGGTGCACCCGGTCCAGGACGGCGCGAAGCTCGGCGTCCTCCGCGTCCGGTTTCGCCATCCGCAGGTTGACCCGCACCGTGGCCGCGAACAGGTGCGCGTCCTGGTACAGGCCGCGCGCCGGCCGCAGCAGCGCGAGGCCCTCGCCGGGCTGGACGAGCCCGGCGAGCAGCGCCAGCAGCGTCGACTTGCCGGCGCCGCTCTCGCCGAGCACCGCGACCGAGCGTCCCGGGGCCAGGTCGAGGTCGACGCCGTCCAGCGCCGGGACGTCCCCGTACCGCACCCGGACGCCGCGCAGTGCGACGCGTCCGGGCACGGCCGGGCGGTGCGGCCGCTCGTCGGGCGGGAGCGCGGCGTCCGCCCGGATCAGCCGCCGCACCCGCGCCGCCGCCGGACGCAGCGCGACGTAGAGCTGCGCTGCCGGGATCGCGGGCTGGACCGCGTCCAGCGCGGCGAGCGCGGTCAGCACGAGCACCGCGCTGGTCACCGCGCCCGTCCCGGCCGCCGTCCAGGCGACGCCGAGCGCGGTCAGCCCCTGGACGGCCGCGCCGGCCGCCAGCGCCGCGGCGGACACCGAGCCGCCGGCGCGCTCCACCCGCGCGAGCCGCGCCGCCTGGCGTTCCGCGGCGGCCGTCGCGAAGTCCAGCGCGCCGAACGCCAGCAGGTCGGCGCGTCCCTCGGTGAGGTCCAGGACCCGCGCCGTCAGCTCGGCCCGCGCGTCGGCCAGCCGCGCGCCGAGCCTGCGAGCGGCTGCGGCGGCTCCCGCCGGGACGGCCGCGCCCGCCGCCAGCATGCCGCCGGCCACGATCGCGCCGGACGCGGGGTGCAGTGCCCAGCAGAACGCGGCCGCCGCCGCGCCGGCGACCCCGGCGATGATCGCGGGCAGTGCGCAGCGGAGCCGCAGGTCCTGGCCGGCGTCCAGGTCGGCGACCATGTGCGTGAGCGCGTCCGCGTCGCGGGACCCGGCGCCGGGGAGAGGGCCGCGGGCCAGCGCGCGGTACAGCCGCACCCGCTGCCGGGCCGCCCGGCCGAGCGCGGCGTCGTGCCCGGCCAGCCGCTCCAGGTAGCCGAAGAGGCCCCGCGCGGACGCGAACGCCCGCACCGCCGCGATCGCCAGGCCCAGCGCGGCCAGGTCCGGCCGCTCGGCGCCGGCGCGGGCGATCAGCCAGGCGGCGGAGGCGGTCAGGCCCAGCGCGCACAGCCGCGCCGCGACCCCCGCCAGGACGGCCCACGCGGTCACCGGCGCACCTCCTCGACGACGCGTCCCTCGCTCAGCCGGACCACCCGGTCGGCGGCGCCCAGCAGCGCGGGCCGGTGCGCGACGAGGACCGCGGTCCGGTCCCGCAGCAGCCGCCGCGCCGCGTGGACGACGGCCTGCTCGCTGCCCGGGTCGAGCCGCGCGGTGGGCTCGTCCAGCAGCAGGACGGGCGCGTCGCGCAGGTAGGCGCGGGCCAGCGCGATCCGCTGCCGCTGCCCGGCCGACAGCCCGGCGCCGCGCTCGCCGAGCAGCGTGGCGTCGCCGTCGGGCAGCGCGTCCACGAAGTCCCGCGCGTGCGCGTCGGCCAGCGCGCGGCGCACCGCCGCGTCCGGCGCCGCCGGCATGCCCAGCCGGACGTTCCCCGCCACCGAGTCGGCGAACAGGTGCGGGGCCTGCGGCACCCAGGCGACCTGTCGCCGCCACGCGGCGAGGTCGAGGTCGCGCAGGTCGGTCCCGCCGACCAGGACGCGGCCCTCGTCGGGCTCGGCCAGGCCGAGCAGGACCGCCAGCAGCGTCGACTTGCCCGCGCCGCTCGGCCCGGTCAGCGCCACCACCTCGCCCCGCCGGATCACCAGCGACACCCGGTCGAGCGCGGGCCGGTCGCCGTAGCGGACGCTGACGTCCTCCAGCCGGATGTCGCCGCGCGGCGGCGCGGCGCGACCGGTGGGCTCGGGTTCGGCGCGGCCGAGCACGCGGGCGGTCTCCGCCGCGACCGCCATGCCCTCCGCGGCTGCGTGGAACCGGCCGCCGAGCGCGCGCAGCGGCAGGAAGACCTCGGGCGTGAGCAGCAGGACGAGCAGCGCCGTCCGGTAGCCGATGCCGCCGTCCAGCAGCCGCAGCCCGACCGGGACGGCGACGAGCGCGACCGACAGCGTCGCCACCAGGTCCAGCACGAGCGCCGACAGGAACGCCGTGCGCAGCACGCGCCGGGTGGCGCGCCGGTGCGCGTCCGCCATCCGCCGCACCTCGCCCTCCTGGTGGCCGGCCCGGCCGAACGCGCGCAGCGTCGGCAGGCCCGCGAGGACCTCGCGGAAGTGGCCGCCGAGGCGGTTCAACCGCTCCCACTGCACGCGGGTGGCCACGCGTGTGTGCCGGCCGACGAGGACGCCGAAGACCGGGACGAGCGGCAGCGTGACCAGCACCGTCAGCCCGGACGCCGTGTCGGCGGCCAGCAGCCGCGCCAGCACCAGCGGCGGCACGACGGCGGCCGTGGCGAGCTGCGGCAGGTAGCCGGTCACGTACGGGTCGAGCGCGTCCAGGCCCCGGACGATCAGCGTGGTGCCGCCGCGCGCGTGCAGCAGGTCCGCGCGCAGCCCGTCCTTGAGCCGCGCGGCGGCGCGGTGGACGGCGTTCCCAGTCGCCCAGGACACCGCCGCGCGCAGCGCGACGACCGCGGCGAGCCACGGCAGCGGGCCCGGGGCCGGCGGCGCGAGCGCCCGGACCAGCAACTCCGCCTGGACCACCACCAGGACTCCCTGAACGACCGCCGGCGGCGCGAGGGTGCGGAGCAGCCGCCGGCGGTCGAGTCCGGGGAGGTCGGGCGCGGTCACGGCCGCGCCCTCACAGGTAGCTTGGCGCGGTCACCCGGTGGCGGAAGATCCACCACGTCCAGAGCTGGGCGGCGACGAGGACGGGCAGGAGCAGGGCGGTCGATCCGGCCACGAACTCCGCCGACTCCGTCACCGAGTCGCGCAGCGGGAGCCGCGCGCCCAGCGCCAGCGGGATCGCGGTCATGCCGACCGAGGTGAGCGCCAGCGTGGCCCACTCCCCGGACGGGCCGGTGACCGTCCGGGCGCGCTCGTACGGGGCGCCGCGCAGCCGGAGCGAGGCGAACGCCAGGCCGTGCAGCGCGAACAGCGCCCACGCGGCCCCGACGCCGATCAGCGGGACGAGCGAGGTCGCCGGTTCGAGCCGGTAGAGCAGCACCGAGCCGACGATCCAGCCCCACGCGCCGGTGACCGTCCAGCTCCCGGCGGTGATGGCGCCGTCCCAGAGCAGCCGCCAGCCGGGCGCGTCCACCCGGCCGCGCAGCCACAAGCCCACGTCCCGGACGACCCATCCGGCGAGCAGCGCGGCGACGGTGCCGAACAGCGCGCCGAACAGCGCGCCCTCCAGTTCGTGGAACAGGCCGACGAGCAGCCCGGCGGTGAGGACCAGCCAGATCTCGTTGGCGAGGAAGAACGGCGCGAACGCGGCGATCACCAGCCGGCGCTCGGCCGGGTCGCGGCCGAGGAAGAACAGCATCATGCCGGTGCCGAGGTCGGTGCCCGCCAGCACGAAGTAGCCGACGGCTGCGAAGGCCAGCAGGCCGATGGCGAGGACGTCCATGAGAGTTCCCTGTCAGCGTGGGGCGGCGTCAGAAGTTCGGCAGGGGCTCGGGGTCCGCGGCCGAGTCGGCGGGCATGCCCAGCGTCGACCCGTCGGGGCCGCGCCGGGCGAACCGGCCGAGCAGCCAGGCGTCCAGCGCGATCAGCACGGCGAACAGCGCGGTGAACCCGATCAGCGTGAGCCGCATGCTCCCGGCCGACGCCGACGGGGCCAGCGCGTCCTCGGTGCGCAGGACCTGGTTGATCGTCCACGGCTGCCGGCCGACCTCGCGGAACACCCAGCCGGCGATCACCGCGGCGAACGGCAGCACGACGGACCAGGTCAGCACCCGCAGCCAGGCGCGCATCAGGATCCCGCCCCGGCTCGTGTAGGCCAGGACGAGCCCCACCGAGGCGAGGATGAAGAGCACCGTGCCGAGGATCATCATCAGGCCGAGCGGCAGGTCGATCCAGCCCGGCGGGCTGTAGTCGCCGGGGCCGAGCCGGGCGGCGAGCTCGGCCTGCAGCCGCGCCTGCTCGGCGGGGTCGCCCTGGCTGACCGCGAACTTCATCGGCAGATGGTCGGCGACCACCGCGAACTGGTTGAACCCGGCGCCGAGCGTGAGCAGCGAGGCGGGCAGCGCCGCGATCATCCCGAGCCGCAGCGACCGGCGGAACACCTCCCGGTCGGCGGTGCCGCGCCGCAGGTGGAAGGCGCTGACCCCGGCGAGGAAGAAGCCGCCGGTCAGCAGGGCCGCGCCGATCACGTGCAGCAGCGCGATGAGCGCGTCCGGGTTGGCCAGCATGGCGGCGCGGTCGACCAGCACCATCCGGTCCCCGCGCCGCTCCGCGCCGACCGGGTTCTGCAGCCAGCCGTTGGCGGCGATGATCCAGTACGCCGAGACGTAGGCGGTGAGCGCCACGATCCACAGCACCGCCAGGTGCGCCCACCGGTTGATCCGGCCCCAGCCGAAGATCCACAGCCCGAGGAAGGTGGACTCGATGAAGAACGCGACGATCGTCTCCATCGCCAGCGGGGCACCGAAGACGTCCCCGGCGAACGTGGTCAGCCCGCTCCAGTTCAGCCCGAACTGGAACTCCATCACCAGGCCGGTGACGATCCCCATGCCGTAGTTGATCACGTAGAGCTGGCCCCAGAACCGGGTCATCCGCCAGTGCGTCTCGCTCCCGGACACGGTCGCGCGCGTCTGGACGGCCGCCAGCAGCGGCGCCAGCCCGAGCGTCAGCGCGACGAACAGGAAGTGCGCGCCGGCGGTGATCGCGAACTGGAGCCGGGCGAGGTCGAGCGTCTCGGCGTCCATGCCGGGATCCTCACCGAGCCGGGCCCGCGCTGTCGTCGGCCTGTGGTCGACACCGCGATGTCGACCACGGGAGACATGACGCGAAAATAGTAGCCATGTATATTGTTCCGGATGAGGCTCCACCGTCCGCCGGCGGGCCTGCTCCCGGACGCGGCGATCGGCGCCGCCACCCTGGTCCTCGTGCTCGGGTCCGCGTTCACCCGCGACGGGCCCGCGCCGCTCCCCGGCCAGCTGGCCGCCGCCGTCGCCGCGTGCGCCGCGCTCACGCTGCGCCGCCGCCACCCGGTGAGCGTCCTCGTGCTGACGCTGCTGCTGACCTCGCTGTCGGGCGCGCTCGGCGCGTCGGGCGGCCCCGTCTTCGTCGCCTACATCGTCGCGCTCTACACCACCGCGGCCGAGGGGCGGCTGCCCGCGGCGATCGTCCTCGCCGTCATCGCCGTCCTCGGCGTGATCCTGCACGGGGCGCAGGGGCAGGGGGAGAGCGCCGTCCTGGTGGCCGGATGGCTGGTGGCGGTGCTCGCGGTCGGCGGGGTGACCTGGAACCGCCGCGCCTACCTGGCCGAGGTGGAGCACCGGGTCACCGAGGCCGAGCGCGGCCGGGAGGCCGACGGCCGCAGGCGCGTCACCGAGGAGCGGATGCGCATCGCCCGCGAGCTGCACGACGTCCTCGCGCACAACATCTCGATGATCAACGTCCGGGCGGGCGCGGCGCTGTTCCAGCTCACCGGCGGCCCCCGCCGCGACGATCCCGGGCTGCGCGCCGAACTGGCCGACGCCCTCACCGTGATCCGGGACGCGGGGCTGGACGCGAGCCGCGAACTGCGCGCCACGCTCGGCGTGCTGCGGCACGCCGACGAGGCCGGCCCGACCGCGGCCGGCTCGACCGCGCCCGCCCCGGGCCTCGCCCGCCTGCCCGAGCTGGTGGACACCGCCGGACGCGCGGGGCTCCGGGTCCGCACGACCGTCGAGGGCGCGGGGCCGCGCGTCCCCGCCGAGGTCGACCTGGCCGCGTTCCGCATCGTCCAGGAGGCGCTGACCAACGTCGCCCGCCACGCGCGCACCGAGGAGGCCACCGTCCGCATCCGCGTCGACGCGGGCGACCTGCACATCCGCGTCGAGAACACCGGCGCCGCACCGGGCGGCGGCGCCGGCTACGGCATCCAGGGCATGCGCGAACGCGCCACCGCCCTCGGCGGCGAACTGCACGCGGGCCCCTGCGGCGATGGCGCCTTCCGTGTCCTCGCCCGGCTGCCGCTCCGGGAGCACGCGTGATCAGCGTCCTGCTGGCCGACGACCAGACCCTCGTCCGGGTCGGGTTCCGCTCGATCCTGGAGGGACAGCCCGGCATCGCCGTCGCGGGGGAGGCGGGCGACGGCGCCGACGCCGTCCGGCAGTGCGGCGCGCTGCGTCCCGACGTCGTCCTCATGGACGTCCGGATGCCCGACCTCGACGGCATCGAGGCCACCCGCCGCCTGGCCGCCGACCCCGCGCACGCCGGCCTGAAGGTCATCATCCTGACCACCTACGAGCTGGACGAGTACATCTACGGCGCCCTGCGCGCGGGGGCCAGCGGCTTCCTGCTCAAGGACATCGACCCGGCCGAGCTGATCCGCGCCGTGCGGGTGGTGGCGCAGGGCGACGCGCTGGTGGCCCCGTCCGTCACCCGCCGCCTGATCGCAGAACTGGCCGGCCGCGTGGACCCCCAGGCCGCCGCCCCCGCCCTGGACGCGCTGACCGTCCGCGAACGCGAGGTCCTCACCCTGGTCGCCGACGGCCTCTCCAACACCGAGATCGCCGCCCGCCTGTTCGTCACCCCCACGACCGCGAAGACCTACGTCAGCCGCATCATGCAGAAACTGGCCGCCCGCGACCGGGCCCAACTGGTCATCATCGCCTACGAAGCCGGCATCGTGACCCCCCGCCGCCTCCTCCGCTGACCACCGGAGAACAGGGGTCCCGGTGGTCGCGCGCTGGCCGGCGTCGGCGTGCTGGATCAGCCCCCGGCGCTGACACCGGCGCGAGCTTCGGTCGTGGAGCGGATTCCAGCGGCCCCGGGGTACCCGATGGCGTCCCAGACCGGCGAGGTCCCGGTCGGGCCCGGGGCGAGCAGGTACGAGGTGGTGGCGATGCTGCGCAGAGCCTGGAACAGCACGCGCTTGCGTTCTGAGGACGAATCGCCCAGCTTCAGCAGCAGCCGTTCCCGGTCGGCGGCGAGTCCCTCGGCGATGGCCACGGCGCCGAGCGCGGCGGCGGACGGAATGCCCGCGCCGTCACCGGGGGCGAAGGTCTCGCAGATCGTGGTGAGCGCCGCCCGCTGGCGAGCGTTGAGGGTCATGTCAGCGTTCCTTGTCTCCGAAGTAGACCCGCTGGACCTGGTCCCGGTCCTCCCGCAGATCGGCCGCGGGGCCGGTGAGCACCACCCGGCCGTGGTGGAGCACGACGGCCTCGTCGGCGACGCCGAGCGCAGGACGCCGTTCGTGCAGAGCGCCGTGGTCTGCCACACCGCCCACAACGCCCGGCTCTCCGACATCAGCACCGAGGCGCGGGTCGGATCGGGGGCGCTTTACACCTACTACCGGTCCAAGCACGACCTGCTCTACGAGCTGATGAAGGGCATCTCCGCCGAACTGACCGGGATCGCGGCCGACCGCATCACCACCCAGCAGGACCCGCCGCATTCGGGAAGTCAACCGCGTCTACATCAACGCGTTCAGGCGCAACGCCCACGTCCTCCAGGCGGTCTACCAGGCGCGCGACGAGGACGAGCGGCTGAAGGCCCAGTGGGACGAGGTCGCCGACCATTTCCACAGCAGGGTCACCCGCGCCACACCGCGCACGCCCTGACCCTGATGGTCGAACGCGTGGTCATGGCCTGGTCCTACGAGGGCGTCGAATACGACGCGGAAGTGCTCATCGACACCCTCGACAAAATCTGGATCCGCTCCCTGGGCCTAACGCCCCCACCTCCGAATGACCCAAGCACCTCACACGCGGCGAGCAGTGTGGGCCTGGTGGACGTCCCCAATGGAAGGCAGGCGCCAAAAGGCCGTGCGAACAAGGATCGCAAGTGGGGGGTCTGGGGGGTGACCCCCGAATCGGGGGGCATGGGGGGGTCGTCCCCCCAAAAAGAACAAGGCACCCGGGAGCAAGAGGCCCCAAAGGGGCCTTGCGAACAGGGGTGCCCGAGTGCGCCGTCAGGGACTTGAACCCCGAACCCGCGGATTAAGAGTCCGCTGCTCTGCCAATTGAGCTAACGGCGCCTGTTCGTGTGGGGCCTCGGCCGGGGCCGGGGTCCCTTGCGACAGGAAGAACAGTACCAGGGGGCGGGGGCCTGTGCGAATCGGTTTAGTCCCGGGCGGGCAGGACGCTGACCATGCCGCGCCAGAGGGCGATGGCGGTGGCGCGGGAGCTGACGCCGAGCTTGGCGTAGATGCGGTTGACGTGGTTCTTCACGGTCTTCTCGGACAGGAAGAGCTGGCGGGCGATCTCGCCGTTGGAGCGGCCGGTGGCGATGAGGTCCATGACCTCCGACTCGCGGGCGGACAGGCCGAGGGTGGTGCGGGAGGCGTCGCGGACGCCGCGGATCAGGTCGCGGACGGTGAAGGAGCCGGGGACGAGGTGGCCGCAGGCGCCGGCGCGGAGGGCCGTCTCGGCGGCGGGCCGGTCGTCGGTGAGGAGGAAGACGCGGGAGGCGGCGCTGAGGGCCGCCGTGTGGGCCGCGGAGGGCGCGTCGAGCAGGACGATGTCGGGGCGCAGGCGCCCGGCGAGGGTGAGTGCGGTCTGGGGGTCGGGGGTGTCGGCGACGACCCGGAGTTCGTCGCCGGCGTCCAGGAGGGAGATCACGTCCGCGCGGACCCGGGGATCGGCGTTCACCACGAGGACGCGCAGTGGGGCCGTCTCGTCGACACTCATCCGTTGCCCTTGGCGTGTCGTTGACATGTATAGGGACGGAGCATAACCGGACGATCTTCGAGAGTCGATGGACCGCGCCGCACATGACGAAGGCCCCGGCCGATCGACCGGGGCCCCGCACTGGGGTGAGTGAGGGGACTTGAACCCCCGACATCTTGGACCACAACCAAGTGCTCTGCCAGCTGAGCTACACCCACCGCGGCCGGGATCGCTCCCGGCTCCCAGTAGTGTAGCGGCTTCGCGGGGGTGGGTCAGCCGGAGGCGACCTTGGCGGCGATGGAGCGGGCCGTGTCGGAGTCGGGGCCGGGCTGCGGGACGAAGACGGCGGCGCGGTAGTAGCGCAGTTCCTGGATGCTCTCGGTGATGTCGGCGAGGGCGCGGTGGCCGCCCTTCTTCTCCGGGCTGGCGAAGTACACCCGCGGGTACCAGCGGCGGGCCAGCTCTTTGATGGAGGAGACGTCCACCATGCGGTAGTGGAGGTGGGCGTCGAGGGCGGGCATGTCGCGGGCCAGGAAGGAGCGGTCGGTGGCGATGCTGTTGCCGCACAGGGGCGCCTTGTTGGCGTCCTTCACGTGGCCTCGGATGTAGCCGAGCACGATGTCCTCGGCCTCGGCGAGGGTGACGCCGGTCGGCAGGGCGTCCAGGAGGCCGGACGTGGTGTGCATGTCGCGAACGACTTTGGTCATCTGCGTCACGCTCTCGGGCGGCGGCTTGATGATGACGTCGACGCCGTCGTCGAGGATGTTCAACTCGCTGTCGGTGACCAGCGCGGCTATCTCGATGAGCGCGTCGTTGCGCAGGTCGAGTCCTGTCATCTCGCAGTCGATCCAGACCAGCCGCTCGTTCATGCATTCACCCTACGGCCATGGACGACTGCGCGGGGCGTTGGGCCGGATGGATTTAGGAGGTCACGCGCTGGGCGATATGCCCGGGAACGGGAATGCCGGGGCGGAGCAGCGGGTCGGGGTGCGGCGGGCCGAACGCCTGGTGGACGGGCAGGACACCGGCCCAGATGTCGAGGGCGTGGTCGGGTTCGTCGTCGCTGGGCGGGCCTTGGCGGAGCTTGACCGACGCCTCGGAGAGGGGAATCGCCAGAACGGCCGTTGCGGCGAGTTCCTTGCGGGTGGGGGCGCGCGTGGCGTCCCATTGCCCGGGGGCCAGTTGCTCGGTGATGGCCCGTAGTGCGGTGAGCTTCGCGTCGGTTTCCGTCACCAATTGGGGTCTCCCGTAGATGACGGCGCTTCGGTAGTTGACGGAGTGGTGGAACACCGATCGGGCCAGGACGATCCCGTCGAGATGGGTCACGGTGACGCAGACGTCCTGGGACGGCCCCGCCATGAGGCTGCTCGCACCGGTGGAGCCGTGGATGTAGAGGGTGTCGTCCAGGCGGCCGTATCCGGTGGGGAGGACGCGTGGTGAGCCGTTCACGATGATGCCGAGGTGGCAGATCAGGCCCGCGTCGAGGATGGCGTAGAGGGCGGAGCGGTCGGCTCCGGAACGCTCGGGGAGCCTGGTGAGGCGGGTGCGGTCGGTCGAGGAGAGTGCGTTCATACCGGTTTACGCTAGGAGGGAAGTGGCCTGGTCGGTATGGCCACTTGACGCGCATAGCCGGAGACCACTTTGTCGATCGATCTGCCCCTCGCCGTCGACCGGGGCGCCAAGGAGCCGATGAGCGCCCAGCTCGTCGGCCAGTTGCGGGACGCGATGGCGGAGGGGCGGCTCGCCGCGGGGGAGCGCCTCCCGTCCAGCAGGGCGCTGGGAAAGCTGCTGGGCGTCAGCCGGACGGTGGTGACCGAGGCCTACGAGCAGCTCTACGCCGAGGGGTGGCTCGAAGGGCGGCACGGGTCCGGCACGTACGTGACCGAAGGCGTCGCCGCCGCGCCTGTGCCGAGGCCGCAGGAACCGGTGACGAGACCAGCGCGGAGGACGGCGGCCCCACACGAGATCGACCTGAGGCCCGGCACCGCCTGGATCGGTGCCCTGGACACGCCCGCATGGCGCAGGGCATGGCGGCTCGCCGCCGGCATGCCCCCGCAGCAACGCCAGGACTCGCACGGTCTTCCCGGCCTGCGTGAGGCACTCGCGGGCTATATCAGGCGTAGCCGCGGTGTGAGCGTCCCTCTGGACGGACTCCTGGTGACACGTGGAGCAACGAACGGGCTCGATCTCCTTGCCGCGACCGCGCTTCGCCCAGGCGACCGCGTAGGGGTGGAGGATCCCGGCTACGGGAAGGCGCGCACCGTCCTGAGCGGACGTGGCGCGACGCTCGTGCCGTGCCCTGTCGACGAGCACGGCATCATCGCCGAGGCACTTCCCGACGACCTGCGCCTCGTCTACACGACGCCGTCGCACCAGTACCCGATGGGCGGGGTCCTGCCCGTCCCGCGCCGGCAGGCCCTGCTGGCGTGGGCGCGGCGCAACGGGGCCCTCATCGCCGAGGACGACTATGACGGCGAGTTCCGGTTCGACGTGGCACCCCTGCCCGCCCTGTACGGCCTCGACCCGGACGTGGTCGTCTATCTCGGCACGACCGCGAAGATCCTCACCACGGACATGGGCGTGGGGTGGCTCGCGGGGCGTCCCGACCTGGTGGGCGCGGTGGCGCTGCGCCGGGAACTGCTGAACGACCGCACCGCCGTCGTCCCGCAGGACGCGCTGCGCCTCCTCCTGGAACGCGGTGATCTCGACCGGTACGTCCGCCGGATGCGCGGCGAGTACGCGCGCCGCCGGGAGGTCGTGGTGCGGGCGCTGGACGGGCTCCGGCTGCGCGGCGACACCGCGGGCCTGCATCTGGTCGTGGACGTCCCGGAGCCCGAGGCGCGGCGCATCTCGGTCGAGGCGGGCGAACGCGGCGTCCTGGTGGAGACCCTGGAGCGCCACCACATGGGGCCGCGGCGCGCGTCCGGGCTGGTGATCGGCTACGGGTCCGCGGCGACCATGACCGAGCTGCGCAAGGGCTGCGAGGTCGTCCGGGACCTCGCCGGTTGAGCCCGGCCGCGTAGGCGGGTACGGGGTTGATCGGTCGGGTCTCGTCAGTTGGACATGGCGGACTGGCCGACCGGTACGGGCTCCGAGGCGGGCCGCAGCGGCGCCGGGGCGGGCGGCTCGGGCTGCGGCGGGCGGACGGGGTCGGGGGTGCGCGGGCGCGGCAGGAGCCGGGCCCCGCCGGGAGCGCTCGGCGCGCGCGGCTTCGGGATCGGCGCGACCGGGGTGTCGGGCCCGGTGATGCGCCGGATGTCGATGCCGCCGGGGTCGGGCCGGTCCAGCGTCGGCACCTGCGACGCGCCGTAGTGCCCGCCGCGCGCCCACTCCTTGCGGGTGCGGCTCGCGTGGTAGGACTGCGGCGACGGCAGCGGGGGGCCGGCCGGCCAGCGGCGCGCGACGCCCCACGCGTCCAGCCACTGGACGATGGCGTCGAGCCCGAGGAGCAGCGATCCGGTGAACGGGGTCCGGGACTGGCCGACCACCATGATCTGCGCGCAGACGCGGCCCTCCCGGCCGACGCGGTCGCCGAGCAGCCGGGCCGCGCGGGTGATCGGGAGGATCTGGACGATCTCGCCGGTGCCGGGATGCCACACCAGGTGCGGCGGCCGGTCCTCCTTGACGAGGTCGGCGGCCACCGAGCGCGCGGAGACGGCGCGCGGATCGTACTCTCCGGCGCACCAGACGGCACGGGGAGCACCTCCCCGCAACGCTCCTCCGTCCTGCTGTGCCGGCATGCGGCCGGCTCCCGGCAGCCATGCGTCTGCCACGGTGCGTCCCCCCCAATCGGGCGGTCTAGTCCCGAATGGTCTAGTCCTCTTCTCTTAGCCCAGCAGGACGCATAAGTCCAGCCTGCCGTCTCATGGGCCGGGTGACGGCTGCCGATACCCGTGCCAGGAGGGGCCCGGCGTGCTCGGGTGTCGTCGCAGAGGCGTACCCCGGGTGTTCAAAGATTCCACCTGGCATCAGGTTTTTCTCCGCGAGATCTGGGGACCCTCGGGGCCCGGCACCGTGCACGGCGGTGTTCCCGCAGGTCAGTGCGGATGCTGAAGGCCGGGTGAAGCCTTCCTGCAAGTCGGCCGGAAGTGGACGACAACGCATCGCGCGTATAAGCGTCCGCGCGCAGGTGAGGGCCCATGTACGGGGGTGGGGTTCACACCCCGGACCGAGCCACGTTCTAATAGGGCGTCATGACCGTTGACGCAGAACTTCCGGCCGGGGTCCCCGGCATCGACGTCCCCCGCCTGGCGTCCTGGCTGGCCCGTGAGCTGCCCGGTTCGGGACGGATCACCGCGATCGACCTCATCGCGGGCGGGCGTTCGAACCTGACGTACGGGATCACCCTGGACGGCGGCCGCCGCGTCGTGCTGCGCAGGCCGCCGCTCGGCCACGTCCTCCCGACGGCCCACGACATGGGCCGCGAGTACCGGGTGCTGTCCGCGCTCGGCGGCGGGACGGCCGTGCCGGTGCCGACGACGCTGGCGTTCTGCGACGACGAGGACGTCATCGGCGCCCGCTTCTACCTCATGGACTTCGTCGACGGCCGCGTCCTGCGCACCCGCGAGGACGCCGCGGACATGACCCCCGAGCAGGCGCGCGGCCTCTCCGGCGCGCTCGTGGAGGCGCTCGCGGCGATCCACACCGTGGACGTGGACGCCGTCGGGCTGGCCGACTTCGGCCGCCCGAACGGCTACATGGAGCGCCAGCTCAAGCGCTGGGGCAAGCAGTGGGACAGCTCGCAGGAGGCGATCAGGGCCACCGGGACCACCCGCGACCTGCCCGAGTACGACCGCCTCGTCGCGCGGCTCGCCGAACGGATGCCGGCGGACGCCCCCGCCCGCCTCGTCCACGGCGACTTCCGGCTCGACAACGCGCTCGCCCGGCTGGAGCCGCGCCCCGAGATCGCCGCCGTCGTCGACTGGGAGATGTCGACGCTGGGCGACCCGCTCTCCGACCTCGGGCTGACGCTCGTCTACTGGGCCGAGGCCGCCGACGCCGAAGAACTCCCCGTCGGCGCCACGATCACCTCGGCGCCCGGCTTCTACACGCGCCGCGAGTTCACCGAGCGGTACGCCGCGCTGACCGGCTTCGACCTCGCCGACCTCGACTTCTACGTCGCGTTCGCGTGCTTCAAGCTCGCGGTCATCCTGGAGGGCATCCACGCCCGCTTCCTGCAGAACGCGACCGTGGGGGAGGGGTTCGAGCAGATCGGCGGCGGCGTCCCCGTCCTCCTGGACCGCGCCCACCGGACCCTGGACACCGGCTCCCTCTCCTAGCCCGCCCGCACTCCGCCGGACGGACGGTCCCGTCCGGCGGATCGAGCGGTCAGCAGATGTAGGACACCGAAGCGGACTGGCCGGGTGAGATCGACACGGACCCGGTCTGCTTGCCGAAACAGAAGCCGTCCGCCCGTGACACCGAAACCTGGGTGCTCTCCCCGGCGTCGAGGTGGCCGGAACCTTCGGCGCGGACGGGCCCGGACGTCCCAGTCACCCGCCAGTTCACCGGGCCGCCGACGGCGGTGATCCTGATCGCGCAGGAGTCCCTTCTCTCCATGTCGCATCCGCTCACGCTCAACCTGCCCGCCTTCGGGGGCCTCGGCGCCAGCGTCGTCGGCTGCGTCGGAGGCTTCGTCGTCGGGGTCTTCGACGGGCTCTTGGACGGCGACGGCGACTTCGACGGCGACTTCGACTGGGTCGGCGACGGCGAGGACACCGTGGGGGACGGTTCGGTCGGCGACGGCTCCGGCACGCCCGAGTCGCCCGGCGAGCCGCTGTCGCCGGGCACCGCCGGGCCGTTCGACGAGGCGTTCGTCCCGCTGCCGTTGTGCAGCCACGTCCAGCCGCCGACGAACAGCACGAGCAGGCCGACGGTCACGGCGACGGCCGCGAGCACCGGGCCGCGCCGCCGCGGCTCCCGGTCGCGGGCGCGCGGGGCGGCGGGCTGGTAGGGCAGCGGCCAGCCGTACTCGTCGAACGGCTCGGTCCAGGCGGCGATGGCGCGGCGGTTGCCCGCGCGGTCCTCGGCGGTCGCGGCGGTCAGCACGTCCAGCCGCAGCTCGGCGGGGATCGCCGCGATCGGCAGGACGGACAGCAGCCGGTCCGGGGGCAGCTCCGGCGTCTCCTGCACCTGGCAGATCGGGCAGCTCGCGACATGCCGGACGAGTGACGCCGACGTCTGCGGGGTCAGCGGCCACGACTCGGTGAGCGCCGCCACGCTGGGGCAGCTCTTCCAGTGGTTCTGCGCGATGAGGGCCGCGCGCAGCGAGGCGGCGAGGTCCTCGCGGGCCTTCTCGACCAGCGCGAGCGTCTCCTCCAGCGGGATCCCGAAGACGCCGCAGACGTCGACCTCGTCCAGCTCGTGCCGCACGGACAGGTCGATCGCCTCGCGCTGCCGGCCGTTGAGCGCGGCGAGCGCGCTGTGCGCGAGCAGCCGCCGCTCCTCGCGGCGGGCGAGCTGCTCGGGGGTCAGCTCGTCCTCGGCCTCCGGCGCCTCCTGCCCGGTGTGCCGGTTCGGGCTGTCGCGGCGCCGCATGCACTCCTTGCGGGCGATCGCGTAGAGCCAGCCGCGCAGCCGGTCCGGCTCGGTGAGCCGGTCCGCGTGCTCGCGGGCGGCGATGACGACGTTGCGCAGCGCGCCGGCCGCCTCCACCCGGTCGCGGAGCAGGCCGTGACAGTAGTCGTAGAGGAACGGCGCGTACGTGTCGTAGACCTCGGTCAGGGCGATGACGTCCCCGGCTCGCAGCGAGTCCGCCAGCCTCTGGTCGTCGTTCCGCCCGGGCCCTGGCTCACCGGCCACGGGAACCCTCCCAGTCGTATCTCGGTGGTGTTGTGATCGTGCCCCCGGCGAGCCCCGACGCCTGTCGGCCGACTCTGGTTGCCTGATCTTG
Organism: Actinomadura chokoriensis; assembly: GCF_039529475.1. Classification (NCBI taxonomy): domain Bacteria; kingdom Bacillati; phylum Actinomycetota; class Actinomycetes; order Streptosporangiales; family Thermomonosporaceae; genus Actinomadura; species Actinomadura chokoriensis. The sequence goes on along the minus strand of NZ_BAAAMW010000001.1, from coordinate 41,937 downwards.
CCACCAAGTTGCTGGGATTTCTCCTTAAGGACGGATTTCAGTGACTGATTCGGTACACGTTGTCGCCATCTGTCCTAGTCGAGAGCCACCCGGTCATACAAATGTGATCTACATCACACCTTGTGGTGGGTGTCGCCTCGTGAGGATTACGGCTGTGTCACTTAGGGCCGTTAGGCGGGCAGGTCCATGAGACGGTGGCTTGGCCGTTCGGATAGAAGCTGACCGTCCCAGAGCCAGACTCGTCGCAGGCACCGGAGATGCTGACCGTGGCATTGCCCGTCTGGCCGCTGGCCAGCGGGGCACCCCCGCTGACTTGCACAGCCTGTGGAGCCGAACTGACTCCCCATCTCCTCACAGCTCCGCCTTCTGCGGTCACCGAGATCGTGCAGGGCTGCCCTGGAGACGCAGTGCAACCCGGCCCCACCGCGAGATGCCCGGTGGTCGGCTTGGAGCGGGTCGGGCGCGGGGCGGAGGAGTGGGTGGACGGCTTGAGCGTCTTGGACGGGGTCTGGGTCGGGGTCGGCGACGTGGAGCTGGGGGTGGGGCTCGGGGTGCTCAGCGTGGGGGTCGGGGAGTCCAGGGGGTCTTCGGAGTCGGGCGGCGAGGACGGGTCGACCACCGACGCCGACGCCCCGCCCGACGGGTCCTGCGCGGTCGTCCCGCTGGTGGGGGAGCCGCCCGACATCACGTAGAACGCCCCCGCGACGATCACGATGACGGCCGCGGCGGCGGCGAGCGCCGGCCAGAGCGCGCGGTGCCCGCGCCCTCCGGAGGCGTCCTGGACGGGCGACCCGTCGTCGGGGTAGGGCCAGCCCCACTCGTCCAGGGGTTCGGCGCGGTGCGCGATGTAGGACAGGTCCGAGGCGAGCGCGGCGTCGGTGGCGGTGGCCATCACGTGTCCGCGCAGGTCGGTGGGCATCATCGCGACCGGCAGCACCTGGAGCAGCCGCGCCGCGGGCATCGCCCCGCCGCGCCGCGAGCCGCACGTCCGGCACGTCTCGACGTGCTGGACGAGCTTGCGGACGACCTGCGGCGGCAGCGCCCGGCCGCCCTCGTCCGCGATCGCGGCGACGGTGGGGCAGTCGCCGCGCCCGGTGCGGGAGATGTTGACGGCGGCGAGCGCGTCGTCGAGGTGCGCCTTGGCCGCGCCGGTCAGGTCGGCGGCCTCCTGCGCGCCGAGGCCGAGGACGCCGCCGACCTCGAAGGTGTCCAGGCCGTGCCGCAGCATGAGGTCGAGCGCCTCGCGCTCGCGCCCGCGCAGCGCCGACAGGGCGCCGTGCACGAGCCGGCGGGTCTCCTGCCGGCGGGCGAGCTCGGCCTCGTCCAGGAAGCCGTCCTCGACCTCGGGCGCCTCGTGCCGCGCGGCGGGACGGTCGGGGTCGCGCAGCCGCCGCCGGCACTCGTTGCGGACGAGCGCGTACAGCCAGCCGCGGAACCGCTCGGGTTCGCGCAGCACGGGCACGTGCGCGTAGGCGGCGATGAGCGCGTCGTGGAGCGCCCCGGCCGCCTGCTCCTGGTCGCGCAGCAGCGCGTGGCAGTAGTCGTACAGGCGGGCCGCGTAGCGATCCATCACCTGGATGAGGGCGCTCGGATCGCCTGCGGCCAGCGACCGGGCCAGGCGCTCGTCGTCGGCGCGGTCGAGACTGGGCCAACCGGACACGGATGTCCTCCCGCGGGCAGTGTTCGGCTTCCGCGTCCGCGGCATCGGGGACGGGCCGGAAGATCGAGAAGGGGGGAGCGTGTGCTCTCCCGCCGCCGGGTGCGCCCGGCGGTCGTGTCCCCGTCACGGGCCGGGGGGAAAGCGGGTCGGAGGCCCGACGGCCCCGCTCCCCGTCGGGCCTCCACCCAGTTTGACGATCCACCGCGGCACCCGGTTGACACCGGAGGCCAGGAAAAATCAGGAACTACCTGACGCATCCGTAAGATCACCGAAAGGTGATCATCCGGTGCCGCGGACCGCCGGCCGCCGGGTCACTCGATCCGGCGGGACAGCATCTTCAGGAAGATCTTGGAGATCTCCTGCGGCGTCTGCGCGACCTGGACGTTGCCGTTGGTCGCCGCGGCGATCTGCTCCAGCTCGTTGCGGTCCACGCCCTTGCCGAACCCGATCATGTTGACCTGGATCGGCTTGTTCGGGTCCTGCATGGACTTCAGCTGCTGCAGCGTCGCCTTCAGCGTGGGGCCGCCGTCGTCGTCGTTCTTGCCGTCCGTGAGCAGCAGGATCGAGTTGCCGAACTCCGGCTTGTAGGTGTCGTTCATCTTCTTGTACGCGGCCAGCATCGTCCGGTACAGGCCGGTGTCGCCGTTCGGCTTCGGCTTCATCTGGTTGAGCGTCGACAGGACGAGCCCGCGCCGCGTGTTGGACCCGATCCGCTCGCCGAGCGGGCCGATCGGCACCGTGATCTTGTAGGGCAGGTCGCCGTTCATCTTCGTGGAGAACAGCCACTGGCCGAGCTCGGTGTCGTTCGACATCATGCTGAGCCCGCCCTGCGACACCTGCGCGATGGCCTGCAGCCGGTTGGTGTTCGGGCCGACCTTCTCCAGCATCGAGCCGGACACGTCGATCAGCGTCAGCATGCGCAGGCCGAGCGTCAGCTTCGACCACGCCTGCATGATCTTGGCGACGTCCTCGCTCTTCGGCTGCGGCAGCTGCCGCGGCTTGGCGGGGCTCACCCCGGCCGCCTGCGTGAAGCCCGCCGGCGCCTTGCTGTCGGTGGTGCGGAAGCCCAGCTCGTGGACGTCCTTGCGGGTGGCCTCGGTGGTCATCGCCTTCTCCAGCAGCCGGGCGCCCTTCTGCTTGGAGGCGTCCTTGCTGGTGACGGTGAACGGGTAGTCCATCGACAGCGTGCCCTCGATCGGGTACAGCGCCACCGCGGGCTCCGCCGGCTTCGTCCGGTTGTACTGGAAGAGGGCCTGCTCGGACGACAGCGAGATCGGCTTCTTGCCGGTCTGCCCCTTGCGGAACGCCGCGAACTCGGCCTCCACGGTGGGGACGGTGCTCTCGCGGACCGTCCGGACGATGCCGGTGAAGATCGAGTCCCGGTTGGGGTCGTTGGCCAGCAGCATGCTGGTGACCATGAGCGAGCCCATGCCCGCCGCGTTCTTCATCGGGTCGGGGACGACCAGCCGCACCGAGCCCGCCGGGATCATCTGGTTCTTCGTCACCGCGCCGCCCGCGACACCGCCGGCGGCCTTCAGCAGGTTGTCCCAGGACGGGCTCGCCGTGATGCCCTGCTTCTGCAGCTGCGCGGCGAGCGACTGCGGCAGCCCGACGACGATCGGGCTCTTCGCGATGGACGTCTTGGTGGAGATGACGCCGCTCTTGTCATCGCCCTCGGCGTCGGCCTGCGCCAGCGAGATCCACAGGGACGAGTCGGGGATCCACACGTCCGGCCGCTCGTTGGACCCGCCCGCGACGGCCTGCCCGGACAGCAGCGGCGTCACCGCGGCCGGCTCGACCTTCTTCACCGTCGCCTTGACGCACTTGCCGTCGACCTTCTGCTTGCTGTCGTTGAAGCGCCCGGCGGCCTTCTCCACGACCGGCGCGATGTCCGGCGCCGCCGCGACCGACAGGTTCATCGCGTCGTCGCCGGAGCAGCCGCCGCCGCTCTCGGCGAACGCGTAGACGCCGACGCCGAGCAGCAGCGCCAGCCCGACGGCGCCCGCCATCGGGCCGATCAGCGCGGTCGCGCTGCGCTTCTTCTTGCGGCGCCCGTACTCGTAGCCGCCGGATCCGCTGTCATAGCCGCCGGACCCGCCGCCGTAGCCACCGGACCCGCCGGACCCGCCCGATCCGCGCCCTCCGCCGGACCCCGTTCCGCCGCCGGCGCCGCCGCCGAAGAACCCGGACGGGCCGCCGTCCGAGCTCCGGATGGAGTCGTACTCGCTGTACCCGGTGCCGGCGAGCGGGGAGGACTCGGGCGCGGGCCCCTGCGGGGACGACCGCCGCGGATCACCCTGCGGGTAACCGCCGGACCTCTGCTCACCCGACGGGTAGCCGCCCGAACGCTGCTCACCTTGCGGGTAGCCGCCCGACCTCTGCTCACCCTGCGGGTATCCGCCGGATCGTCCAAGGCCGTAGCCGCCCGCGTCGGACGCGCCGCCGAAGCCGCCGGAGCCGTAGACCGGCTCCTCCGACGACTGCCGCGGCGTGAACCACTCCGGCGTCTCGCCCGAGGCGCCGGGCGGTGCGCCCTGCGGCCCCGCCGGGGGCTGGGAGAGCGGCCGGCCCTGGCCGTCCCGCGCGCCGAACCAGTCGGACGACCCGTCGTTGGCCGGACCGAAGACGGGCCTGGACGCGTCGTAGCCGCCTTCCATCCCCTCGGGGAAGTCATTGCGATGACGTCCGCTCATGGCCTGCCCTCGATTCACCAGAAACCCGCCGATGTTCCCCGGCACTGTAGTAGTACGAACCAGAGGTTACAAAGAACTCAAAACTGATAATGACGCAGGTCATCACCGTATGTCCCGACGAACCTGGCATTGCCCCCGGCCGTCACGGACTGCTACCGCGACGGTACGGATCGGCGCGGCCACGGGTTCGACGCCGACCGAATCCGGCCGCGGCGGGCGGCAGACTGGGGGTCATGGCCCACCTCGTCCCCGTCCAGGACCCCGCCGACCCGCGCCTCGCAGACTACGTGCGGCTGCGGGATGTGAACCTCCGCAAGAGCCTGGAGGCGGAGCACGGACTGTTCGTCGCCGAGGGCGAGAAGGTGATCCGCCGCGCGATCGCCGCGGGCCACCCCGTGCGCTCCCTCCTCATGGCGCGCCGCTGGGCCGACCCGCTCGCCGACGTCCTGTCCGGCCTGGACGCCCCCGTCTACGTCGTGGACGACCCCGTCATGGAGTCGATCACCGGCTTCCAGGTGCACCGCGGCGCCCTGGCGTCCCTCGAACGCCTCCCGCTGCCCCCGCTCGACGCCGTCCTGACCGGCGCGCGCCGCATCGTGATCTGCGAGGACATCGTCGACCACACCAACATCGGCGCGATCTTCCGCTGCGCCGCGGCCCTCGGCGTGGACGCCGCCGTCCTCGCCCCCCGCTGCGCCGACCCCCTCTACCGCCGCTCGATCAAGGTGTCGATGGGCGCCGTCTTCGCCCTGCCGTACGCCCGCATGACCGACTGGCACAACGACCTCTCCGCGATCCGCGACGCGGGCTTCCAACTCCTGGCCCTGACCCCGTCCCCGGACGCCGACCCCATCGACGAGGTGAAGACCGCCGACCGCCGGGCCCTGCTCCTGGGCTCGGAAGGCGACGGCCTGTCGTCCCGCTGGCTGCACGAGGCCGACCACCGCGTCCGCATCCCCATGAACGAAACAGCCCTGTCCCGCGGAGTCGACTCCCTGAACGTGGTGGCCGCAGCAGCAATAGCCTGCTACGCCCTAACCCGCACCTGACCTCCGCACGACATCTGCGCCCCCGGCAAACCGCCGTCCGCCGCCCTTGCCGACCGACCAGGCGAATTCGCCGCACACAACCCGTCCTGGTTGTGATCTGTACGCTCAGGTCGTCCCTGCCATTGACCGGGGCCGACCTCGGCCGCTGACGAGCCCGTCAGGGGAACGGCCGCGCCTCTCGGTCGAGAACGAGAGGCTCGGTCAGGTCATGAGAGCCGCACGTGTGAAAGCTCGCCGCCGCACCCGCCGCCGCATTGCTCGCCATCTGGAGCGGCCACCGAAGATTGTTAAGGCGATCGGTGTCCTTTTAGGGGCCACGGTGGGGCTGAGCGTGAGCGTCGTCGGAATGACGTTGTTGTACAACGGCGGTAGAACCGTTGCCACCGGCTCGGCCATCGTCGGTCCCTGTGCCCGTTCGCCCATCAGCGGATGGTTGATGTACAGGTGCGCCCTCGAAACCCCGGACGGCTTCCAGATCAGCACGCGCTTCATCGGGGCGGACGAGATCAAGACGGCCACGCCTCTGCACGGCAAGGTCGACTTCGAGATCCGCACGATGCCCAAAGGGAAATCGGGCCGCACGTACCTGTCGGTCGAGAAGGGGGCACCGAGGCACTCGTTCTGGTGGCAGTTGCCGGTGACCCTGCTCGCCATGGGGCTGTTCGCCGGGACGCACTTCGGATTGCTCGGCCTTCTCCGCCTCGCCGCGAAGGCGATCCGGTGACGGCCGGCCTGGTGTCGTTCCTCCTTGTTCTCCGCCCGCGGTCGGAGCAGTGCCCGCAGTGAGGAGATCGGCCACATCATGTCAGTGCAGTACCTCTGGGGAACGGTGACGAGACCGTCCTCACGGGCATTGCCGTCATGCGCCCATGCACCCGGAGTCCGGCGACCGGCTGGGGCATCTACCAGTGCCCTCTTGAGGGAGTCGAAGCCTTTTCTGGAAAGACTTGACTGCGTGGTCGGCTGCGTGGTTGCCGCCGAAAAACCGGTGGGGATATTACTTGCCGAACATGCCGCGGCGGGGGCGTCGGTGCGATCCCTTCGGGCGCTTGGCGGCCGCCACGGCCGGCATGCGTCGCTTGCCGAGGCGCAGCTGCGTCAGCAGCAGTGAGAACGCGACCAGCAGGGCGGCCAGCCAGGCGATCTGCGTGCTCGCCATTCGCTCGAACGTGATGTCCTGCGCGACGGGCGCCTTGTTGCCCTGCAACCGGCTCTGCGGGGTCACCGACCCGGGCACCGGACTCGGCGCGACCGACGGGCTCGGCGCCTGGATGGGCGGCAGCGCCACCTGCGGACTCTGGGGACCGAAGGACGAGTTGGGCGACGGCGGCACATACCCGCTCGTCCCGCCGGACGTGGAACCGCCCCCAGAACCCGACCCCCCGGAACTGCCGCTCCCACCCGTCCCGGACGACTTTGTGGGAGTGGGCGAAGCTGAGGTCTTGGTCGGCTTCGGTGTCGCTTTCGGAACGTAAGTGACGGTGACCGGCTGGGTGGCGACGACATCGAGGCCGGTCGCGCTGATGGTCACGGTGAACTTGACCTTTACGGTCTTCTTGATGTCCTTGGCGACCTTCACCGTTGAGACGACGGTGTCGCGCTGTCCGTCTGGAAGGTCTCCGACGAGGCAACCACCCGCCGGTTTGAAGGGGGGCAGGCACTCGCCGCCCAACTGCGCCGCCGCGGGCGCCACCTCGATCTTCACGACCTTGATGTCCGTCACTTCGCCGCCGACGGCCCTGATATGCGTGTTCACCTGGATGCGCTCGCCCGGGTCCGCCTTGGTGGCGATGGGGGTAACGGTGACGTCGAGCGTGGCGGGCGGCGGAGGAGTGGTCGTCGGACTTGTACTGGGGGACCCCGCATCGGACTCGGTAGGGGTGGGTGATGTCGAGGTGGAGTCGGAGGGGGGCGGTGAGGGAGGTTCGGTGGCGGCTAGGGCGGATGCGCCGCCGGTGGCGAAGATGGCCGCTGTGCCGAGGCCGATGAACACCGGTTTGACCGCCGATCGGCAGATCACTGCCGCCGCACCTCCGTCGCGTCGCCGTTGAGCGCCCGAGCCCGCTGTGTGATACCCGAGGGATCGCCTCGGGAATCAAGCGAACACGGATCTACGGGCCAAATCAAGCCCGTTCCGCATCAGATCAACTCCTCGCGGACGTCCTCGATCTCCGTGCCGGGGGCCCACGCCTGCCAGATGCCCTGGTCGATGCGGTCGAGCCCCAGACTCTCGGCGACGGGGGCCTGCCCGCCCGTGTATTCGACGCGCAGCCATGTTTCATGCTCGCCGACGATGACGAACCGCTCGCCGCGCCAGCGGCAGGTCGTCCGGACGTACCGGAGGTCCTCGATCTCGGACGCGGGGACGATGCGGCGGAACCGTCCCGGCCGCAGCTCCTCGAACCCGTCCGTCGGACCGGGCGCGTACAGCCTGACCTCGCCGTCGGCGCCGGGCGCGGCCTCGAAGTCGCGGCCGAGCCAGCGCGCGACGTACCCGTCCCGGATCACTGTGCGGCCTCCGTCCGTCCGTCCCGGCTCTCGACGCTCGGCTCGGGCCGGAGCCAGGCGAGCTGGTCGGGGTCGTACATCGCCACGAACCGCTCGGACCGGTCGCGGCCGAGGTAGTACATTTCCGCGCCGTACGGGAGCCGGACGCTGTCCACCTTGTACTCGCGGATGGATCCGGCGCTCCCCGGCGCGAACCCGCTGCCCAGGAACGGCGGCCGCTCGATGACCCAGCCGGCGTCGCCCCAGGCGGACATCTCGGCCTCGTCCCGTCCGCCGAAGGGGACCCGGTACAGGTCAGGGCAGTAGGCGGGCCACCGGATGACGTACACGCCTTCGTCCGCGGGCGAGAACGGGGAGCCGTCGTACAGCATTCCGAGCGCCTCGTACAGCTGGCCGGGCGTCTGCAGTTCGGCGACGTCACCGGTCGAGTGCACGAAACCGCCGACCCGGTCGTAGCCCTGCTCCAGGTACCAGGCGACATGCCCGTGCGGGACGACCTTCTGCATGATCGTCGGGGACGACACGCGGTCGTCCAGGTCGGACGGCAGCTGCGCCGCCTCGGGCTCCGGCCGCGGCGGCGGCAGCGGAACCTCCGGCCGCCCCGGGACCAGCCCGACCCGCAGCGCCCACTCGCTGAGCGCCCGCACCTGGTCGCCCTGCAGCGACGCCCCGATGCGCGTCCCCGGGTTGAGCAGCATCGCCCAGTCGTCCCGGGGCCACGCGCCGATGAGGCGCCGGAAGTCCGCGTACACGAACCGCGACTCGGGCAGCACCTCGCGCAGCCGCACCAGCGACGTGAACACCTGCACGGAGGACTCGCTCCGCAGCGCAGCGTCCCACCGGAACTCCCGCTGCATGGGCGTCACCTCGAGCGGCGCCTCGACCGGGATCGGGACGAGCACGTTGGCGTTGAGCAGCACCCGGAGGAACGCGTCCGAGTCGCCGTCCGACGCGGCCTCGTAAAGCTCCTGGTCGATCCGGTTCCCGGGCTCGAACGCGGGCGCCGGATCCGGCTCCTCGACGGCTCGCAGCCCTCGCGCCGAGTCGCCCGCCGCACCCGCATGCCGTCCACCGGACATGTCGGACACGGGAGCCCCGTCGTACGCGCCACCGCCAGGACGCGCCGCGAACTCGTCCGCCGTCTCACCAACAGGGCCGCCGGGCAGTTCAGACGCACCTGCGCTTCCCGTCCCGCCGTGACGTCCGCCGGCAAAGTCCTCCTGTGGCCCCCCGCTCTGCTGACCGGCCCATTCGGTGTCGCCGCCGTCCGCCGACCCGCCCGAACCGGGGATGTTCGGTACGCCGGGCATGCCGGGTTGACCGGCATCCCTGGTCTCGGTCGTCCCGGAGGTGCCGCCGCCTTGGGGTGGGGTGGCGGGCATGCCCTCACGCGGCGCGTCAGATGCGCCGGGCATGGCGGACGTGCCCGGCCGGCCGGTGTAGCCGGTCTCCGCTGGTCCGGGGCTGACGCCGCCTTGGGGTGGGAGGTTGGGGACGCCTTCATGTGACCCGCCGGAGGCGCCGGTCGGGTCGGACGCGCCGGGCCGACCGGTATCGCCGAACCCTGCCGACCCCGTGCCACTGATCGGACTCGGGCCCTGGAGGGCACCTTCGTGCGGGCCGCCGGGCGTGCCGAATCCTTCCGTGTCGCGTCCGGCAGCATCGCTGGTGAAGCCCTGCTGCGGGCCCTCGCCATGCCGGCCGAACCCGCCCGGGGCATTCAGCGCGTCTTCGCGTGGCACACCGGGTGCGCCGGTCGGGTCGGACGCGCTGGGCAGGCCGGTGTTGCCGCCCTCTGCCGGACCGGCCGGGCCCAGAGGGCTGGGCGTGCTGCCGGACCCTCCGCCGACCGGGCCTGGGATGCTCTGGGCGCCTTCGGGGGGAAGGCCGGGTGCGCCATGCGGTCCCTCGGCGATGGGGCCCGGGATACCCGTGTCGCCCAAGAGGCGCTCGTGCGGCATCCCTGCGGGCTGGCCGGACCCGTGACCACCGGCCAGGCCGGGAACGTCGTGGGGTGTTTCGCCCGGACGGGCGCCGGTCTCGCGTCCCGAATCTGGCATCTCCGGCGGCGCTCCCGTGCTGCCAGGCACGGGTCCAGCCTCGGCCCCTGGGGCTGTGTTGGCTGAGCCGGTTCCTTCAAGGCTGCCTTCAGCGGCCAGGCCGGGAAGGCTGTGGGGCGTTTCGTCAGGACGCGCGCCGGTCTCACGTCCCGCACCCGGCGTCTCGGGCGTGCCCGTGCCGCCATGTGCGGAGCCAGCCTCGGGACCTGGGGCTGGGGCGGCTGCGTCGGTTCGCTCAAGGCCGCGGCCGCCGCTCAGGCCGGCGATGCCTTCGTGCGGGGAGGTGGACTGCTCGGTGCCCGTGGCGTCGTGCGTGCCTTCTTGCGGAGTGCCGGGCATGCCGGACGACAGGGGTGCGCCGTGCGGGCTCTCGACGGTGCCGCCCGCCGACTCGTGGCTCGTGCCGAGGTTCCCGAGAGGAGCTTCGCCTGTGGGGGGTGCCGGGACGCCTGCGATACCCGGCGACGGCGGGACGGCGTGGGGGGCCGCGCTGGTTTCCTCCAGGCCGTGCCCGCCGCCAGTGGCCGCGTGCGGCAAGTCCTGGTTCGCGCCGGGTGTGCCCTCGTTCGCGGGGACGCTCGGTGCCCCGGCAATGCCCGCGCTCCCCATGCTCGCCGGGTCCGCGTAGGGGGCGGTGGGGCGGCTCGGGTCGGGGACGGGTCCGGTGGCTTCGTGCGGGCCCTCGGCGGTGGGTGCCGCGTACTCGTGGTCGGGGGCCGGAGCCGAGTGGCGGCCGGGAGCCTTCTCCGGCGGGACGGCCGGCGCCACCGGAACCGCAGGCGCCTCCGGAGGCGGCGGCGTGGACGCCGACGGCGGCGTCGCCGGCCCGCGGAGGGTGCGGAGCTGGTCCGCCGGCATCGAGGCGTCGATGGGCGTGCCCGGGTTGAGGACGAGCGTCCAGTCGGCGTCGGGCCAGGCCGCGACCATCTCGTGCAGGCTCGGCATGATGAAGCGGGACGACCCGATCGCCTCGTTCATCCACTTCAGCGACGTGAACACCTGGATGGACGTCCGCCCGTGGATGGGCACGGGCCGCCACGGGAAGTCGGAGTCGCCGGGCACGATGCCCCAGGGCGTGTCCGCGTCGGCGGGCACCAGGACCTGGGCGCCGAGGAGCGTCTTGTAGAAGGCGTCGGTGTCGCGGCGGCGGGCCACGTCGAAGAGGCGCTGCTCGACGTCGTTCTGCGGTTCGAAGTGGTCCGTCATGCGCTGCGCGGCGCGCTGGTCGGCCCAGGTCGCGAGGCCCGGGAGCTGCTGCGCGAGGACGGTGCCGCCCGCCGGCGAGCCCGAGTTGATCGCGAGCAGCCAGTCGTGGTTCGGCCAGTAGCGCAGCGCGACCGTGAACGGCAGCTTGATGTACTCGGTACCGGCGCCGGACGCTTCGAGGAGCCGCTCCGGGGACGTGAACACCGGCACGACCGTGGAGCCGTCGACCTCCCGCGTCTGCCAGGGGAAACCGGGCCGGCCGGGACGCAGCGCGAAGTCCATGTCGTCCGGGACGGGCAGCAGGACGTCGGTGTCCGCGAGCGTCTGCAGGAACAGGTCGTGGTCGTTGTTGGCGGCGGCGCGCAGCAGTTCGCGCTCGACGTCGTTCGCGGGCTGGAACTCCGGGCGCGGCGACTGCCGGGGCAGGTCGCGGTGCTGGTCGCGGAGCTCCTCCCAGGCGGCGGGCGTCCGGCCGACCTGCGGCGGGCGTCCGTCGCCGTCGGCGACCTGGCGGACGAACCAGGCCGGCATCCGCGCCTCGATGGGCAGCACCGCGCCGACGCCGTGGGCGGGCGCGTCGATGGCGAGCCACCAGCGGGCGTCCGGCCAGGTCTCCGCGATGTCACCGAACCGGACCGTCATGAAGTGCTGGTAGGACGGCCCGAGGCACGCGCGCATCGCCGACGCCGACGTGTAGACCAGGACGTGGACGCGCCCGTCCTCCTCCTGGGTCGGCCAGGACGGCTGCGTCTCGTTCGCGAGCACGCCGTCCACCAGTTCGGGCGGGACGGGGACGACGAGTTCGCTGTCCGCGAGGAGGCGGAAGTAGCTCTCCTGGTCCCCGGCCCGTACGGTCTCCTGCAGTCGGTGTTCCAGCTCCGACGTGGGTCGCCACGCGTCGGCCACGGTCGCCACCCCCTGTTTCCTCCGTGCTCGTCCCCGCGCGACTGCCTACGCTACATGGGCGAACAGGACCAAAGAGCATAATCGCCTGCCCGCGCGCGGGTGTTCGCAGGTCAGCGCGCCGCCAGCCCGGCGAGGGCGGTGAGCAGCCGGTCGATGTGCTCCTCGCTCGTCCCGATGCCGAGACTGGCGCGGACGGCGGTGTCCCCGCCCGCCAGGTGGCGGACGAAGGGGTGGGCGCAGAACCGCCCGTCCCGCACGCCGATGCCGTGCTCCTCCGACAGGGTAAGCGCCACGTCGCGCGCGTTCCAGCCGTCCACGGTGAACGACACGATCCCGACGCGCGGCGCCCGGCCGCCCCACAATGAGAGTTCCCGCACGTGCGGGAGGGCGGCGAGCCCGGTCCGGAGGCGTTCGACCAGTTCCTCCTCGCGGGCGGCGAGGTCCTTCCAGGCGGCGGAGAGGGCGTCGCAGGCGGCGGCCAGCGCGATGGCGCCGAGGACGTTCGGCGAGCCCGCCTCGTGCCGCTGCTCCGCGGACGCCGCCCACCGGGTCGTCGCGCCGACCGACGCGCTCGCCCCGCCGCCCTTCAGGTAGGGCTCGGCGGCGCGCAGCCAGTCGGCGCGTCCGGCGAGCACGCCGGCGCCGAACGGCGCGTACAGCTTGTGGCCGGAGAACGCGACGTAGTCCAGGCCGAGCGCGGTCATGTCGAGCGGGCGGTGCGGGACGAGCTGCGCCGCGTCCACCGCGATGCGGGCGCCGTGCCGGTGCGCGACCCGCGCCAGCTCCTCGACGGGCCACAGCTCGCCGGTGACGTTGGACGCGGCGGTGACGACGAGCAGCCGCGACCCGATCGGGCACGCGCGCAGCGCGCGGTCGGCGGCGGCGACCGCCTCGGCCGGGGTGGCGGGCGCGGGCAGCCGGACGGCGCGCTTCCACGGCAGCAGGGACGCGTGGTGCTCGGTCTCGAACACGACGACGCTCGTCCCGGCGGGCACGGCGCGGGCCAGCAGGTTCATGGAGTCGGTGGTGTTGCGGGTGAACACGACCGCCGACCGCCGCCACGCGCCGAGGAACGAGCGGACGGTCTCCCGCGCCTGCTCGTACGCGCCGGTCGTGACCTGGGACGCGTACCCCGCCCCGCGGTGGACGCTGCTGTAGTACGGCAGCGCGCGGGTGACGGCCTCCTGCACCGCCTCCAGGCAGGGCGCGCTCGCGGCGTAGTCGAAGTTGGCGTACGGGACGTGGCCGCCGTCGCGCAGCGGCACCGGGGCGTCCGCCCCGACGACGCGCGGGATCCGGCGAACCCGGACCCCCTCGGGGCGCGTCACAGCAGGCGTGATGGGGGAGCGGGCGAGCAGCGTGGGCATACCGGGACCTTCCGGGTCAGGGACCCCGGAGGACAGGTCGGGATCCGCGCTTGCCGGAACGCGGTGCCGCGTCCGGCCAGGTCCTCACCCGGGGCACCCCATCGCGGACGAAGGGTTGCCGGCCAGCAAGCCGGGGCTTGACGCTGGCGCTCATGACCTTGTGCGGAATTATATGCGGGTCCGATCGGGGATCAAGCGGGAGGGTGCGATGCGGTACGGGGCGGTTCGGGCGCTGGCCGGGAGCGTGGTGGTGCTCGGCACCCTGAGCGGGTGCGGGGTCCTGAGCGGCAATTCGGGCCAGGTGTGCACCGACACGAAGAAGGCGTTCCAGCAGTACATCACGCAGGTCAGGAGCATCCCGGCGGCCGAGCCCGCGCGGTGGCGGCAGCCGACCGAGCAGCTGGCGGGACGGCTGGACGGGCTCGCGAAGAAGGCCGACGACGACGATCTGAAGAAGGCGCTGAAGGGCGAGGCGGACAAGCTGCGCGCCGCCGCCGCACCCGTCGGCACCGGCGACGTCTCCCAGCTCAACACCGTGATGAAGGAGACACCGGCCACCATCGGCAAAGCCTGCGACTAGGCTCCGCCGCCGCGCGACCGCGAAGCCCGCCGACGCCGCGCGGCCCCCCCGAACGCGAGGGCCGCGCGGCTCTGGAGCACTACTCGGCGGCCTCGGCCCGGAGGCCGCGCCGGGACTCAGCCGGTGGAGCCGATGCGGGCGCCTCCACCGTCGCCGGTGCCGCCGCCGTCGCCTCCGCCGGTGCCGCCGCCGTCGCCACCGCCACCGCCGCCGGGGTCGTCACCGCCCCCGCCGCCGCCTCCGCCGCCCCCGCCGTCCGGAGGCTGGATGATGGTCGGCAGCCCGGTCGGCGGAGTCGGGATGTCCGGCTCCTCCGTGTCCGGCGGCGGACCGGACGGGCCCTCCGTGCGCGGCGGCTCCGTCTGGCCCGGCGTGCTCGGCCCCGTCGGACGCCCGTAGCCGCCGCCCGGCCGCTCCGACGGCGACCCGAACGACTTGGGCGCGTAGTCCTTGATGTCGACGGCGTCCGTCATGTACGTCCGCCAGATCTGCGCGGGCAGTTGCCCGCCGTACGCGCCGTAGCCGGGGATGTTCAGCGGCTTGCCGTCGCTGCGGAACATCGCGACCGACGTCGCCATCTGCGGGATGAACCCGTTGAACCAGATCGCCTTGCCCTTGTCGGTCGTGCCGGTCTTGCCCGCGACGTCGCGGCCGTCCGGGAGCTGGGCGTTCGTCCCGGTGCCGCCCTGCACGACCTTCTGCATCGCGTAGGTCGCGTCCCGGGCGTTCTGCGCGCTCAGCGCCCGGTTGCCCTTCTCGGTGAACGTGCGCTTGTGGTTCTCGTTGTCGGTGACGGACTTCACCACGAACGGCGTCCGGTGCATGCCCTCGTCCGCGAACGTCGCGTACACGCCCGCCTGCTGGACGGGGTGCAGCGACACGATCCCCAGCGGGAACGTGGCGGCGCTGCGCTGGTCCTTGGTCATCTGCGACGCGGGGATGCCCATCTTCTCGGCCATCTCGGCGATCTTGTCGTTGCCGATGTCCTGGCCGAGGTTGACGTAGGCCGTGTTGATCGAGTGCTGGGTGGCGGTGACGAGGTTCACCATGCCGAAGCTCTCGTTGCTGTCGTTGCGGATGGACGACCCGGCGAACGTCTGCGGCGAGCTGCCGTCGTAGGTGCTGCTGAGCGACCGGCCGTCCTGCAGCGCGGCGGCGAGCGCGATCGGCTTGAACCCCGACCCGGCCTGCGCGTGGTCGCCGAACGCGCTGCTCAGCGCCTCCTCCAGGTAGCCCCGGCCGCCGTAGAAGGCGAGCACCTGCCCGGTGTCCGGATCGACCGACACGGCCCCGGTGCGGATCTTCTTGCTCATCCCGTCCGGGGTGTTCTGTGTCACGGCCCGCTTCATCGCGTCCATCAGCCGCTTGTCGAACGTCGTGGTGATCTTCAGCCCGCTGCGGTTGATCTCGTCCTCGCTGTAGCCGCGGCGGTCGGTCAGCTCCTTCTTGGCCACATTGACCATGTAGCCCTTCTGGCCCTTGAGGACGTCGGTGATCTTCTGCTTGTCCGGGACGGGGAACGTCATCGCCGCCGCCTCGGCCGGCGTCAGGTACTTGTCCCGCACCATGTTCGCCAGGACGGAGCGCCAGCGCTGCTCGGCGGGGGCGCGCTGCGCGCCGGTCGGGTCGGAGAAGTTGCTCGGCTGCTGGATCGCCGCCGCGAGGTAGGCGCCCTCGGCCGGCGTCAGCTGCGAGATGTCCTTGTCGTAGTAGGCGTGCGCGGCGGCCTGCACCCCGTAGGCGTTGCGCCCGAAGTAGATCGTGTTGAGGTACTGCTCCAGGATCCAGTCCTTGGACTTCTCCCGGTCGACCTTCAGCGCGACCATGATCTCCTTGAGCTTGCGGGTGACCGAGCGCTCCTTGCCGATGCCGCCGTAGTAGTTGCGGACCATCTGCTGCGTGATCGTCGACCCGCCCTGCAACTGCTGCCCGGTCACCGTCGACCAGAACGCCCGCGTCGTGCCCTGCACCGAGACGCCCGGGTCGTCGTAGAAGCTGCCGTTCTCCGCCGCGATGACCGCGTTGCGGGTGCTCTCGGGGACGCGGTCGAGGTCGACGGCGTCCCGGTTGATGCCGGTCTTGGCGATCTGCGTCTTGCCGTCGGAGTAGTAGAACGTCGGCCCCTGCGCGATCGCCTTCTCCTGCGGGGACGGGACCGGGGTGAACAGGTAGGCGACGCCGAACGCGGCGACGACGAAGCCGACCAGCCCGAGCAGCACGAACAGCGTCCGGCGGAGCCAGCGCGACCGGCGGCTCCGCGGCCGCTTCCCGGGGTCGCCGCCGCGCCCCCCGCCGCCCCCGCCGCCGCGGCCTCCGCCGCCGTCGTTTCCGGACGGCGGCGATCCAGCGTGCTCGGACGAGGCGGCGGGCATGGTCTTGGTATCTCCGGTGCCCGGCGCTCCGACACCATCGGACCCCGGCTGGTCTGCGACATCGCCCGGCTCGCCCGGTTCATCCGCCTTGGCGGACCCGCCGTCGCCGCCGGAGGCGTCCTTCGCGGACGATTCGGCGCCGGACGCGTCGGGGAGTGCGGCTTCGGCGGCCGTTTCGGCGGGCGGCGATTCGGCGGCGGCGCCGGCGGAGTCCGGTGCTTCGCGGCCCTTGTCGCCGTTCTGTGATTTGTCGTCCCCGTCCGGGAATTCGGCATCCCGGACGGATTCTTCGGTCTCCGCGGTCAGCGTGCCGGTCGCCGGACCGTCCGTGCCGGCCGGTGCCCCGGCCTCGGTGTCATGCCGGTCCACCTCGGCGGGCCCGGCGGGCGCGTCGCCCTCCGGGACCTTTTCGCTGTCGCTCACAAGCCCCCCGTGAATAATGCGCTACCGACGATACCTGAGGGGATACGTGCGCCGGCCGCCCAATGCGCAACCCCATGGCTTCCCAATAGAGGACGGGCAATCCGTCCCGCCGGTTGTCGTGACGGACGTCGCAACACCGACTTTTCCGCGAAACGGGCGATGCCGCCGCGGACGCGTCGCGGGCACGCCGCCGGCGCCGAGGCCGACGCCGAGCGGCGGGGCCCTCACCGGAACCCCGCCGCTCGAACGTCGTCCTCAGGCGATCCCGCCCGCGCGGCCGTGCCGCGCCCGGCTCACTTCTCGATCTTCGCGAGGATGTCCACGACGAACACCAGGGTGTCGTCGCCCTTGATCTTGGGCGGGCTGCCCTGCTTGCCGTAGCCCTCCGCGGGCGGCAGGACGAGCAGGACGCGGCTGCCGACCTTCGCGCCGGTCAGGCCCTTGTCGAAGCCGGGGATCGTCGCGCCGGTCCCGATCGGGAAGTTCACCGGCTGCTTGTTGTCCCAGCTGGAGTCGAACTTGTCGCCGCTCTTCCAGATCTTGCCGACGTAGTTCACGATCGCGTCGTCGCCCTTGGCGAGCGCCGGGCCGTTGCCCTGGACGAGGGTCTTGACCTGCAGCTTGTCCGGCGCGTCCGCGTCCGGGATCGTGATCTTGGGCTCCTTGGCGCCCTTGTCCTCGACCTTCGGCAGGTTCTTGTCGTCCAGCTTCTGCGGGGTGCCCTCCGGCTTCGGGTCCTTCGGGACGGCGGCCTGGATGTCCATGACGAACACCACCGCGTCCTTGTCGGTGATCTGCTGCGGGCTCAGCTGGCTGAGGTCCTTGGACGGCGGGAGCTGCAGCACCACGCGGCTGCCGACGGTCTTGCCGACCAGGTTCTTGTCGATCTCCTTCAGCCCGCTCTTGCCGAGGACGAGGGGCCGCGGTCCGCCCGGCTGCTGGGCCTGCTGCTCCCAGGTGGAGCTGACCTTCTCGCTCGTGCTCTTGACGCGCGAGTTCTCCTCGTCCTTGTCCTTGGCCCACTTGTAGGTGGCGAACGAGACGTAGGCGGTGTCGCCGTCGGCGAGCGCGCGGCCGGTCCCCTTGATCGGGGTGGTCACCTTCAGCGTCCGGGTCGGCGCGAGCTTGGTGGGGATCTCGACCTTCGGCTCGGCCGCGAACTTGCCGGTCACCTCGATCACCGGATCGGGGCGGTTGACCCACCAGTACACGCCGCCGGAGACCGCCAGCGCCGCCACCACGATCCCGGCGATCACCATCAGCCGCCGCTTGCGCGCCTGCTTGGCGGTCAGCGCGGACGGGGCGGACGGCCGGTTCAGCCCGCTGCCGCGCCCCGCGCTGATGCCGTGCGGGGTGAACTCGGGGCTGCGGATGCTCTGGGCGTTCGGGATCTTCGCCTTCGCCTTGACCGCCGGCTTGCCCCGGGGCTTGTCATCCTCGGACATGGTTCCTCACTTGCTCCGGGTTAGACGACATCACGAACGTGACCACCCTTCCAGGGCCGGGCTAAGCACAGCGTGAAAACCGTGTAAAGGAGGCCGACCCGCAATCTACCGGTCACGTGCGGACCGCGGTGCCGTCTGGCAGGGGACTGGAGAAGCCGCCAGGATATCCCCGCCGGACGGATGACTCACCCAGCCGCACGGCGGGGCGGCCCGTCCGCCGAGGTCGCGGAACTCGGCCAACCCGGCCCCCGCGCACGGCGACGGCCGGTGGAACGAGGACGCGGTTCTTTCACGGGTCGGCATTGAGGACGTCTCAAAGAGCTTCCCCGGCGAGCCCGTATCCGAGGCCCGCGATCCCGGCTCCCCGTCATCGCTCCGGCGATCCGGTCAGGTGGTCCGGATCAGGGCTTCCAGCAGGTGGCGGACGGCCGGAACGGGAGGACCCGGCGTGACCGCGAGGAAGGTCGTCATCGCGGGGGCGGTCAGGCGGCGGACGGTGACGCGCGGAATCTCGGGCAGGCCCGCCACCTCGTAGAAGACGGTCCAGGACGGGGTGCCCGCCCCGATGCCGGTGAGGGTCTCCTGGAACGTGGTGAAGGGCGGGCCGGGCGGTGGCGCGATCCCGGCCGTCCGGCAGGCGCCGGTGATCAGGTCGTGGAAGGGCGGGTTGTCCTCGCGCGGGGCGAGGCGGAGGGGGAGGTCCGCCAGGTCGGCGAGGTCGAGGGCGGGACGGTCCGCCAGGGGGTGCCCGGCGGGCAGGGCGACGTACAGCGGGTCCGTCCAGACCGGGAGCAGTTCGAGTCCGGGGGCGTCGGGGAGCGCGCGGACCAGGGCGGCGTCGAGCTCACCGGAGCGGACGGCGGACAGCCGGTCGGGCAGGGCCATGCGGCGCGGGCGGACCTGGACGCGCGGCGCCACGGCGGCCAGCTCGCTCAGGACGCGGTAGACCCGGTCGCCGGGGCCGTGGACGGTGCCCAGGCGGAGGACGCCGTCGGCGCCGGCGCGGACATCGGCGGCGACCTGCCGGGTGCGGTGCGCGGCGGCGAGGACGGCGCGCGCCTCGGGCAGCAGCCGCTCGCCCGCGCCGGACAGCCGGACGCGCCGGGTGGTGCGGTCGAAGAGCGGCACGCCCAGCTCCCGTTCGAGCCGCCGGACCTGCTGGCTCACCGCCGACTGGACGATGCCGATCCGCGCGGCGGCGGCGCCGAACCCGGCCTCCTCGGCGACCGCCACGAAGTACTCCAGCTGGCGCAGCTCCACCCGGTCCCCCCGATTCATCTCGATCCGTGATGATCAATGCTCCCAAGCGCCTGTGGTTCGCGGGTTGTTCCCCGGCTCGAATGGGTGCCGGACGGAGAACCCGATTTCCGACAGGAGCGTGAGGTCGTTGCATCCCCTCGTTGTCACCCCGGAGGCCGCCGAGGTCGTCGAGCCTCCATCGGGCGGCCTGGTCGTCGTCCCGCCGCGGCTGCCGCACGCGTTCGGCGCGCCCCCCGGTACCGGCGCGGACCTGCTGGCCGTCCTCACGCCGGGGGTCGAGCGCTTCGGCTACCTCCGGCGGCCGGCCCGCGTCCGGCACGGGCTGGAGCCGTTCGACGGGCTGCGGTCCGAGCAGGACCGCTACGACGTGCACTTCGTGGACGCCGAGCACTGGTCGTCGCCGCGGAGCCACCGGTGACCGCGACCGCAAACCCGACGACCGCGGCGCCGCGCATCGGGCCGGCGTCGGCGGCGCTGCGGCTCGGCGCGCTGTTCGGGCCGTCGGTGTTCGGCGTGACGGCGGCGGCCGTGGCACTGCCGGAGATCGCGGCGGCGCTGCACGCCGGGCCCGCGCAGGTCGCCTGGGTGCTGACGGCGCACGCGCTGGCGCTCGGCGTCGGCACCGCGGTCTTCGGCCGCCTGGCGGACGCGCTCGGCGTGCGGGCGGCGCTGCCGATCGCGGCGGTGGTGCTGGTGGCCGGCGCGGTCGTGTGCGTCGCGGCGCAGAGCCTCGGCGTCCTGGTGGCCGGGCGGCTCGTCCTCGCGGCGGGGTCCGGGGGGACGGCCGCGGCCGGTGCCGCGCTCCTCGCGGGGGTGGAGCCCGCCGCGCGCCCGAGGGTCCTCGCCGGATACGGCGCGATCATGGCGGTGTTCGCCTCCGCGGCGACGCTGGCCGGAGGCGCGGTGACGACCTGGCTGAGTTGGCGTGTCACCGTCGTACTGCCGGTGCTGTCGGTCGCGGCCGTCCCGTTCTGCCTCGGGCTGGCGCTGCGTCCCGGGTCGCGCAGGTCCGTCGACGCCGCCGGGGCCGCCGCGCTGACCGCGGCCGTGAGCGCGATGCTCGTGCTGGTCCAGGCCGGGACGCTCGACCTCGGCGGCCCGGTCGTCGCCGTCCTCGCGGCGGTGCTCGTCCTCGCGGGCGGCGCGCTGGCGCGGCGGGTGGCCCGGCGGCCGGACGGGTTCGTCCCGCACCAGGTCATCGGCGACCCGGGCTACCGGGCCTCGGCGGTGACCGGGGCAGGGGTCTTCGGCGGGCTCTTCGCCGCGATGTACCTGGTCCCGCAGATCCTGGCGGGGGAGCACGGCTGGAGCGTCCTCGCGATCGGGGCCGCGCTGCTGCCGGGGGCCGCGGTCGGCGCGGCACTGGCCCGGTGGGCCGGCTCGCTCGGCGCCCGGGGCGGCCGCCTGCTGCTGGCCGGCACCGCGCTCGCCGCCGCCGTCGCGCTGGCCGCGGCGGCGACGGGGAACAGCGGCCCTTGGCCGCCGGTCGTCGCGGCGTCGCTCTGCCTCGCCGCGTTCGCCGTCTCCCAGGTCGTGATCACCGGTGACGTGTCGGCACGGCTCCCGGTGCCGCTGCGCGGCGCGGGCATGGGCCTGCTCAACCTGACGCTCTTCGTCGGCGGCGGGGCCGGCTCGGCCGTCGCCGGGGCGCTCGCCGAATCGCTGGACCCCTCCCGCATCCTGGCGGTCGCGGCCCTCTTCCCCCTGGCCGCCGCCGCCCTGGCCGCCACAAGACGCACCACCTGAGGACCACCGCGGCGTCCCTCCCACCCGGCCGAGGGATGCCGCGGCCCCTCACGATCCCCGTCGATCCCGGCGGGGCGTTTTGATCTTGCTCTGGATGGCAGGGTGGGGGCATGCGCCTTGCGACGTGGAACGTCAACTCGGTGAAGGCCCGGCTGCCGCGCCTTCTGGCCTGGCTGGACGAGACGAAACCGGACGTCGTCTGCCTGCAGGAGACCAAGTGCGCCGCCGACAAGTTCCCGTCCGGCGACGTCGCGGAGCTCGGCTACGAGACCGCGGCGCACGGCGACGGCCGCTGGAACGGGGTCGCGGTCCTTTCACGGGTCGGCATTGAGGACGTCTCGAAGAGCTTCCCCGGTGAGCCCGTCTACGAGGGCGAGGCGGAGGCGCAGACCCAGTTGACGGAGCCCGTCCTGCTCGTCCCGGAGGCGCGCGCGATCGGTGCCACGTGCGGCGGTATAAGGGTCTGGTCGCTGTACGCGCCTAACGGCCGCACCCCCGACTCGGCCCACTACCTCTACAAGCTCGCATGGTTCGCGGCCCTGCGCGACGCGCTCGCCGAGGAACTCTCCGCCGGGACGCCCCTCGCCGCGACCGGCGACTACAACGTCGCCCCCACCGACGACGACGTCTGGGACCCGTCCGTCTTCGCCGGCTCCACCCACGTCACCCCGGCCGAACGCCAGGCGTTGGCCGAACTCCGCGCCCTCGGCCTCCACGACGTCGTCCCCACCCCCATGAAGGGCCCGCACCCTTATACCTACTGGGATTACCGGGCCGGCATGTTCCACAAGAACCTCGGCATGCGCATCGACCTCGTCTACGGGAACGACGCCTTCGCCGAGCGGGTGCGGTCCGCCTACGTCGACCGGGAGGCGCGCAAGGGGAAGGGGCCGTCCGACCATGCCCCGATCGTCGTCGACCTCGACTAACCGCCGAAGCGGGCGAGGAGCCGGCGCTTGCCGGCGGACGGGACGTCGGCCTGATCGAGCACGGTGAAGCCGTCCGGGAGCAGCGAGGCGGGCTCGCCGGGGGCGAGGCACCACTCGGCGGGCATCCGCGGGCGGTCGCGGCGGGCGTCCTCGGTGAACGCCTCCCAGACCAGCAGGCCGCCCGGCCGGACGGCTCCCGCCGCGCGCTCGAACACCGCGCGGTCCCAGAAACCGGTGCACACGACGAGCGCGTACCCGGGCGTTTCCGGCCGCCACCGCCCGAGATCCACCTGGACGGGCGTGATCAGCGACTCCAGGCCGCGCCGCCTGGCCTCCGCGCCGAGCCGGCCGAGGGCGATCTCGGAGATGTCGACCGCCGTCACGGGCCGTCCGGCCGCGGCGGCGAGCAGCGCGCTCCCGGACGGCCCGGACGCCAGGTCGAGCACGCCGCCGTCCGGCATCGGCAGCGCCAGCGCCCGCTCCACCAGCGGATGGACGGGCGACAGCGCCGGAGCGTCCCCGTACTTGGCGTTCCACCGGAGCCGGTCCGGATGCTCGGCCAGTTCGGGGTCCATGGGGACGACCCTAGCGGCGCTCCGCGATCAGCAGCATGAACAGCGCCGTGGGGAACCCCTTGCGCCACCACGGGTCGTCGCGGAGCTGCTCCTCCGTCGGGTGCGGTTCGCGCAGGTCGGCGATGACGAATCCGGCGTCTCGGAGCGTTCCAGCGTAGTACTCCAGCGGCCGGAGCCAGCTCGTGATCATCGAGGGGGACTCCATGCCGTCCACCAGGAACCTCTGGTCGATGCCGCGCGAGGCGAAGTACTGCGCCGCCGGGACGCTGTTCATCGCGCCCTGCTCGGAGTTCTCGACGTAGAAGCACGGGTGCAGCGTCAGCAGGACCAGCCGCCCGCCGCTCTTCAGCACGCGCGCGAACTCGCCGATCCCGCGGGTCGGGTCCTGCAGGTGGCTGAACAGGTGGTTGCAGAGGACGAGGTCGAACTGGCCGCTCTCCAGGGGGAGGTCCTCAACGCCGGCGCGGATGAACGCGGCGCCGGGCGACGGATGGGACGAGGCCGCGTCGATCAGCCCCTGCGCGGCGTCCACGCCGGTGACGTCCGCGCCCAGGGAGGCGAGCTTGCGGGACAGGTAGCCCTCGCCGCATCCGGCGTCCAGGACGCGGAGGCCGGCGCAGGGGCCGACGGCGTCGAGGACGGCGGCGTCGGTCAGCTCGGTCCGGTACCGGTCGCGGCTCTCCCTGATGACCTTCACCCAGTACTGCGCGTTGGCCTCCCACCTTTCGCGCGTCAGATTCGTGATGGCTTGCGCCGTGTCCTCCACCGGCTCCCCATTTCTCAGTGCGTTCCACGCAGGTTCAGGCGACGCCCTTGAGCCGCCGCACCAGCGTGTTGCAGGTCTGTCTGATCGTTCTGTCCCGGCAGTCGGCCCCGCGCAGTTCCAGCGCCTGGACCAACTCCGCGATCCTTCCGCCGAACGCGGGGTCGCGTCTCAGCGCCAGCGGAATGTACGTCGACACCAGGTAGTACAGGTAGGCGTCGTTGTAGACCGCTATCTCGCGCAGCACCTCGGTTGCCGTGTTGCGCAGCGACAGGGAGCTCGGCAAGGTGAAGTCGCTGCTGATCCGGCCGTCTCTGGTGTAGGTGGGGAACGACCATTCCTCCAGTGCCGCGTACACGGGCGTGGCGTCCAGTTCCCTGCGGTACCGCTCGGCGAGTTCGAGGTCGTCCGAGCTGATCAGGGAGCCCATCACGACGCCGCGCATCATAAACGCGCTCTGCCGTCCGGGGACTTCGAAGCTGAGATCGGCCTCCAGCGCCCCGGTGACCTTGCTGACCTGGTGCGTCAGGATGTTGAGCGCCAGGATCGAATGGAACGAGTACGTCTTGCGGTTCAGCCGCGGCGCCAGGTCGACCGAGGCGTCGAAGAGTTTCTGCGGGTCCTTCAGCAGCCCGCCGGAGTCGGTCGAGTAAATCGCTTCGAGGGCCCGGTCCTGCTCCCGGCCCCAGAACCGGGCGATGAACGACGACGTCTTCTGCGTCGCCTGCCCGCGCACGATGTGCAGGGCCGCCTCCAGCGCGTTCAGCAGATGCTGCTGCGCCACGGTGGAGTTCTCCAGGGCGTCGACGTTGACCGCGAGCCCTTCGCAGTGCAGGTCGCCGACGAGCCCGTCCCGCCTCTTCCGGACGGCGTGCGCCATCGAGTACTCGGCGATCCCCGGAACGGACGACATGAGGCTCTGCAGCGACCGCCCGCTGACCCGGTCGAGCCATTCGGCGTTGTCCCACAGCCGGAAGATCGTGCTCTCGTCGAGCCCGGAGAAGGCCGCCACGTCGGACATGTTCAGGCCCATGGCCCGGGTGATGTCGGAGAGAGACTTCGGCGCACCGTCCGCTGTCATCACTCGCCCTCGAGGTGGCAATTGTCGACGCTTCGATCCTAGCGAAGCGCCGGAGACCGGGGCCGGACGATCCGAAGATGTGCCCGTCCCGTCACCGGCGACGGCGAGCATGGCGGCCGGTCACCCCGGTACGGCGGCGCGGCCCAGGAGGCCCCCGCTCACCTGGACGTCCCGCGGCACCGGTGTCACGCCAGCCGCCACCCTTCCCGGACGCCCACCCCGAACCAGAACGTGGACGTCCCGTTCCTGCCCCGGTGGACCCCGAAGTCGGTGGCGAGCGCCTTCATCAGCGTGAGGCCACGCCCGTGGAGCTGCTCGTCCGCGGGCCGCGCCCGCTCCGGCGCCGGCCCGCCGTCGGTGACCTCGACCCGCACGTACCGGTCGAGGTGCAGGACGGCCAGGCCGACCGTCCCCTCCCGCCGCGGCAGCGCGTGCAGCACCGAGTTGGTCATGGCCTCGCTGGTCAGCAGCTCCAGGTCGCCGAGCTCGGACCGGTCCGCGCCGAAGTGCTGGCCGACGAGCTCTCGGACGTAGCCGCGCGCGAGCCGCACGGCCGGCGGCGTCGCGGCGAGGTCGATCTCCCCGATGAGCCGCCCGGACGACTTGCCGTTGTTCCAGGCGGACGGGATCCCGAGTTCGAGTGAGGGTGCCAGCACGGGCCCCCCGGCCCACGCGTCTGTTACGTTCATGGCGGCGTTGGTTTCACGTCTCCGTGTCGGGCTGTAAGCGAACATGTGTTCTCAGGCCAAGTCGAAGTCGGACGTGGAGCGAAACAACCCACAGCCTGACGCAGCGAACAACCGCCAGTCACCACCCCTTGCGCGCACGCAAGCCCCTTGCCCCACCCAGCACCCCATCGCTCTCCGCACCTCGGAGGTGACGTACCGGGATCGGGTGGCCAGGTGAGCATCCACCTGCGGCACCGCCTACCCACGCTAGAGATCGGGCATTTCGGGGGGCAATGCGCTATTCGCCGGGAAGCCGTCCCCAGGCGGAGATCAGCGGCGCCAGGGCCAGGTCCAGGCGGCCTTCGGCGATCGCCGCGAGGAGGTGGTCGATCTCTCCGGTGGTGGCGTGGCCGCCGGCGATGAGCCGGTCGCGGACCTGCAGGATGGTCGCGGCCTCCAGGACCCCGCAGGCGGGCGCCGCGATCGGGGAGAACGCGTCCGCGCGGACGTCGGCCAGGCCGGCGTCGCGCAGCAGCCGGGGCAGCCTGCGGCCGTAGGCGAGGTCCGCGCCGCGCTCGGCGAGCAGCGTGCGGAAGCCCCGCCGGACGCTGTTGGCGAGCCGTTCGTCGGGACCGCGCTCGTCCGGGCAGGCCAGCGGCTGGAGCGCGGGATCGGCGTCCTCGACGAGCAGGAACCCGCCGGGGCGCAGGCTCTCGACCATGGTCCGCAGCGCCGCGTCCCGGTCGGCGAGGTGCACCAGGACCAGCCGCGCGTGGACGAGGTCGAACGGCCCCTCGGGCGGTTCGTCCCGGACGATGTCGTGCTGCCGGACGTCCACCGGCGCGTCCCGCAGCCACGAGGTGTCGATGTCGGTCGCGAGCACGCGGCCGCGCTCGCCGACGCGTTCGGCCAGCCAGGCCGGGACGGACGGGCCGCCCGCGCCGACCTCCCAGCATCGCCAGCCGTCCCCGACGCCGATGTCGTCCATGTGCCGGAACGTCCACCGGTCGAACAGTTCCGAGATCGCCGCGAACCGTTCCCCGGCCTCAACTTGGCGGTTGCTCAGCAGGTATTCCACCCCTCGATGATGGCGCCGTTCCCGGCGGGCCGTCACGGGATCAGCCGGGGAAGGAGCGTGTCGCGCAGAGCGGCCAGGGTCCGTGTCTCGGCGGTGGCGGCTCGCACGCGCGCGGCCAGGACGGCGGTGAACTCGTTGAAGGCCCGAGCTTGGGCGTCTCCGGGCCACGGGACCTCGAACGCGGCGATGTCGGGCCATTTCGCGCGCGGCATCCGGGTACCGTCGCCGACTGCGGACGCGTGGGCGATCACCGCGTCGCTCGACAGGGCCGCGAGCAGCCAGCCCCGGTGGGCCGGCTCCTTCGGGCGGACGATGAGGATGTCCGTCGACGCGACGCCGTCCACGAACGCCAGTCCGGCCTTGTGGAAATAGGGGCGCAGCTTGCCGAAGAGGACGTCGCCGGAGGCGAACCGCCTCTTCGCACTGGTGATGCCGGACGCACCGGTCCAGGTCGACAGCCACATGTGCCGTTTCGGCATGTGCTCCAGCGCGATGTAGTTCTCGCCGGAGTCGATGTGGGCGGCGGGGACGTTCGACCGGATCAGCTCTCCGAGGTCGCCGATCCGTTTCGAGGCCCGGGCCGGAGTCGCGCAGGAGGCGTAGCGGGCGCGGATCAGTTCGTCGGCGCAGGCGGCCATGCGGCCGTTGACCGCGATCTTGTCGTCCAGCGCACCCAGGACGGATGCCGCCGAGTCTTGTTCCCCCCTGGTCAGGCGGGTGGTGGTGAGGCGGTTCAGGATCCCGTGGGTGAGGAGAGGCTGCCCGGAACCGATGCGGTAGCGGTTCAGCGCGAGTCTTTTCAGGAGGTAGTAGACGTAGCGGGGGTTCACCCCCTCTTTCGCGGTGGCGATGATGGCGTTGTCGGTGACCCAGCACGGCTCCGGGCTGTAATGCACGGCGCCGCAGTAGGAGCCCACGCGTCCGATGACGGTGGCGTTCGGAGCGGCGTTGGAACGGGCGGACGTGCCGATGACGCCGTTGGCGCCATAAGTTGGGTAGGCGGAGCCCTCGGCGGGGCCCGACCTGCCGTTCGTGAAGGTGACGATCTCGCCGAGCGCCACGTCGGCCATCAGCGGTCAGCCATCCAGGCGTCCGAGTTCCGTCCGGACGACCTGGTCGAGCCGCGCCGACTCCTCGAAATGCGCGTAGAGCTCCTTGGTGAGGCGTTCGACCCTGGCGGCCGCGGGCTCGTCGTCCTGATCTCCGCGTGCGGTTCCGACATACCGGCCGGGAGTCAGGACGTGGTCGTGGGACCTGATCTCGGCCAAGTCCGCCGAACGGCAGAATCCCGGGACGTCCGAGTAGCCGCTGCCGCGCCAGGAGCGGTACGTCCCGGCGATCCGGGCGAGGTCGTCCTCGGTGAGGACACGTTCAGTGCGGTCGGCCATCGTCCCCATGTCGCGGGCGTCGATGAACAGCACCGGCCCGCCGCCGGCGGAACGGTCGAAGAACCAGAGGCAGGCGGGAATCGGGGTGCTGCGGAAAAGGCGGTCCGGCAGCGCCACCACGCAGGACACCAGGCCCGCCTCCACCAGCGCCGCGCGGATCGCGCCCTCGCCCGACTGCCGCGACGACAGCGAGCCGTTCGCCATCACGACGCCCGCGCGGCCGCCCGGCCCGAGCTTGGAGATGATGTGCTGGAGCCAGGCGAAATTGGCGTTCCCGGCCGGCGGGACGCCGTAGCGCCAGCGCGGATCGCCGGTGTCGCGGTACCAGTCCGACATGTTGAACGGGGGATTGGCCAGGACATAGTCGGCCCGGAGGCCGGGATGGGCGTCCGAGTAGAAGGTGTCCGCGCGGTGGAGGTCGCCGGAGAGCCCGTGAACGGCGAGGTTCATCTTGGCCAGCCGCCACGTCCGCTCGTTCGCCTCCTGCCCGTAGACGGCGATGTCGTCGAGCCGTCCCCGATGGCTCAGGACGAACTTCTCCGCCTGGACGAACATGCCGCCGGAACCGCAGCACGGGTCGTACACCCGTCCTTTGAAAGGCTCCAGGATCTCGACGAGCAGCCGCACCACGCTCGGCGGCGTATAGAACTCGCCGCCGCGTTTGCCCTCCGCCCGCGCGAACTTCTCCAGGAAGTACTCGTAGACCTCGCCGAGCACGTCCCGCGCGGCCTTGCCGCCGAAGCGGACCTCGCCGATCAGCCCCGCGAGTTCGCCGAGCCGCCGCTGGTCGACGCCGCCGAAGATCTTCGGTAGCGCGCCGTCGAGCGAGGGGTTGGCCCGCATCACCGCGTCCATGGCGGCGTCGATGCGCGCTCCCAGGTCTCCGGAGGCCCCGGCCAGATCCGTCCAGCGCGCCCCGTCCGGTACGACGAAGGGCCCTTCGCCGGACGAGTCGGACACGTACTTCAGGAACACCAACCCGAGAACGAAGTCCTTGTACTGCGCCGCGTCGACCGCCCCCCGCAGCTTGTCGGCGGCCTTCCAAAGGACGTCGTCCACCTGCGTGACTCTAGCGCCCTCCGCCCCACCGGCCCGTCCGGTGGACGGGCGCGTTCCGCGGTGCGAGGCTGCGGAGCGTGGTGATCGTGGACGTGCTGGCGGCGGCGGCACTGATCGGATGGCTCTACCTGGCCCTCGGCCACGGCGCCTTCTGGCGCACCGGGCCCGGCCTGCCGGAGCAGGACGATCCGCCCGCGTGGCCGGAGGTCACCGCGGTCGTCCCCGCCCGCGACGAGGCGGCCGTCCTCCCCGAGACGCTCCCGACACTGCTCGCGCAGGAGTATCCGGGCGCGTTCCGCGTCGTCCTCGTCGACGACGGGAGCAGTGACGGGACCGCCGAAACGGCCGCCCGGCTCACCGGGCACGTGGTGACCGCGCGGGAACGCCCGGAGGGATGGGCCGGAAAGGTGTGGGCGATGTCGGAGGGCGTCCGGGCGGCCGGCGACCCGGAATTCCTCCTGTTCACCGACGCCGACATCGCCTACGAGCCAGGAACGGTGAAAAGGCTCGTCCGCGAAGCCGTCAATGCTAGGCGCGACCTCGTCTCCCAGATGGCGACGCTCAGCGTCCGCACGCGCTGGGAAAAAGTGATCGTTCCAGCATTCGTGTACTTCTTCGCGCAGCTCTATCCGTTTCGCCGCGTCACCCGCGACGGGGCCCGCACGGCCGCGGCGGCCGGCGGCTGCATGCTGGTCCGCCGCGCCGCGCTGGACACGGCCGGCGGCATCGCGGCGATCCGCGGCGCGCTGATCGACGACGTGGCGATGGGACGCCTCATCAAGCGCGCCGGCGGGCGGTGCCGCCTCGACCTCGGCCGCGACGTCGTCAGCCGCCGGCCCTACCCCCGCCTCGCGGACCTGTGGATGATGATCGCCCGCAGCGCCTACCACCAGCTGCGCTACTCGCCGGCGCTGCTCGCGGGGACCGTCCTCGGCCTGCTGCTCCTCTATGCGGTGCCGCCCGCCGCGACGGTCGCCGGCGCCGTCACCGGCCACCCCGCCGCCCTCGTCGCGGGCGCCCTCGCCTGGACGGTCATGACGCTGACCTACGCGCCGATGCTCCGCTTCTACGGCCTGTCGCCGCTGCGCGCCCTCGCGCTGCCCGCCGTCGCGCTCCTGTACGCCGCCATGACGGTCGATTCCGCGCGCCGCCACCGAGCCGGAAGAGGAGGTGCCTGGAAAGGGCGCACCGCGGCCGCCCATTGACCTCCCTCCGCCACCGGCCGCGCGGCATAATGCAAAACCGGAACCCAGGGAGCCCGCGTGGACGAGACGAACGCCGCTATACCCAATGTCGCCCGGATGTACGACTACTACCTCGGCGGCAAGGACAATTACGAGGTCGACCGCGAAGCCGCCCAGAAGATTCTGCACGCCGCGCCCTTCACTCCCGTCCTGGCCAGGCACAATCGCCGTTTCATGCAGCGGGCGGCGCGCCATCTGGCCGCGTCCGGCATCCGGCAGTTCCTCGATATCGGCACCGGGCTGCCGACCCAGGGGAGCGTCCACGAGACCGTCCGGCCCCTCGTCCCGGACGCGCGGGTCGTCTATGTCGACAACGACCCGGTCGTCGTCGCGCACGGCCGCGCGCTGACGGCCACCGACGAGGCGACGGTCGTCGTCCGGCACGACCTGCGCGACGTCGGCGCGCTGCTCGACGACGGCGCGGTCCGCGCGGCCGTCGACCTCGGCGAGCCGGTCGGGCTGATGCTGCTGTCGGTCCTGCACTGCCTCGCCGACGACGAGGGCCCGTACGAGGCGGTCGCCGCGCTGCGCGACGCGCTCGCGCCGGGCAGCCACATCGTCGTCTCCCACATCACCGGGGACGACGAGGTCACCGAGAACTCCGTCAGCGTCTACGGGCGCGCGAACACCGGCATGACCCACCGGTCCCGCGAACGCCTGCTCGACTTCTTCGACGGCT
The DNA here is from genome assembly GCF_039529475.1 of Actinomadura chokoriensis. NCBI lineage: Bacteria > Bacillati > Actinomycetota > Actinomycetes > Streptosporangiales > Thermomonosporaceae > Actinomadura > Actinomadura chokoriensis. The sequence goes on along the minus strand of NZ_BAAAMW010000001.1, from coordinate 11,198 downwards.
GGACGCTCCTCGACCCCGGCCTCGTCCGCCTGGACGAATGGCGTCCCGAACCGGCCACCGGGACGATCGGCGCCGGCGGCGACTACTACCTGTGCGGGGTCGGCATCAAGGAGGCCCGGTGACCGCCGATGACGACCGGGGCGGCGGGCTGCCCGAGACCGTCCTCCCCAGCGGCGCCACCATGAGGACCGCGCACAAGTACGAGGACGTCCGGCGCGTGCTGACCGACCCGCGCTTCAAGCGCGACCTGAGCGGGACGCCCGCCGCCCGCATGGTGAGCGGCAGCGACATCAGCGACGACCCGCACCTGATCCTCAACATGGACCCGCCGGAGCACACCCGCATCCGCCGCATCGTCGCGGGCGCGTTCGCCCCGCGCCGGATCCTGCGGTGGCGCCCCCGGATCGTCGAGATCACCCGGGAGCTGGCCGGCGAGCTGGCCGCGCAGGGCCCGCCGGCCGACCTGGTCGCCGGGTTCGCGTTCCCGCTGCCGGTCCGGGTGATCTGCGAGCTGCTCGGCGTCCCGGACGCCGACCGCGAGCGCTACCGCCGCTGGGCGGACGCGGCGCTGACCACGTCCGACCTGGACGCCGCCGGGCGCGCCGAGGCGGCGCGCGAGTTCCGCGACCACGTGCACGGCCTGCTCGCCGAGCGCCGCGCGAACCCGGGCGAGGCGCTCATCGACGACCTCATCGCCGCCCGGGACGGCTCCGACGCGCTCACCGAGCCGGAACTGGTCAGCCTGGTCACCGCGCTGATCACCGGCGGCCACGAGACGACGGCGAACCTCATCGCGTCGGGCGTGTTCACCCTGCTCGGCGAGGACCGCTTCCGCGGCCTCGAACCGACCGAGGGGCTCGTCGAGGAGCTGCTGCGGCACGACACCCCGGCGCTGTACGCGCTGCCGCGGGTCGCGGCGGAGGACGTCGAGCTGCCGTCCGGCCGCGTCGCCGCCGGGGAGCTGGTGCTGCCGCTGCTCGCCGAGGCGAACCGCGATCCCGGCATGTTCCCCGACCCCGACCGCTTCGATGCGACCCGGGACGGTCCCGCGCACATCGCCTTCGGGCAGGGCGCGCACTTCTGCCTCGGCGCGCGGCTCGCCCGCCTGGAGGCCGAGGCGGCGCTGGCCGTCCTGCTCGCCGAGTTCCCCGGCCTGGCGCTCGCGGTCCCGGCGGAGGAGGTCCCGTGGCGCGAGGCGAGCCTGGTCAGGGGCCCGACCCGGCTGCCCGTGCGGTGGTGACCCCCGTTTTGTCGAGCCGGGACAAAAGCCGCCGCTGCGATGTGTCCCGAGCTTCATTGGAGTAAGTATCCAATTACGTTACGGTCGGGTGGCCGTCACGCCGACGGCAGGCGAAGACGAAGGGTTACCCGCCATGTCCATCACCGTCCGCCGCGTGCTGCGCACCCTGGCGGCGTCCTGCATCGGCGTCGCCCTGGCGGCGGCCACCCTGCAGGGCACCGCCGCCGCCGCGCCGCAGGACCCCGTGCCCCCCGGGCAGGATCCGTTCTACACGCCGCCGTCTCCGCTCCCGGCCGGCGCTCCCGGCGACGTCATCCGGTCGCGTCCGGCCGTGTTCACCATGGACCCGCTCGGCCACTCGCCCTACGAGGGCGTCAAGTCGTGGCAGATCCTCTACCGGTCGGAGACCGCGCAGGGCGCACCGACCGCCGTGTCCGGCATGGTGCTCGTCCCGACGAAGGCGTGGACGGGCCAGGGCAAGCGCCCGCTCGTGTCCTACGCCGTCGGGACGCGCGGCCTCGGCGACTCCTGCGCGCCGTCCTACACCCTCACCCAGGGCATGGACTACGAGATGTTCTTCGTCGCCGACGCCCTCAGCCGCGGCTGGGCCGTCGCCGTCACCGACATGGAGGGCCTCGGCACACCCGGCCAGCACACCTACGAGGTCGGCCGCTCGCAGGGCAAGGCCGTCCTGAACATGGCGCGCGCCGCGCAGCGCCTCCCGGACGCGGGCCTCGGCGGCGCGCCGGTCGGCCTGTGGGGCTACTCGCAGGGCGGGACGTCCTCCGGCTGGGCCGCCGAGCTGGCCGAGAGCTACGCCCCGGACCTCGACCTCAAGGGCGCCTTCGCGGGCGGCGTCCCCGCGGACCTGCTCGCGGTCGCCAAGAGCCTGGACGGCTCGCCGTTCGTCGGGCTGATGTTCATGGCGGCGGTCGGCTACGACACCGCCTACCCCGAACTCGACCTTGAGAAGTACCTCAACGACAACGGCCGCGACCTGCTGGCGAAGGCCGAGAACCTCTGCCTGGTCAGCGTCGACGGCATCGGCACGCTCGCCGGGACGCTGTTCAAGAAGATCAGCGACTACACCACGAGCGACCCGCTGGACACGCCCGAGTGGCGGCAGCGGCTCGACGCCAACAAGCTCGGCTCGACCGCCCCGTCCGTGCCGGTGCTGCAGACGCAGGCCGTCTACGACGAGATCATCCCGTTCGGGCAGGCCGACACGCTGCACAAGGCGTGGTGCGCGAAGGGCGCGAACGTGACTTGGAAGACCTACACGTTCGCCGAGCATGCCACCGGCATGCTCTGGAGCGAGCCGGACGCGATGGCCTTCCTCACCGACCGGTTCGCCGGAAAGCCCGTGACCGGCAACTGCGCCGCCTGATCCGGTCTCCGGAGCACCCATGGGGCCGTCCCGCTCTCGCAGAGGGCAGGATGGCCCCATGGACTTGGTGGAGTTCCTCCGCGCCCGGCTCGCCCGGGACGAGCAGATCGCCCGCGACAGCTCGTCCGCCCCCTGGAAGGCCGCCCCCTCCGGCACCATCACCATCGACTCCGACGAGCCCGCCTTCGTCGCGAAGGCGGAGAACGACGCCTACGCCGAGCACATCGCCCGCCACCACCCGGCCCGCACGCTCGCCGAGGCGGCCGCCCGCCGCCAGATCATCGACGACTACGAGAAGAACGCCTGGATCCTCGCCCAGGGCCACCGCACCCCCGAACTGGAAGCCGCCCAGGCCGTCCGCGAGTCGGTCCTGCGCCTCCTCGCGCTTCCCTACGCCACCCACCCCGCCTACCAGCGGGAATGGTGCCCCTAGGCGTCGGTGACCAGTGCAGGATGGCCGGGGTCGTCCACCTTCAGGACGACGTCGGCGGCGCGCAGCGGGTCCGCCTCCCGCTCGTAGCGCGCGTAGGCGGGGATTGTCCAGGAGCGGTCATCCGGCATGCGGCGGGCCAGGGCGCCGCGCGACAAGGTCAGGTGGACGGTCAGCTCGAACGGGAGACCCCGCCCGAGCAGCAGCGATCCGTCGAGCAGGCAGATCCCGCCGGGTTGCAGCGACACGTACCGCGCCCGCGTGGCCCGGTCGAGGTCGGCGTCCCACAGGCTCGGCAGCACCTTCCCCGTCCCGGACGGTTCCAGCGGCCCTAGCACCTCCCGCACGAGCCCGTTCACATCGAGCCATTCGTCGTAATAAAGGTCGGGGTCGTCCCGTCCGAATTCGTAGCGCAGCGACGCCGGACGCAGGAAATCGTCCGCCGAAACCCGGACCACGTCCCGTCCCAGAGCCCGCAGCGGCGAGACGAGCGCGTCGGCGAGGTCCGAGGGGGCGGCGGGAGGCGCGCCGTCGATGGCGACCCGCAGCCACGAACCGCGCCCGGACGCCGCGATCCGCTCGGAAAGCTCCGTGACCACGAGCGACGGCGAGATCGGTCGTACGCGCATCACTTCATCCTGCCCGCAATGTGGGACGCGACTGACACACCGGGTCTCGGGAAGGTAACCTCGGTACGGGTCCGAGAGGCGCTGCAACGGGCGAGAGCCCGCCACGCTCGGGCCCCAGAGACCGACTTCCGCAAGGGCGCCTCCCATATGAACTGGGAGGTGCTCGGAAACAATGACCCACACCAATCTGCGCGAGCTTCTGGAAGAGCGGATCGCGGTGCTCGACGGCGCCTGGGGCACGATGCTCCAGGGCGCGGGGCTCACCCCTGAGGACTACCGCGGCGACCGCATCGGCGGCGACCACCCGAAGGACGTCACCGGCGACCCCGACCTGCTGAACCTGACCCGGCCGGACGTGATCCTGGACGTCCACCGGCAGTACCTCGACGCCGGCGCCGACATCACCACCACCAACACGTTCACCGCGACGAGCATCGGCCAGGCCGACTACGGCCTCGAGGGCCTCGTCCACGAGATGAACGTGCAGGGCGCGCGGCTCGCGCGGCAGGCGGCCGACGAGTACGGGGGCCGGTTCGTCGCCGGCTCGGTCGGGCCGCTCAACGTGACGCTGTCGCTGTCGCCCCGGGTCGAGGACCCGGCCTACCGCGCCGTCACGTTCGACCGGGTCAAGGACGCCTACGCGCAGCAGATCGCCGGGCTCGCCGAGGGCGGCGTCGACCTGCTGCTGATCGAGACGATCTTCGACACGCTGAACGCCAAGGCCGCGATCGCCGCGGCCCGCGAGGTCGCGCCCGAGCTGCCGCTGTGGATCTCGGTGACGATCGTCGACCTGTCCGGGCGGACGCTGTCCGGGCAGACCGTCGAGGCGTTCTGGCGGTCGATCGAGCACGCCGAGCCGCTGGTCGTCGGGGTGAACTGCTCCCTCGGCGCCGCGGAGATGCGCCCCCACGTGGAGGATCTGGCCCGGCTCGCCGGCACCTACGTCGCCTCGCATCCGAACGCGGGCCTGCCGAACGCCTTCGGCGGCTACGACCAGACGCCGGAGGAGACCGGCGCGCTGCTGCGCGACTTCGCCGCGTCCGGCATGGTCAACCTCGTCGGCGGCTGCTGCGGGACGGGCCCCGCGCACATCGCCGAGATCGCCGAGGCGGTGCGCGGGATGGCGCCGCGCGAGGTCGCGCGGCCCGCGAGGGCCAGCCGGTTCAGCGGCCTGGAGCCGTTCGAGATCGGCGCCGACACCGGCTTCGTCATGATCGGCGAGCGCACGAACGTCACCGGCTCCAAGCGGTTCCGCAAGCTGATCGAGGCGGGCGACCACCAGGCCGCGGTGGACGTGGCGCTGGAGCAGGTCCGCGGCGGCGCGAACCTGCTCGACGTCAACATGGACGCCGACCTGCTCGAGAGCGAGCGGGAGATGACGACCTTCCTGAACCTGATCGCGACCGAGCCCGAGGTGGCCCGCATCCCGATCATGGTGGACAGCTCCCGGTGGAGCGTGCTGGAGGCCGGGCTCAAGACCGTCCAGGGCAAGGGCGTCGTCAACTCGATCTCCCTCAAGGAGGGCGAGGAGCCGTTCCTGGAGCAGGCCCGCCGCATCCGCGACTTCGGCGCCGGCGTCGTCGTCATGGCGTTCGACGAGACGGGCCAGGCCGACACCGCCGACCGCAAGGTCGAGATCTGCGGGCGCGCCTACGACCTGCTGACGCAGAAGGCCGGGTTCCCCGCCGAGGACATCATCTTCGACCCGAACGTCCTCGCCGTCGCGACCGGCATCGAGGAGCACAACGGGTACGCCAAGGCGTTCATCGACGCGCTGCCGCGGATCAAGGAGCGCTGCCCCGGCGTCCGCACCAGCGGCGGCATCTCCAACCTGTCGTTCTCGTTCCGCGGCAACGACGTCGTCCGCGAGGCGATGCACTCGGCGTTCCTGTTCCACGCCGTCCGCGCCGGGCTCGACATGGGCATCGTGAACGCCGGGCAGCTCGCCGTCTACGAGGACATCCCCGCCGACCTGCTCGAACTGGTCGAGGACGTCCTGTTCGACCGCCGTCCCGACGCCACCGACCGGCTCGTGTCGTTCGCCGAGACGGTCAAGGGCAAGGGCACCGTCCGCGAGGTCGACCTGTCCTGGCGGGAGGCGCCGGTCGAGCAGCGCCTGTCCCACGCCCTCGTCCACGGGATCGTCGACTTCATCGAGGAGGACACCGAGGAGGCCCGGCAGAAGGCCGCCCGTCCGCTCGACGTCATCGAGGGCCCGCTGATGGACGGCATGAAGATCGTCGGCGACCTGTTCGGATCCGGGAAGATGTTCCTGCCGCAGGTGGTGAAGAGCGCCCGCGCGATGAAGCGCTCCGTCGCCTACCTGGAGCCCTTCATGGAGAAGGAGAAGGAGGAGGCGCTGCGCGCCGGCCGCATCATGCAGGAGCGCGGCCAGGGCAAGATCGTCCTCGCCACGGTGAAGGGCGACGTGCACGACATCGGCAAGAACATCGTCGGCGTCGTCCTCGGCTGCAACAACTACGACGTCGTGGACCTCGGCGTCATGGTCCCCGCCGCCAAGATCCTCGACACCGCGATCGCCGAGAACGCCGACGCCGTCGGCCTGTCCGGCCTGATCACCCCGTCGCTGGACGAGATGGTCTCCGTCGCCGCCGAGATGGAGCGCCGCGGGATGCGGCTGCCGCTGCTGATCGGCGGCGCCACCACGTCCCGGCAGCACACCGCCGTGAAGATCGCGCCCGCCTACGACGCGACGACCGTGCACGTCCTGGACGCCTCCCGGGTCGTCGGCGTCGTCTCCGACCTCCTCGACGAGGACCGCGCCGCCGCGCTGGACGCCGCCAACCGCGAGGAGCAGGCCCGCCTCCGCGAGCAGCACGAGAACAAGCAGCGCCGCCCGATGCTCACCTACGAGCAGGCCCGGGCGAACCGGGAGCAGGTCGACTTCTCCGACCTTCCGACGCCCGACTTCACCGGCGTCCGGATCGTCCAGCCCGACCTCGCCGCGATCCGCGCGATGATCGACTGGCAGTTCTTCTTCCTGGCCTGGGAGCTGAAGGGCAAGTACCCGGCGATCCTCGACCAGCCCGTCGCGCGCGAGCTGTTCGACGAGGGCAACGAGCTGCTCGACCAGATCATCGCGGACGGCTCGTTCGAGGCGTCCGGCGCCTACGGGTTCTGGCCGGCGCACTCCGAGGGCGACGACATCCTCCTGGACGGCGGGCCGCGCTTCCCGATGCTGCGGCAGCAGACGTCCAAGCCGGAGGGCCGCCCGAACCGGTGCCTCGCCGACTACATCGCCCCGTCCGGCGACCACCTCGGCGGCTTCGCCGTGACGATCCTCGGCGCCGAGGACCTCGCCGCGAAGTTCGAGGAGGAGAACGACGACTACAAGGCCATCATGGTCAAGGCCCTCGCGGACCGGCTCGCCGAGGCGTTCGCCGAGTACGTCCACCTGGAGGCGCGGCGCGCCTGGTTCGAGCCGGGCTCCGAGCCCGACCTGGCCGACCTGCACGCCGAGAAGTTCCGCGGCATCCGCCCGGCGCTCGGCTACCCGGCGAGCCCCGACCACAGCCTCAAGCGGACCCTGTTCGACCTGCTGGACGCGGGCCGCCTCGGCATGAAGCTCACCGAGTCGTACGCGATGTCGCCCGGCGCCAGCGTCAGCGGCCTGATCTTCGCGCACCCGGCGTCGCGGTACTTCACGGTCGGCCGCATCGGCAAGGACCAGGTCGAGGACTACGCCGTCCGCTGCGACCTCCCCGTCGCCGAGGTCGAGCGCTGGCTGGCCCCGAACCTCTCCTACGACCCGAAGTAGGACGGGCCGGACGACGGAAACGCCTGACGGCCACCGCGCCGCGGCCGTCAGGCGTGTCTCGCGGAGGGCTCAGGGACGCCCGATGCGGACCTTCCAGACCTCCGGGCCCGCCTCCTCGTAGTCCCAGCTGAACTCGCCGGGGAACTGGGCGGCGAACTGGTAGTAGAGCGGCTTCGGGTCGTGGTCGTTGACCAGGACGAACGCCGTCCCCGCCGACAGCGCCTGGAAGGTCGCGAAGATCTGCTGGTGCCGCTGCCCGTGGGCGAGCACCCGCACGTCGAGCTCGCCGTCCGCCACTTCGGCGGTCGCGCCCGGGACGCCCGGGTGCGCGTCGTGGCCGCCGCAGGTGCACTGGTGGCCGTCGTCGTGGGACGCCGCCGCGCCCGCGCCGAGGATCTCGTGCATGCCGTCCAGCAGCGCGCCGAGGTCGACGCCCGCGTCGACCAGCGCGGGCAGGATCAGGTCGTTCTCCTTGTGCAGGTGCGACTGGAACAGGGCGTTGACCGCCGCCGCCGCGCCGACCGCCTCCGAGGGCGTCCGCGCCGCCGCCAGCTCGGCGACCTTCTCGCGCAGGACGACGTGCTCGCGCAGCATCGCGCGCAGCAGCAGCCGCGCCTCCGGCAGGTCCTCGGCCGCCTTGTAGAGCGTCCCCTCCTCGGCCTCCGCGTGCGGGAGGATCTCGTCCGTGCAGAACGCGACGAGCTTGTCGCGCCGGTCGTAGGGGGCGGTGAGCTGGTCGGCCGCGCGGGCGATGGTCAGCGCGTGGTCGGCCATCGTCCGGCCGAGCCGCTCGTGGTGGTCGAGAATGGCCCGCACCGTCTCCTGCTGCGGGCTGGCGGTCGATGTGGTCATGAGCACTCCTCAGTGCCGGCCTGTTTTTCACAACACTACTTGTATTTATAATAGCGGCCATGGAGAATCAGGCCACAGGGGTACGCGACCAACGACCCCGGGCCGTGCCCCGCCCGGCGGCGCGCCGGCTCCCGCTGCTCGCCGGCGCGCTGCTGACCCTCCTCGTCGCCCTCTGGGGCGCCCTCGGCCTCCTCGACCTCCCCGTCCCGCTGCCGCGCACGTCGTTCGCGCAGCAGCACGGCCCGCTGATGGCCCTCGGCTTCCTCGGCACCCTGATCTCCCTCGAACGCGCCGTCGCCCTCGGCCGGCCCTGGGCCTACGCGTCCCCCGCGCTCGCCGCGGCCGGCGGCCTCGTCACCGCCGCCGGGTTCGCCGTCCCCGGACGGCTGCTGCTCACCGCCGCCGGCGGCTGGCTCGTCGCGATCTACATCACGGTCCTCGGCCGCCGGACCGGACGCGACCTCGCCGTCCAGCTGGCGGGCGCCGCCGCCTGGTACATCGGCGGCATGCTGTGGATCGGCGGCCGGACGGTCGGCGACATCGTCCCGTGGCTCGCCGCGTTCCTCATCCTCACGATCGCGGGCGAGCGCCTCGAACTCGCCCGCGTCGCCTTCCTGGGGCGCCGCGCGTCCGACGGGCTCGTCGCCGCGGCCGCGCTCCTCGGCGCCGGCGCGGCCGTCTCCGTGCGGTGGGCCGAACCGGGCTGGCGCCTCGCGGGCCTCGGCATGGTGGCGCTCGCGGGCTGGCTCGCCGTCCACGATGTCGCGCGCCGCACCGTCCGCGGCAACGGCCTGCCGCGTTTCGCCGCCGCCTGCCTCCTCGCCGGATACGCCTGGCTCGCCGTCGCCGGGGGCATCTGGCTCGCCGCCGGAGTCCCGTCGGCGACCGGCTTCTACGACGCCGCGCTGCACGCGGTGTTCCTCGGCTTCGTGATCTCGATGGTGTTCGGCCACGCGCCGGTGATCCTGCCCGCCGTGCTGCGGGTCCGGCTGCCGTACCACCCGATCCTGTACGTGCCGCTCGCCCTGCTGCACGCGTCGCTGGCGCTGCGGGTCGCGGGCGACCTCGCCGGTGTCGCGGTGGCGCGGACGACCGGGGGAGTGCTCGGCGAAGTCTCCCTGCTCCTCTTCGGCGCCTGCGCCGCAGCCGCATCACGCCTGGTCAAAAGGGCCCCATCGCGCACGGTGGGACACCCCGTGACCGCGCCTGCCGGAAACGCCGGCCCGGCCGCGTCGGGGCCGGGCGGGGACGCGGCATCGCCGCCGGAGGCGGACGCCGCGCCGCAGCCGGGCGGCGGAGGGGCCGCGCACGACCCTGCCGGAAAGGAACCGACATGACGTCGCTCGGTGTGCGTCCGAAGGTCGGCGGCCCGCCGCCGGCCCCGCGCCGCTCGCGGTCCGCGTGGCACGCCGTCGCGAACGGGGTCGTGCTGGTCTGGCTCGCGCTGACCGTCGCAGCCGCCTTCGTCCGGCATGACCTGCCGATGCCGCAATGGCTGCTGATCCACCTGTTCCTGCTGGGCGCGGTGACCAACGCGATCGTGACGTGGACGGAGCACTTCGCGTCGGCGCTCCTGCGCGTCCAGGCCCCGCCCGACTGGTGGCCGGTGACCCGGCTGGCGGTGCTGAACGCCGGGATCGTCGCGGTGCTGTGCGGGGTGTCCGAGGGATACGCGGCGCTCGCGGTCGGCGGTGCGGCCGGCGTCGTGGGGGTCGTCGCGGCGCACATCGCGGTGCTCGCGCTGCGCGGTCGGAGCGCCCTGGGCGGACGGTTCGCGCACGTCGTGGCCTGGTACCTGTGGGCGGGGGCGGCGCTGGTCACGGGCGGGGCGCTGGGCGGGCTGATGGCGTCCGGGCGGATCCCGTCCGAATGGCACGAGCGGCTGCACGCCGCGCACGCGCAGGTCAACATCCTGGGCTGGGTGGGGCTCGCGGTGCTGGGCACGCTGTTCACGCTGTGGCCGACCGTCCTGCGCACCCGGATGGTGGACGGGACGGGACGAATCGCCCGCTGGTCGCTGCGTTTCGCCGTGCCGGGGCTCGCGGTCGCGGTGGGCGGCCTGCTCGCCTCGCTGCGGTGGGTCGTGGTCGGCGGTCTGCTGGTGTACGCGGGGGCCGCCGCGCTGGCGCTGGTCCCGTTCGTCCGGGTGCTGCGGCAGCGGCGTCCGCATACGGCCGCGTCCTGGATGCTCGCGGCGGGGACGACATGGTTCGCCATCACGCTGATCGCGGACGCTTCGCGGCAGAGCCTCTCGGGGCTGCTCCCGCTGGTGCTGGTCGGTTTCGTGGGGCAGACGCTGCTGGGCGCGCTGACGTTCCTGCTGCCCGTGGTCCTGGGCGGGGGACCGGCCGCCCTGAAGGCCAACTCGGCGCTGATCGAACGCTTCTGGGTGGTGCGGGTGGCGTTGATCAACGCTGCGGTGCCGCTGCTCGTGCTCCCGGTGCCGGAACGGGCGTCGCGCGCGGCATGGATCGTCGTCCTGGCCGCCCTGGCCGCGTTCATCGTGCTGGCGGTCGCGACGATTCTCCGGTCTCACCGCCCCTCTCCGGTCATTGCGGGCCTGGCGGCTGGTGTTCTGCTGACCGCCCTGGCCGCCGGGGTGACGGTGGGGAACGGCGATTCGTCGTCGTCCCAGACGGTGGCGGCGTCGGGGACGCGGGTGGTGGAGGTGACGTTGGCGAATATGCGGATTCGTCCGGGGACGATCGAGGCGGCGCCTGGTACGCGTCTGGTGCTGAAGGTGACGAACAAGGACGCGATGCGGCATGACCTGCGGTTGGCGTCGGGTGAGGCGACGCCGATGCTGGGTCAGGGGGAGTCGGCGACGCTGACGGTGCCGTCGGTGAAGGGTGCGATCGACGGTTGGTGCACGGTGCCGGGTC